>JBEKDA010000030.1:0-68581 GCA_050014595.1 Bryobacteraceae bacterium
GGATTGCGAAATCGATTCCACGTTTCTTCCGTCGGTCCCCATCGGGCAAAGCCCGGTGAGTGCCGCAAGGCCTTAACAGCCGCCGAGAAGTATCAGTACCACCTGAAAAGCAACGCTTCCTGCGCAGGAAGTTCAGATTCGGAAGTTTGCGACGAGCGCACTTCCTTACCCGATTCAAAAGTAGCATGGAGGCGAGTACCAAGCCGGGGGAGAAAAACTGCAAGTGGATGATAACAGGGCAAATTGAGTCGAAGAAATTTTGTCAATGGGCTTTGAAGGCCTCACGCCCTGAACGAAGGACCAGGGTCGCGACTGCGGGCTGGGCAGAGTTCCCCGGCTAAGAGGCTTGCTGGTAGCGCGCAACGCCAAGCACTTTAGCGGCCTCGGTGACGGTCAAGCCAAGCCGTTCCAGGAAATCCTGGCGGAGAATGCGCCCGGAATGCGGGTGATTCTTCATGGGGATACTCGTCACCTCTTGGGAAGTGAGAGTGGGGGCAGAAGCTGTCGCAGGCCATCCAGGAGTTGTTGCCGATCGTGGGGACACAACCTGCCCACGCTGCGTATGACCAGGCGGTTATCCAGGGTGAAGAACTTCATGCGGACGACGCTCGGCATCTTCAACCCCGCGGATTGATGGTCGATGCGAATATCGAGCGGCCACGGCTGATTGCGTGCGTCGGTGATCATTGCCATCACGGTGTAGCCCTTCGCGTTGAAAGCGCGCCGGCTGAGCACCGCGGCAGGGCGCCTCACGCTTTGATCGGGAGCCGGTGAATGGAATGGCACAACGACGACCTCGAACGCATCACAGGTCGTCGAAATTCTCGTGATCGTTAGTTGAGTCCCACTCGGCTAGAGTTGGCGAAATCGCCCGATGCCAAGCAAGATCGAATGGCTGTGCCTTGCGAACGCGGACCGCATTCCCTTCCACTTCGTAGATTAGCGTGTCGCCGGAGTGAACCCCCAGTTTGTCGCGAATTTCCTTTGGAAGGGTGGTCTGGCCCTTGCTGGTAATCTTGCTGGTCATCGACATTACCACCATACCGGCATTACCTCCTTACAGCAAGGGAGCGCGAGGCGGGGTTGTTCACGGGTATCGGCGCGAAAATCCCGAACGCCAGTGGCTGAGCGACCAGGGGTTGCGTAGCCCCAAAATGCCCATTCTCGGGCGCCCTTGCGGGCTCGCCGGGCAAAGCCCGGCAAAGACCGGCGGCAAGACCGCCGGCGCTACCAGTTGGTCTTAACGGAGCTTGGAAAATGTGGAAACTTCAGTGGCAGGCTGAAGCCTGCCCCACCTTGCCGAACGGCCAGGAGGCCGGTCCCACTTGGCACGGCTTCGCAAGTGAAAAGGGGAGAGACGCATTTCTTACGTGCGGAAGAGCCGGGCCGGGCCGGCTACCAATAAAGTGGTGGAGGCGGGGGGAGTTGAACCCCCGTCCGAGAATGCCCGTCATGAGGAGAACTACGTGCGTATCCGGCTCATTAGTTTTCGACCTCCACTTCAAAGCCGGCGAGAGCGGCGAAGGCCTAGCCCGATTGGATCTCAGCCGCCGGGGGATCGAGACCCAAGATCCGTCCCTTGACTTCATCAACCACTGCCGTTGCGCGGGCGAGCACTTCGCGCGCCTCCTCGGTGGACGGCTCAATGGGATCGCCGGGATACCGAAACATCCAGGCGTACTTGCTCAGGTCAACGATTCGGTCCACAAGTCGTTCCAGACTGGGATCGAGTCGGACTGCCTGGCTGCCTAACCTGCCAAGGTCATGTGTCTTGGGAAATGGCACATCGGACCAGACAAGAAAGGCCTTGAGTGCCTTCTCGACCGCCTGCTGGCAATGGAAAACGGCATCTTCAGGCGCAGATGGCTCTGCCGCCAGGTCGATTCCAGCGTAGCGCAGGTCGTTCGACGCTTTGCGTAACCAGGATGCCGTGTCGGCCAGCCTTTGGGGGTCAGGCTGCATACAACAACTTGCCCTCCCGCTGAACGGTCGAAGGCAGAGAGGCTCGCAAGTGAAGGCGGCTGTCAAACTCGGCGCGCGTCCAGACCAACAGGTCCACCGCCGCTCCGAGCCGCCACAACGCCCGATAAGCCGGACCGGTGTCTCGCATCGCCGCGGGAGTGGTATCGGGCACCACGATCATCAGATCGTAATCGCTGTCAGAGTCGGCATCGCCTCGCGCGACGGAGCCGAATAAATAGATGCGCTCTGGATGGAAGATCTGGACTAAACGGTCGATGATCGCGCCTAGGACCGGGTCCTCGCTCGACGGTGCTTTCGCTGACTGAACCGTTTGCATAATCTACCGTTGTGCGGTCGTTCCTAGTTTGCCACAAAGGTAATGTGGTGGAGGCGGGGGGAGTTGAACCCCCGTCCGAGAATGCTCGCCATGAGGAGAACTACGTGCGTATCCGGCTCATTAGTTTTCGACCAACGCTTCAAAGCCGGCGAGAGCGGCGAAGGCCTAGCCCGATTGGATCTCGACCGCCGGCTCCGGACCGAAGCCTTAGGCCTATCCCGCAAAATGACGCTCACTCACCGCCGCGCGGGCTCAGCGGCTGGAGCGGCCACCTAATTAATTAGGCAGCGTATGCAAACTGCGTATTGGCAGTTGTGTTTTTCCGATCGTTTTACGGGAGCTCGGAACCCGGCACGCCTCCCCACCACGATTCAATCCCGTCGAATCCGTTACGCCCCCACAATCGAGCAGCGCCTGGTGGGTATCCATTTCCATCCTACCATGGCGGGCTTATAATCGATGTATGCGTAACCGGGGCAAGTTTGCACTCCTCTTCGCGGCCGTTGTGCTGGCCGCCACGGCCCTGTGGGCGGCCACTCCCATGACGACACTCAAAATTGTCGTCAAGACACAGACGGGCCGGCCCATCGATCGCGCCGAAGTCATCATCCAGTGGAACGCCAACGCCAAACATCCGCGGTCCAGCTTCGGCAAGAACGTCAACACCAAATTCGAGATGCGGTCGAACCAGGAGGGCCAAGCCACCATGCCGCCGATCCCGCAAGGGAACATCCGGGTTCAGGTCAACGCCAAGGGCTACCAGACCTTCGGCAACGTCTTCGTGGTGGACGAAGAAGAAAAAACCATCGAGATCAAACTCAACCCACCGCAACAGCAGTATACGTCGCATTGAGGGAGCCGGCTTGGAATTCCGAATCCGCGGGTGAGAGTGCGGCATCTTTGTAGTGCTGAACCAAGGAACAGGTGGACGCTTAGACAACGGGAGTGCGCCGCCTGAAAGGCGGCGGCAGCCAGGATTGGCTGCCCCACGGAGCAGCAGAGGCGCGACCAATGTGAGAGGCCGCCGAGTGTCGACGCGGCACGCGTGAGTGCGTGCACCACGAAAAAACTTCGCGCCGATCGAAGAAACTGCGCAGTTGTAATACAGGGAATGCCGGCGTGGCAGGCTGGAAAGCCTGCTCCACGAGGGGGGGACACCATGAAGATTGGAATCTTGGGTTCGGGAGCGGTGGGCAGAGTGCTCGGCGCCGGTTTCCGCGAACAGGGCCACACGGTGATGCTGGGCTCGCGCGATCCCGACAAACCGGAAGTGCGGCAGTGGGTGGGGCAGGATGCGGGCGCCCTGGCCGGCACCTTCGAGCAGACGGCGCGATTCGGCGAACTGGTGGTGCTGGCGACGCTCGGCCGCGCGGCGGAAGAGGCCATCGCGCTGGCGCGCCCGGCCAACCTGGCGGGCAAGACCGTGATCGACACCACCAACCCGATCGCCGACGCCCCGCCGGTGGATGGAGTGCTGGTGTTCACGACCGGCCCCAACGAATCGCTGGGCGAACGCGTCCAGGCCGCGGCGCCCGAAGCGCGCGTGGTCAAGACCTTCAACAGCGTGGGCGCGGCGCGCATGATTCATCCGAAATACGAGCAGGGCCCGCCCACCATGTTCTTTTGCGGCAACCACGCGGCCGCCAAGCGGCAGGTGGAAGGCGTCATCCGCAGCTTCGGCTGGGAGCCTTTCGATTGCGGCGGCATCGTTGCCTCGCGCGCGCTGGAGCCGCTGTGCATGC
Source organism: Bryobacteraceae bacterium (assembly GCA_050014595.1). GTDB lineage: Bacteria > Acidobacteriota > Terriglobia > Bryobacterales > Bryobacteraceae > PALSA-129. Next base: position 4,042 of record JBEKDA010000030.1, read on the forward strand.
TGTGGTGCATCCCCGGGTTCCGCCAGAATCAATGGACGCACGCTTTCAAGCTCTTGACGAAGTGACCAGCCGCGTGGCAATTTGATTCCGAGGAACTCAATTTGCCCTTGCGAACTTTTTCACTCATTCTGTGCGCGTCGGCGGCGCTCTTGGCCGACCAGGTAGTGCTGAAGAACGGCGACACGCTGACCGGCAGCGTCATCCAGAAAGACGGCGCCAAGCTCACGCTCAAAAGCGAACTGCTGGGTGAAGTGTCGATTCCCTGGTCCGCCGTGAAAAGCTTGAAATCGGATCGGGAACTGGTGGTCGTATTGCCCGGCGGAGAATCCGTGAAAGGTAAGATCTCGACCAATGGCGACAACCTGGAAGTAGCCGCGAAATCCGCGCCGCTGGCGGGCATCTCCGCGATTCGCGACGAGCGAGAACAAAAAAAGTGGGAGGAGCTGCAGCATCCCGGGCTCGGCGAGTTGTGGGCCGGCAACTTCGATCTAGGGCTCGCGCTGGCCCGCGGCAACGCGCGCACGGAGACCCTGACCAACGATTTCAACGCCGCGCGCGTCACAAAGCACGATAAGATCAGCCTGCACTTCAACGAGATCTACGGCACTGCGCTGGCGAACGGGGTCTCGAGCACTAATGCGAGCGCGGTGCGCGGCGGCTGGGCCTACAACCGCGATTTGAACCCGCGCGTCTTCCTGACGACGCTCAATGAATACGAGCACGACCGTTTTCAGAGCCTGGACTTGCGCGCGGTATTTGGCGGCGGCGCCGGGTGGAACGCGGTGAAAACGAAAAAGACCACGCTCAGTTTTCAAGCCGGCGGTGACTATGAACGCGAGAACTTCACTATCCTGACTCGCAATTCAGCGGAAGTGAATTTCGGCGACGACCTGCTCTGGAAGGCCTCCGCGGTCACCAGCATCACGCAGGCGTTCCGCATGTACCCCAACCTCAGTGACACCGGACAATATCGCATGAACTTCGATATCACCGGCGTCACCGCAATCAAGAAGTGGCTGGGATGGCATCTTACCTTCAGCGATCGCTTCGTGAGCGACCCGCTGCCGGGCCGCCTGCGCAACGACGTGATGCTATCGACCGGCCTGCGCGTGAGCTTCGCGAGGTAGAGGAGCGGCGGGACAGACGATCGGGTCGTGTCGTCTGTCAAGCAGGCGGGGGCGACAGACCGCGAAAGGCGATGGTTTGTCCCACTCGCAGGCTACGCCAGGTCGAATTTTTCCGGATGGAGCTGCTGATCGCTCTTGACGATCACGGTCCGTCCGAGGATCTCTTCCAGTTCCTGCAGGTAACTGTTCTGATTCGATTTCAGAAGTTTGGCGACTTCGGGGTTGACGCGCAACATCACGTCCTTGCCCTCCACCGCGCGGGCGATCTTGTTGGCTTCCGTAAGGATTTCGCCCACCACTGTCTGCGGGCTCTTGACGTATCCCGCGCCTTCGCAAATCGGGCACGGCGTGCACAACGTGCGCTCCAGGCTCTGTTTGACGCGTTTGCGCGTGATGGCCACGAGGCCGAAATCGTTGAACTGGAGAATCTTGTTGGGAGCCCGGTCCGCGCGCATGGCCTCTTCGAGCGCCTGCATCACCTTCTGCCGGTTCTTGCGCTCGTCCATGTCGATGAAGTCGACGATGATGATGCCTCCCAGGTCGCGCAGCCGGATCTGCCGCACAATCTCCTTGATGGCGTCCGTATTGGTCTTGACGATGGTGTCTTCCAAACGGTTCGACTTGCCGACGTACTTGCCGGTATTGACGTCGATGGCCACCAGCGCCTCGGTCTGGTTGATGACAATGTAGCCGCCGGATTTCAGCCACACCTTGGGCCGCAGCGCCTTCTCCAGTTCGGAAGTGATGTTGAACTCGTCGAAGATCGGGGTGGAGCGGGTGTATAGCCTGACGCGGCTTACCATAGCCGGCTGGAACCGCTGCACGAAGCGCAGCACGCTTTCGTAGACTTCTTCGTTGTCCACCCAGATGCTCTTGAACGACGAGGTCAACTGGTCGCGCAAAATGCGCTCCACCACGTTGAGATCGTGATGCACCAGCAGCGGAGCCGGGCGGCGCTCGGCCTTCTGGCGCATGTCCAGCCAGAGGTTGTAGAGGAACATCATGTCGGCGCGGAGCTCTTCTTCGGTACGGCCCTCGCCCGCCGTGCGGACGATATATCCGCCCGAAATGCCGGTGCGATTGTTCTGTAGAATGCGCTTCAGGCGGAGGCGTTCCTCGTCGCTCGGGATCTTCCGCGATACGCCGATGTGATCCACGGTCGGCATGTAGACCAGGAAGCGGCCCGGCAGCGCGATATGCGAGGTGATGCGCGCGCCCTTCTGGCCGAGCGGCTCTTTGGCGATCTGGACGATGATCTCCTGCCCCTCTTTCAGCAGGTCGCTGATGGAAGGCAAAGAGCTTTTCTCCGTGCGCGGTTCGGCCGGGCCCCGCGGAGCGGGAGCGGTCCGTTCCACCGGACGGGTATCCAGCGGCCGCGCCGCATCGCCCACCGGACCGCGTGCTTCACGGACGTCGCGCCCGTCACGGCCCTTGCGCCGCATGCGGCGGGAAACCCGATGCTGATAGCGCGGCCCCTGCTCACGCAACGCAGCGGTCAGGCTGGTGGGGATGCGGGCCGGCTCGGGCCCTTCCTCTTCCACAATCGCTTCGCCAGCCTCGGTCTCTTCAGCGGTGGCTTCGAACTCGGCTTCACCTTCCGATGTGCCCTCGGCAGTGCCCTCCGCGATCTCCGTTTCTTCCGCCGCGTCTTCCCCGGCCGATGTTTCGCTCGAGGTCGGGGAACTCCGCTCCCTCACGGTCGCGGCCCGGTGCGGGGTGGCGGCGGCGTCTTCCGCAAACGGCTCGTCCTCGGGAACCAGTTCAGCAACCGGCTCGGGCTCGGCAGCCATTTGCGGCGCAGCTTCGGCCGGCGCCGGCTCGCCTTTCACCGCCGCTACTTCCGCGACCGGCTCTTCCACCACGACCGGCGGCGCTTCGATCACCGGTTCCGGCTCGGGCCGATAAGACTCCAGCGCGGCCTTGGCGCGCGCTTCAATCTCCCGGATGCGTCCGCGAACTTCTGCCAGGTTCTGCTCCACCAGGCTGGCGTCGGCGCCGGCATCCTCGCCGCTGGGCGCCTCGAAATGGCGATCGCTGATGCGCTCTTCCGGTTCGCTGCCCGGACCGGTGTGCTTTGCCAGCGATTCGCCCGGCAACACGAAGAAGTCGTCGGCTTCGGTCCGCGCCGGCGCTTCGGCTTCCGGTTCCGGCTCGAGCTCGACGTCGGCTTGCGGCAGCGCTTCGGGGATCACGACCAGCGGGCCGCTTGCCGGCGGCCGGCTTTCCTGCGGCTCTCTCTGGCCCGGCGAATAGAATTTGGAATCCGGCAGACTGCGGCCTCGGCCGCCGCGGCGGCGCCGTCCCCGGCGCCCGCGATTGTCGCGATCGTCACGGCGCGGCTCCTGCATCGGCGCCGCCATTGGCACAACCGGCGGGGCCGCGGAAACCGGCAGGCCCTCCGCCGGCGCGCCTTCCACCGCGGCGGCTGGCGCCACTGCATCGGGCGCCGGCGTCGAGCCCGGCGTCCGGTCCAGCTTGAGGACTTTTTCCTCCACGCTGCTGACGATCTTGTCGTACTCGTCGTTGTCTTCGAAAAAGTCCGAGACGTACAGGAATGCGTCGCGATCCAGGCCGATATCGACGAAGGCCGATTGCATGCCCGGCAGCACGCGCGTCACTCTGCCTTTGTGGATGCTGCCCGCCAGCGAGTATTCATTCTCCCGCTGGTAGTAAACTTCAACTACCTGATCGTCTTCGATCACCGCTACACGTGTTTCGTGCCGGTCCGCGGAAATCACCAACTCCTTCGACATCCAATGCCTCCCTGCGGAGCACGGAGCGCCGGAACGGATCGGAAGGTCTTACAAGCTCACTCGAGCCGGGCGTGGAGCAAGGTGCCTCATACACCGCGCGGCCGGGAACCACTTCTCTGCTTCTCTTCCTTGGGAAGCGCTTGCGCGCCACCGTCCCCAGGGTCTCCTACAGGCTCCCCATAAACTTCTAATTCACAAACCTTCTGAGGCGGACATTGTTGACCAGCCCCAGTGCCAAGAAACTCGTCCAGATACTCGAACCGCCGGCGCTCATGAATGGCAGCGGAATGCCGGTCACCGGCATCAGCCCAGCCACCATCCCGACGTTGATCAGGATGTGCGAGAGCAGCAGCGCGGCCACCCCCATACAGATGTACATCCCGGCCCGCTCGGGCGCGGTCTGCGCATTCTGAACTATGCGCATGATCATCACGAAGTACAAAGCCAACATCAATACTACACCGACGAATCCATGCTCTTCGGCAAAGGCCGAAAAGATAAAATCCTTGGACGGCACCGGCAGGAAGTGTAGCTGCGCCTGGGTCCCCTTGGTCACTCCCTTGCCAAACATGCCTCCCGAACCGATGGCCGTCTGCGACTGGATCACCTGGTATCCCGCGCCCTGCGGGTCCAGCTCCGGATCGCGGAAACTCACCAGCCGCGCCTTTTGATAATCCTTCAGGAAATGCAGGCCTATGGGGACCATCAGCGCCGCCCCCGCCACGATCACAAGGACGTACTTCCAATGCAATCCCGCCAGAAACACACCCACCGTGAGAATCCCGAGATAGGTGAGCGCCGTACCCAGGTCCGGTTGCTTCAAAACCAGGGCGGCGGGAATCAGCACCAAGCCCGCCAGTTTCAGCATCTCCCGAAACTCCAGCTCATTCGTGCGCAAATCCGTCAGGTAGCGGGCTACCAACAAGATTATCACGAGCTTTACGAATTCCGATACCTGTAAGTGAACTCCGAAACCCAGCGGAATCCACCGCGTCGAGCCGAACGCGGCCTCGCCCACAAGGTAGGTTGCCGCAAGCGCCCCTACCGAAACCAGGTACATCAGCGGCACGTGGTGCAGCATGGCGTGGTAATCCGATGGTAAAACCAGCCACATCAGGACCAGGCCGCCCAGCACGTAGAAGATCTGCTTCCACCAGGCGCTGTGCGAATCGGATCCGCGCGTGACACTATAAATCTGTAGAATTCCCACCGCGCAGATCAGCAGCGCGATCACCAGCAGCGTCCAATCGATATCGCGAGCCGATAAATGCCGAACCATATTAGTTTGACCGCCCCGGACCTGGCAGACCCAACGTGCGCACTGCCGCTTCGCCGGCCGCTACCGCCGCTCCCTGCTGCCGCAACGTCTCGATCCGAATCTTTTTGTCGAAGTATGCCGTCAACACGTCACGCACGATGGGCGCCGCCAGCGGGCCTTCGGCGCCGTGTTCGAACAGGGCCACCACCAGAATCTCAGGCGCTTGCCGCGGCGCGAAGCCCACGAACCAGGCGTTATCCTTCAGTTCGTGCCCGCCTCCCTTGGCCTTGACGTATTCCGCCGAGGCCACCTGCGCGGTTCCGGTCTTGCCGCAGACTTCGATATTCGGCAGCCAGGCGCGTCCGCCCGTTCCGCCTTCGTTCACCACTCCGTACATGCCGTCCACTACGTCTTTCACGTGCTGCGGATTGAGCGGCCACTCGGTGGGCTTGTCCGGCTGCTCCTTCACCACGCGCGGCCGATGCCACACGCCGCCCATGGCGAGGCCGGCGATCCCGCGCGCCATCTGAAGCGGCGTCACGGTCAGAGCGCCCTGCCCGATCGACACCGAAATGGTCTCACCGGCATACCACTTTCGCCCTTGCGTGTGGATGGCCCACTCCGGCGACGGCACCACGCCCTGCGCTTCGTGCGGCAGGTCGATTCCGGTAGCGTGACCGTAACCCACCATGTCGGCGTATTGGGCGATGTCGTCGATTCCCATCTTGTTGCCGAGAGTGTAGAAATACGTATCGCACGATTGCACGATGCCCTTGTGCAAGGCCACGGAGCCGTGGCCGCTCTTCAAGTGGCAACGGTAGTAGCGCCCATAGAAGGTCGCACCGCCCGGGCAATGCACCGTAAAATTCTCGTCGATGGTTCCCGTTTCCAAGGCCGCCAGGGCCATGATGGGCTTGAAGGTGGAACCCGGCGCCTGGGCCGCCTGAATCGCGCGATTGAAGAAGGGCTTATCCGGATTATCGTTCAATTCCTTCAAATCCCTGGCGTTGATGTGTGCGGCGAACTTGTTGGGATCGAAAGCGGGCCGGCTGACCATCGCCAGCACTTCGCCGGTGCGCGGATCGATCGCCACCACGGCGCCGTTCCTGCCATCCATGGCCAGTTCGGCCACGGCCTGCAAGTCCAGGTCGATGGTGAGTTGCAAATCTTTTCCGGGTACGGAGGGCTTCAGCGTGACATCGACATGCTTTTCCCCATCGGCGGAGCGGGGGGGCCGGCCATAGACGTCCAATTCCACCTGACGCTGCCCGTCGATGCCCATCAGCGTATCGTTATATTGCCGTTCCACGCCGAACTTGCCGATAACATCGCCGGGTTTGTACTTGGCGAATTCCGCAGTGTCGAGTTCGGACGGACTGATGCCGCCGGTGTAGCCCAGCACGTGGGCCATCATGCCGTTTTGCGGATACATGCGATGCTGCGCCTCGGTGATTTCGAGCTCCGGGAAAAAATCGCGGTGCGAATCCACGAAGGCCAGATCGGCCGGCGTCATCTCCGCCTTCAATCGTATGAATTCGTACTTGGGCCTGGTGCGGTAGCGCCGCACAATCTCCTGCAGATCGCTCAGATCCAGATCGAGGCCCTCGGCAATCGGCTTCAGATGTTCTTCCTTCAGGTTCTCCCGCGTCAGGATCAGCGTGAACGACGCATGATTGTCCACGATCACGCGGCCATCGCGGTCCAGAATGCGCCCGCGCGGCGCCAGAATGGGCATCGACTTGATGCGGTTCTGTTCCGCCCGCTCCTTGTAGTAATCCGGGTTCTCGACCTGCAATCTCCAAAACCCCGAAATCAGAAACAGAAACAGGATCACCGTGGCGTATTGGAAAATGGCAATCTTGGGCGCCGCAAAGCGCGTGTCGTCATGCAGATACGGCTGCTCGGAGGACGGATGTCCGGGATTTGGATCGGCTGGCGGAAGGGTCACAACAATGCGCTGGAAAGGCGCTCCTTATTCATTCTAGGCCGTCACCCGGAGCTTGTCGAGGAAATGAAACAGCGCCGCGCCCACCAGCGCGTTCAAGACTCCCAGAACCAGCCAGTGCTGCCAGTCGAGCGGCGGCAAGTGGCGCAGCAACGCCCGTTCCATAATCCAGTAAAGGAACTGGTGAAGGACGTAGAAGAAGTACGCCAGCAAGAGACGCATCGTCAGGTTGTCGACGTCCAGCTTCATCCCGATCGACGCCGCGAAATAACCCACCAGCGTGTTCACAATCCCGTACATGCCCAGCGGGTTCTTGGAGAGCGAATCCTGCGCCAATCCCACCACTGCTCCCGTCAGCAGGCCGCTCACCGGATTCCGCCGCATCACCGCCAGATAAATCACCACCAGCAGCGGCAGGTCCAGGAAACTCAGGAAGCGGAAGAATAGCGGAACGTAAATTTGGAACAGCAGGGCGGCCAGAGGGATCACCAGCATGACCCAGAATCGAAAACGCGACACCCGGCTCTCCCGCTCGCTGCTGAGCAGAATCCGCTCGCCCGAATAACTCACTGCCCGCCTCCGGGCCGTTTTTGCTCCGGCGCCGTGTCCTTGGTGGCGGGCGCGGGCGCTTTCGCCGCGGGCCCCATACCCGCTCCCGGCAGTTTGGTGAAGTCCGGCGGCTTGGAGTGCGGCGCATCCTCTCCGAAGGTGTGCCCCTGCGCGTCGCCGGAGGCTTTGTAGGCCGCCTTCAAGCGGTCGGCTTCCGTGCCGGCCGTCACGCCCTGGGGCGCAGGTGTCGGAGTCTCAGCATCGCCGGTGGTGGGCGGCGGCGGTGCGACGTATACCGGCTGCCTCCCCGGCGGCGTGTCGGGAATCTCCTGATGCACGCTGTCCAGCACGATCAGCACATCCTCCAGCCCGCGCGCCAGGCCGCTCGGCTCCAGCGTGATTTCCTTGAACGGCTGCCCCGGCTGCACGGATTTCACCACCCCCACCGGAAAGCCGCTGGGAAACATCCGGTCGTCGCCCGAGGTGTAGAACCAGTCGCCCGGCTCGACTTTATCTTCGAACGCCACGTAGTCCACCTTGCAAAGCTGCCCATTGTATCCCTTGAGCGTGCCGCGCGCGTGGTTCTTCCCCGAAACCACACCCGCCGCGAACTCCGGATCGGTCACCAGCAGCACCTGCGACGACGTCAGATAGGCCGCGGTCACTTTGCCCAAGATCCCATCTGGCGTCAACACTCCCATCCCCCGCATCACGCCGGACACCGAACCGCGGTCCACAAAGACCATCGAGTTGGTCCCGAGGCCCATCATGATGACGCTCGAGGGAAGGGTTTTGGAAGGAATCTTGGCTTGGAACAACTGCAGCGCTTTGGCGCGATCCGCGGTGTTGAGCTGGTTCTTCAGAAAGACGATTTCCAACTTTTGCCGGTCCACTTCCTGCCGCAACCGGCGGTTCTCCGCGTCGGAATCGTGCAGCCGGATGTAGTCGCGCACGAAGCCGATGCTCCCGCCGCGCAAGGCGTCCACCAGCTTGGCCAGCGGCGAAACCGCGCTCACCGTCCACAAGCGGATGAACCGGACGTCCTGGTCGTTCTTCACCTGGAGGGAAAGCAACACCAGTTGCGCCAGTATCGTCAGCAGCAAAACGGTGATGTTCCGGTACCGGTTGAGAAAGGATTCCATGACCCGGGCCGCCCTTGCCCCTAGTCTATCGAAATCTTGCGCAGCAGCCGGAAATCGCTCAGCATGCGGCCGGTGCCCAGCACCACCGACGCCAGCGGATCGTCGGCGATGGAAACCGGCAGCCCGGTCTCTTCGCGGATGCGCTTGTCCAGGTTCTTCAACAGGGCCCCGCCCCCGGTCAGCACGATGCCGCGATCGCTGATATCGGCGCTCAGCTCCGGCGGGGTGCGCTCCAGCGCCACGCGGATGGCATTCACAATCATGGCGACGGACTCCGAGAGCGCCTCGCGGATTTCGCTGTCGTCCACCGTGATGGTGCGCGGCACACCCTCGATCAGGTTGCGCCCCTTGATTTCCGCGGTGATCGGCTTGTCGAGCGGATACGCCGAGCCGATCTCTATCTTGATGGCCTCCGCCGAGCGCTCGCCGATCAGCAGGTTGTACTTGCGCTTCAGATACTGGGTGATGGCCTCATCCATTTCGTTGCCGGCTACCCGCACCGAACGCGAATAGACGATTCCCGAAAGCGAGATCACGGCCACATCGGTGGTGCCCCCGCCGATATCCACCACCATGTTGCCGGAAGGCTCGGTAATCGGCAGACCCGCGCCGATGGCCGCCACCATGGCCTGTTCCACCAGGTGCACTTCGCTGGCCTTGGCGCGATAGGCCGAATCCATCACCGCGCGCTTTTCCACCTGCGTAATCTCGCTCGGCACCCCAATCACAATGCGCGGGTGCACCAGCATCTTGCGCCCGTGCGCTTTGTGAATGAAGTAATTCAGCATGCGCTCGGTGACTTTGAAATCGGCGATGACGCCGTCCTTCATCGGCTTGATGGCCACGATGTTGCCGGGCGTGCGCCCCAGCATTTCCTTGGCTTCCTTGCCGACGGCTTCCACCTCGCCGGTGTTCTTGTTGATCGCGACGATGGACGGCTCGTTGACGACTATCCCCTTGCCCTTGGCATACACCAGCGTGTTGGCCGTGCCGAGGTCGATGGCAAGGTCCGACGAAAATAAACTGAAAAGAGAGCGAAAATTTAAACTCATTTAGTAATGTTGATTCACTTAAAGGAAAGGACGAGCTTCCGCCGCGTCCGGCTTGGCCCTACTGCATGTTAACACATCAACCAAAAGCTGGAAACTATCTATTCGGAAGTGTCGGTTCCGAAGTTCAGTTTGCGTAATCCAGCCCTCCGCTCCCTTACGGTCGTGCGACAAGTCGCGGCTCGGTTCCGGCCGCCGTAATGTTGAGCGTCACCGTATTGGTTGGAACACCCCCCACCGTGACCACGACGGGTTGCGGCCCCAGCGGGGCATTCGCCGGCACGGTGAAATCAATCTGGGTGACACCCGCCAGGCCGATAGGCACGCCCGCAAATAGCAGCGGCGTGGCAGGCACGCCACCCACCGTGGGCGCGATCGGTTGCCGCGCCGCCGGCAGTTTCGAGATCGCCGTGCCCGATGCTGGCGTCGCTCCCGTGGCCAGCGTCGGAGTCAAGTCGCCTTCCCCTGTAGTGAACGCCAGCAACACTTGCCCTTGCGTCGCCGTCGTCGCAGGCTGCCCATGAATGTCCCACACGCCGTATAGCCCCGGCGCGACGGTAGAGATCTGCAACGGAAACCAGGCGATCTGCCCGTTGTTGTTGACCGCCAGCACCGCCGGGCCGGAACCGGTTTCATAGGGGATCTGGATGTTCAGTTGGCCGGGTGAAACATAGTAGAAGGGCGCGCTGTTTCCGTTTACCGCAGCCGTCACGCCCAATTGCGAAAGCGGTAGCGGCAGGCGAGATGCGAGAAGCGTCCCAGGCGCCAGCGCCGTGCCGAACACCGCGGCCTGCATCCCCGGAGCGAAGACCGTCGCGAACGATGCGTTGTTCGCCACTCCCCCGATTTGCGTGGCCGATGCCGGCCCAACCACGAACGTCACCGGCACCACGATGTATTGCGGGATTACGCCGGTCGACTGGATGGAAACGGACGCGGAATACACCCCCACCGAGAGGCCCGCCCCGTTCGCCGTGAGGTTCAACTGCCCCGCCCCCGTGCCGGAAGCCTGTGAAAGGACCAGCCAGTTTGTGGTTGTCGAGGCCGGTGTCACTGCCGCGAACCATTGGGGCGATCCGCCGCTGAAGCCCAGAGTCAGGCTGGCCGAGGCGCTGTGCTGCGGATCGGACACCTGCATGGTGACACTGGCAGGGGAAACCGTGAACGTCCCCGGAATGTAGAACGCTGCCTCCAGCGTGGCTGTCACGGCGGCCGAAACCGGTATACCTGTCTCCAAACTCACAGCCGTGACGGTCAGCGTCTTGCTCGCCGGCGCCGTGCCGCTGGGCCAACACACCGTGCCGCGCAGCGCGCCCCACGCCGCCAGACGCGTCGTCCCGAAAATCTGTTGGATCCCGGTGGTGAGATCCGAAGTGCCCGCGGTAAGCTTCGTGAGCTGCATCGGAAAACCAGCCTGCTCATTCACCACCAATTGCACCGGCCACTGGCACGACGGGTCGGCTTGCGGGTTCTGCTCTACGGTGGTGGGGGTTGACGAAACCGCGATCGAAGGGTAGAACAACTGCCCTGCCGGGGGCCCCAGGAATGGCACGGTTATTTGCTGGCTCCAGGTCTGGCCGCTGCCGGCGTCGACGCCGCTGAAGACAAATATGCGGTTCAGCGGAACGGAAGTCAGATTCCCCGTGAGCGACGCCGCGATGGTACCATGCGCCGGTATAGTGGCCGTTCCGAAATCGGCGACGATCGACCCGCTGTTGTCCGATCCGTTTATCACAAAGCCCGTCAGTTTGGTCGCCACCCCGGCCATCTCAGTCAGCCTCACGACGTACGGCCAAGAGGTGGGCGATCGCTGATACACCGGGTTCGGCGAAATGCCCGGCACCACCAGCGATCCCGCCGGCGGCACCGGCACGTTGAGCTGCACCGTAACAGTGGCCGAAGAGCCTCCGTACACGCCATCGCCCGCATACACGGCGACGACCACGCCGGTGTCGCCTGCCAGTACAACTTCCGGAATCGACAGCGTCGCCGTGGCTACCGAACCGGAGGCCGTCAGCGCTGCGCTGCCGATGGCCACCTGGTCCTCGATAAACGTGATGGTGCCCGTCGGCGCCACCTTGCCCCCGCCAGATACAGTCGCGGTCAGCGTCACGATGCTACTCACATCCGCCACCACCGGGCTGGCCGTCAGGCTGGTCGTGCTGGCCGTGCCGTTGTTCCATTCGGTAACCAGGTTGGTCGCGTCAATCGAGCCCAGGCCCGTCGCCAGATCGTATCCCGGACCGGTGCTGTATCCCAGCAGCCCATTCACGCACTGCGGGCTACCCTGCAGGCACGGCACTTTGTTGTCTCCCACGGTGATGTCGTGAAAAACGTCCGTGGTGGCTTGTGCCAGACGGTACAACTGCGGATTGATGTTGCCGAGCCCCTCCTGCGCGATCACTCCGGTCGACATCAGGTATTGGTTCAGCAGCGCCACCACGCCGGCAAACTCGGGGCAGGCCACGGACGTGCCGCCGTAGATGAAGACGCTGCCGCCGGTTACAACTTCGTAGCCGTCGTGGTTGGCCGAAGAAGCCAGCGACAGGTCCGGAAGGTCGCGCGCATTGTCGGCGGGAACTCCGGGCCCCGTTTGCCAATAGGGCTTGGCAAACATCAGGCTCGCGCCGCCGCCAGTAGCCACCAGGCCGTTATCGGCCAGCGAATCGTTCCAGGCCTTTTCCGGAATGTAGCCAAGCGCGGAAGAGAGCGTCGCGCTGTTACTGCTTGCCCAGTAAGTCCCCAAACCTTCGCTGAAAGTAGTCCCACCCACCGCGGTGATTTCCGGAAGGTCCGCCGGAAAGTTCAGTGTAGGCCCTTTCGAGGCTTGCGGAATGACGTTGCTGTAATCGCACGTGCCCGCACCCTGATCTCCCGACGACGCCATCCATGTGATGCCCTGCGCGTTCGCCTGCTGCGCCACCGCCCGGTATGCCGGCGTCGTCTCCGATTCGCAGGTGAAGTAGCTCATGGTAATCACCGGCGCGATGTTCTGATCCACCGCGTATTGCGCCGATGTGAACACGTTGCTCGAGTAAACGTAAATGATGGTGGCATTGCGCGCCACGGCCCCCGACCACTCGATATCGATGTCCGCCTCCGGCAAATCGCCGCTGCGAATCCCCGGGTCGTCGCCATAGAGCAGGATCTGCGGCACATTCGGCGCAAGGCCGAAACGCGTGCGAAACTGTGCGATGTCCGGCAGATTGATGGCGGTCTGCCCCATCACCCCGATCGTCTGGCCGGCGCCGTCGATGTCCACGCCGGGGGCGTACAGCGGCGCGATGCCGTAAATGGTTGCGATGTCGTCCGGAGCCAGAAAATGGTTGCTGCCGCTGGTTAAATCCGGCGCATCCGTGAGTGCCGGCCCCTTGACGTAGGTCGGCTGCGGATTGAAATCGTTGAGTCCCGCAAACCCCGCAATTACGTCTTCGAGAGCCGCCGGCACCGAGGGATCGGTAGCGTTGGCGAAGTGCTTTGCATTTTTCACCAGGTATTGCCGGAACTCGGTGTGCAGGGCGCGCCCCACCGTCTCCGCCGTGCCGCTGAACGTGATCCAGTGCCGCCCGCGCGCCACATCGTGCACTTGCAGGCCTTGCGACCGCAGCCATTCCACCACCTTGCCCGCGTCGCTGTCGCTCAATCCGAAGCGCGCGCCGAATTCCTCCGGAGTCAGCCACCGGTGATAATTCGCCGAGGAGGCCGTTTGCTGCTGCGCCAGGAATTCTTCCAAACCGCCGGCCGGCTTCAGCAGCACCGTCGCATAACTGAGTTCCATGGAGGGATCGGCCGCTCCCCGATCGAATCGCGGCTGGGCCAGCGGATGAATCTGCCCTTTCACCGTCACTGTCCGGCTGGGGTCCACGCGGTCGACGATGCGATCGGCTGCCATGGCGCTCAGGCAGGCCAACGCCGCAAGAAAGGCCATCTTACAACTGGGTTGCGGCTTCGCCCTAAGAAGAGGCATGAAAATAAGCCCTATTCTAACGCGGCAGTGTTTGCGCCACGTTTGTCTACTCGGTTTCAGCGGCCGTGAAGTAGGCGCAATCCGGATGGTGGAATACCAGCGCGCTGACGCTGGCTTCGGGCTCCATCATCATGCCCTCGGTGAGCCGCACGCCGGCCTCTTCCGGCCGCAGCAATTGGAAGAGCCCTTGCTGATCGTCCAGGTTGGGACACGCCGGATAGCCGAAGCTGTACCGCTTGCCGCGGTATTTCGAGGTGAACCGGTCGTGCATGGTGAGCGTGGGCGCATCTGGAAAACCCCAATCTTCGCGGATGCGCCGGTGCAGCCACTCCGCGGTGGCTTCGGCGGTTTCGATGGCCAGCGCCTGTATGGCGTGCGCCTTGAAAAATTCGCCGGCCTTCTTCCACGCTTCCGACCGCTCCCGCACGCATTCTCCCGCCGTCACCACAAACAGCGCCAGGTGATCGCGGCGGCCTTCCTCCGCTTCCAGGATGTAATCGCTCAGGCACAACCCGTCTTCGCGCGGCTGCCGCCCGAAAAGAAATATGTGGATGGGCCGCTCGCCGGCGGGCGCAAACAGGTGGATGTTGTTGCCGTCGCGCTCGGCTTCGAAAAACTGCCACACCGCCTTCACCTTCATGAACTGGAAGGCGGCCTTCTTGACCTCTTCCATGTTGTGGAACAGTTCCAGCGCTTTCGGTTCATGCTCGACAAGCGCCTTCTCGAAATTCCCTTTGTAGCCGAGATGGCGGCCAAAGAGCATATACGGATTGATGTAACTCCAGACCTCCGCCAGGTGAGGGACGTCGCGCAGTTTGCGCTCCAGATAGGGCGCCGTGGGAATGGGAATATCCGTGCGCACCTTCGAGCTCCGCCGCGTGCCCACGGGCGCCGCCGCTCGATCCACCGGCGCCTCGGCCGCCGCATCCGCAGCCGGTTTGTGCCCTTCGAGCACCGCCGCGCGCGCCGCCGGATCCATGAGGCGGTTCATCAGGCTCAGTCCGGTCATGGCGTCTTTGGCGTAACACACCGCTTCGCCATAGGCCGGAGCAATCCTGCCGCGCGTGAATTTTTCGGAAAGCGCCGCTCCGCCCACCAGCAGCGGCGCCGTGATCCCCGCCGTCTTCAGGTCCGTCGCGGTGATCACCATCTGCTGCGTGCTTTTTACCAGCAACCCGGAGAGCCCGATGGCGTCCGGCTGGTGTTCCTGGCAGGCGCGGATCAGGGATTCCGGCGGCACCTTGATGCCCAGGTTCACCACGGTGTATCCGTTGTTCGAGAGGATGATCTCCACCAGGTTCTTGCCGATATCGTGAACGTCGCCTTTGACCGTAGCCAGGATCACCTTGCCTCGCGCCGCCGTGTCGGCCTTCACCATGAACTGTTCCAGGTGGCTTACCGCCGCCTTCATGGCTTCGGCCGATTGCAGCACTTCCGCCACAATTAGCTCGTTGTTGTTGAACAGCCGGCCCACTTCCGACATGCCGGCCATCAGCGGCCCGTTGATGATGTCGAGCGGCGCGGTCCCTTCCTCGCGCTTTCTTTCCAAATCGGGAATCAATCCGTCCTTGGTGCCCTCAATGATGTAGTTCGCGAGGCGCTGGTCGAGCGGCAGATCTTCCGGCCGCTGCTTCACGCGCGCACCGGTCTTGCGAAAGTGGTCGGTGATGGCCGCGATGTGCCACTGGTTGAGGGCAGCCTTTTGCCCGGCGGTCTGCTCCCGCCAGTCCTCCGGCGCGGTGCGCAGGGATTCCTCGGCGGCATCCACGGCCGGCCAGTTGAACAGCAGGCTTTCCGCCAGGCGGCGCTCGTGTTGCGGAATCGAGGCGAAGCGCTCCAGTTTTTCGGCATTGACAATCGCCAGGTCCAGGCCGGCCTTGGTGCAGTAATACAGGAAGACCGAGTTGACCACCTCACGGGCGGCCGCCGGCAGTCCGAAGGAGATGTTGGAAATGCCCAGCACGGTCTTGGAGTACGCCAGCTTTTCCTTGATCAGGCGGATGCCCTCGATGGTTTCCACCGCCGCGCCGATATAGTTGACGTCGCCGGTGGCGCACGGGAAAACCAGCGGGTCGAAGATCAGATCCTCCGCCGGGATGCCATATTTCCCCGTCAGCAGTTGATACGACCGCTCCGCCACCGCCAGCTTGCGCTCCCGCGTGAAGGCCTGCGCCTGCAGTTTGTCTTCGTCGATCGAGCCCACCACCAGCGCCGCGCCATACCGTTTGGCCAGCGGGCAGACGCGCTCGAGCTTCTCTTCGCCGTCCTCCAGGTTGATCGAGTTGATGATGCTCTTTCCCTGGCACCAGGTCAGCGCCCGCTCGATGGCCTGCGGATCGGTGGTGTCGATCATGACCGGCGCTTTGATCTTGCGGATCAACCGGTCGTAGAAAGGCTCGATATCGGCCATCTCGTCGCGGTCGGCCGATTGCAAACAGACGTCCACAATGTGCGCGCCATTCTTCACCTGCCGTCGTGCGATCTCACTGGCTTCTTCCCATTTTTCTTCCGCCACCAGGTTCTTGAACAGCCGCGAGCCGATCACGTTGGTGCGCTCGCCGACAATCAGCGGCCGGGCGCTCTCTTCGGCTTCCACCAGTTCGATGCCGGAATAATACGCGCGGTGCGAACGCCCCGGAATCGCGCGCGGCCGCTTGCCTTCGGCCATTTGCGCGATGGCGCGGATGTGCGCGTCGGTGGTTCCGCAGCATCCTCCGACGATGTTCAGCCACCCGTTCTCCAGGAAGCGTTCCAATTGCGCCGCGATGGAGGCCGGCGTCTCCAGGTACTTGCCTTCCTCGTTCGGCAGCCCCGCGTTCGGGTAGCACGAAACCCGCACCGGCGCCATCTCGCTGATGGTGCGCAGGTGGTCCGTCATGAACTCCGGCCCGGTGCCGCAGTTGAGCCCGATCGAAAGCAGATCGGCATGCAGCACGGAGGCGCAGAAAGCGTCGGCCGTCTGCCCCGCCAGCATGGTGCCCAGCGTTTCGATGGTCCCGGAAACCATCGTCGGAATCGGCCGGCGCAATTCCCGGCGCAACCGCTCGATTGCGACCAGCGCCGCCTTCACCGCGCGCGTGTCGTTACAGGTTTCCGCTACCAGGATGTCGGCGCCGCCGTCGAGCAATCCCTTGGCGCGCTCGTAATACACTTGGACGAGTTGCGCGAACGTCACCCCGCCGACCACCGTAATCGACTTCGTGGTGGGCCCCATCGACCCGATCACGAACCGCGGCTTGGCACTCGTCGAGACCTCCTCCGCCGCTTCCCGCGCCAGCCGGGCCGCCGTCACGTTCAACTCATACACGTCGTTCGCGAGCCCATAGTCGCCCAGCGAAATGCGGTCGCAATTGAACGTATTGGTTTCGATCGCGTCCGCTCCCGCGGCCAGATAGGCGCGATGGATTTTCCTCACTACGTCCGGCCGCGTACGGTTCAGGCTTTCGTTGCAACCTTCGAGCGATGCCCCGCCGAAATCCGCGGCCGTGAGGTTGCGCTGTTGCAGCATGGTCCCCATGGCCCCGTCGAGGACCAGGACACGTTCAGCCAGGATGTCGCCGAGCGCCTTCCGACGCTCCGAGGGTGTAGTCATAACAGGCGTGCTTTAACCAGTTTAACAGGGGTGGAAAGCGCACATCGGCAAGCGCACAGCCGGTGTATCCTGGAGATATGCGATATTGGGTGATACTTCAGCGTGCAATGATGTGCGTTATCCTCATGGTGGAGAGTTCCGTATGCTGATGCCCGTAGCCGTCACCCAGCAAGAGAGGATCAGGGCGGAAGTGCAGGAGGTCGAGGCTGCGCTTAGGCCCGATGTTGTGCGTATCCGGTACGACATGGGCGAGGATTGGAGCGGCCAGTGGGCCATATTCTTCCGGGTCGTTCTGTCGGACGATGCGGCAAAGAATCGCTTGCGCCAGGTGGCGAACAATGTGGAATGGCGCCTCGCCGAGCACTTGGATTTCAACGCCCTTGGTGTGTTTCCATACCACAACTTCAGAAGCGAATCCGAGCAGGCCGCGTCGCGGGAAGAGGCATGGGCGTAGGAGATGGCGTATGCCGATGACCTGTTCAGGGATGCACACCACCTTGCGAAACGGGGTGGAAAACACCCGAAGCAATCGAGTCTCCGGCGTGCGGTATCCACGGCGTACTATGCGGCGTTCCACCTCCTGGTAGCGGACTTCGTCGCCAACTGGCGCATACCCGACCAGCGAGCGCGACTCGGCCGGATGTTCGAGCACCGCAGAATGAGCGGCGCGGTATTGGAGATTGGCAATAAGCACAGTCCGACGCCAATTGAAGCCGACATCAAGAGTCTTATCGCTAAGTTCACCGAACTGCAAAAGGATCGGAACGAGGCGGACTACAACGTCGCCAAGATTTGGTTCCATACCGACGTGGCCCGCAGCCTTGATCGCGCGGATGAGGTGTTTACGATATGGCGGCGGATTCGGAAAGAGAAACTCGCGCAGCATCACCTGATGTCAATGTTCGGGGCGCGGCAGAATTAGAAGCCGCTATATCCTCGCGTGAGCGCCAGGCGAGCGCCTCTTGACGCTCGGAGGATGCAGTCATAACAGGCGTGCTCTAATCAGTTTATCAGGGGCGGAAAGCGCACATCGGCACGCGCACAGCCGGTGTATCCTGGGCATATGCGATATTGGGTGATCCTTCTGGCCGTCCTGGCGGCCATTCCCGCGTGCGCAGACACGCGCTTCCGGGCCAAGAAGATGACCCGCAACGACGTGCCCCTGGGCAAGGGTCAATGCGATATCCGCCTTCAGGTGGATGGCCAGGTGGATGTCGCCGTGCGCGGCGACATGGTTGTGATCCACGCGATATCCGGACAGGACGCCCGCGACGACGGCTCCGAATGCAATTCCCCGCTGCCCGGCCACGAACCCCGCGGTTTCAATTTCCAGGTGGTCGAAAGCCGCAATGAGATCCGCCTCGCCGAGCCGCCTTCGCGGCGCAACGATTTCGGCGCCATGGTGCAGATTCGCGATTCTTCGAGAGGCTTCGGCCGCTATCACTTCCGCTTGAGCTGGGAGACCGGCCCCGTCTCCGAATTGCGGCGCGACGAACCCGATCGCCGCGACGAGCGCTTCATCTGGAACAATGCCCTCAACTTCCGCGGGCGCGGCATGGGCGAAGTACGGATCAACGGCAACGGGCCTCGCCGCCTGCAGGACGCCACGGTAGAAGTCGATCGCGGCGGCAAGATCGTGGTCTCGTTCCGCAGCGAGGGCCCGCGCCCCGTGGTCTTTACCGGCACCGTAATGGGGCGCGAAGAGGGGCGCCTCAAGGCCGATGTGATGACCGAAGACGGCCGGCTCCACGGCCCCATGTACCTCTCGGTGGACGATCGCCAGAACGTCACCAGCATCACGCTCGACGCCACCGACGGTCAAGACCGCCTGCACCTGGGGTGGGACAAGCGGTAGCGCAATTTCAGGCAGCGCCCAAGAGAGCCCTTTCGACCGTCTCCGGAAAGCGGTCAATGACAGTGAGATAGGCGCGGACCGCGCTTGGCGGTTGCGTTCGGCCAAGTTCCCAATCCTGCAATGTGCGGGTACTGAATCCGAAACGGCGAGCGAACTGAGATTGTGATAGTCCCGATTTCGCACGAATCGCCTTCACATCCACCGGACCCGGGACATCGTACTCGTATGCGCGCAGAGAGATCTCACCTCGGGCGTGCGCCGCCGCTTGCCTCAACCCATGAACAACGTCGTTCCCAACGCGGCTGAGCTTGTCAGGCGCGCGCTTACTTACCCGCTTGCTTCTTGGCATTTTTCAAACCCTCCACGAACTTTCTCGCTGCCTCCCGATCCGCAGCAGTCATATCCGATTGATCGTTCTTGGCGTAGATCGAAAGCAGGTACACCTCAGGGCCAATACCTCCGTCGTGATCTCTTCAATCATTCTCGACCCGGCTGAAACCCGGCTGCGGCCAGGCTTAACCAGACAGGCCTGAGAGATAGCGGTCGATTCCGGCGGCGGCGCGGCGGCCTTCGGCAATCGCCCACACTACCAGCGATTGTCCCCGGCGCATATCGCCCGCGGCGAAAACTCCAGGCACGCTCGACATGTGGCTAACGTCCGTCGCCACATTGCCGCGCGCGTCGAGATGGACGCCCAGTTGGTCGAGGAGACCGCGCTTCACCGGGCCCGTGAAGCCCATCGCCAGCAAAACCAGGCCCGCTTCCACTGAGAATTCCGTTCCGGGTACGGGATTCAGCTTCGTATCCACGCGCACCACCTGGAGTTCGCGCACGCGACCCATCGCATCGCCCGTGAAGCCGACCGTCGAGACGCTCCAATCGCGCTTGCCGCCCTCTTCGTGGGCGCCTTCCGTGCGCAACTGCATGGGCCACAGCGGCCACGGCGTGGAACGCGAGCGCTCTTCCGGGGGCTTCTGCAGCAGTTCGAATTGCGTTACCGAAAGCGCGCCCTGGCGGTGGCACGTGCCCAGACAATCCGCGCCGGTGTCGCCGCCTCCGATGATCACGACGTGCTTCCCGGTGGCCAGAATCTGGCCGGGCACTTCATCGCCCTCGCAGCGGCGATTCTGTTGCGGCAGGTACTCCATGGCGAAATGGATTCCCGCCAGCTCGCGCCCCGGCACGCGCAGATCGCGTGGCTGCTCGGCGCCGCCGGCCAGCAGCACGGCATCGTGATCCGCGCGCAACTCCTCCGCCTGAACGTCCACCCCCACGTGAACACCCGTGCGGAATTCCACTCCTTCGGCGCGCATCTGGTCCAGGCGCCGGTCGATCAGCCGCTTCTCCATTTTGAAATCCGGAATGCCGTAGCGCAGCAGCCCGCCGATGCGATCGCTCTTTTCGAAGACCGTGACGCTGTGCCCCATGCGCGCCAGTTGTTGCGCGGCCGCGAGACCAGCCGGACCCGAGCCGACAACGGCCACCCGTTTGCCCGTGCGCGCCGCCGGCGGCTCCGGCTGCACGAAGCCTGCTTCAAACGCGCGGTCGATGATGGTCTTTTCGATCTGCTTGATGGTCACCGCGGGCGTATTGATCCCCAGCACGCAGGCCGCTTCGCAGGGCGCCGGACAGATGCGCCCGGTGAACTCCGGAAAGTTGTTGGTCGCGTGCAGCAGCCTCACCGCCGCGCGCCACTTGCCCTCGCGCACCAGCTCGTTCCAATCCGGAATCAGGTTCGTCAGCGGGCAGCCGCTGTGGCAGAAGGGCACGCCGCAATCCATGCAGCGCGAGGCCTGTTTGCGCAGCGATTGATCGGGGAACGGCAGATAGATCTCGTTCCAGTCGCGCACCCGCTCGGCCGGCGCGCGGCGCGGCGCGGCCTCCCGCGGCTCTGTCAGAAATGCGGCGCGCTCAGGCATGGATCGAATCCTTTCGCTCCGGCTCCGGCGCCGCGGCGCGCAGGTCGTTGGGGTACACCTTGACGAATTGCTGCCGCATTTGCTCCCAGTTTTCGAGGATCCATTTGCCGCGCGGGCTCCCGGTGGCCGCCGCATGCCGCGAGATCAGCGCAAAGAGCATGTCTTCGTCGGCGGTGGCGGGCACCAGTTGCACGCCGCCCGGGTTGCAGCGCTTGACGGCGAAATCCCCGTCCGCATCCAGCACGTAAGCCAAGCCGCCGCTCATCCCCGCCGCGAAATTGCGCCCGCACTTGCCCAGCACCACCACCGTGCCGCGCGTCATGTACTCGCAACCGTGATCGCCCAGGCCTTCCACTACGGCCGTCGCGCCGGAGTTGCGCACCGCAAACCGCTCCCCGGCCACTCCGTTCAGAAAGGCTTCGCCACTGGTCGCGCCATAGAGCGCCACGTTACCGATGAGAACATTCTCTTCCGGCAGGAAGCTGGAATTGCGCGGCGGGTAGACAATCAGTCTTCCTCCCGAGAGCCCTTTCCCCACGTAATCGTTGGCGTCGCCCTCCAGTTCGAGCGTCACGCCCTTCACCAGAAACGCGCCGAAACTCTGGCCCGCCGAACCCGTGAAATGGAAGCGGATGGTATCGTCGGCGAGGCCCGCCGAACCGTAGCGGCGCGCAATCTCGCCCGAAAGCATCGCGCCCACCGTGCGGTGCACGTTGCGAATCGGCAGCTTGATCTCGATCGCCGTCGAGTTCTCGATGGCCTCGCGCGCATGGTCGATGAGCTTGTAATCGAGCGCCTGGTCGAGGCCGTGATTCTGCCCTTGCATCGAGCGGCGCGCCACGCGGCTGGGCGCCTTGGTGTCGTATAGCAGCATCGAAAGGTCGAGCCCCTTGGCCTTCCAGTGGTCCACCGCGGCGCGCGCCTCCAGCATATCCACGCGCCCCACCATTTCGTCGAACGTGCGGAAGCCCATCCGCGCCATGTTCCGGCGCACCTGTTCGGCCAGGAAGAAAAAGAAGTTGATGACGTGCTCGGGGGCGCCCTGGAATCTAGCGCGCAACACCGGGTCTTGCGTCGCGATCCCCACCGGGCACGTATTCAGGTGGCATTTCCGCATCATGATGCAGCCCATGGCCACCAGTGGCGCCGTGGCAAACCCGAACTCCTCCGCGCCCAGCAGTGCCGCGATGGTCACGTCCCTGCCGGTTTGCAGCTTGCCATCGGTCTGCAGCCGCACGCGGCCCCGCAGGTCGTTCAGCACCAGCACCTGCTGCGCCTCCGCCAGCCCCAGCTCCCACGGAATGCCGGCATGTTGGATGGAACTCAGCGGCGACGCGCCGGTGCCGCCGCTGTCTCCCGAGATCAGCACCACGTCGGCATGCGCCTTGGCGACTCCCGCGGCCACCGTTCCCACTCCCACCTCCGCCACCAGCTTCACCGAAATGCGCGCCCGCGGGTTGACGTTTTTAAGGTCGTAGATGAGCTGCGCCAGATCTTCGATGGAATAAACGTCGTGGTGCGGCGGCGGCGAAATCAGCCCCACTCCGGGCGTCGAGTGCCGCACCCGCGCAATCTCCCGGTCCACTTTGTGGCCGGGCAGTTGGCCGCCTTCGCCCGGTTTCGCGCCCTGCGCCATCTTAATCTGCAACTCGTCGGCGTTCACCAGGTAATTGGCCGTCACGCCGAATCGCGCCGATGCCACCTGCTTGATCGCGCTGCGCCGGTCGGTCCCGAAACGCGCCTCGTCTTCCCCGCCCTCGCCGGTGTTCGACTTGCCGCCGATGCGGTTCATGGCGATGGCCAGCGTCTCGTGCGCTTCTTTCGAGATCGATCCGAACGACATCGCGCCCGCTGCAAACCGCTTCACGATTTCCGCCGCGCTCTCGACTTCTTCCACCGGGATCGGCGATGGCGCCGTTTTGAAATCCAGCAGCCCGCGCAGCGTCGAGAGCCGCCGCGCTTCGTTGTCCAGCAAGTCCGTGTATTCCTGGAACGTCTCGAAGCTCGATTGCCGCACCGCGTGCTGCAGTTTGCCGATGGTCTGCGGGTTGTACAGGTGATACTCGCCCGTGGCGCGGTATTGATAATTGCCGCCCACCGGCAATTCCGGCTCGGACTCGGTCACCGCCTGGAAAGCGTGATCGTGCTTCAGAATGGCCTCGCGCGCAATCACATCCAGTCCCACGCCGGCGATGCGCGACGCCGTCCCCGTGAAGTAACGGTCGATCACTTCGCGGTTCAGCCCGATGGCTTCGAATACCTGCGCGCCGCGGTAACTTTGCAGCGTGGAGATCCCCATCTTGGAAAAAGTCTTCAACAGGCCCTTGTTGATGGCCTTGATGTAATGGCCGCTCCCGGCCGTTCCCACCGTCTCGAGCGCCAGGTAGGGGTTCACGGCGCTGGCCCCATAGCCGATCAGGAGGGCAAAGTGCATGACCTCGCGCGGCTCGCCCGATTCCACAATCAGCGCCACCTGGGTGCGGCTCTCCTCCCGCACCAGGTGGTTGTGCACCGCCGCCAGCGCCAGCAAGCTCGGGATGGCCGCGTACTCCGGGTCGAAGCCCCGGTCGGAAAGAATCAACAGCGTGTAGCCGGATTGAATGGCCAGCGATGCCCGGCGGCACAACTGGTTGAGCGCCCGCTCCAACCCCGCCGCTCCTTCCACCACCGGAAAAAACATGGGGAGCGTGGTCGCCAGAAAATCGCCTTGCGAGACCCGCCGCAGCTTTTCCAGATCGCGATTCGTCAGGATGGGATGCGGCAGCTTCAAGGTGTGGCAGTGCTGCGCCGTTTCCGCCAGGATGTTGCGCTCCGTGCCGATATAGCTGGTGAGCGACATCACCATCTCTTCGCGAATCGGATCGATGGGCGGATTGGTCACCTGCGCAAAGAGCTGTTTGAAGTAATGGAACAGCGGCTGCGGCTGATCGGAGAGGCAGGCTAACGGTGTGTCGGTCCCCATCGAGCCGATCGGCTCTTCGCCCTTCTGCGCCATCGGCGCCAGGATCATTCGCAGGTCTTCGGCCGTATAGCCGAAGGCGCGCTGCCGCCGCACCAGCGTGGCATGGTCGGCGGCGTGCTCGCGCTGCGGCTCCGCCAGTTGGTCCAGCGTGATCTGGTTTTCCTTGAGCCACAGTTGGTACGGATTGCGCCCATAGAGCGAGCGCTTGATCTCCCGATCGGAGATGATGCGCCCTTCCACGGTATCCACCAGCAGCATTTTGCCCGGCTGCAGCCGGCCCTTGCGCTTCACGTCTTCCGGCTTCACCGGCAACACGCCGGCTTCCGACGCCATGATCGCCAGGTCGTCGTGCGTCACCAGGTAGCGCGCCGGGCGCAGCCCGTTGCGGTCGAGCACCGCGCCGATCGAACGGCCGTCGGTGAAGGCCACCGCCGCCGGTCCGTCCCACGGCTCCATCAGCGACGCGTGGTATTCGTAAAACGCCCGCTTCTGCGGGTTCATGTGCGGATTCTTCGACCAGGCTTCCGGAATCAGCATGGCCATGGCGTGTGGCAAGGAGCGCCCCGCCATCACCAGCAACTCGAGCGCATTGTCGAAGGCCGCCGAATCGCTGCCGCCCGGCTGGATGACCGGAAACAGCTTCTTCAGGTCGTCGCCGAACAGTGGAGATTCCAGCACCGATTGCCGCGCGTGCATCCAGTTCACGTTGCCCCGCAGCGTGTTGATTTCGCCGTTGTGCGCGATGTACCGGTAGGGGTGCGCCAGGTGCCAGGTGGGAAATGTGTTGGTGGAAAACCGCTGATGCACCAGGCACAGCGCGCTCACCACTTCCGGATCGCTCAGCTCCGGATAAAACTTGGCAATCTGCGGCGCCAGCAGCAGCCCTTTGTAGACGATGGTGCGCCCCGAGAATGACGGGATGTAGCCATCCGGCAAGGCCGCTTCGATGCGCTTGCGCGTGATGTACAGCCGCCGCTCCAGTTGCTCTTCGGTCATCCCCCGCCCGCGCGCCACGAAGATTTGTTGGATGTACGGTTGCGATCCCCGCGCCACGCGCCCAATGGCCGTTCCGTCGATGGGCGTGTCCCGCCAGCCCAGCACCCCCAGGCCTTCCTCGCGCACCACGCGCTCGATCACGCCTTCGCACTCCCGCCGATGGAGCGGCTCGACCGGCAGAAAAGTCATTCCCACGCCGTACTCGCCGGAGGGCGGCAGCGTGAAGCCCAGCCGCCCGCACTCCCTCACGAAAAACCGGTGCGGGATCTGGATCGACACGCCGGCGCCGTCCCCCGTTTCGGGGTCGCAACCGCACGCTCCGCGGTGCGCCAGGTTGATCAGAACCTGAATGCCTTTCACGATGATGTCGTGCGACGCCTTGCCCTGAACCTGCGCAACGAAGCCAATTCCGCAGGCATCGTGCTCCAAGCCAGGATGGTAGAGACCTTGGGCCGAGGGTAGACCGCTGATTACAGGACGACTATTCATTTTGTTCGTAAAGCACCCCGGGGACCTGGATTGGTAATCAGGTCGTGGGTGCTTCTCCAAGCGGCGGTCGCCGTTGGAGTTAGTCTACCAGAGCAATCGGGCTCGCTGCAAACCGGGTAGTGGTCATTGCAGGGAGATGAGGAAAAAACGCGCCTTCCACAACCCGGCCATCGACCGCACCAGCGTACCGGTCCGGTACGACCCACATGACGCGAGCACCGCGTATGCCTGCGGAGGAATTAGAAACGACAATCACAAGCCGAGCCGTTCCAACGTTTGACGATCTTCCTCCAGGTCATCGGCGCCATAATGCAGCGGAACGTTGTGCCGGCCGGCAAACTCCATGAACTGCTCAGTCGGCAAGTGGCAGAGTTCGGCGGCGCGTCCCAGCGAGACCCTGTCCTCCCGGTAGAGTTCCAATGCGAGCAGCCGGGTCGCCTCCGCTGAGAGGTTGTCCGCGTCCAATCCTGCCGCCACTACCAGCTCCGCCGGGATTTCCGCTCTCACTGTCTCCGTGTTTTCAAGATACCGCATGATGGCTTGCGGCGCTCTGCTGCGGTAGGCGACGACAGACTGTCCGTACCCCACCAGCGTGTCGAGACGAGTCATCACCGCAAATCGATCTGCTTGACAGGGTATGCTGCCGTTGCGGCCCGAATCCGGCACACCGCCAGCTCCCGGTTGACGTACGGGCAGTCGAGACCTACCGGCGCCGGCCGCCGCGTCAGTATCCAGTTGACCGGGTAGCGGGTTGCCAGCCGCTCGAAATCGGCGCGCTGAAATTGGTCCCAGCCGGTCTGCGCGTCCACCTCCGCCTTCCATTCGACGGCCAGTTCGGGAAAGAGGGATACCGCGCCGCTGTCCTTGACGCGGTCGGCCAGCACGCTCCGTTCCGCCACCGCGCGGAAGCCGTGCATATCTTCCCCGGGCAAGAGGAGGTAGCCCGGATCCATGGCAAAAACCGCATCCTTGGAGGTGTTGCCGCGAATCCACCGGAACGCCTCGGCCCAGGGGTTGGTTGTGACCAAACCCGGCCACTCCACGTGTGGGCTCGAGGGAAATGTGCTCCACGCCAGAAGCCACATGCCGGCCGCCAAGGGAGCGAACAGGATGATCCACCGCGCGGGCTTGCCGCGCAACCCGTACTCGCCGGCCAGTCCTCCCAGGAGCAGGAAGAAAACCACGTAGACCAGATGAAAGCTCCGCATCGGCTGCAGGCGCGTGTAATTCTCCAGGCGCGCCGACGTCGCCAGCACAATTCCCATGGCCGTGAACAGCAGGCCGAACGGCACCAGCGCGCGAGCCAGCGCGCGGAACGCCGGCGTCGTCCCCCTGGGCCGCACTCGCGCGAGCCACCACAGCAGCGCCAGAGGCGCCACCACGCCGGCCCACTCGTACCACTCCCACTTGGAAACCAAGAAGTAGGTGCGCGCAAGCAGCGCTTCGCGGGCCGCGCCGGTAGCGGGATCGAAGGAGAACACAAATGGGAGTCCCGCTAACGCGGCCATCCCCACCGCGGGCAATTGCCCCCGCGATCTTTCCAGCGCCAGCAATCCCACGAGCATCACTCCGAAGAAAGCCATCTGCGCATGAATCAGACCGGCCGCCAGCAGCCATAGCAGGGCGCGCCGCGTGCTCCCCGACACATACCCGGCGATGGCGAAGAGCGTGAAGGGGGTGGAAAGTGTTCGCGCCGTCACGTAGGGGTCCATGATCACCAGCGCCGTGCCCGCCACCGGCACGCTCAGCAGGGCCGCCAGCAGGCCGACGCCGCTCCATCGCGCATATTGGTTCTCGAAACACGCGCCCAAAAGTTGCCACCCCGCCAGCAGCAGCAGGTAGATCCCGATTCCGTGCCACAGGAAGATGGCCATGTCGATGGGCACGCCCGCCAGCCTCGCGGACCCGCCCACCAGGTTCGAGAACCACGACAGCCGCGCATGCGACAGGAAGAACTCGGAACCGAAAGGATACAAGGCCGCATCCGCCACCCGCTTGATGGCCGGCACATAAATGGCTGCGTCGTCCACGCCCAGGTGGTACCCGTGCACCGCCACCGCCAGTACCGTGATCAGTGCCAAGCGGAGGTGCGTCGACGGGCCGCGGGCGCGGTCCTGGTCGATTCGTCGCACCCCGATCAGGCCCGCTTCCCCGCGGAGATGCGCAGATACATGGCTCAAGTTTACTAGCAATTGCAGCACGCCGCCTGCAGGACGGAAGATCGGTTTGCGTCTTCCCCGATTGCGTCAGCCACCACTATCGCCACATCAGACCGCCAAAGGCGATGGTTTGTCCCACCTGCGGTACGCTGGAAGTCGGTTATGAAACTTCGCGAGATTGCCGACCAATTGGGGTGCCGCCTGGCGGGCAACCCGGACCTGGAGATCGCTGGCGTGGCCGGGATGGAACATGCCGGGCCCGGACACCTCACGTTTCTGGCGAATCCCAAATATGGGCCGAAAGTCAAACATACGCGGGCCAGCGCCATTCTGGCGGCGGAAGAGATCCCGGGAGTGGAAATTGCGTTTCTGGTTTCGTCCAACCCGTACCTGGATTTCGCGCGGGCTCTGGCGCTGTTCTATCAGCCGCCGCGGCCGGCCGCGGGCGTTCACCCGATGGCTTCGGTCGCGGCCAGCGCGGTGCTCGGGGAGAATTGCTCGATCGGGCCGTTTGCGGTGGTGGGAGAACGCGTGAAGTTAGGGCGCAACGCGCTATTGCATCCGCACGTGGTGATCTACGAAGGCGCCGAAATCGGCGACGATTTTCTGGCTCATTCGGGAGCCGTGGTACGGGAGTTCTGCCGTATCGGGAACCGCGTGATCCTGCAAAATGGCGTGGTGGTGGGAGGCGACGGCTTCGGCTTCGCCAAACGCGCCGACGGCTCGCATCTCAAAATCGTACAATCGGGCGTGACCGTGATCGAAGACGACGTGGAGATCCAAAGCCTGACTTCGGTGGACCGCGCCACGGTAGGCGAGAGCCGCGTCAAACGCGGCGCCAAGATCGACAGCCTGGTGCAGGTGGGCCACGCCTGCGTGGTGGGCGAAGACAATATCATCTGCGCGCAAACCGGCCTGGCCGGGAGCACGGTGCTGGAGCGCAATGTGCTGCTGGCCGGACAGGTGGGCTCGTCGGGGCACCTCACGGTGCACGAAGGCGCGACGGTTTACGCGCAAAGCGGCATTGGCGGCGATGTGGAGGCCGGCGCGCGCATTTCGGGCTCGCCCGCTTTCGGGGCGTCGGAGTGGCTGCGCGCCGCCACGGCCTTCCAGCGGTTGCCGGAAATGCTGAAGGCTATAAGGGAATTGAAAAAGAAAGTCGATGAATTAGAGAAGCGATGACGAACCAACCCCCACTCCACGACAACCGGCGCCCGGTTGCTTACCTGAACGATCAGTTTCTGAATGGGCCGGATGCGCGCGGGCTGCGCATCCTGTCGGAATTTCTAGAGCCGCTGGCGCACTTCCGGCGCGAGAAGATCCGCGATACGGTAGTGTTCTTCGGGTCGGCGCGAATCCGCCAGGAAGGGCCTATGGCCCAGTATTATGAGGATGCCCGCACGCTGGCGAGACTGCTGACCGAATGGGCCGGCCAGTTCACCAACAGCACGTACCGCTTCGTGGTCTGCTCCGGCGGCGGTCCGGGCATCATGGAAGCGGCCAACCGCGGCGCGAGCGAAGCCGGCGGCAAGACCGTGGGGCTGAACATCGGGCTGCCGTTCGAGCAGTTTCCGAACCCTTACATCACGCCCGAGCTGAGTTTCGAGTTCCACTACTTCTTCATGCGAAAGTTCTGGTTCGCGTACCTGTCGAAAGCGCTAGTGGTCTTCCCAGGCGGCTTCGGCACGCTGGACGAGATGATGGAAATCATGACGCTGACACAGACCCAGAAGCTGGCCAAGAAGATCACGGTAGTGGTCTACGGCAAGAAATACTGGGAGGAGATCATTAACTTCGACGCGCTGGTAAAGCATGGGATGATCTCGCCCGAAGACCTGGATCTATTCCAGTTTGCCGACGATCCGCAGACGGCCTTCGAACTTTTGAAAGCCGGCCTGATGCAGTACGCGGCGCAAACGGACTCGCCCGAGTTGCCCGCGATCGCGCGGTCGGTTAACCCTCAAAGGGCGGAGGGCAATTAGGGGAAGGGCGGTAGCGCGGCCTGGTGTGATCCACGCCTTTGAGGCGCACTGAGAAAAGCGGGCTGGAATTATTCGTAGCGCAGCGCCCGGATGGGGGAGATGCGGGAGGCGCGGCGGGCGGGGATAAAACCCGCCAGGGCGCCGGCGGCGGCCAGGATCAGGATGGTGGCGGCCATCGAGGCTGCGTCGTAGGCTTTCACGCCGAAGAGCATGCTGGCGATGTAGCGGCTGAGCAGCAGCGCCGCGGGAATGCCGGCGGCCAAGCCGCAGGCGACTACCAAGAGGGATTCGCGCAGCACCATCCACAGGACCTGCGGGCGGCCGGCGCCCAGGGCGATGCGGATGCCGATCTCGCCGGTGCGGCGCGTGACCGCGTAGGCCAGCGTCCCGTACACGCCGACGGTAACCAGCAGAAGCGCGAGGAGTCCGAAGAAGCTGGAAATGCGGGCGAACATGTGTTCCTGCCCGAGGGCTTCGTCGATGAGCTGTTCCTGCGTCTGGATGCCGATCAACGGGAGGTTGGGATCGACGTGGCGCATGATGTCGCGTAGAGCGGCGGTGATGGAGAGCGGGTCGCCGGCGGTGCGGACTTCGAAAGACATGCGGCCGACCATATCGGGCACGGCGGTGTAAGGGATGTAGGCCGTGGCGGGGGGTACACCGCGGACGTCGTCGTATTTGGCGTTGCGGACGACGCCGACGATTTCGTAGGCCTCGGCAGGGTCGAAAGTGGTGCCGAAGGAGAAGGTGCGGCCGAGCGGGCTGACGTTCGGAAAGAGGCTGCGCGCAAATGTCTCGTTGACGGCGGCCACACGGCGGCCGCTCATATCGCGCCAGCCAGGGCTGTGGCCGAGGACCACGGGAATGGACATTGTCTGGAAGAAATCGGGGCCGATGACGTTCCAGTAGACGCTTGGCGGCTGCCTGTCTTTGGCGAGGGCGTCGCCAGTGGAAGCCGACCCGTTGTTCTCCCAGCCCGAAAGCAGCGGGTACGCGGAGATGGTGGCGGCGCGGACGCCGGGCAGCGCCTGAATCTTCTCGAGCGCCTCGCGGTAGACCTCGAGCACGCGCTGCTGGGTGCATCCGTTGCGGCGCGGGTCGAGTTCGAAGAGCAGCAGGCGTTGGCGGTTGAATCCGAAATCCTGGTTCTGGAGTTTCTGGAGCGTGCGCACGAACAGGCCGGCGCCGAACAGCAGGCAGACCGATAGCGCGACCTGCCCGGCGATCAGCACCTTGCCCAGAGTGGCGCGCGAAGGCGCAGAGGCGGCCTGCTGTTTAAGCTGCGGCGCGAGCGAGACGCGCGTGGCGCGGAACGCGGGGGCCAGTCCGAACAGGAAAGCCGTGAGCACGGAGACGGCCGCGGTGAAGGCGAGGACGGTGGAATCGGGACCTACGTCGAGGGCGATAGGTTGCCCGGCGGACATCAGAAGGACCAAAGCACGGCTGCCCCACAGGGCGAAGAGCAGGCCCACGGCGCCGCCGCAAAGCGAGAGCAGCAGGCTCTCGGTGAGGAACTGGCGGATGAGGCGCGCGCGCGAGGCGCCGATGGCCAGGCGCACGCTCATCTCCTTCTGGCGCGAACGGGACCGGGCCAGCAACAACGTGGCGACGTTGGCGCAGGCGATCAGCAGCACCAGCGAGACGGCGACCAGGAGGATGCGCAGCGGCTGGGAGAAAGATCTCTGGAGCTGCTCGAGGCCGCGGCTGGCGGGCGCCAGCGCGATGTGCGGAGTTTCTTCGGGCTTCGGCGGGCGGCTGATTCCCTGGAGAGTGGCCTGCTGGAACAGGACATCGAGCTCGGCGCGGGCCAGCTCCGGAGTGACGCCGGGCTTGAGGCGCGCGATCATCATGCACCACCACCAGCGCGGGTTTTGGAACATGGTGCTTCCGCCGGTCTGGATGCCCCAGGGCTTCAGTTCGGGCATGTCACGCAAAGGGACCCAGAGATCGGGAGCGAACTGCGGATCGACGCCGAAGAATCCGCGCGGCGCTACGCCGACGATGGTGAACGGGGCGCCGTTAATGGCGATGCCGCGGCCGAGGATGGAAGGCTCGGCGCCGAACTGGCGGGACCAATACGAGTAGCTCACGACGGCCACGTTGGGAGCGGCGGGCTTGAGATCGTCATCGGCGATGGCGCGGCCGAGGAACGGCGAGACGCCGAGCACGGAGAAGTAATTGCCGCTGACCATTTCGCCGCCGGCAACCGTGGGCGCGCCCCCGGAGCTGACGGACACGCTGTGGTTGTTGAAGCCGAGCGGCGCGAAGGCCAGCACGCCGGAAACCTTGGTGGCGCCCTGGCGAAAGGCCTGCCAGGCCTGGTAAGGCAGCGAGGTTCGGCCGTAACCGCTTCCGGTTTGGCGCAGAGCTTTAGGGTAGGATTGCGAGTGGTAGCTGAGCAGCACGAGTTGCTCGGGATGACGCACCGGCAGCGAGCGCAGCATGACGGCATTCACGACGCTGAAGATGGCGGTGTTGGCGCCGATGCCGAGCGCCAGGCAGCCGGCGGCGGCGGCGGTGAAGCCGGGAACGCGGCGCATGCCGCGCAGGGCGTAGCGGAGATCCTGGCGGAAGGCGGCGATCCAGGGAAAGCCACGCTGATCGCGGAACTGCTCTTTGGCGGGCTCGACGCCGCCGAAAGTCACCAGCGCGGCGCGGCGCGCTTCGGCGGAAGACATGCCGTGGCGGAGGTTGTCCTCGGTGAGGAGGCGGATGTGGGATTCGAACTCATCGGCGAGTTCGGCTTCGCGGCGATCGCCGGCCAGGCTGCCGGCGAAGCGCTTCCATACGCGGCGGATGAACTTCATTGAGAGGGGCCCTCGAGCGCGAAAAAGCGCGCGATGATATCGGCGGTCTGTTGCCAGTGGCGCCTTTCGGAAGTCAGCCCTTTCCGGCCGGCGCGAGTGATGCGGTAGAAGCGGGCTTTGCGGTTATTATCCGAGACGCCCCATGCGGAGGCGACGGAGCCTTCCTGCTCAAGCTTGAGCAAGACCGGGTAGAGCGTGCCGTGGTTGACGGAGAGCAGTGCGCCGCTGATTTGCTCGATGCGGCGCGCGATGCCGTAACCGTGCAGGGGGCCCATGGCATCCAGGGTTTTAAGCACCATGATGGCCAGGGTGCCTTGCCAGACGTCTTTCTTTTCCTTCATGCGGACCTCTGTTGGGAATCCAATAGGAAGATAGCATGGCTCTTGTGGGAAAGCAACAGGGAAACGGGGCAGGCGCAACCGACGTTGGGAAATGAAGATCCGGCCAAGGTCAGAAGACCGGCGTCACGATCGCAAGAGCCGCCTGAAGGCGGCTGCGGGCAAGATTGCCCGCCCCGCTATGGGGCTACACTGATCGACATGAGGACGCGAAAAAGCTGGCGGGAGAAGATGGACAATCCGAACCTGCCGAAGTTGGTCGAGATCCTGCCCAACATGCAGAAGCGTTTCGGCTCGGGGACCATGTTAGTGCCCAGCCCTAAGGAAGTCGACGCGTGCATCCGGACGGTGCACAAGGGAAGCGTTACGACGGCTTCCCGGATCCGCAGGTTTCTGGCCGGAAAGTATTCCGTGGATGCAACCTGCCCGTTGACGACGGGCATTTTCATCCGGATCGCGGCCGAGGCAGCGGAGGAAGACGCGAGGAAAGGCAAGACCAGAATCACTCCATACTGGCGAGTAGTCAAAGATGATGGCTCGCTGAATCCGAAGTTTCCCGGTGGCGTGAAACGGCAGGCGGAAAAGCTGCGCGCGGAGGGCCACCGGATTGTGCCGGGCGCGGGGAAACGGCTACCGCGGGTGGCGCTTGGGACTAGCGGGATGAGCCTCCTGTAAGGCTGTTGGCACCACCGGCGAGGTCCGCCACATAGTATTCACCGCCGAGACGCCGAGAAGCGGACGAAACCTCCGGACGGCACACTCCCGTGCTGCACAACAAACGCGTGATGGCGTGAGATTTGTGAGAATGGGGGTGAACTTATGAATATTCTTGTGCTCAATGCGGGCAGTTCCAGTTTGAAGTTTCAGGTGATTGCGACCGACCTGGAGCGCATCCGGCGCGATGGCGACGAGCGGTTGTGCCGGGGCTATGTGGAACGGATCGGCGGTGAGGCCATCATCACGATCGAGACGCGGAGCGGCCCGCGGCAGAAAGTAACGGCGCCGGTTCGCCACATATCGGCAGCGCTGGATTACGTGCTGCGATGGCTGGCCTCGGAGAAGTCGGGGGTGCCGGAAATCGGTGGTTTGAGCGATGTGCACGCGGTGGGACACCGGGTGGTGCATGGCGGCGAGTTATTTCGCGAGTCGGCGATCATTACCGATGAGGTATTGAAGGGGATTGAAGACTGCATCGACCTGGCGCCGCTGCACAATCCGAACAACATCAAGGGCATTCTGGCGGTGCGCGAGGTATTCGGCCGCGGCCTGCCGCAGGTGGCGGTGTTCGACACGGCGTTTCACACTTCCCTTCCCGATCATGCGTTCCTCTACGCCTTGCCGTATCACTTGTACGCGCGGCACCGCATCCGACGCTATGGCTTCCACGGGACCTCGAACCGGTACGTGGCGTACCGCTATCGGACGGTCCGGCAACTGACCAAGGAACAGACCAACGTGGTGACGCTCCACCTGGGCAACGGCTGTTCGGCCACGGCGATCCGGAACGGGCTGCCGGTGGATACGTCGATGGGGATGACGCCGCTGGAAGGCCTGGTGATGGGAACGCGGTCGGGTGATCTGGACCCGGCGATCCTGAGCCTGATTGCGACCAAGGAAGGGCTGTCCATCACCGAAGTGGAGGCGCTGCTCAACACGCAATGCGGGTTGCTGGGAATTTCCGGGGTGACGAACGATATTAAAGTGCTGCTGCAGGAACTGCGGGAGCACGACGACCGGCGCATCCGCCTGGCGATCGAGATTTTCTGTTACCGGGCGCGGAAGTACATTGGAGCGCTGTGGGCGTGCATGGGCGGAGCGGACGCGGTGATTTTCACGGGAGGAATTGGAGAGAACGCACCAGAAATTCGGGCGCGCATTTGCGAAGGCCTGGAATGGGCGGGCCTGAGGCTCGAACCGGATCGAAACGCGCAGACCATCGGGCGGGAAGCGCAAATCAGCACGGACGATTCGAAGGTGCAGGCCTGGGTGATTCCGACGGACGAAGAGTTGTTGATTGCGCGCGACACGGTGCGCTGCATCCTGGGCGAGCCGCACCCGACGTAGCGGTGTGTTCACCGCGGACGCGGCGGCGGCGAGCTTACACCCCGTTCCGGGGCTGCGCGGGCCGAGGACACATTCCCCCAGCTTGCGCCGTGGGCTGGAATCTTGCGCCCTTCGGGCTTTGGGTCCAGGCTGAAGCCTGCCCCACCTTGCATGCAGTGTTTAGCGGTTGCCGCCGGCTACCGGGATCAGGTCGGGCTCGCGACCCACTACGCCGCGTTTGGCTTCTTCCAGATTCACGTTGTAATCGTCCAGGGTCTTGCCGAGCGTCTGGTCGAGGTTGGTGCGGGCGCGCTGGTATTGATTGAGCGCGTCGGCTTCGGACAGTTGCCGCGCGGTGGAATCGCGCTGGGCGATCACGACATCGAGAATGGTGGCGGTGCCGAGCTCGTACTTGCGGCGGGTTCCGGCCAAGGTCTGATCATACAGCTTGCGGGCGACGACGCTGGTTTCCCAGGCGGCACGGGCGTTGCGCAGGGCGGTCAGGGAATTCATGACGTTCAGCTTGATGCTGTTGTGAAGCTGTCGGTCCTGGATTTCGGCCTGGCGATAGCTCAACTCATTGGTGACGAGATCGGCCTGGTTGGCGCGGTTGCGGATGGGAACGGTCAGCGTAACCTGCGCGCTATAGTTTGGGAAATTGCGCGAGAAAATCTGACTAAGCACGGTGCCGTAGCCGCCGATCAGGAACTGGTTGACGTCGGCAGGGCCAAGTTGCTTGTAAGCGACGCTGCCGTTCGATGTGATGTAGGGTTGTGGAATGGTGCTGATGGAGCCGCCCTGCCCGGCGTTGGACATGCTGACGTTGGCCGAAAGGGTCGGCAGCAGATTGTTCTTGACGCCGAGCAGGTCGAGGCGGGCATTCTCCAGGGTGATCTGGTTCTGCTGGATTTCCGGGCGGTTGGTCAGGGCGTCCTGCACGAGTTCCTGGATGGGGATCAGGGGGTCCTGAGCGGGCACGTCGATGTGATCGGTGGGAACGATGCGGGCTACGGCCACGACGGCGTTATCCAGACCGCCGCGGGTGACGTAGTTCTTCAGGATCATCTCCTGCTGCAGCACCTGCGATTCCTGGGCGATCACATCCTGCTGCGCGGCCTTCATATCGGCCTCGGCCTGAATGATGTCGATTTCCGCGATGGCGCCCAGGTCGGCGCGACGCTTGTTGTCCTCGTAGAGCCTGGTATCGAGGTCCAGGGTCTGCTGCTTGATCTTGAGCTCGTCATCGAAGGTGACCAGATCCCAATAGAGGCTGACCACGCCGGCGACGGTCGAGATCACCTGCTCCTTAAAGGTAAGGTCGTTGGCTTTGAGGTTGTTCCTGGCCTTGTGATAGGAGCGCTTGTTGACGGCCAAACCGAAGCCGTTGAGCAGGTTCTGGGTGATGCTCAGCGAAAGGCTGCCGCTGTCGTACGGATTGAACAGCGCCGTGGTGGCGTTCTGGTTGTAGCCGAAAACGCTGCTGAGGCCGACCGCCACGGTGGTGCCGGTCCAATACGATTCCTGCACGCCATAGGTGAGGTTCTTGTAGCTAGCCACCAGGGCGGAGGTTCCGGTGAAGGTGGTCGATGTCAGAATCGAGGTCGCGTGGGAGGCGCCGCCGGAGACATAGAGGATGGGGTCCAGGTTGGGAATGGCCGAGCCCGCCAACTGCACGTTGAGTCCGCTGAGGACTCCGCTGTTGGAGGGGGTACTGGTCCCTCCGCCGCCGCCGTTTACGGCGGTAGCGCCCGCCAGCACGCTGAGGGAGGCCGATGAAGGCCCGTTGGAGATGCTGGTGGAGACGTTGCGCAGGATCTGGCCCGCGCTGGCGCGCTGGAGATCGGCCAACGCCAGCTTGGGCGCATAGCGCGAACTCTCGATGTCGAGATTGTTCTCGAGGGCCAGGGCGATGGCGTCGCGGAGGGACAGATAGATATTGCCGGCGCGCATTAGTTTGTCGATGCGCGGGGAATCTTCAAAGCTGACGTGGCTGACGTCGCGGACGCGGTAGTCCCTGGTCAGGTTATAGATGAAACCGTGGCCGGTTTCCAGGGTCAGGCCCTGGGTCTGGGCGAAGACCGGCAGGGCGATGGCAAAGCAAAGCAATAGAGCGAGAAAG
This sequence comes from Bryobacteraceae bacterium, assembly GCA_050014595.1. Lineage (GTDB taxonomy): Bacteria > Acidobacteriota > Terriglobia > Bryobacterales > Bryobacteraceae > PALSA-129. The sequence continues at coordinate 41,093 of JBEKDA010000030.1, forward strand.
GGTTTGGTAAAGGACATAAGCGGAGCGAACCTCAAGAATCTATTATGGCGGCAAAGGGGTGCCCGCCGCATGTGGAGCCAAGGCTTCATCTCTTCCCCCATACGCAAAAACGGGGACGGTGGTTCGGAAAATGTGGGGTCATCAATAAAAGGACGGAGGACGGGCGGGGTCGTTAGCCGCAATGGTCAAACGCGCGTGGCCGATCAGAATGACAGGCCGGGAGGCCCGTCCCACATACGGTAAAGTAGTCGGTAGGGTATGCGCAAGCTCTGGTTGACGCTGGCCGCTCTGGCATTGGCGGCGTGGGCGGCAAATGTCCGGTTGTACTTGAAGGACGGCACGTATCACCTGGTGCGCGAATACCAGGTGCAGACCGACCGGGTGCGCTATTACAGCGTGGAGCGCAGCGACTGGGAAGAGATCCCGCTCGAGCTGGTGGACCTGAAACGGACGGAAAGCGAAGCCGCCGAACGGCAGGCCGCGGTGGATAAGGAAACCAAGGCCAGCGCCGAGGAAGAGGCTGCGGAGCGGGCCGCACGGGCCGAAGTGAGCCGAATTCCGCAGGATCCGGGCGTCTATTGGGTGGAAAACAAGACCGCCAAGATCCTCAAGGCCGGCGAAGTCTCGGTGCATACCCCCAAAGGCCGCATGGTGCTGCAGAAGCTCACGTATCCGTTTCTCAGCGGGAAGGGGACGCTGGAGATGAATGGCTCGCACTCGCTCAATGTCTTTACGGACCCGGAGCAGGAATTTTACATCCAGCTCTCGGAGCCCGAAGATTTCGGCATCGCCAAACTGACGACCAAGGGCGGAGTGCGGATCGTCGAGAACCTCACCTACAGCGCGGTGGTCAAAGACCTGGTGGACGAAGAGCGCACCATGGTGGACATTCTGCGGCGCGAGATGGCCGAGGGACTCTACAAGATCTGGCCGCAGGAAAAGCTGGAGCCGGGCGAATACGCGGTGGTGGAGTTCACGGACGGCAAGGTGAACATACAGGTTTTCGATTTCGCGATCAAGGGGAAATAGAGCGGCCCATGCCTAGCGTGCGCGTAGCCGTGGTGCAGGCCGGTTCGATTCTTTTCGACATCGAAGCGACGCTGGCCAAAGCGGAGCGGCTGACGGCGGAAGCGGCGGGCGGTGGCGCGAAGCTGATCGTCTTCCCGGAAGCCTTTGCGGGCGGGTATCCCAAGGGGGCCGATTTCGGTACCTTGGTGGGCTCACGCACGCCGGAAGGCCGCAAGCTGTTCCGCCGGTACTTCGAGAGCGCGCTGGACGTGCCGGGCGAGGGCACGGCGCGGCTGGGCGAAGCGGCGCGGACGCACGGCGCCTGGCTGGTGATCGGCGTAATCGAACGCGATGGCGGCACGCTGTATTGCACAGTGCTGTTCTTCGCGCCCGACGGCAAGCTGGCGGGCAAGCATCGTAAATTGATGCCCACGGCGATGGAGCGGCTGATCTGGGGCTTCGGCGACGGCGCCACCCTGCCGGTGATTGAAACCGGTTTCGCCAAAATCGGCGCGGTGATCTGCTGGGAGAACTACATGCCGCTGCTGCGCGCGGCCATGTACCAAAAAGGCATCCAGTTCTATTGCGCGCCGACGGTGGACGACCGGGAAATCTGGCGGGCCAGCATGCAGCACATCGCGCTCGAAGGCCGCTGCTTCGTGCTTTCGGCGTGCCAGTATAGCCGGCCGGCGGGCGCTGGGGCGCGCGAAACCATCCGCGGCGGCAGCGTGATTGTGGGACCGCTGGGCAAGGTGCTGGCGGGGCCGGTTTATGACGAGGAATGTATCCTGACGGCGGAACTGGACGCGGGCGAGATCGCCGAAGGAAAATTCGATCTGGACGTGGCGGGACACTACGCGCGGCCGGACGTGTTCCGCCTGGTGGTAAACGAGGGAAGCGGCTAAACCGCATTACGGTGGTGCTCTGTTATCTGGAGATTGACAGACGGAAAGACAGGCCGGGTAATTTTCTGCATTGTCCGTGGGAGCATGGTGCTGCTTCACGGCTTCATCAAGAAAACGCAGAAGACGCCGGCCAAGGACATGGAACTGGCTCTGAAACGCATGAAGGAAGTGGAGTAGAAAAAATGGTTCAGAAAAGGAAAGGGAGAGTGGGGTCGTCTTTCGATGGCTTCCTGGCCGAGGAAGGCATTCTGGAGACGTGCGAGGAACAAGCGCTGAAGCAGATTCTGGCGGACCAGATCAAGGCCGCAATGGAGAAAGAAAGTCTTACCAAGTCTGCAATGGCGGAGCGGATGCAGACCAGCAGGCGCGCGCTCGATCGCCTGCTGGATCCCAAGAATACGGGCGTGACGCTGCATACCATGCAACGCGCGGCCGTCGCTATTGGAAGACAACTCCGTTTGGAACTGGTGTGAACGAAAGGGAGCAGGCGCATATACCGCAAGCACTGTTTATTTCAAAGTAGCCCACTACCAAGACTTCGCCCCACAAGCGCTAGAATCGGTTGATATGGATCGGAAGATCGACCCGTCGACGGTTGAGACTACGCTGGAACCGGCGCCGCAGAAGCCCACGTCATCTTCCACCATGGGGATCTCGCACATCTCATCGGCGCCGACCGCCGACGAGGGGCGCTTCGTTCCGGGCACGCTGCTGGGCGGGCGGTACCGCGTGATCGGCCTCTTGGGGCGCGGTGGAATGGGCGAGGTTTACCGGGCGACGGACTTGATGCTGGGTCAATCGGTGGCGCTCAAATTTCTGCCGCCGGAAGCCTCTTCGAATCCCAGGCTGCTGGAACGGTTTCACGGCGAAGTGCGGGTGGCGCGGCAGGTGTCGCATCCGAATGTATGCCGGGTCTACGATATCGGCGAGATCCAAGGCATGCCGTTCCTCTCGATGGAGTATGTGGACGGCGAAGACCTGGCCGGCCTGCTGCAGCGCATTGGGCGGCTGCCCGAAGACAAGGCCCTGGTTACGGCGCGCCAGTTGTGCGCGGGCCTCCAGGCGGCGCACGACCGCGGCGTGATTCATCGCGATCTGAAACCGCAGAACATCATGATGAACAAGCGCGGCGAGGTGGTCATCATGGATTTTGGCCTGGCGGCCATCGCCGACCAGCTTACCGGCGCGGAGGTGCACAACGGAACGCCGGCCTACATGGCGCCGGAACAACTGAAGGGCGCGGAAGTGACGGCGCGCAGCGATATTTACGCGCTGGGACTGGTGCTCTACGAAATCTTCACGGGCCGACGGCCGTTCGAAGGCCAGAGCGTGAAGCAACTGCTGGAGCAACAGGAATCGGCGCATCTGCCGGGCATGACGGGCGGAACCGTAGAAGTCGATCCGGCGGTGGAGAAAACCATCCGGCGCTGCCTGGAGCCGGACCCGGCGAAACGGCCGGGGAGCGCGCTTTCGGTGGCCGCGGCGTTGCCGGGCGGCGATGCGCTGGCGGCGGCGCTGGCCGCGGGTGAGACGCCGTCGCCCGAACTGGTGGCGGCGTCGGGAGAACAAGAGGGGCTGGAGCGCAAGATTTCGGTGCCCTGCCTGGTGCTGGTGATGGCCTGCGTGGTGGCGGCCATCGTGCTGCAAGGCCGGCAGGTCGCGCTCATGAACGCGCCGCTGGACGATCCGCCGGAAGTGCTGGCGCACAAGGCGCGAGAGATGGCGAGGGCATTCGGCTACCCGCGCAAACCGGCCGACACGAACTTCACCCTGGAAAACCGCGACGGATTGCGCGACCACCTGAAGAAGTTGCCGGGACCGCCGAAATGGCGCGAGTGGTTCGAGGCGGAATCTCCCATCCGCCTGGATTACCGCGAGAGCCAGTCTTCGCTGGTGGCCTCGCCGTACGGCCTGGTGAGCGGCGACAATCCGCCTCCGGTGGAACCGGGCATGGTGCGTGCGGTGGTGGACGGGGCCGGGCGATTGCGCGAGTTCCACGCGGTGCCTTACGCCGGCGGCGCCGATCTGGCGAAGGCCGTGGAGCCTGCCGCGGTATTTCTCGCGGCCGGCTTGGATATGGCCGCGTTCAGCGAAACCCCGGCGAAGTTTCTGCCGGCGGCCGCGGCCGACCAGATGCATGCCTGGAAGGGGCCGCATCCCAAGATCCCCAACCTGGATCTGACCGTCGATATGGCGACGTGGAAAGGCCGGGTCACGGAAGCCAAAGTGGAATACGACTGGAAGCAGGCGGGCGGACCCGCGGCCGGCCAGAGCCAGGCTGCACAGGTGCGCGGCATCATCTTTCTGGCGCTGAGAGGGCTGGCGGTGCTGGCCGCGGTGCTGCTGGCGCGGCGCAACTGGAAACTGGGGCGGACCGACCGCAAGGGGGCGCTGCGCATCGCGACGGCGGTATTCTTTTTGGGAATGATCGGCTGGCTGGGCACAGTGCATGCGGTGCCGAGCGATTCGATGTTCGGTCTGTTCTTCGCCAGCGCGGCCACGTGGCTGGTATCGGGAATTGCAATCTGGCTGCTGTACCTGGCGCTGGAACCCTCGGTACGGGCGCGGTGGCCGCATTCCCTGGTCACCTGGAATCGCCTGCTGGCGGGGCGCTGGCTGGATGCGCAGGTGGGCGCTCACATCCTGATCGGTGCGGCGGTGGGATCGGCGGTGTGGACGGCGGCGTCGGTGGTGGACGAGCTGACGGGCAACACCATGGGCGGCGCGGGCGGTCTGGCCGCCACGCTGGGCACCAGGCAATGGATCGCGTTTCACGCCAGCGATTTTTCGGGAGTCCTGTTTATCGGGCTGCTCTTCTTTTTCGCCCTCACGGGTTTGCGCCACCTGGTCAAGAAAGACGCGGTGGCGGCGGTCCTGGCGGCTCTGTTCTTCACACTCGTCAATGGCAACCCGCTCGATTCGCCGGACTGGAAAGTGAAGTGCGCGATCTATTTCGGCATGTTTGCGGTCCTGATATTTGTGTTGCTGCGCTATGGCCTGGTGGCGATTATGGCAGCCGCCTGTTTCATCAATTCTCTGGATTCGATCACGCTCGGTGGAGATTGGAAGACGTGGTACGCGCCGGCGGGCCTGGCGACGGTAACGATGCTGCTGGGGATCGCGCTTTTCGCCTTCTGGCGTTCCCTGGGATCGCGTGAGTTGATTGGAGGAAAGGTGGCGGAGGCATGATGGCCGCCCCGACGGCGAAATACCCATGAAGCTGCGGCCCTGGGTGGTGGTGCTGCTGGTGATGCTGGCGGCCGGCCTGCTGCGCTGGCGCCTGCTGGACATGCCGCTCGAGCGCGACGAAGGCGAATACGCGTACGCCGGGCAGTTGATGCTCGAAGGCATTCCACCCTATCAACTGGCCTGCAATATGAAGCTGCCGGGAACGTATGCGGCGTATGCCGTGCTGATGGCGGTCTTCGGGCAAAGCATCGCGGGGATTCATTGGGGATTGCTGGTGGTGAACTGCGCGGCCATCCTGCTGGTCTATCGGTTGGGCAAGCGGCTTTTCGGAACGGCCTCCGCTCTCGCGGCGTGCGCGGCCTACGCGCTGCTCTCGATCGGCTCCGGGGTGCTGGGCACGCAAGCGCACGCGACGCACTTCGTGGTGCTTCCGGCGCTGGGGGGCGCGCTGCTGCTGGCGCGTCCGGCCGATTCGTGGCGGCCGGCGGCGCTCGGGTGGAGCGGCCTGCTGTTCGGCCTGGCCTTTGTGATGAAGCAGCAGGGCGCCTTATTCGGAGTTTTCGGCGCGTTGGTTGTGACGGCCCGGTGTTGGCGCGAAGGCCGCGGCCTGGTTCTGAAACTGGGAGCATTCCTGGCCGCCGCGGCTGCGCCATTCGCGGTAACCTGCCTGCTGCTGTGGCGGGCGGGGGTCTTCCCGAAGTTCTGGTTCTGGACCTTCACGTATGCCCGCCAATATGCTGCCGAGAGCTCTCTGAGTGAGGGCATTTCGGCTCTCACGGAGAACTTTGCACCCATCCTGAAAGAGAATGCGCCGCTGTGGCTTTTGGCGGCGGCGGGGTTAGTGCTGGTCTGGCGGAAGCGGGAAAGCCGCGGCGCCGCGGCCTTCGCGACGGCGTTCCTGCTTTTCTCGTTTCTGGCGGTGTGCCCGGGCTTGTTTTTCCGCGAACATTATTTCGTGCTGCTGCTTCCGGCAGTGGCCTTGCTGGCTGGGGCGGCGGTGCGTCATCGCGCCATGTACTGGGTGTTCGGCGCAGCGCTGGTATTATCGCTGGGCTTGCAGCGCGAGTTCCTGTTCCGGCTCAGCCCGGTGGAGGCATGCCGCGAACTCTACGGGCGCAATCCGTTTCCGGAAGCCATCCAGGTGGCCGATTACATCCGGGCGCACTCGGAGAAAGATGCGCGGATCGCGGTGTTGGGGTCGGAGCCGGAGATCTACTTCTACGCGCATCGCCATTCGGCGACGTCCTACATTTACATGTACGGACTGATGGAAGCGCAGCCCTACGCGCTGACGATGCAGAACGAAATGATCGGAGAAGTGGAGGCGGCCGCGCCGCAGTACGTGGTGCAGGTTTCCGGGAACGCGTCGTGGCTGCAGGACCGGGTATCGCCGACGGAGATTTTCGACTGGTGGTACAAGTACGGGGCGCAGCATTACCGTTTGGTGGGGATCGTCGACATTATTTCCGGGGAGCGCACGGAGTACCGCTGGGCGGACGCCGTGGACGCTTATGAGCCGCAGTCTCCGTACCACATAGGGGTGTACCGGCGCAGCGAGCGAGTCACCGCAGCTTCACGCGAGACCAGTAAGCTCCCAGACGGCAGTTTCCCGCGAGCGGCGTGGTGGCGAACTGCAGGCTCCCCGGCATCCCTTTGGGTAGCGGCAGGACTTCGGCCGCGCTGACGTCCTGCGGGCCGCGCGCCTCCAGAGTGCGGCGCAGCAACATGCGGTCGATGGAGCCGGCGCTGGCGCGATAACTCACGCGGAATTCCACGCGCGAGTAGGGGGAATTCTGATCGTCGCATTGGTTGGCGAGTCCGAAAGCGGCATCCAGAGACGCCGTGGCGCCATCGTAGGGAAGGCTTCCGGCCGCGGGGGCGTTGGCCTGGAGGCGCAGATCGCCAGACGCGGCATTCCAGTTTGGCCGTTGGTCCCAGCCTGGCGAGACTTCGGCCGAGTGCATGCTCCCGGCGAGCCGCATCTTATCGTCCGCGAGCATTTCGGGCACGGGACGGGGGGAAATCGAAAGCCGGTACAAGCGGACCGCGATTTGCGGGCGATAAAACCGCTTGCCGCCGGAACCGGTGCCGACGGAAATGCGGGAGACATCGGGCGCCAGGGGATGGCTTTGCTCCCCGCGATAGAGCAGCGCGAAAGCTGCCGGACCTTCGACCACCGGCGAGAGCAGGAATCCCGAGCGCGCCAGCGGAGTGAGAAGCCGGTAGGTGTTCCAGACGCCGCCTGCCTGCACGCTGAGATCGACTTCGGGCGGACGGAACAGAAAGTCGATCAGACGGCCGAGTGGCTGAACCCGGAGATCGATCTCCGCCCAGACGAAGCCGCCGGACGTGGGGCCGAGTTCGACTTCCTGATCCCAGGCCAGGGTGCGTTCGAGGATTTTCGCGGTGTGGACCGGCGCGGGCTCGCGCGCTTTGCGGAGAGCCAGATACTCGCCCGAGAAACCGGCGGGCTGGTAGCGCGCGAGGAGTTCCAACCACGCCAGATCATCGTCCGTGCTGGGATAGCGGCCGTCTATGGAAGCGGCGTTTAGTAATACGAATTCGGGCGCCCGCGAGCCAGCCAGGAAACTGGCATTGAGCCGCGCCAGATATTCGTTCAGGACGGCATAGCTTTGGATGACGGGACGCGGCCGGTACTCGGCGGAAGTCGCCAGGAGCGTCAGGATGTCAATCGGCAGGATGTCCGCGGAGCCGGAGAACGGAGCGATGGGATAGGCCTCGCGCCAGTCGGCGAGCGAATCGCGCCAGTCGCGCTGCAGGCGGGCGCTCGACTGGAAGGCGCGCGGAAACTGCCGGATGGCGCTCCATCTCGACGCGAGGTAATGATGGAGATCGCCGGCGGGCGCGGTGGTCCAGGCGAAAAACACGGTGGCGGCGGCCGCCAGGGGCACGAGCACGCGGGGCACCAGCACGCTGGAGCGCCCGCTTCCCGCGAAGAGCATGATGACCAGCGATGCGGGGAGCGCGAACATCAGGATGCCTGCCCAGAGGTGGCCGCCATCCTGCCGGACGAAGGCCTGCTTGAAAGCCATGAAGAAATAAGCCGCGACCCAGGCCGCGCCCACGAGCGCGATCCAGCCGCGGCGGCCGCGCAGGGCGACTGTGTAAATCAGCGGCACAATCAGGCAAAACAGCGTTCCGGCAACCGCGTCCGGAGCCGGACCATCCAGCGCCATTCCGTCGGTGTACCCGGCTATGGTGGCGAAAGCGCCCCGCAGATACGGCACGAAGGAAGCGGCGTGCTGCCCGGCGGCGAAATAGAATGCCGCATAACAGGCGGCCAGGCTGGCTGAAATGTACGGGATGCGGCGCGCGAACAGGATCTCATCGAGAAGGATCGCGAGGCCCAGCGCCGCCACCAGTGGCAGCGCCACCAGCTTGACATGCGCGCCCAGGGCGCAGGCGGGGACGAGCATCGCGAGGCTCAACCAGCGGTAGGACGCCTGGGTGGTCTCGAACAGGACCGCGTAGAGCAGGAAAGGCGCCACGATCCAAGGAGTGGCCAGCGCCAGAAACCAGATGAGCCAGACCCAGCGCCAGGAGCGGCGGTGGATGCGGAGCAGGGATAGGAAGGCCGCGCCGATACTCACGCCGAGCGCCAGCACGAAGCGGCCGAACAGCAGCCACGGGCGAATGGCGGGATTGCCGCGGGGCTCGCCCAGGAAGCCCCAAGGGCCGTAGGTGAAGACCAGATCGGCGCCGCACTGCGCGTGGCGCAGGAACTGCTCCACCAAAGCGGATTCCCAGGACTGATCGAGCGAGCCCTCGCTCAAGTCGAGGCGCGGCGGTGGAGGAAGAACGTAAAAGACCAGCAGCAACAGAAGAACCAGCGCACTGGTGAGCCAGAACTCACGCCGCCCAATCACTCGATCCGCCATAGTCCGTGTCGGTTGATTCTCTCCGTTGCCGCTGCCGCGATTATAACAGGGCGATCACCGGGGGCCGCTTTAAACTCTGAGTGCCGCGTGTATGCTATGCTCCACGTGGAAACCTGCTTCGTGCCGCCACCTGCCGCTCGCAACCGATGGGAAAGCCTGACGCCGGCGATGATCGCCGGCCTGGCCGCGCTGCTGCTGTTCTGGGGGCTTGCGGATAAATATCTCTGGCAGGACGAAGCCATCATGGCGGTGCTTGCCACGCGGATGCTCCAGTTCGGCCGGCCGCTGGCGTACGACGGAGTCAACCTCCTCACCACTGACACCTTTGGGGCGGAAGATGAACAGACTATCGGCGAGCGCACCACCGGCCCGCAAGCGGCCGTGGATTACCACGCCCGCCGCGGCGACTTCAAGCCGGGCTTCGCCTGGAAGTGGCAGCCTTGGGGACAATTCGTGGTGGCCGCGATCGGCCTGAAGCTGCTGGGCCACACTACGCTGGGCGCGCGGCTCCCCTTTACACTGACCGGCTTCGCGGCCGTGCTGCTGTTGTTCCGCTTCGTGCGCCAGCGTTTCGACAGCCTCCTCATGGCTGCTCTCGCGGCCCTGCTCCTGGTCACGAACGCTTACTGGATCCTGCACGCGCGCCAGGCCCGGTATTATTCGATTTCCAGTCTTTTTCTGGTGCTGGCCCTGATGGCCTACGCGCGCTGGCAATCGGGCGCGCCGCGCGGCGCCGTCGCCTTCGCGGCCACTGCCTGGTGCTGGTTCCAGGTGGATTACGGTACGGTGTGGCCGGTCTTGGCGGTCCTGTTCCTGGATGCGTTCCTGGCCGCGCCGCGCCGCTGGCTGCGAACCGCGCTGGTGGGCGTGGCCTTATCGGCGGCCATCGCGCCCTTCGCCTGGTATTACGAGTTATGGAACCGGCGCGCCGTTCAGGAAGGGTCATGGACGGACCGCGCGCTGGACAACCTCTTCAACATGAATGAGTACGTGGCGCCCGCCGCGCTGGTGCTGGCGGCGCTGGCGCTGCTCGCCTGGCGATGGAAACGGCTGCCGTCACTCGAGCGGCGGCTCGTGGCGGTGGCCATCGGCATTGTGCTCGCGCTCGTAGTATGGGTGCCTAGCGTGGCGCCGGCGGCCTTCCTGCGGTATGTGATCGTCGCCGCGCCCGCCGCCGCGCTCGTGGCCGCGTGGCTGCTCGCCAGGGCAGCCGGGTCGCGTGTCGCCATCGCCTGGCTTGGAGCAGCGGTACTGGTGCTCACGCCTTGGATGAGCCTCCCGCTGCACGCCGCTGTGCCTTCACCGGATTGGTACAACGGGAATCCCTGGTGGCGATCCGAACTCTCGACCCTGGGTACGGAGGTATTCGGCCACCGCCCGGACCCCAACCGCCTGGTGATCGAGTGGCTCAAGCGCAACGCCGCGCCGTCGGACGAGATCCTGATCAACTATGAAGACGCGCCCCTCATGTTCTATCTGCCAAATCCCATTCGCGGGGGCATTGCGGCCTTCCGCGTGGAAGACGACGCCAAGACTGCGCCGCGATTCCTGGTGCTGCGCAAGTCGGTCGGCTTCGTGCACTGGCCGGTTTTTGTAAGAGAGGCGGGGCGATATCACTGGATTCCCGTGGGACTGAAAGCGCCCGACGTGATGTGGGGGAATAATCCCGACCCCATGGCGCAGGGGGAAGACTTCAGCAAAGCCCCGGATTTGGTGATCGCAAGGCGGGTGGATGGGAAGTAGGGGCGTGCCTGGTAGCGCCGGCGGTCTTTGCCGCCGGTGTCTGGTTAGTTCAGGAAGTACGTGCGATACAATGTGTCGCGCTGCTTGGGGACGAAGCCGGCGTCGCGGATGATGCGGCGCAGCTCTTCTTCGCCGGCACAATGGTGCGCTCCGGCGGCGGAGACCACGTTCTCCTCGATCATGATGCTGCCTACGTCGTTCCCGCCGAATCGCAGGCCCAACTGGCAGGTCTTCAGGCCTTGCGTCACCCAGGAGGATTGCACGTTTTCGAAATTATCGAGGTAAATGCGGGAAATCGCCAGGGTTTGCAGGTACTCCACCGCGGTGGCTTCTTCCTTGACGAAGTGGCCGAGCGAAGTGTTTTCGCGCTGGAAGGTCCAGGGGATAAAGGCCGTGAAACCGCCGGTCTCTTCCTGCAGGTTGCGGACGAGCTCCAGGTGGTTCATGCGCTGCTCGATGGTTTCGCCGCAACCGAACATCATGGTGGCGGTGGTGCGCATGCCGAGCTGATGCGCGGTGCGATGCACGTCCACCCAATCCTGGGTGTTGCACTTCAGACGGCTGATGCGATGGCGCACGGCGTCATCGAGGATTTCGGCGCCGCCGCCGGGGATGGAATCGAGGCCGGAATCCATGAGGCGCTGGATGGTATCGCGAAGACTCAGGCCGCTGACCTCGGCGATGTTGGTGACTTCCGGCGCCGACAGGCAGTGCAGGTGAATGCGGAAACGCTGCTTGATGCCGCGAAAGAGATCTTCGTACCACTCGATTTTGAGATCCGGGTGGAGACCGCCCTGCATCAGCACGCCGGTGCCGCCGAGGTCGATGGTCTCCTGAATTTTTTCGTAGATGACTTCCTTCGGCAGCACGTAGCCTTCGGCATGACCCATGGGCCGGTAGAATGCGCAGAAGGTGCAGTACTCGGTGCAGAAGTTGGTGTAGTTGATATTGCGATCGATGATGTAGGAAACGACGTTTTCGGGGTGCCACTTGCGGCGGACGGAATCGGCCGCCATACCGATGCCGATCAGGTCGTCGGAACCAAACCAGTCGAGCGCTTCCTGGCGAGTGATCATACGATTACCCAGCGGGCTAATTCAAAGATAGCAGACGCGGCTCGGCTTCAGGCCTGGAGGGCCATCTCGCGCTTGTGGGCTTCGGCCACCAGGTACAGGGTAAACAAAGGCTTGGGTTCACCCTTGCCCCAGCGGTTGACCTGCCATTTGGCGCGCAAAAATCGCACCGTGGGATGATCGCCGAGATCGAGCACGATCTGGTAGGTGCCGCAATAGAATTTTTGCGGGAACGAAACCAGCGGCTTGGCGCCCCACTCCGTTCCATCGGCGGAGCCCCAGATGGAGACGTCGAGGCTCTCCTGTTCGATGATCCGCGTGATGCCGAGGGTCAGAAGCAGCGTTCCGCCCAGTTGCTCGCCAAGATCGATGTCGGACGACGCCCCGGCCGTCCGGACCGTCGTTTCCTGCAGTAAGAACTGTGGAAGCATAACGAGTCTTCCTCCCGGCTGAAGTTCCGGCTACGCGCGTTGGACCTTCGCTAATTGGTGCCGGGCTACTTCTAGAGTCTCATATTTTTTGCAAAAACAGAAGCGAACCTGATGGTCTCCTCCACCGGACTGTGCATAAAAGCTCGAGCCGGGTACCGCCGCCACACCGATTGTGTCGATCAGGTGACGAACGAAGGCCAGGTCGCTCGAGGCGCCGAAGGCCGAGATGTCGGTCATTACGTAGTAGGCGCCGGCGGGCCGGAAGCAGCGGAACTCGCGTTCGGGATCGAACTCCATGGCGTAGGTGCGAAGGTATTTGGCGGCGATCGAGTCGCGGAACGGTTTGGCGCCCCAGGTGATGGCGTACTGGTTGATGTCGTCGGCAATGGCTTGGGCGGCGGCCTGCTTGAGCGCGGCGGGCGCGGGGAAATCGGGGAAGCCCTGCGCCAGGTTGGTGGCGCCCTGGCGCATGGCCAGACGCGTCATTTCACGGATGACGGATTCGCCGAAGCGGGAGATGCGGCGGCTGCGGAAACGTTCGCGGATAGCTGTAGCGGAAGACGACACCTTTCGAGAGTATGGGAAAAGCCCAACGCTGTAAAGTGGTTAGCCGGTAGCGCCGGCGGTCTTGTCGCCGGCAGGTTTTAGGGAAGGTCCGCTGGTGTCGCCTCCAGCGGACCCTAACTTTTAGTAGAAAGGAACCTTACCTAGAAACTAACATCGCCAAACCGGCGCTACAAGATGCCTTTAGTTAGCAGCGGAATGCTATCCTGGGCGCATAAGGCCATCGGACTATGCTGAAGGTGCTGCGCAAGGCCGAAATCCCTTTGCGAGTGGCGGTCGTGATCGCCCTGGCTTATCTGCTTTACGTCTTCCTGGCGCGGCACAGCGCGGAGAAGCGCTTTTCCGAGCGGCACACGGCCTCCGACGCCGCCACCAGCGCGTTCGACGCCGCCTATGGGGGCACCGACCTCAAGATCCTCCAGTTTTACGCACGTGACGGCGTGCTCTACGAGGGCAAGAGCACGCTGATTTGTTACGGAGTGGTGAATGCCAAATCGGTGGCCATCGATCCGCCGATCGAGGGTGTCTACGTCGCTCTCAATCGCTGCGTGGAGGCCGCACCCAAACGCAACACCACCTACGTGCTGACCGCCGAAGGCCAAAATGGAAAGACGGTTTCCGCCTCCTTCACCATCCGGGTGCAGGCCGACCCCGATTCCCTGCCTCGCATCATCGCATTCGGCGTCGCCAAGCACGTAGTGGAAAAGGGCCGCCACGTATACACGTTGGCGTTTGCATTCCAAAACGGGAAAGACGTGAGCATCGATCCGCCGGTCTTTTCACCCATCGAGGATTCGGCTCCGTTCGGCCAGTTTTTCGTGGCGCCGGACAAGACGACCACCTACACGTTGACGGTGACCGGCGCGTTCGGTCACAAGGCGCAGAAGAAACTGACGCTCGAAGTGAAGGACCAGTAGGCAACGCAGCCATGGGGCGGGCGCTTTCGCCCGCCAACAACCCGCCCCCCGGCCGGGCTTGCCGCCCGGCATCGGCGGCGGTAGACTCCGAGTGAGACTATGCGAATCACCTGGCTTGGACACGGCTCATTCCAATTCGAACTCCCCTCGGGCCAAGTCGTCCTCATGGACCCCTGGATCGAGGGCAACCCTTCCTATCCCAAACACCACGAGATCACGCGCGTCGACACCATCTGCATCACGCACGGCCACTTCGACCACATCCACTCCACTCCGCCGCTGGCCGCGCGTTTTTCACCCGAGGTGGTCGCCATCTATGAGACCTGCCACTGGCTCGAATCGAAAGGCGTCCCGAAGACTCGTCCCATGAACAAAGGCGGATCGCAGGCGGTCGGCGGCGTCTCCATCACCATGACCCACGCCGTGCATAGCTGCGGCATCCTGGACGATGGCAAGGTCATATACGGCGGGGAAGCCGCCGGCTACGTGCTGCGGTTCCCGGGGGGCCGTGCGCTGTATTTCGCCGGCGATACCAACGTCTTCTCCGACATGCACCTGGTGGAGCAGCTCTACCACCCCGATCTCGCCTTCCTGCCCATCGGCGATCTCTACACCATGAGCCCGCGCGAAGCCGCCGTGGCCTGTAAGCTGCTCCGCCCGGCGAAAGTCATCCCCATGCACTTCGGAACATTTCCGGCGCTCACCGGAACGCCGGCGCAGTTAGCCGAGCTGGTGGCCGATCTGTCGACCGAAGTGTGGGCGCTGGAGCCCGGCAAGACGGTGGACTGGTAGCGGGAGTTCAGAGCAAATCAGTGATGGATTCGATGGTGAGCGACCTCGCCTGTGCTATTTCGGAAAGAATGCCGTGAAGCGTGCCGGTCTTGAGCGGGTTGTTGCAGCGGGACCGTGATCGCATGGACCGGCGGTCCCTCGTGCCGCAGCCTGACGTGGCCGCCCTTCTGACGAATCACCTCATAGCCGAGGCGCTCCAGGGCGCGGATTACACGATCTGCGGATACGCCGCGCGGCAGCTTCATGCGGCTTCAACCGGGATCAGCTCGTCCTTTACATAATGCAACTGCACGAGCCGCGGATGCGCCGGGCTGTCTTCGAAGTGGACCGATGTCGCCTCAAGCGAATTGGCGCGAAGTTCATCCCATGTGTCTGCTTCGGTGAAGATTCCATGGCCAAGCGCGCGCGCGCAATAGCCACCCTCTTCGGCGTCGCGAACTTCAAAGATCAGTTCCATGCCCTTAGAATACCTGAGGCCGAGAATGGATGGCATCTCGGAGAAGCCGGGGACGCGCCTCCCCATGATTGCGCTCCCGTGGCGCGTCCGCGCATACACCTGGCTCGCCTACTGGCTCACCCACTTGGCCACGTCGTCGATCAGTTCCTGCGCCACGTGTTGTCCGGGCTTGCGCTCGTCCGCTTCGGTGCTCGGGCCCTGCCCCGACACCAACACGCGATCGAGCGCCGGATAGCTCTTCAGCGTGACGTTCTTCTGCCCCGCAAGGCCGCTCTTCCACAGGGCGAAATCTTTCGTGCCCAGCAGGTAATCGCGTTCGCCCTGCAGGATCAGCATGGGAACGCCCAGCAGCTTGGCCAGTCCCGCCGGGCTATAGCCTTGCAGATCGAGCAGGTACGGACCCGACATGCCCAGCAGCGGCGCCGTGTCTTCATCACCCTGGGACAGCTTCTTGATCTTGGCGGCCTGCTCGATCAGAAGCTGCATCTGCGGCCCAGTCACTTGCCGAAATTTAGCCTCGTCCAGCGTCACGTCTTCCAGCGGGCGTGCGTTGGCGTTCACAACTACCATTCCCGCCAGCTTGGCGTCGGCCTCCGCGATGCGCGGCGCCACGTATCCGCCCAGCCCGTAACCCAGCAGGAAGACGCGGCCCGGTTTCACTTCCGGCTGCTCGCGCAGCAGCGCCAGCGCCAGGCCGGCATCCTCCAAAGTCTCTTTCTCCACGGTGTAATCCTTCGCCTGCGTGGCCTGCGGATACTGCTTGGTCCGCTTCTCGTAGCGCAGCACCACCACACCGCGCGACGCCAGCCCTTCCGCCAGATCGCGAAAGACTTTCACCGCGCTGATGGATTCGTCCCGATCGCCCGGACCGCTCTCGTGCACCAGCACCACGCCCGGAAACGGTCCCTGTCCCACCGGCACGGTCAGCGTGCCCGGCAGTTTCCATTGGCCTTCGCCCACCGTCACTTCGCGTTCTTTGAAGGAATCCGGCTTGCTGTAGGGCGGATGCCGCCACGGTATCGCGACGGGCGAATGCAGCATCACCGCCACCGCGCCCTCTTCGGTCACCGAAAACTGGAAGGTGATGGTCTGGGTCGCGAACTTCACCTGGAACGCGACGATGCTGGCCGTCCCGATCTTGCGCACCATGGGGTCGCCGATGCTTTGCACGGCGCCCCACGATTGAATCTCGGCGCCCATCCTGGCCAGGGCCGCGTCGGAGTACGCCGTCTTGGCCTGCGGCGCCAGCATGGCTTGCAATTCCGAATATTTCTGCGACAGCAGCCGGTCCAGGGCCGCCCGTGCGATACCGCCGGCATCCGTGGGCGCCACCTGCGCCATCAGCACGCCGGCCGAAAGGAGGCACAGTACGCGTGAGAACATGATGCTTCTATAGTAACTGTTCCGCCCGGTCGCCCGATCTCGAGGTACTTGGTTCCGGCAATATCGCAATCGGCGTTGCGGGCCTCACTCGCCCGGGTAGGGGAAATACCAAAGTAAAATCGACTTCCCGACGCGTTCGGTGGGCGGAATATGATCGGGCCAAAACTGCGCCTGCGGGTACATCTGGTGCAATTGCAGCCGCACGATTCTCCAGTACGTGAGTCCCACGGCGTTCCAGCCGGGAGACGGCTGCGAAAAGTCCATCTCACGGACCGGCGGGAAGCCGTGTTCCTTCTCCAGGTCCGCGATCCAAAACTGGTTGAAGTGCACCTCGCGGGCGCCGGCCCGGCGGAGGCGCGCGCCCAGGCGTTTCAAGTCCTGGCCCCAGTCGAGGTTGGAATCCACGAGAATGTTTTCGGGCTGGCTGCCGGCGAGCTCGTTGAAGTAGGCGAGATAGTCGGGATGGCTCATGAGGGAAGCGCCCGCGTCCCAGAAGAGCAGGGCGCCGAGGACGCCGAGGAGCCACTTCCGTCCAGCGCAGAGTTCCCACAAGCGCGCCACGCCGGCGGCGGCAGCGAGCGAGAGTCCGATGTAAATGGGCAAGATGTGGCGCGCGCCGATGTTGATGTTGCTCCACATGGCCACCACCAGTATGGCGAGCGAGAAAATCAACGGCTGCCAGGCGAGACGGAAAGGGTTCGGCCGGCGCAGCAGGGTCCACACGCCGGGTGCCGCCAGCAGCAGGAACGCCAACGGCGTCTTCACCGCCAGCACCACCAGATAGTAATCCCAGAATCCGCGCACGCGGAACTCGCCAAACAGGTAGTTGGGGTGGCCCTGCTGGTTGTGGCGCATCACGGCCTGCCAACCGGTGAACAACTGCGGCGCCGGCAGCCGAATTCCCCCCACCGTGCCCACCGAGAAACGGTATCCGGCCCAGATCACCAGGAATGCTACGCCGATCACGATGGCGAGCGGCTTCATCAGGCGCCGGGCGGCGAACGCCGGCAGGATCGGCTGCGGGCGGACGGCGAAGGCATGCCAGAGGAACGCCAGCAGAAACGCGGCGGCCAGGAAAACCGGCGCCGACAATTTGGACAGGACCGCCAGCGCAGCGCACGCCCCGAAAATTGCGGAATTGCGGACGCTTGGCTGTTCCAGCCAGACAATGGCTGAGAGGAAGGCGGCGCCGGTGAAGGCGGTGAGGGCCATGTCGGTGGTGGCGAGACCGGCGTGGGCCAGCGTCACCGGCAGGAAACTGAATAGAAATACAGCGGCCACGGCGACGGTTCGGTCAAAGTACCGGCGTCCCCACCAGAACACCACCAGGCAGGCGATCCAGAAGAAGGGAAGAATGCCGGCGCGAGCCAGAGCCATGGTCAGGTCGTAGTGGTGGCCGCTGTAGAGGATGGCTATGCCTTCTTTGGGTACGGAAGTGGTGTCCGGCGCCACCGCGCCCTGCGAACGGATGCCGAGTAGAAACGGACCGAGGGCTGCCGCGATGCGCGCCAGGGGCGGATGCTGGGTTTCGTAGGTGTAGGTTCCCTTGTCCAGCCACTCCATGCCGCACGCGATGTGGTTCGGTTCGTCGGAGGTATGGCTAAAGACGGCATAGGTGGAGACGATGCGCAGGGTGCCAATTAGAATCAGGGCCAAAGCAACGGCCAAGGAATGGCGCTCCAGCCAGATGCGCAGGGCCGGAGCGGCGGCAGGGGCCTCCGGACGCTGCGCCGCGGCTTCGACAGGCCGTTTTTTCGCCTTCCTGGATGGCATGTAAACTTTGAGCTACACTGAAACGCCGGCGGGCGCGGCGCCCCGCAACAGATCGAGCGCCCGCCGAATGTGCCTCTCGCCGGTGAATTGGTTCCCCACCGCCAGGTGCAAGGTGAACTTTCCTCTGAGCACGGTGCTCGAGAGAAAGACGTCGCCCGCGGCATTCACCTGCTCCAGAATCCGCCGGTTGTCGTCGTCGCTCCCCTTGTAGCGGAAGTTCACCACCGAAAACCGCGCCGGCGCCGCCAGTTCGAAACGGCCGCCGGCTTGCACTTCGCGCGCAAACCCCCGCGCCAGCCGCACGTGTTCGCGAAGCGCCGCGGCCAGTCCCTCCCGGCCGTACGAGCGCAACACGAACCAGAGCTTCAGCGCGCGGAACCGCCGCCCCAACGGCACGCCGTAATCCATCATGTTGACCGCGCGCGCGTCGGCCTGGGTCACCAGGTACTCCGGGACCAGCGAAAACGCCCGCCGCAGGACCCCTGGCCGCCGCGTGTAAAAGATGCTGCAATCCATCGGCACGAGCAGCCACTTGTGCGGATTGGTGACGAACGAATCGGCCTGGTCGCAGCCTTCGAAGGCCCAGCGGAACTCCGGCAGCAGCGCGGCCGAGCCGGCGTAGGCCGCATCCACGTGCAGCCAGAGCTTGTGCCGGCGGCAGATCTCGGCGATGCGGGGCACCGGGTCCACGCTGGTGGTGGAGGTGGTCCCCACGGTCGCCGTCACGCAGCAGGGCCGCAACCCCGCCGCCAGGTCCCGCCCAATCAGTTCCTCGAGCGCCTCCGGCCGCATGCGAAACTCCTCGTCCACCGGCACCTTCCGCACATAGTCCTGCCCGATCCCCACCGCGATCGCGCCCTTCTCAATCGAAGAGTGCGACTGCTCGGACGCGTACACCACGAGGCCAGGCGCAATTCCCCTGGTGCGCGATTCCGGATCGGCTGCTTGCCGCGCCGCCGCCATCGCGTGCATGCTGGAAGTCGAGGCCGTGTCGTAGATCAGCCCAAACCAGTCTTCGGGCAGTCCGCTCCACTGCCGCAGCCAGCGCAGCGTGACCTGCTCCAGTTCGGTCACCGCCGGCGACGTCTTCCACAACATCCCGTTGCCGTTCAGCGCCGCCGTGTACAGCTCGCCCAGAATCCCTTCCGGCGTGGACGAGTTGGCGAAGTACGCCAGGAAGCCCGGATGGTTCCACTGGGTCGAGGCGGGCACGATGAGCCGCTGGAAATCCGCGACGATCGCCTCCATGGGCTCGCCACGCTCCGGACCATGTTGCGGCAGCGCATCCGTCAGTTCCCCCGGCTTCACCGGCGGAAGCACGGGGTAGCGCTCCACGTGCTCCAAGAATTCGGCAATCCAGTCGATCGCCTGGTGCCCATAACGGCGAAATTCTTCAGTTGTCATGTCAGTGAATAATCATCGTGCCGGTAGCCGTCATTTTCGCGGCGGCGTCCGCCGGCACCTTCCAGTTTCGATCAAACCGGCCTTCCGCGACAACGTGCTCGGGCGACCCGCGAAACAGCAGAAAGTCCCCCAACGCCGCGAGGCGGCGGTATTGCCACGGCGCCAGCGCATATCCGGCCGCCGCGGAATCGTCCGCGCCCGTCCACCACGCCAGGCCTGAATTCACCAGCGCGTAATGCTTCCCCACCGGCGCGATGAACAGCAGGCCGTAATCGGCGGCATCCGGCCGCAGCTCGAGCGGCAGCGCGCTTTCGAGGCGCGCAATCACGGCGTTGCTCCAGGCCGTCCCGAACAGCACCAGGTTCGAAGTCTCCACATCCTCGGGGGTGACTTCCGTATCGCGCTTCACCGCCAGCTTCAGCGCCAGCCGCGCGCGCGTGGTGGACCACGCCGCCGCATCCTCCGCCACTTTTCGCCGCGCGTCCAACTCCACCGCCGTGGGCGTTCCCAGCGATCCGTATACATAAAGATGCCGGGCGGAAACCGCCGCCACCATGGGACCTTCCGCGCCCGGCCGCTTTCCCACCGGCTGGTACAGCCCGGCTCGCCATCCATTCCCGGTCTTCGTGAAAGACTCGGTGGCCGCCGGTTTCACGCGCAGCGCGGCGCCGTCGATAATCACCGCGCCGGCGGTTTCGCCCAGGATGCTGAACCCATCCACGTTCCTGGTTTCCACGAGCACTTCGTTCTTTCCCACGCGCCGCGCGTCGATGGCCGCCAGCACTCCCGGCGTCAACCCGTCGATCCGCACCCAGTACGCCGCGCTGTATCGATACGACCGCGTCCAAAATCGCACCCGCTCCGGATCCGTGTTGCGGCGCAGCGTGGCGAACCAGTCCTCCACCGCGCCGCGATACGCGATGTCCCACACGTTGTGCCGCACCAGGGGATATTCGAAATACGCCGCCGGCACGCCGGCATCCAGGAGCCACCTCTGCCAAAGCCTGGACTGCGCCACGGGCACAACCGGGTCGCTATCGCCATGGAACAATCGCACCGGCAAATCCAGCAGGTTCCCCGCCAGTTCTTCCGACCCGGGAACGGCATCCGCGCACAGGGCCGCCACCCCCGCCCAAACATCCGGACGGGTCATCGCGAGCCACAGCGCACCGCCGCCGCCCATTGAAATTCCCGTGAGGTATACGCGGTCTTCATCCACCGGGAAGCGCCGCTTCACATCGTCCAGCACGTCGTAGACGTCCTGTTCGGCGATCCCCCGATATCCCATGGCGCCGCGCGCCAGCGGGCACGCTACAATCCAGCCGCGCGCCGCCGCTCCCTGAATCTGCGCCAGGTTCAGCCGGTGATCCGAATCTTCCGAATGCAGGCTGACGACCAGCGGATAGGTTCGTCCCGGCTCGAAGCTCCGCGGCGCGGCAATCGCATAAGGCTGTTGCGATTGATCGGCCGCGGAAAAGACCGTCAACACCCGCGCACCGTTCTGGGCCCACAGGCATGGCGCCGCCAGACACACCGCGATCGCCGCCAACCCTGTATTCCGTGGCCCTTTTCCTGGCATTGTGTTCCCTGCTGGCCGGGACGTCCACCGCAACTCTAACGGCCGACTCTCTCGCGAAGTTCGCGTTCCGCGCGCAACCAGTCTTCCCGCGCCTCGCCGCCCTGGCGCCCGCGCGCTTCCCAATAGGAATACGCGAGCCTGGCGATCTCCTGGCGCCCCGGCTGGCGCACCTCCTCAGAGGGCGGAACCAGCGGTTGCGTGCGGCTGGCGTGCAATCTTCCCCAAGAATGGCCCATAGGCTTAAGAAGACTCACTATACATCACAGCCGGCGATCAAGCCATGGGGTCTTCCGGCCACGCATGTTTCGGATAGCGCCGCGCGAGCTCCCTTCGCACCCGCGGATAGAGCCGCTCCCAGAAACCGGCCAGGTCGCTGGTGGTCTGCACCGGCCGCTGATTGGGCGCAAGCAGGCGCACCACCACCGGAGCCGCACCGCGCGCCACCGCCGGTGTCGCCCGCATGCCGAAAAAATCCTGCAGACGGGAGGCGATCCACGGCGGCTGGCCGGGTTCATAGTGCACCCGCACCGCCCGGCCGCGGGGCAGCCTGATCCGTTCCGGCGCAATCTCCTCGAGGAGGCGCCGCGCCGCCGCCGGCAGTTGCCGCTCGAGCACGCGCACCAGCCCGCCATCGCGCGCCGCGGCTTCGAGCTCCGCAAAGCTCTTCAACCCGCCCGCCAAGCTCCGCAACGCCGCTTCCGCATGCGGCGCGGGCGCTCCGCCGTGCTGCGCGGCAAACCGCGCGCGCTCGAGGAACGCATCCAGCTCCTCGACGTCCGCAAACCGCGCGAGGCCGGCTTCGAGCGCCTTCGCCGCCAACAGCGCAGCGGCCGCATCGGCCTCTGGCGCGCCGCGGCTCTCGGCGATCGCGATCTCGCCGAACAGCAGCGCGGTGACGCTTTCCACGCGCTCCGCGCCGCGATTCCACTCCACCCGCGCGGTCTCCCGCACGCGTTCCGGAAACAGGTCCAGCAGCCAGCCCGGCTCAATCCCGCTGGCAATTCGCACCAGCGGCGCCTTCTGATCGCGCCGGTCTTCCGCCTCGACGGCCACCAGAAACTCTTCGCCCGTCACCGTGCTGGATGGCGCCAGTTGCGCCGGGCCGCCGGAGGCCAGTTGCAGCTCCGCGCCCTGCCGGCGCCGCGCCACCCGATCGGGGAATCCCGCCAGCACCGCCATCAACAGCGCCTCTTCGTCGCGCCCCTTCTGCCGTGGTGGATCGACCATGCGCCGCACCTGCCGCACGGTCTGCGCGGTGCGCGGCTCCCACTCGCCCTCCATCAGCGCCAGCACGTCGGACCTGGTGCGGTGTTTCGCCTGCGCCGGCAGCCGTTCGCCTGCGCTCAGCAGCGCCGCCACCGTGCACCCGTCTTCCGCCACGCCGCGTTTGCGCGCCTCCACAATCAGGCGCGCCAGACGCGGATGCACCGGGTAGCGCGCCATCTCGCGCGCCACCGCGCCCGTTGCGCCCAACTGCCGCAACAGATCAGCGGCATGCTGCACCGCCGCCGCCGGCGGAGCGTCCAGCCAGCGGAGCCCTTCGAGCGGCCCCGCGCCCATGGCATCGAGCAGCAGCGCCGCCGGCGCCAGGTCCGTGCGCATCACTTCGGGAACGTCCTCGGCCGGCCGCCGCACAAAGTCCTCGAGTGGATACAGCCGGACGGCGCAGCCTGGCCCAGTGCGTCCGGCGCGTCCGGCCCGCTGGTTGGCGGACGCCTGGCTCACCCGCGCCACTTCCAGCACCGGCAGGCCCGACCACGGCGAGTGCCCGGCCACGCGCGCGAGGCCGCTATCGACGACCGCGCTCACGCCTTGGATGGTGATGGAGCTCTCCGCCACGTTGGTCGAAAGGATGATCTTGCGCCGCTCCGATGGCCCGACCGCGCGGTCCTGTTCCTCGACCGATTGATCCCCGTGCAGCGGCGCGAGCAGCCAACCGTGCCGCGCGGCCAGCGCCGCGCAAGCCGCCTGCGCCCGCCGGATCTCCGCCGCCCCCGGCAGAAATACCAGCACGTGGCCTTTCTCCGGGCGCGCAGCCAATCGCTCCAGCGCCGCGCGCACCTGCTCCTCGAGTGGCGCAGCCGAGTGCGGGGTGTATTCGATTTCGAGCGGATATTGCCGGCCCTGGGACCTCATCACCCGCGCCCCGGCGAGATACTCCGCCACCGGCCCAGTATCGAGCGTGGCCGACATCACCGCCAGCCGCAGATCCTTCCGCCGGCCCAACTGCAACCGCCGCAAGAGCGCCAGCGCCAAGTCGCCTTCCAGATGGCGCTCGTGAAATTCGTCCAGCACCACCGTTCCGACGCGCTCCAGGTGCGGATCGGAAAGCAGGCGACGGGTGAGCACGCCTTCGGTGAGAAAGCGCAGACGGGTTGCCGGACCGGCCACCTCTTCGAAGCGCACCTGGTAGCCGACGGTGGCACCCACCGGCTCGCCGCGCTCGCCCGCCACGAACCGCGCCGCGAGGCGCGCCGCGATCCGCCGCGGTTCCAGCACCAGCACGTCGCGGGCGTCCAGACCCAGCAACGCGGCCGGCACCCGCGTGGTCTTCCCTGCCCCAGGAGGCGCTTCCAGCACCAGGGTGTGGGCCGTGCGCAAATGGTCGAAGATCTCCGGAACCAGCGAATCGATGGGCAGGCGCACGGTCTTCTTATCTTGGCACGGGCGGAAGGGAAGGCCGGGGATGGTGCTGTGACCGGCTGAACGTGTTCTTTCCCTGGAAACCACTCCCTCACAATCGAGCGACAAGTTGTGGCTCAGATCGGCCGCCGGAGTGTCCGGAAATGGGACTGGGTTCGTTTCGCACGGCGAGGTTTCGCCGGCGTAAGGGGTTGTGGAGCAAGCGGTTGTAGGGGTCGAGGTACGGCGAAGTTGGTTTGCCTTCGGGGGAAACGGGCCGTTGGCGCGGGAGGCAAGGATGCGTGGTAAAGAAGACATAAAGGTCTCCTCCTCACTTCGAGGGTAGAACGGCGGCAAGCGGGATTTGGGGCGGCTGGGGGGTAAGGCGTTTGTTTGCAATAAGAATATTCTGAAAAATGCTGTCAACGGGCTTGGGGGGGTTGCGGGCCGGTGGTTAAGGTGTTTGTTTGCAGGAGGTTGTGTTGGAATGAAGATGTGGGCCCATTTCTTTTGTTTCAGATCCGTTTCCTTGAATTGCCCGCAGAGCCGTGCTACCATCTGGCGCAGTTTCCAGCGACAGACTTGGAGTAACTAATGGCGCGGAAAATCGGCCTCGACGTTCCTGACTGCCCTTTGGTGCCCAGCGATCCCAGCATTAAGTCATTGACCTTAGGGGTCCCTCCTCCGGACAGCGCCGTTACCCCCTTCCGAGGGTACGCGTGGAATCCCCACATAGTTTTCGTTGAGAAATGCCGCGAATTAGCTTATTTTGATTTCGGGATGAATCGCAAAACTGTCTGTCTCACCTGCAAAAACAAATGTTGCGTGGCACGTTGCCGGTTCCAGCGGCCGGAGCCGGTGAAAATCCAGAGTTCCGCCACCAAGGAGGTGACCAAATGATCAAGCTCTATCGCAGCGCCACGCATCCGAAACAGTGGATTGCGCATGTCGAGGGTTCCGGCTGGGTGGTCTTTCCGGCCCGGGAGAAGGGCTGGGAGTCGCGCCAAGCGGCCAGGGGCCTTGATCCCGTGTACCTCCGCCAAGTCCCGGTCAGCCTGGCCGAGTCCGCCGGCCTTCCCGAAGGGGAATTCCGCGACGCGGCATAGCCCCGCGATTTTACTCCCCGCCAAGCTGCATTCCTTAGGCAAATCTGCCAAACTAGCCAGTGTGAAGGTCAATAAGTGGTACGCCGGACTCGCTGCGGCGGCCGTCGTGGCCGCCGCGGGCTATGCGTTCATGCTCTGGCAGCCCCGCGTAATCACGGTTCGCGCCTACAGCGATTACGCCTTCCGGCTGCAACATTCCAATTGGTCCGATCTGCTCGAATCCCGCTTCCGCGATGCGGCGCTCATTTTTCAACAGAGTGGCACCGGCGTGAAGTGGAAGGTCCTCGGCTCCAATGACACCGATCCCACCTCCGATCTAGGGACCCTCGACGGCCGCCGCAGCGTCTTGCCCGAGCAGGGCGACAACAAGGCCGCAGTGCTGGTCTCATTCACGGGCCTCCATGAAGGCGAGCGCATCGGCAGCACCAATCCCTTCTCGCGCGCCGCCCTGGTGGTCGATTTTCCGGACCGCTCGGAATCGGCCAACAGCATCATCCTGGCCGAGAACCTCGCCCAAATGTTTGCCGCCCGCCTCGACGCCGCCTGGGTGCAAACCGCCTCCGCCGCCGCTCCGCGAAGCGTCCGCTTCCCGCCCCTCGTGGCCGGCTTGATTCACCAGTTGCGCCGCTACGATTTCGCGGCCGGCGTGGACGGCTTGCTCCAGGGCTCGTGGGCCCAGCGCGCCGCCGACGCCATCGCCCAGTCCGATACCACGCCCAACTCCGACCACGCCGCGCACGGCCAGCAGGTGGTCGGTATCGCGCTACTGAACGACCGCCGGCGCGACGCCGCCGTGGCGCACTTGCGCGAGGCCACCCGGCTCGATCCGAAAAACGTAGCGCTGCACGTCGAAACCGCCCTGGCCCTCTCACGCAACGGACAGGATGCCGACGCCCTCCCCGAACTTGCCGAAGCCATCCGCCTCGATCCCAATAACGCCATCCTGCATCAGTCGCTGGCTTCGCTGCTGGTCAAAATGCGCCGGCCCGAAGAGGCCACTGAAGAGATCACCATCGCCGCCCGCCTCGATCCGAAAAACGCCACGACGCAGATCGTGCTGGCAACCGCTCTCTCCCAGCAGGTGGGACGCTTGGACGCCGCCGTCGCCGCGCTGCACGAAGCCCTCCGCCTGGACCCAATGTCCGCCGTCGCCGCTCGCGACCTCGAACAGCTCGCCCGCAACAAACAGACGGTTGAAGACGAAATCGCCAGGCAGCGTTTGCGCGTCCAGCAGGCGCCCGACGACTCCGACGCGCATTTTCGCCTGGGCGTGGCCATCGCCCGCTCCGGCGGTTTTCAGGCCGGCCTGCGCGAACTCCAGAAGTCCATCGAGCTGCGCCCCAGCTACGGCCCGGCCCACTCCGAGTCAGCCGCCATCTATTACCAGCTCGGCGATTACGCCGCCGCCTGGAGCGAATTGAAACAAGCCCGCGCCCTGGGCGCCGAACCGCCCAGCGGCCTGGTGGCCGGCCTCACGCACAAAATGGCCCAGCCGCAATAGCGCAATGAACCTGGCGGGGCGAAGCCCCATGCAAACTACCGAGATGAAGAATTCACCGCGGAGGAGCGGAGAAGACAGAGACAAACAGCAAAGCAGGGAGTGAGGAAAAGTCAGCATGCGCGCCTTGCCCGTGGCGGATCGCGGAGGAAACGGATGCCGCGGAGAAAAGCAGAACTGTCGCGCTCGCCTACCCATACACCCATATTTATAAATATGGTAGTATGGCTTCATGAAGACCACGGTGGAGATCTCCGATTCCCTGCTGGCCGAAGCCAAGAGCCTGGCCGGAAGCCGCGGCACCACCCTCCGCCAGGTGATTGAGGATGGCCTGCGCGAGAGCCTCCGCAAAACCCGCAAGCGGGCCGTCCGGTTCCACCTCCAGGACGGCTCCGTGGACGGCAAAGGTTTGCAGGAGCCGCTCTCCTGGCCGAAGATCCGCCAGCGGATCTACGAAGGCCGCGGCGAATGATCGCCGTCGATACCAACATTCTGGTGTACGCGCACCGCCGCGATTCGGAATGGTTCCAGCCCGCCTTTGGAGCCATCCGGAGCCTGGCCGAGGGCGCAGCGCCGTGGTCGATCCCCTGGCCCTGCATTCACGAATTCCTGGCCATCGTGACCAACCCCCGCATCTACAAGCCGCCCACTCCGCTGGCGGCCGCCATCCGCCAGGTGGAGTTCTGGATGGAGTCGCCTACGCTCCGCTTCATCGGCGAACCGGAGGATCACTGGCGGCAACTCGCGGCCACTCTAACCACCGCGAAGGTCAAAGGCGGGGCGATACATGACGCTCGCATCGCCGCTATCTGCGCCGCTCACGGGGTGCGCGAGTTGTGGACCGTCGATCGCGACTTCACTCGCTTCACTGGCATCCGCCCCGTGAACCCGCTCCGGGGCTAGCCAGCCGCGTGTGTCGGGCCACCGGAGGGAGCGAGCAGCCTGACAGAACGGGGACGGATAGGCACGGAGGCATTTCCGCATTCGCCAACTCGATTGGGGTCCGAACAGGGGAGCGAATAAGGCGTCTGTTTGAATGTATAAGGGCTGAAATGGCGAAGGGTTCTCCTGAAGGGTACAATGCCGAGACCGGCTCTGAACAGCCGGCTCAGAAACTTCAAACAGGAGAACCCAATGAACGTCAAC
>JBEKDA010000031.1:0-67949 GCA_050014595.1 Bryobacteraceae bacterium
TCCAATTCGGCAATTCGGAGCAACCGTCACCCTATCGACTATCGCGCTTCGGAAAAATCTTCCGTTAGGTTCAGGGAAAGGTGTGTTTTCCCTTGACAAGCCCTTATCATGGATGTCCCACCTCGGCGCGCAAGCGCTGGCGTCTTTGCGGGGCAGGCGCTTTCGCCTGCCAACCGATTAGCCCGCGAGCAAACGCAGGGTGGCCGCGACGACACCGTCGAGGCTGCGCGCAACCGCGGGCGAGAGACCGGAAGAGAGCGAAAACTTCGCACCCGCCACCGTGAGCACGGTGGCTTCGGCGGCGCGCCCGTACAGAGAGCGCGCGCCGGCCAGCAGCCCTTCCGGCGTCGCCTGGTGAGTAAAGCGCATGGCGCCGGTCGAAGGCTGGATGGCACGCTGGCAGATGTCACCGGGCACCGCGCCCTCGCAGGCGTCGATGAAAATCACGCGCGCGGCGCGGCTGATCGGCTCCATCAGCTCCGGAGTGAGCTGATGCATCGTGCGAATTTCCACATCGGGATCGCCTATGATCGAGCGCAAGCGTTCCCCGGCTTGCGGCCCTATGCCGTCGTCGCCGCGGAGCGGATTGCCGTACGCCAGGATCAAGGTGTGAGGCATCGGTCTAACACTTCTCCGTCATGACTTAGCGCGCCGTTTCATAAATACGCTCTCGTATTCCTCGAAGACCGCTCCCTCACGGTCGCGGCTCGCATGCGAGCCGCGCGCGTCAGCAAGCGGTTTTGGATACGTGAGCGAGCTTCTGAAACCGCGCGGCGGCGCGCCGTGGCCTCGACGATTTTCCAGCTCTTATCGTCAGTCGGCGGCTGAACCGGACCCACGTACGTCCGCATAAGAGTAATCAGCTTGCATAAGGCCCATGTTCTTCAGCAAGCCGGGTTTTCTCCGGAAGCAGAAGAAAAAGACGAAGGTGCTGCTGTATGATGGGGAATAGTCGAAACGACTATTCCCCTGGAACGTCCAACAGTTTTTCTGGGTTCGGGAGATCGGATTATGAAGCGAACATGCGCCAGCACCATCCTTTTGTCCGGTTTGTTGTCCAGCGCGGCACTCGGCCAACCCGCCGCAACCGCGCCGGCGTTTGAAATGGCGGACGTCCACGTGGCCCCGCCCGGCGAGCCTTCAAGAGGAGGCGGATTCGTTCCCGGCGGCCGCTTTGAAGTCCGCGGCGTAACCATGCTGCGCCTCATTTCGATGGCCTACGGCGTTTACGAAAATGACAAGATCCAAGGAGGTCCGGGCTGGCTCGATACCGACAAATTCGATATCATCGCCAAGGCCCCGGCGGGTACTCCGCAAACTGCCCTGCAGCCGATGCTCGAGGCGCTCCTGGCCGATCGCTTCAAGCTGGCCGTCCACAACGAAACCAAACCGCTGCCGATCTTTGCGCTGGTCGTCGGAAAACGCCCGCAACTCAAGGAAAGTGCCGCCCCCGGCGATGCCGAATGCAGGATGAACGTGGTGGACGGCGTCAGAACCTATACCTGCCACAACATGACCATGGAGGGCTTCACCCAAAGACTGCCCGGAGTGGCCGCCGCCTATCTCAACCACCCTCTGATGGACTTCACGGGTCTCAAAGGCGCCTACGATTTCGCCCTGCATTGGACCGGCCGCAACGCGGCATTGCCCGCCTCGAGCGGTGACGCCGATCCACCAGCCCCCATCTCGGTTTTCGAGGCCGTCGATAAGCAACTCGGCCTGAAGATCGAATCGCGCCAGCAGCCGCTGCCGGTGATTGTCGTCGACCACGTGAACCAGACCCCCACCGACAATGCTCCGGGTGTGACCACCAGCTTGCCGCCCGTCCCCACGGAGTTTGAAGTGGCGGAAATCAAGGTGAGCAAACCCGGCGTCGAACAGAGCGGATCCATTAACCCCGGCCGGATTGAGGTCTTCGGCATCACCATGAAAGAGATGCTGAACTTCGCTTACGATGTCGAGGAAGACAAGATCGCCGGCGCGCCGAAATGGACGGATACCGACCACTTCGACCTCATCGCCAAGACGCCGTCGGCCGTGCCCTTCGAGAGTATGCGCGTGATGCTGCAGAATCTGATCGTGCAGAAATTCAAATTCACTTTCCACAAGGAAGACCAGCCCATGCCCGTATTTGCCCTGACCGTGGGCAAACGCTCCACCAAACTCAAGGATGCCGACCCTTCCAACCGCAGCGCATGCACGCGCACCGCCGGAGATGGCACCATAACCTATGCGTGCCAGAACACCACCATGGCGCAACTGGCGGAAAAAGTGCGCAGCGCCGCCCCCGGCTATATCACTCGCCCGGTGGTCGATTTGACGGGCCTCAAGGGCGCCTTCGATTTCGCGATCACCTGGGCCCCGAGCCAGTTGATCGCAGCCGGCGCGGGCCGCGGCGCAGACCCGGCGGTGGCTTCGACACCCACCGGCGGCCTCACGTTTTTCGAAGCCATCGACAAGCAACTCGGCCTGAAGCTGGAATCGCAAAAGTACCCACAACCCGTCATGGTGATCGACCACCTGGAGCGCCTGCCCGCCGACAACTGATTCACAGACAGCCGACTTTTGCCGTGGGGCGGCCAACCCTGGCCGCAGCCGGCTTTTCAGCCGGCTCTTTCGCACCCTTCGCGAATCTTCAACTCACCCCTCCTCAATACGGCCGCTTCCCCACCCAATTCCCCGGCGGATCGTATTCGCACACCCACACCTCGCGCGCGCCGCCTCGCGCCACCGCGCATCCCACTTCTTTCGTGGCGCTCCAAACAATCTGCGTGTAGTGCCCGCACACGCCGCGACACTGGTTCGACTGGTAGTCGTAATTGCGGGCTTCCGCCGCCCATCCCTCCACCACTTGTCCCGGCGTCGCGCTCGCACCCGTCACATCGAACAAATTCTCCCCATACTTCGAATTTGGCCGATGGACGAACTCCTTGCGTGCCAGCAGCGTATCCGCCCAAGTCTGCGCCACCGCGGCGAGCCGGCCGGACCACGCCAGCGGCGCAACTTTTACGCGCGCCCGCGCGGCGTTGTGCGCAGCCAGCATCTCGCGGGAAAGGGAAGAAGACGGTGCGGCGCCCGTTTGTCTCGCATCGAAGTGCCGCCATGGCGCGCCGCCGCTTCCCGCTACGAGGATCAGAAGGCACACAGCATGTCGCATACTTCCTATTAGACGCCCGCGGCCGCACTTTTCTTCGAGGTGCTCCGTAGGCCGACGCGTCCAGGGCGTTTATGGCCTCTATTTCCGTGGAGGGGACCTGAACGGCACTGATCCCACGAGGCCGTCTGAAGAACCTCTACCAGTTTTATTCGTACCGCAGTGCAGTCATCGGGTCCAACCGCGCCGCGCGCCGGGCCGGGAGGTAGCACGCGATCAGCGCTACCGCCGCCAGCAGGCCCGCGGTCGCGATGAAGATCGCCGGGTCGTCTGGTTTGACTTCGTGCAGCAGGCTCGCCAGAATGCGGCCCGCGGCGAACGCGCCGGCAATCCCAGCGGCGAGGCCCAGCAGGGTCAGGCGCATGCCCTCCCGCAGCACTTCGCCGAGCACGCGGGCACGGCTGGCGCCCAGCGACATCCGAATGCCGATCTCGCGCGTTCGCTGCGTCACCAGGTACGAGAGCACGCCGTAGATTCCGATGGCGGCCAGGAGGGCCGCCATCCCCGCGAAAGAGCCGACCAACAGGCTAAGAAACTGCTGCCCCTGCGCATGGCCGGCCACCACTTCGTCCATCGAGCGAACGCTGTAGAGCGGCAGGCTCGAATCGATCTGCCGCAGCGCACGCCGCACCTCGGCCGTCACACTGGATGGCGGCAAAGTCGTGTGCAGCACCAGAAACTGGCGTGAGCCTCCATCGAAGGGGTCATACGCCTCCGGCAGGGCTTTGTGGGTAAGGCTCCACTGCCGCACGTCGTTCACCACCCCGATGACCTGTTTCCAGGGGCCCTTGTCGTTGCCAAGCGAAAACATCTTCCCGAGCGGGTCTTGATTCGGCCAGAAGAAGCGCGCCATGCTTTCATTGATCACGCACGGATAGACGACGCCGTTAGTCTGATCCGCGGGCGGCTCGGCGTTGCTCGCATAGAACGGGTTGAGGCGCATATCGTACGCCAGGGCCGTCTGGATGTCGGCGAGGGTGAATACGCGGCCCTGCAGCAATCGCACTCCCATGGCGCGGAAATACTCGGGCGAGACTTCATGCTGCTCGACCAGTTGGTTGCTCGCGTCGGATGTCTGCCCGCGCAGCTTGACATAATAGTTGCTGCCCCCTTCGAGCGGCAGGTGATCGCTCAGAGCCGCCGCATCGACTCCTCCGATGCGTCGCGCTCGTTCCAGCAGCGCCTGAGAGAACTGGTACCTCTGCCGATCGGTTTTGTAGCTGGCCTCGGGCAGTTGGACGGCCGCGGTCCACACGCCGTCGCGGCGCACGCCGATGTCCAGGCTGCGCAGGCGCGCGAAATCCTTCAACAGAAGACCGGCGGAGACCAGCAGGAGCAGGGAGAGCGCGATCTCCACCACCACCAGCACATTGCTGGTGAAGCGGCGCCGCAGACCGGGACTGATCGAACTCCCCGCCCCGCCTTTCAGCTCCTCGTGCAGGTCCGGCCGCGACATCTGAAGCGCCGGGAAAACGCCGAACAGCATGCCGGTGGCGATCGCCAGCGCGAACGTGAACGCCAGTACCGTTCCGTTTACCTGCACGGTGTTGAACTGCGGCAAGCTGTAACTCTTGGCGTTCGAGAACAGCGCCACGCCGCCCCACGCCAGGAGCAGGCCAAGCGCGCCCCCCGCCAATGACAGCAGCAGGCTCTCGGTCAGCAGTTGACGCAGCAGGCGAACCCTGGATGCGCCCAGCGCGCTGCGGATGGCCACCTCCTTCTGCCGTGCCATGGCTCTCGACAGCAGCAGATTCGCGACGTTGGCGCAGGCGATCAGGAGCACCAGGCCGACGGCCGACAGCATCATGAACAACGAACTGCGGGAGTCGCCGACAATATCGTCACGCAGCGACATCACCGCCGCGCCCACCTTGTCGTTCGAATCCGGATACTGCTTTTCGAGCCGGGACGCAATCAGCTTCAGATCCGCGCGCGCCGTGTTCAGAGTGACGCCCGGCTTCATCCTGCCAATGGCGTTGGCCCAGTGGCTTCCGCGTTCAACCAAGCCCTTCCTGTCCATGACTTGCGGAATCCAGATCTGCGACCTCCACGGAAAGCGGAAACTGGCCGGCATCACGCCCACGATCATGTACTTTCGTGCATTCAGCTCGATGGATTGGCCAACGGCGTGGGGATCTCCGGCGAAGCGGCTCTTCCATAGGCCGTAGCCGAGGATTACCACGTCATCCTTGCCGCGCTGGTCTTCGCCGGCGGCCCAGGTTCGGCCCAGCAGCGGCTCGACCCCCAGCAGGGAAAAGAAGTTGGCCGCCGTGGGCAGGGCGAGGATATGCTCCGGTTGTCCCCCGGCGCTGAGATTCATGTCGTGCGACCAGCCAAACAAAGTCATGTCCTGGAACGTGCTGTTTTGCGCCTTCCAGTCCACGAAATCCGCCCCGGCGAGCGGATAGCGGCCGGGCGCCGCTTCGGTCTCATTCAGGCGGACCAACTGGCCGGGATTGCGATACGGCAGCGGCCGTAGCAGGATAGTGTCGATAATGCTGAAAATGGCGGTGTTGGCGCCGATGCCGATTGCCAGCGTGACAGCCGCAACCAGGGCGAATCCGCGGGCGTTCCCCAGGTTCCGGAACGCATAGCGCAGGTCCTGCAATAGGGTTGGCATGCACTCGTTAGACGCATTTTCGCATGGCCGGTTTGGGTCGGAAAACTGCGGGACAACGCGTTTCCGGCGACGCCTGTCGATCCCTGCCGTGAAACGCCGTTCCCGAAAGGCGTCCCGGGGACGAACGCCTGCTGTGAACCTAACCTCGCCCCCCTTCAATTCACGGCATGCAGCCTAACTCGCTCCCGCACCTGCAGTGGCAGGGAGCGCGGGCCGAATGGGTCGGCGGAATGACGGGCCCGGCGGCCGGCGACGCGTATTTTTCCCAGTTCGGGCTCGCCGGCAAAGAGGTTTTTCAATCCGTACAACGCCATATCCAACCGGTCGTTGATTCCCAGTTTGCGGAACAGCTTATAAAGGTAGACCTTCACGGTGCCTTCGGTGATCCCCAGCGAAAAGGCGATCTCCTTATTCTTAAGGCCCTGAGACACCAGCGAGACAATCTGTCCCTGGCGCTTGGTCAGGATAATGCGCTGTTGGAGCAATACGCTGTCCATCAGTTCTCTCTCAAAGCACAATACGCCCCGGTGGACATTCTGGAGCGCCGCGAGCAGTGCATCCACCCCCGTATCGGCGGGGAGGATGCCGTGGACACCCAACTGCATTGCCTGAAAGGCGAACTCGCCGGTCAGCCCCTGGCCCCACAGGACAGTCTGGCTACGGCCGGCGGCGGCGCGCAGCTCGTGCAGATCCGACAGACTGATGCGCGACGCCAGGTGAACCAGGACGATGTCTGGCGCGGCGGATCGCAGGTATTGCAAGGTCCGAGACAGGTTATCGCAACAGGCCGCTAAACCAAAATCCCGCCGGCCGTGCAAGACGGCGGCGAAGCCCCGGGCGACAAAGGGTTGCTGGGTATAAAGCAGGACTTGGATTCGGGCGGTCGAGTTCACATTGCATAGATCGGCGATCGGGGTGCGGAACTTTATTAGCCGTTATTATCTTTATCGCGCTGCCGGAGGCAGCAGACAACATCGACCCGGAGTGATCGCGTTGGACCTCCTGGGGCGGCGATGTCCCGTTTGCCGCGAGGACACGATGGTCGGCCACGGACGGCGACGCCGTCAGGGTCACGAGGCCGGTCCGCCGGTCAAGCCGTCCAGGTCACGGTCAGAAAGACTCTTCCATTCTGCGACTGCGCGAAACGAATGGTGTTGATCAGCCGCGGGAGGTCTTCGTTCTGCAGGCGGACGCAACCATGAGTTGGGTAAAAACCCTGTTTGGGAGCCAGGGGTGCTGGGCTATTCGACCCTCCGCCGTGCATGCCGACGCCGGCGCGACCCCGGATGCTTTCCTGACCCTCCAACTCCTGCAGCCACACATACCAAGGTCCGTAGGCGTTCCAGGTGCCGGTGCTCTCCGTCGACAGAGTTTTCTCGACTTTCATGCATTCGTACAGGCCCGGCGGAGTGTTGCCACCTACATTGTTGTAAGATCCGTTGGTACCCTCGCCGTGCGCGTCCAGGGTCCAACGTCTGGCCCCAGCGGCGTCGAAGCAAATCAACTGGTGACTACGAGCCCGAAAGATCAGGTGGAAGTCGTTTTTCTTGATCGGGGGGTGGTGCTTTACGTCTCTGGGTGGCGTTCCCATGTGAGGGTAACTCCTTTTAGCCGGGATCTCCATTTTGGCTCCCGGTTTCCGGTTAGCATATCACAAGCAGGTCTAAACCTGGCCTAAACCCGTGGACGGTTCCAGCCGATGATTCCGGCATGCAACTTGAAAGACGCGGCTGGAGCGGCCGCGCAGCTCGCTGGATCCTGGTGGGGGTGGCCGGCATCGGGCTCCTCCGGCCGCAACCCGCCGGCAACCTCATGGTCACGGTGGGCAAATCGCTGAGCATCGACAGCCCGGTGACCATCAAGCGCGTCTCGGCGGCCAATGACAGCCTGGTGGACACCATCGCGATCGGGCCGAAGGAAGTTCAAGTCAACGGCAAGGCGCCGGGGGAGACGTCGCTGATCATCTGGCAGGAAAACGACGTCCGCCTGGTCTACGA
Source organism: Bryobacteraceae bacterium (assembly GCA_050014595.1). GTDB lineage: Bacteria > Acidobacteriota > Terriglobia > Bryobacterales > Bryobacteraceae > PALSA-129. The sequence goes on from JBEKDA010000031.1 coordinate 7,772, forward strand.
TCTCACCGTGCGGGCCAGCCCGATGCGGCTCAACGCCGTGCGGGAACAGATCGTGCGCGACTTCCCGGACGCGGGCGTCAATGTGACCTTCGATAACGACACGGCTTTTGTGCGCGGCACGGTGAAGGACGTGATCTCCGCCGACCGCATCATGGCGATGGTCTCCACGCTGGGCAAGGCGATCAACCTGCTGCGCGTCGAGATTCCACCCGTCGAGCCGCAGATCCTTTTGAAGGTGCGGTTCGCCAACGTGGACCGCTCCGCCAGCATGGACCTGGGTACGAGCCTGGCCAGCGGCGCGTTCAACCAATCCACCGCCCTCGGAACCGGTCCGCCCATCAGCCAGGACGGCGCCAAGACTTTTTCGCTGAGCCAGGCCATCAATATTCTGCTGTTCCGGAAGGATCTCAACCTGGTGGCCGCCATAGAGGCACTGGAGAGCAAGAGCCTGCTGGAAATGCTGGCCGAACCGAATCTTCTGGTGATCAACGGCACGCCGGCGAGCTTTGTGGCGGGCGGCGAGTTTCCCTATCCCATGGTGCAGCCCGGGAGTGGGGCGAACTCCATCACCATCGCCTTCAAAGAGTATGGGATCCGCCTCGGCTTTCTGCCGGCGATCACGCCGCGCGGCACCATCCGCTTGCAGGTTTCGCCCGAAGTGAGCGCTTTGGATTACACCAACTCGGTCACGGTCGCGGGCACCACCGTGCCAGGGACATCCACGCGGCGCGTACAGACCGAGGTGGAACTTTCCAGCGGCCAGAGCTTCGTGATCGCCGGGCTGCTGGACAACCAGACCCGGGAGAGCTTCTCCAAAGTGCCTGGCATCGGCGACATCCCGCTGCTGGGGAAGTTGTTTCAGAGCAAGTCGGTCACGCGCAGCCATACGGAGTTGCTGGTCATCATCACGCCGGAGATCGTTGGCCCCATCCCAGGCGGGCAGCCGGCGCCGGAGATCCGTTTCCGCAATCCGTTCCTGCCGGCCAGCACGGACGCGACACTGGCGCAGCCGGCCACCGGTGCGGCGCCGGTGCGTGCGCCTTCCGACAGCATCCCGATCGAATTGCTCACACAAGCGCCTAAGAGGGCGGCGCCGCCCAAGTGATGGCCTGACCCGCATTCCTCACGCACCTTCGGTGGTGATGATGTGGCGCACGCACTCGGCCGGTGCGCCACGGGGGGACGACGAGATCCATGCCGCGCGATCGAAGAATCTGAGTTGCCGTAATGCACAAGTTACAGGGTCTTCAGATAGGCGATGAGGTCGTCTTTTTCCTGGTCGCTGAGCATGTCTTTGTAGGCGGGCATACCGCTGCCGCCTTCATCGATGCGGGCGCGGACGTTGGCTTCGGTGGGCTTTTTGCCGTTGGAGAGTTTGTCCTTCTTGAAGAGCCCTTTCAGGCCGGGGCCCATTTTCTTTTCGTCGCTATCCGGATTGTGGCAGATGGCGCACTGCTCGAAAACCGCCTTGCCCTTCTCGGGGTCGCCTTTGGCGCTCGAGAGCGCGGCCCCCGATCCGGCAGTCAAAGCCAAACAAAACACGCAGATGTAAAGTCGTTCGTTGCGCAAAACAGTTTTCTCCCCGAGGTCCAGTTTCTCATCATACAATCAACCGGTGGCAGGCGAAAGCGCCTGGCCCACAGCTCCCACAGCTTATGCCAGAGCTTTGAGAGAGCGCGGGCGGTCGGCGATGCTGACGACGGCCTTGTCGAAAACGGTCATGTCCTGGACCAGGCGGTCGAGGTCGGCGCCATCTTCGAGAGGAATCTCATGCTCGATCCAATCGGAGAGGGGAAGGTTGCGGAAGCACATGCGCTCCTGGAGGACGAGACACTTGCGGTTGTGCAATAGGAGCTTGTTTTCGCGGGTGTAGTGTCGCTGCTCGACCCTTAATTCCCCCAAAAATCCTTCGAGCGCCTGGCGATGAGCGCGTTCTTCGGCGGCGCGCACGGCGATTTCGACGGAGTCGCGGACGGCGGTTTTTTCGGCGGAAAGGGCTCCGCGGGTTTCGGCCAACTGTTCGCGCTGTTGGGCCAGGGCGACTTCCATGCGGGATTGCATGATGAACCAGGCCAGGAGTGCGGACGCAATGGCGACGAAGCCGGGCAGAAATAGCCAGAGCATGGTTTCCATGACGTTAATGTTATCGGGGAGGGGGGATGAAACGCTAGATATCGAAGGTAAACTGCGACGCGCTGGCTATGGTTGAGTGCCATCGATCTTCTGGCCGGCGACGGTGTAACGAAGGACACCCAAGCGGAAGGAAACAAGGGGGCCCAGGACGGAGCCGAGACGGGCCTGGAGGCCGGCGCCAAAGCCGCGATATTTTTCGAGGAACAGGGCGCGGCCGAGGAGGAAATCGGCGCGCTCGGCGGACGAGTAGCCCTGGGAGCCGGCGTGGCGGGCGCTGGCGGCGGGGACGAGGAGAAGCTTCTTGGATGCCTTGTGGATCTGGGCGGCGAGGTCGGCGTCGCTGCCGAATTGGCCGTAACGCTCGTCGATCTGGCGGACGGCGCGGATGAGGCTGACGCGCATCATGAGGGCGGCGCCGCGGGGATATTCGACGGGAAACGGGTCGTCGCCGGCTGGTTCGGCGGGGCGCCAGTTGCCATCGGGCGGGAAGTGGCCGAGCTGGGGGGCGGGCCGGCCTTCGGCATCGACCAGCAGAGGGCAAACGGCGGCGGTCTCGGGATTGGCGTCGAGCACATCGGCGAGGCGGGCGACGGTGGGGGGCTCGACTTCAGTGTCGTCGTGGAGGAAGAAGACGAAGGCGGCGTCGGCGGCGCGCCAGCCGATATTGAGAGCTTTGGTGAGGCCGAAGTTCTTGGGCAGCGGGACGAATTGAACGGCGGGGAAAGCGGTATCGAGCTGGGCGCTGCCATCGGAAGAACCGTTATCGACGACGATCACCTGCAGGGTGGGGCGGGCGCCGGATTGTTCGAGGGAGTCCAGGCAGCGACGCAAGAGCGCGGCGCGGTTGCGCGAGACGACCACCACGGAGACGCGCGGCGGCTGTTTTGCCTGGGGGGCATTCGGTTGGGGCGTCAAGCCAATAGAATAGCGCGGGGCGTGCGGGGCGGCGGGTTAGCCGGCGCGGCGGGCAGTGAAGGGCGACCAGGGAGTCTGCCCCGCCAATGCTGTTAAACTGGATCATTCACTATGGCTATCAGCAAAGATTTGCTGGAAATTCTCGTGTGCCCCGTCTGCAAGGCTGTGGTAGAACTCAAGAGCGACCAGAGTGGCTTGAAATGCGTCGAGTGCCACCGTGTCTACCCGGTTCGCGACGACATTCCGGTGATGCTGGTCGACGAGGCCAAGATCGAAGAATAGGGCATCGTGGGAAGTATCCTGGAATGTTTGCCGCGGGGCGGCCGGGTGGCGATTATCCGGCTCCGGTCGCTGGGCGACTGCGTGCTCACGACACCCGCGCTCGACATTCTCAAAAGGGCCAGGCCCGACCTGCGCGTGGCGGTGGCGGTGGAGGACCGGTTCCGCGCGATCTTCGAAGGCAACCCCGACGTGGATGAGATGCTGGCCGCGGAGTGGGGAGCGGTGCGCGGATGGCGGCCCGGGCTGTGCCTGAACCTGCACGGCGGAACGCGCAGCGCGCGAATGACGGCGCTTTCGGGCGCGAAGTTCCGGGCGGGATTCGGACACTTCCGGAATCAATGGGTGTACAACGCGCGGATTCCGAGGGCGCAGGAGATCCTGGGCGTGGAGCGGACGGTCCATACGGCGGAACATTTGGCCAGCGCGATGTTTTGGCTGGGAGCGGAGCGGGTGGAGATCCCGAGGGCGAAGCTGGTGGTGGAAGGGCCGCGAATGGGGCCGCCCCAGCAGTTTGCGGTGATCCATGCGGTGGCGGCGACGCCGGAGAAAACCTGGCGGGCGGATGGATTCCTGGCGGTGGCGGAATATCTGCGGCGGTCCGGCCTCGAGCCGGTGTTTATTGGGGCTGCGAGCGACAACCTGGAGGCGTTTCGGGAGTATCGAAGGGTGCACGGGGCGTCCCTGGCGGAGATCAAGAAGCTGCTCAGCGGCGCGTCTTTATTCATCGGCAACGATTCCGGACCGGCGCACATGGCGGCGGCGTTTGGCGTGCCGGTGGTCGAGATCTTCGGGACGTCGGACGCGGCCGTCTGGGGGCCGTGGCGCACGGCCGCGGAAGTGGTGACGGCGCCGGGGGGCGTGTCGGGCGTGGAGCCGGCGCAGGTTCTGGAAGCGCTGGGGCGGCTGGGAGTGCGCGCATGAAGCAAGTCACGCGTCTGCTCTCCTACGGGCGCCGCTACTGGGCGCGTTTGTCGGCCTCGGTGATCCTGATGGCCATAGCGGGCGCGGCGAACGCCGCCATGCTGCTGCTGATCAAACAGGTTTTCGACCGGGTGCTGGTGACGCAGTCTAAGGCCGGTCCGATTCCGCTGCTGCCGAGGCCGATCTTCGGCTTGCAGATCGATTTGGCCCGGATCATCCCGCTGGAGCACCGCGGCATTCTGGCGATCGTGGCGGTGGCGATCGTGGCGGTCTTCTTTATCAAAGGTGTCTGCGATTACATCGGCAACTACCTGGTGAGCTCTGCCGGATACTCGTCGGTCACCGACCTGCGCAACGCGGTGTTTGACAAGGTGCTGAAGCAAGGCGCGGAGTTTTTTGAGGCCCATTCGACCGGGCAGTTGATGTCGTCGATCATGAACGACGTGGATAAGGTGCAGGTGGCTACGTCGCAGATTCTGGCGGATTTATTGCGGCAATCGTTCGCGGCGCTGGCGGCGATCTTCGTGCTGGTGAGCATCGATCCGCAACTGACGCTGATCAGCCTGGTGGTGCTGCCGGCGGTGATGCTGCCGACCACGCGCATCGGGCGGCGCATCCGGCGTACCAGCCGGAACACACAAGAGCGGCAGGCGGAGTTGAACCAGATTCTGCAAGAGACGCTGAGCGGCCACATGGTGGTGAAAGCGTTTGGGGCGGAGGGATACGAATCGGGCCGCTTCCGCGCGGCGGCGCGGCGGCTGCTCAAGACCAACGTGCGGTACGTGTTGCAACAGGGGCTTTCGGCCCCCATGATCGACATGCTGGCGGCGGCGACCATCGTGGGATTGCTCTACTACGCGAAGGTGCAGGTGAAGGGAGGCGCGCTGACGGCGGGCGATTTTTCCACATTCATCATTGCGCTGATTGTGCTCTTGGAGCCGGTGAAGCGCCTGGTGGGAATCCACAATATTTTCCAGCAGGCCAGGGGAGCGTCGGTCAAGATCTTCGAGTATCTGGATCGCGCGGAAGATGTGGTGGAGAAGCCGGGAGCAGCGCGGCTGGCGGGCTTCGCGAACGGCGTGCGGTTTGAGAACGTCTCTTTCCATTATCCGGCTGTGCCCAACGGGTTCCGGATTAGCGGGCTGGATTTGGAAGTGAGGGCTGGGGAAGTGGTGGCGCTGGTGGGCGCGAGCGGCGGAGGCAAGACGACCGTGGCGAACCTGCTGCCGCGGTTCTACGATGTGACCGGCGGCGCGGTGAAGATCGACGGCCAGGACGTGCGCGATGTGGAGTTGGCATCGCTGCGGAAGATGATCGGAATTGTGGCGCAGGATACCTTCCTGTTCAACGACACGGCGGCGCGGAACATTGCGTATGGGCGGCCGGAGACATCCGCGGCGGAGATCCAACGGGCGGCGGAAACGGCTTTGGCGCACGAGTTCATCATGCGGCTGCCGGAGGGGTACGACTCGGTGATCGGCGACCGGGGCGCCAAGCTGAGCGGCGGGCAGCGGCAGCGGATCGCGATCGCGCGGGCGCTGCTGAAGAACGCTCCGATCCTGATTTTGGACGAGGCGACGTCTCACCTGGATACGGAATCGGAGATGCTGGTGCAGAAAGCGCTGGCGAACCTGATGGAACACCGGACGGTGATTGTGATCGCGCACCGGCTGTCGACGATCCGCCGGGCGAACAAGATTGTCGTGCTGGAGAAGGGGCGTATTTCGGAGACGGGCACTCACGAAGAGCTGATCAACCAGGGAGGGATCTATCAGAGGCTCCACGAGCTGCAGTTCGAGGATGCCGGAACGGTGGTGGACTTGTGAGTCTGCGCAGCATGACGGGTTTTGCCCGCGTCCGCAAAACCTTGGCGGAAGGCGAGATTGTGGTGAGCTTGAAGAGCGTGAACCATCGCGGCCTGGATCTGCACTTTCACATGCCGGCGGAACTGGATGCGATCGAGAACGACGTGCGGGGCGCGATCAAGAGCGGGGTGGTGCGCGGCCACGTCCAGATCTACGTCTTGCTGACGCGCAGGGCCGGGGAGGCGGCGGGTTGGAACCGGCCGCTGCTGGATCTTTATATGACGGCCTTTCGCGAAGCGGCGAAGGTTCACGAGATCGACGGGCAGAGGCCCGATTTGAATGCGGCGATGGGCATCCCGGGCATGTTGGGCGCGGGGGGAGAGGCCGAGGAAGTTGGGGAAGAAGTAGTCAAGGCGGTTCTGGAGGCCACGGCGGAAGCGGTGGCGGCGCTGAATGTCTGCCGCGAGCGCGAAGGAGCGTTGACGGGGGCGGAGATGCGGCAGCGATGCCAAACCATCCGGGGCCTGGTGAGCCGCATGGACGAGATTCGCGGCGGGGCAGTGGCGGCGTTTCAAAAGCGGTTGCGGGAAAAGCTGGCCGATTTGCTGCATGGCGCGGCCATTGAGCCGCAGCGGCTGGCGCAGGAGGCGGCGGTGCTGGCGGATCGCAGCGACATCGCCGAGGAATTGATGCGGCTGGGGACGCATGCCGGGCAACTGGAGGCGATGCTCGAGGGCGGCGGCGAAGTGGGGAAGCGGCTCGATTTCCTGTTGCAGGAGATGAATCGGGAAGCCAATACGGTGCTATCGAAGACCGGCGGGCTCGGCGATTTGGGGCTGACGATGACGGATCTGGCGCTGGAGGCGAAGTCGGAGATCGATAAGATTCGGGAGCAGTCGTTGAACTTGGAATAGAAACAAGGGCTTCCGCCCTTGAAATCCCTTCGGGATTTGGAAGGCAGGAGTCAGAAGTCAGGAGTCAGAAGTGCCGACAAAGAATCTATGACAACGGTCTTTATTATTTCGGCGCCGTCGGGATCGGGGAAATCCACCCTGGTTTCCCGGTTGCTGGCGGGGGTTCCGGGGTTGCTGTTTTCGGTTTCGTACACCACGCGCGCCGTGCGCGGGCACGAGGTGGACGGCGAGAGCTACCGGTTTGTGCGCCGCGAGGATTTCGAGAGAATGATCGCGGGAGACGAGTTTCTGGAATGGGCTCAGGTGTTTGGGAACTATTACGGGACGCATCGGGGGATTCTGGAGCAGGCGCAGGCGACGGGCAAGGACCTGGTACTCGACATCGACGTGCAAGGTGCGAGACAATTGAAGAGCCGGATTTCCGACGCCGTAACCGTTTTTATCCTTCCGCCCTCGCGGCAAATCTTAGAGGAAAGGCTACGCGCGCGCGGCGAGGATCCGGACGAAGTGATTGAGCGGCGGCTCAGGGAAGCGGCCGGAGAAATCCGCAAGTATAACGATTACGATTATGTTTTGATCAACCGGGACCTGGCGGAGTCCGACGCCGTTTTGAGCGCGATTGTGCGCGGCGAGCGGGTACGGCGATCCAGGATCGAAGATCAGATCCGGCCCATTCTAGAGACATTTCAAGTTTGAAGAGGTATCGAGCACATGGCTGACAAGGCTCCACGCAACAACGCGCACTGCACGCTTCCGGACGATCCGGAGCAGAGCACGTATCGGTTTATCATCGTATCGGCGAAGCGCGCCCGGCAATTGCAGGGCGGAGCGCGGCCGGTGCTGCCCACATCCTCCAAGAAGCCCACGGTGATCGCCATGGAGGAAGTACGGCGCGGCCTGGTGAAATACAGCCTGACGGGACAGGCGCCGGAACCGATGCCGGTAGAGCCGGTGGAATAACAAGCAGGCGGGTGGAGGGACCCGCGCGGACCCGGGGGTCGCGCCTTTGGGCCACCCAGGGGAATTCAGCATGAAGATCATTCTCGGCGTCGGAGGCGGGATCGCGGCTTACAAATCCGCGGAACTGGCGCGAATGTTGATGCAGCAGGGGCACGAGGTGCAGGCGGTGATGACCGCGGCGGCCGAGGAATTCGTACGGCCCCTCACGTTTGCCGCCCTGACGGGGCGCAAGGTGCTGACCAACCTCTTCGCCATCGAGAGCGCCATCGAACACATTTCGGTAGCACAGGAGCACGAGCTGCTGGCGATCGCGCCGGCCACGGCGGACCTGATCGCGAAAATGGCGCACGGGCTGGCGGACGATTTTCTGACCACGCTGTGCCTGGCGTTTACCGGGCCGGTAGTGGTGGCCCCGGCGATGAACGTCAACATGTGGCAACACGCGGCGATGCAAGCCAACCTGGAGACGCTGCGCAGGCGCGGCTACCGGATAGCGGAACCGGGCAGCGGTTACCTGGCGTGCGGGATGACGGGGCCGGGGCGGCTGGCGGAGCCGGAAGAGATTATCGCGGCGATCGAGAGTGAAGCGCGCAAGCGGCACGATCTGGAAGGCGAGACGGTGCTGATTACGGCGGGCCCGACGCAAGAGCCGCTGGACCCGGTGCGCTACCTGACGAACCGGTCAAGCGGGAAGATGGGCTACGCGCTGGCGGAAGCGGCAGTGGCGCGCGGCGCGAAGGTGGTTCTGATTTCGGGGCCGGTACACCTGGCGCCTCCGCGAGGCGTGGAAGTGATTCCGGTGCGGACGGCGGTGGAGATGCGGGCCAAGGTGATGGAGCACCTGGGGCCGGCACATATCGTGATCAAATCGGCGGCGGTGGCGGATTTTCACCTGAGCAAAGTGCCGGAGCAGAAGGTGAAGAAAACGGCGGCGCGGATTTCGCTGGAACTGGATCCGACGCCGGATATTCTGGCGGAACTGGGGCGCAAGAAGGACGACCGGCTGCTGATCGGGTTCGCGGCGGAGACCCAGAACCTGGTGCAGGAAGCGCGGAGGAAGCTGGAATCGAAAAACTGCGACATGGTGGTGGGGAACCTGGTGGGCGGGGCCGATGTGGGGTTCGAGTCCGACCAGAATGAAGTGATCCTAGTGCTGCGCACGGGCGAGACGATCCCGCTCGAGCGCGCTTCCAAACGGGAAATCGCCGACCGGATTTTCGACCAGGTGTTGAAACTCCGGCTGGCGCTCCATGCCGCCAATGAACGCTGAGCTGCTGCGACAGTACCTGGAATTCTACCGGGACCTGGGAATCCAAACTTTGTACAGGCAGAATGCGCCCGCCGGGGAACCGCTCGCTGACGCTCGCGGCTCGGATCAGAGCCGCGACCGTGAGGGAGCGGGGGGGGGAACGCTCGCTAACGCTCGCGGCTCGGACATGGCGCCGGCGGGCGATACGCTGATCGCGATCCAGAACGACATCGGGGACTGCCAGCGGTGCCGGCTGCACGAAGGGCGCCACAAGATCGTCTTCGGAGTGGGCAGCGAACGCGCGCCGCTGGTGTTTGTGGGGGAAGGACCGGGCGCGGACGAAGACGCGCAAGGGATTCCGTTTGTGGGGCGGGCGGGGCAACTGCTGACGCAGATGATCGAGGGCACGGCCAAAAAAGAGGGGATTGCGCTGACCCGCGAAGATGTTTACATCTGCAACATGGTGAAGTGCCGGCCGCCCGGCAACCGCACTCCGGAACCGGACGAGATGGAGATCTGCGGGCAGTTTCTATGCCGCCAACTGATGACGATACGGCCGAAGGCGATTTGCGCGCTGGGGGGCACGGCGGCGCGGGCGGTGACGGGCCACAAGGAAGGCGTTACGAAGCTGCGGGGCAAGTGGTTCCAGTGGCGCGATATTCCGGTGATGGTGACCTACCATCCTTCCTATCTGCTGCGGCCGTACAACCAGGACGCGAAGCGCGAAGCGTGGGAAGACCTCAAGAAAGTTCTGCACTTCGTGTACGACTGAGCAGCCACCAGCTCAGATGATATCCGATAACGTGATAAACTACGCTTTCGCCCTTACAGAATGCTGCTTGCCAGAGAATTCGTCACATACATCTCCAAACAACTCGTCAAGAAGTTGTCGCCGGGCGTGATTGAGACTCCGGCGCCGGACAGCGTGGCGGAAAAGATCGCCACGGTGATCAGCGAGGAACTGGCTGTGGAAGACCGTCTGAACGACGAAGTGCGCGACTTGCTGAGCCAGTACAGCGAGTACATGCGGCGAGAAGGGGTCAGCTACCAGGAGATGTTCCGGCGGATCAAAAACACGCTGATTTCGCAGCGCAAAGTGATCCGCGCTTCGGGGCGAGACACGCACGACGCCATGAAGCTGTCGCGCGACAAGGTGACGGACATCTCTCACAAGGTGGTGGAGATGCTGCGCAAGAGCCGCGAGCTTCGGTTGAAGGACAAAAACACCAACAATGTTCGCCTTGAGATCGTGCGGGTGATGACGGAGCTGCTGCAGGCGGAGGACAAGGTGGACCAGGCGGCGCGCGCCAAGATCCGCTCTCAGAAGCGCGAGATTCCCGAAGGCAGCGAAGAGTGGGACCTGCTGCACCGGCGGTACTACTCGGAAGAGCTGAAGAAGCTGGGAATCGACTTAGCGAGAAACTAGGTGGGCACGTGGCGGCCCAGGCAGGCGAGCGCCGCCGGCCCCACGAGAAGTGTCGAGATGAGTCTCGACACGGCACGCATGAGTGCGTGCGCCACATCAGCGCTTGTAGCCGATCATGCGCAGGAAGGCGCGGCGCTTTTCGGCGTCCTCCGGCGTTTCCACACCCTTGGGCGGGAAGCCGTCGATGACTCCCAACACACCGCGACCCTGATCGCTTTCGGCGATGACGGCTTCGACCGGGTTCGAGGTGGCGCAAAAAATCGAGCAGACTTCGGGGACGTTCTTGATGGAGGCCAGGATGTTGATGGGGTAGCCCTCGCGCATCACGACCACGAAGGTGTGGCCGGCGGCGATGGCGGAGGCGTTCTTCGCAGCCAGCGCTTTGAGGGCGTCGTCATTGCCGTCCACGCGGGTGAGGCAAGGGCCGGAGGCTTCATTGAAGGCGACGGCGAATTTCATCTGCGGGACGGTGTTTACGATGGCCTCGTAAATATCCTCGACGGTCTTGATGAAATGCGACTGGCCCAGAATCAGGTTGCCGTTTTCGGGAATTTCCAGCGGTACCAGTTTCAGTTCCATGGGAAATCACAATGGTAGCAGTTGCCGGGCGTCGTCGAGCCGCGCGGCGATGTCGAGGAGCAGCTCGTCTTCATAAGGGCGGCCGAGGAGTTGGACGCCGATGGGCAGGCCTTCGCGCGAGACCGCCATGGGGACGGCGATGCTGGGGAGACCGAGCACATTGGCGAGGACGGCGGGCATCAGCGCCTGGAAGAGGCCGATCTCGCGGCCGTCGATTTCCCATTTGCGCTCGCGGTGGCGGAAGGCGGCAATGCCGCACGCCGGCATGACGATGACGGGGACGCGCTCCATCTGGCGCAGCAGAGAGGCGCGCATGTGGTCGCGCGCGGCCAGATTTGCGAGCACTTGTTCGGCGGTCACTTCCTTGCGATAGAGGGTTTCGGTAGCGGTCCAGTGGGTTTCGGACTCACGGCCTTCGATCAGCTTGCGGACGGCGGGCGCGGGCCACTGATTGAAGAGGAAGGCCCAGACGTTGGGGGCGCGCTCGAGGCCGCGGGGTTCGAAGGGCTCGATGGAGTGGCCGAGAGATTCCAGCAGCGCGGCGGCGCGGCGAACGGCGGCGCGGATTTCCGGATCGATAGGGACGCTGTAAAACTGCTCCCAGAGCCCGATGGGGAGATTGGCGGCGGGGAGGTCGCGCAGAGGGACGGGAGTGGAAAATGGGTCGGCGGAATCGAAGGCGGCGAGCGCGCGGAAGAGCAGGCGGAGGTCGGCGGGGTTCCGCGCCATGGGTCCGGCGACGGTATTGAGGCCGAGGGGATAGCCGAGTGAAGGGAAGTGGCCGGTGGTGGGGATGCGGCCCGGAGTGGGCTTGAGGCCCGCGATGCCGCAAAAATGCGCGGGCATGCGAATGGAGCCGCCCCCATCGCTGCCGATACCGCCGGGCGAGCAGAAGGCCGCGATGGCGGCGGCTTCCCCGCCGGAGGAACCGCCGGGAGTGCGCGCGGGGTCGGAGGGATGGTTGGTGCGGCCGGTGACGAAGTTGTCGGTTTCGTAGCTGGCGAGCAACTCGGGTGTGTTGGTCTTACCGAGGAGGATGGCGCCGTGGCGGCGCAGGAGCGCGACGGCAGCGGCATCGGCGGAGGCGCGATGGCCGACGCGCAGGCGGCTGCCGACCCGGGTGGGCAGGCCGGCAATGTCGAAGCTGTCTTTGACGGTGACGGGCACGCCGTGCAGCAGGCCCAGGGGCTCGCCGCGCGCGGCGGCGCTTTCGCAGGCGCGGGCTTCGGCGAGAGCGCTTTCGGCCAAGACCATGGCGAACGCGTTGAGCGACGGATTGCGGCTTTCGATCCGGCGCAGATGGGCTTCCACCAGCTCTACCGGCGAGAGAGAGCGGGTGCGAACGCGGGAAGCCATTTCGACGAGCGAAAGGCGGTATGGCACGAGCACAGTGTAACAACCCGTCATAATGGATTCGTGGCCCCGCTGACATTTGCGGAAGCGCGCGGAAGGGTGCTGGCGGAAGTGCGCGGCGCGCGGAAGACTCCGGCGACGGAAGAAGCCGGATTGGACCGGGCGGCGGGACGGGTGCTGGCCGAGGCAGTGGCGGCCGACCGCGATTCGCCCGCGGTGGCGCGCTCGGTGCGCGATGGCTATGCGGTGCGCGCGGCGGATTTGCCCGGCGAACTGCGGATCATCGGCGAAGCGCGCGCGGGCGAGCGTTTCACGGGCACGGTGGGGGCGGGGCAGGCGGTCGAGATCATGACGGGCGCGCCGATTCCGGCGGGCGCGGACGCGGTGGTGATGGTGGAGCACACGCGGCGCGTGGACGGCTGCGTGCAGATCGAACGATCGGCGGAGGCAAACCAGTTCATTAACCCGCAGGGATGCGAAGCGGCGGCGCACGAGGTGGTGCTCGAGCGAGGCAAGCGCCTGGACTACAGCGACGTGGCGATGCTGGCGGCTTTCGGCCGGCCGCGGGTGTTGGTCTATGCGCGGCCGCGGGTGGCGATCATCGCCACGGGCGATGAGATTGTGGAAGTGGACGAGACGCCGGAGGAATTTCAGATACGCAATTCGAACGCGCGGTCGCTCGCGGCGCAGGTCGAGCGCGCGGGCGGCGTTCCGCAGGTGTTGCCGGTGGCGCGCGACACGGTGGGGCACACGCGGGAAATCATCGGACGTGGCCTCGAGGCCGATCTGCTGCTGCTTTCGGGCGGCGTTTCGGCGGGGAAGTACGACGTGGTGGAAGAAGTGCTGGCGGGGTTGGGCGCGGAGTTTTTCTTCGACCGGGTGTTGATCCAGCCGGGGCAACCGCTGGTATTCGGGCGCGCGGGGCAGACCTTCTTCTTCGGGCTGCCGGGCAATCCGTCGTCAACCATGGTGACGTTTGAAGTGTTTGCGCGAGCGGCGCTGGAGTTGCTGGCGGGGCAGCAAGAGATCGCGTTGCACATGCCGTTGGCGCGGCTGACGCGGGACTTTCGTCATCGCGCGGGGTTGACTCGTTTTCTGCCGGCGCGATTGAGCGCGGATGGAAGCGAGGTGACGCCGGTGAGGTGGCATGGCTCCGGCGATGTGCCGGCTCTGACACGCGCCAACGCGTACCTGGTGGCCGACGCCGGCCGCCCCGAGTATGCGAGCGGCGAATTGATCCGGGTGCTGATGAAATGAAAAAACTTTCTCATTATGATGCCGCGGGCAGTCCGCGCATGGTGGATGTCTCGGGCAAAGCGGAGACGCGCCGCAGCGCGCGCGCCCACGCGTTCGTGAAGATTCGGCCGATGGTGTTGGCGAAGTTGCCGCAGAATCCCAAGGGGAATCCGCTGGAGATCGCGCGCATCGCCGGGATCATGGCCGCCAAGCGCGCCTCCGAACTGATTCCACTGTGCCATCCACTGATGCTGACGCACGCGGATGTGGCGGTGACGGTGGAGAAGAAGGGCGTGCGGATTACGGCCAGCGTGGCGACCACGGGGCAGACGGGCGCGGAGATGGAAGCGTTGACGGCCGCGGCGGTGGCGGCGCTGACGGTCTACGATATGGTGAAGGCGCTCGATAAAGGAACCGAGATTCAAGACCTTTACCTGCTGGAGAAGACCGGCGGGAAGAGCGGGGATTTCAAAAGGAAGGCATGACCAACGCAGCGGTTTTGACGATCAGCGATTCGGTGAGCGCGGGAACGCGGGCGGACGGGTCCGGGCCGGCGGTGCGTGAACGGCTGGAACAGTTGGGCTGGAACGTCTCAGCGATGGAAGCGATTCCGGATGAAGCCGGGGAGATCAGCCAGCGGCTGGCGACCTTAGCGGATGGCGGCCAGGTCTCGGCGATCTTCACGACCGGAGGGACCGGGGTGGCGATGCGGGACGTGACGCCGGAAGCGACGCGGGCCGTTCTGGATCGCGAAATCCCTGGATTTGGGGAGCTGATGCGCGCGAGGGGCTCGCAGGCGACACCGCTCGCGGCGCTGTCGCGGTCGGTGGCGGGGACGCGCGGAAAGGTACTAATTGTCAACCTTCCGGGATCGCCGAAGGGTGCGGTGGAGTCTTTAAATGCTATTGTGGAATTGGTGCCACACGTGCTGGAACTGCTCAGCGGGCAGACCGAACACGTGACTGCGCCGAGGGTGTAATGTGAAGCGACTTCTCTTGTGTGTATCCTTGTGCGGAATACTGGTGGCGCAGCAGGAACAGACGACGCTACCCAAAATCGTTACCACGGTTGAAAACGTTTTGGCGCCGGTGACGGTTTACGACCGTAACAACAACTACGTCCACGGACTGATGCCGGACCAATTCCGGATCTTCGACAACGGCAAGGAGCAGAACATCCACCAGGTGGATGTGACGTTCACGCCGATCTCGCTGGTGGTGGCGATCCAGGCGAATGCGCGCGCGGACAAGATTCTGCCGGAAGTCAACAAGATCGGCACCATGCTAAAGCCGATCATGCTGGGGGACCAGGGCGAGGCGGCGGTGTTGGCTTTCGATTCGCGGATCCGCACGCTGCAGGATTTCACGCCGGATGCGGACAAGATCACCAAAGCGATTAAAACGATTTACGCGGGCAGCACGTCGAGCCGGCTGGTGGATGCGGTGGAGGAAAGCGTCCACATGTTGAAGACGCGGAACAAAGACCGGCGGCGCATCCTGCTGGTGATTGGCGAAAGCCGCGATTACGGCAGCGAGGCGCGTGGCCGGGAGACGCTGATCGAACTGCAACTGGCCAACATCACGGCGTACTGGGTGGACATGTCGCACCTGCTGGGCACGCTGACCACGCCGACCCCCGATCCGCGGCCGGATAATAGTCCACCGGCCAGCCACCCGCTGCCCGGCGGGGTGCCGTCCACGCCGACGACCGTGCAGCAGATGTACGGCACCAACGGCTCAAGCGCGGAGTTCATACCGCTGATGGTGGAGATCTTCAAAGACGTGAAGAACATCTTCAAGACCAGCCCGGCGGTATTATTCACGCGCGGGACGGGCGGCAACGAATTCAGTTTCTATTCGCAGAAGGGCCTGGAAGCGTCCATCCAGGAAATCAGCGACCAGTTGCACAGCGAGTACACCATCAGCTACACGCCGAACAACCAGGCGGAAGGCGGCTTCCACCAGATCTCGGTGGAGGTGATCGGGCACAATTACCGGTGCGATACGAGACCGGGATACTGGGTAGCGCCGAAGCCGTAGACTCAAGGTCCGATGTGGGGCGGCCTATTCAGGCTGCGGGCAAGCGGTACAGGGGCCTACCCTAGAAGACGGTGAGGGGGCGTTGATCCGGTCCGGTGCGAAACGTGCGTGAGCCGGCATCGCCGGGAGGCGACGTCAGCAGGACGGGCTTGAGCAGCACCAGCACCTGGTCGCCGGAACTGTCGTGCTCATGCGTGCTGGTGAGCGGCCCCAAGCCCGGTATGCGGGCAAGGCCGGCCAGACCCGCGATGGTGTGACCTTCCTGGTTGTCCAACAGGCCGGCCACTACCGCCCACTCTCCGAATTTCAGGCGGACGTCTTCCTTGATGGTGCGGTTTGAGATCACCGGAAGGCCGTTGACCGATTGCCCGGTCAGCACTTTGAACTCCGCGTCGATATCGAGCGAGACTTCCTGGCTGTCATGCACCAGCGTCGTCAGAGTCAGGTTCAATCCGAGATCTTCGAAAGTGAAGGAGGGAGGCGGCGCGTATGAGCCGGCAACCGTAGTGGTGGTCTGATACCCGGCGGTGACGATGGGATACCGCTCGCCGACGTGAAAGGTGGCCTTCTGGCCGCTCACGGAGCGGATCACACTATCGAGGAGCAAATTGCCGGAGGACTGCGACATCTGAGCCACCAACGAGGCGTTGGTGATGCCGATGCCGATCAGGCTCTTGCCCGCGCCGAAAGTGAGCAGCCCGGAGATGCTGGTGGGGAGCGACGCGAGGTTGTGGAAGGCGGTGGTCAGGGCGTTGAACGAAAAGACCTGCGGGAAGTCGATGCCGTAGGTGACCATGTCGTTCCGGCTCACTTCCAGAAACTGCATCTCGATGGCGACTTGCGCGCGGGGCCGCGCCAGCTCCTCGAAGAGCGCCTGCGCGGGCAGCACTTTCGAAATGCGGTCGCGCATCACCACGGTGTTGGTGGAGGTTTGCCAGTAAATTTTCTCGATGCCCATGGACTGCTGCACGTCGCGGATGGTCTCGGTGAAATCCTGCTGCACGACGGCTTCCGGAACCCTCACCAACACCGTGACGGTGGGCTCTACCGCGGTGCGCTTCTGGACCGTGTCCTGAACCGCCATGAAGAGCTTGTCGCTCAAGGGAACGATGAAAGAGCCGGTGGCGGCCTCCAGGCCGTGCAGCGCGTCACGGTAATCGACGTCGTCCATGCGGAAGCGGATGGGGCTTTTCTTATCGAAATCCGAATCGAAGACGCACTCCAGGCCCCACTCTTTGGCCATCTTTTCAAACAGCTCCTGGCGGTTGCCGAGCAGGTCGAAGCTCTTGCGGCCGGCGGTGGCGGCTAATTCGGTGGGCGGCAAGGGACGGTTGGCTTCGGCCAGAACCAGCGGCGAGGGCTCATCGAAGTGAGGCGCTTCGGTCAACTCCGTCATTTCCTTATCGAGGTCGGCGGGCTGGGGAATGCCGGGCTGGGGTTTGGCCTCCATGGCCGCGCGCGAACGCACTGCCTGGCTGCGCAGCCAATAGGTCTTATTCTTGGGGTCCAAGGCGGCGGCTTGGGAATACAGCAGGTAGGCCTGACTCATATGGCCGGCCTTTTCGGCGGCGCGTCCCTGTTCGTACAGGTCCCAGGCCGCAGGGTCGTCGGCCAGAAGGCAGCCGGCCATCAACAACCCGACCAGGGACACACGTAGCCGCACAATTTATTGACGAAAAGGCCGGCTGGCGCGTGCAGGCCATTTGATTTGTGCGAATCTGGGTAAGGAATCGGCATGCAAAACCTGCGGCGTCTGCTGGAAAGAAACCCGATGGAAATGGTGTGGCCGGTAGTGATCTTCGCCGTCACGTTTGCCGTCGGGTGGCTGATCCGCGCGGCCGTGCTGCGGGCGTTGCGCGCCTGGACCGCGCGCCGCCAGAGCCGCGCCGGCAGGGTTCTGAACAACGCGCTGCGCGGTCCCATGCTGATCTGGTGCGTGATCCTGGGAGTGCACATCGCGCTCGAACTCTCCGGCCTGCCGGCGCGGTACACGGGATGGGCGGCCCGGGGGCTGCTGGCGCTCTGGATTATCTCCCTGACGATCATGTTTATGCGAGTGGCGGGAGACCTGGTGCACGACTACGGGGACCGCGTGCCGGGGGCGCTTCCGGTGACCACTTTGAGCGAAAGCCTGGCGAAGGTGGCGGTGCTGCTGCTTGGGCTGGTGCTGCTGCTCAAGGACGCGCTCAACGTCGAGGTGACCCCCCTCCTGACGGCCTTGGGCGTGGGGGGACTGGCGGTCGCACTGGCGCTGCAAGACACGCTTTCGAACCTCTTCGCGGGAGTCTACGTGGCAATGGCGGGGCAGATCCGGCTGGGCGACTACATCAAGCTGAACACGGGCGAAGAGGGTTACGTGACTGATATCGGATGGCGCAGCACCACCATGCGCGCGCTGGCCAACAACGTGATCCTGGTGCCCAACAGCAAGCTGGGGCAGGCCATCGTGACGAACTACCACCTGCCCGCACGCCAGATGTCGGCGTCGCTGCAGGTGGGGGTGAGTTACGCGAGCGATCCCGACCATATCGAGCGGGTGCTGCTGGAAACCGCGCGGCAAGGCGCGGGCGAAATCGCGGGGATGCTGGCGGAGCCGGCGCCAACGGTCGCATTCGACCCGGGCTTCGGCGAATCGGCCCTGCTGTTCACGGTGAATTTCCAGGTGGCGGAATTCGCCGACCAGTTCAGCGTGCGCAATGAATTGCGCAAGCGGCTGGCACGCCGGTTCCGCGAAGAAGGCATCGAGATTCCCTTCCCCACGCGCACGGTGCGCTGGGAGCGGCCCGGCGCGCCACTCTAGTCGGGCCCGCGCCTTGTAATAATAGGGCCCGCCCCACTTTCCTCGAACCGTCCGGGCGTGGTATATTTGGAGCGCGTTTGATAGCTTCCGCGAATCCGGTAGAGAGTTTCTTGAGCGACGGCTGCATTTCCCCGCTTTTGTTTCCTCTTCGATGAGCCCGGCGTCAATCAGCAGGAGGAGTGAATGAAGAAGATTTTCGTGGGCAACCTCGATTTTCAGGCAACTGAAGAGGCGGTGCGCGGCCTGTTCGAGCAGTACGGCCAGGTCAGCAGCGCGCACATTATGACGGATCGCGATACCGGCCGTTCGCGCGGGTTTGCCTTCGTCGAAATGGACAACGAAACGGAAGCGGACCAGGCGATTACCGCGCTCAACGGGTTCACGATGGGGGGACGCGCGCTGAATGTGAATGAAGCGCGGCCCAAACCGGATCGCGGATTCGGCGGCGGCGGTGGCGGGGGCGGCCGTCCCGGCGGGGGCGGCCGGCGTCCCGGCGGCGGTGGTGGTGGCGGTGGCCGGCGCGAACCGCGCTGGTAAGCTAGCCTCCCCGGGCCCCGTTTTCCAGAAAGGCGCGCAGACGGTGGCTGCGGCTGGGATGCCGCAGCTTCCGTAGCGCCTTAGCTTCGATTTGGCGGATGCGCTCGCGCGTTACGGCGAAATTCTGCCCCACCTCTTCCAGCGTGTGCTCGCTCCCATCTTCCAGGCCAAACCGCATCTTGATGATTTTTTCCTCGCGCGGCGTCAGGGTCTTGAGCACCTGCGCAGTCTGTTCGCGCAGATTGAGATTGATGACCGCATCGGACGGCGAGATGCCGTTGTGATCGACGATGAAATCGCCCAGATGCGACTCTTCCTCTTCGCCGATCGGCGTTTCCAGTGAAATCGGCTCCTGGGCCACGCGCAGCACCTTGCGCACTTTGGGCACGGGCAACTGCAAGCGCTTGGCCAGCTCCTCATTGGTCGGTTCGCGCCCGAGTTCCTGCACCATCTGCCGCGAGGTGCGGATGAGCTTGTTGATGGTTTCGATCATGTGGACCGGAATGCGGATGGTGCGGGCCTGGTCGGCGATGGCGCGCGTAATGGCCTGCCGCACCCACCAGGTGGCGTAGGTGGAAAACTTGTAGCCGCGGCGGTATTCGAATTTGTCCACGGCCTTCATCAGCCCGATGTTGCCTTCCTGAATCAGGTCGAGGAACTGCAGGCCGCGGTTGGTGTAGCGCTTGGCAATGCTGACCACCAGGCGCAAATTGGCCTCGATCAGTTCCTTCTTGGCGGCCTCGGCTTCCTGGTGAGCCTTGGTGATGATCTCGAGGGTGCGGCGCAATTCCGCGGCCGAGCCGCCAAACTGCTCCTCCAGTTGCTGGAGCTTCAGGCCGTGAACCCGCTGCTCTTTGCGCACTTCCTTGAGTCCCTCGGCGCGGCCGGACCAGGTCTCGAGCTTTTTCTGGATGCGCGTCACCTCGCGCTCGAGCGGCTTGAGATCCTCCACCGCGGCGCGCAGCCCTTCGATCAGGTGATGGATCACCGGGCTCTGGAACTTCACCGAACGCACCAACCGGGAGGTCCGGATCACCAGCCGGCCGAGCTCCCAGAGCTGCCGGCGGTACTGCTTGGGCTTCATGCCGCGCGGCACGGCCTGCAGCTTCTGGCGGCACTGCAAAATCTTCCTGTAATGGCGCGAGATGTCTTCGATGGATTGGGCGAACTCCAGGCGCTTCTCCTCCACCAGTTCATCGGTGAGAATGGGGTCGGCGATCTGGACCACGTCGCGCGCCGAGATGACGTCGCGCGCCATCTGGTCGCCGAGCGAGATGATTTCCTGGACCACCAGCGGCGCGCGCGATAGAGACTTGAGCGCGGTGTTCTGGCCATGTTCGATGCGCCGCGCGATTTCGACTTCGCCCTCGCGGGTGAGCAGCGGAACGGTGCCCATCTCGCGCAGGTACATGCGGACGGGGTCGTTGACTTTTTCGCCCAGGCCGGCCGGCAGCTCCAGGTCGATGAGCTCTTCGCCCTCGTCGAGTTTCCTTTCGAAATCCTTGGGCTCTTCGAGGATTTCGATGCCCGCGGTGTCGAGGCCGGCGAGGATATCGTCGAGATCGGCGCCGGCGGACAGGTCTCCGGGCAGAACTTCGCTCACCTCGTCATAGAGGACGTAGCCCTTCTCCTTGCCCATTTGCACGAGCCGTTGGAGACCATCACCTTTGTCGTCGAGCGCCACCGAAGCCCCGTAACTCCCAGCGAGAATAATCGAAATTATTGTACACCACGGCGCGATGCCGAATTGAGAGAGGTCCGCTTCACGGTACTACTCTCCCGGAACGTCGGCCTGCTGTAGCTTCTGCCTGAGGCGTTCGGCCTCCGCCGGGTCGCCGCCGCGTTCGGCCCGGTCAAGGCGCGCCTTCAAGTAGGCGCGATACTTCTGTACGCCGTCCTTCTGCGCGACGCGGAACGCTTCTTTGATATCGCCATCGCGCTCCGCTTGCTTGACTCGCGCCTGCAATTCCGAACTGCGGGTCTCGTCGCTGAGGCGGCGCAGGCTTTCCAGGCACTGGCGTCCATATCCCAGCGTGATCGCCCGGCCCTCCATTTCTTCGGAGAGAATGGCATCCGCCAGCGCGCTTTGGTCCTCCGGCTCCAGGCGGCTGCTCACCGCGTCGAAGGTGAGCGCGGCGCCGCTGGAGTGCACGCCCAGCACCGCCTGGTAAATGCGGCGCGTGGCCAGGCGGTCCAGGATGTCGAGCTTTTCCAGATCGGCGAGAAGCTGTTCGCGGCCCTCCACATCGGAAAGGAGCACGCTCAGCAGCCCTTTTTCGTCGACGCGCACGGGCTCCTTGGGCCGCTCGATGGTGTTTTCCCGGCGATCGGCGACGGTCTTGCGAAAGCTGTCGAGCACCAATCCGCGATCCACCCCGATGTAGCCAGCCACATCGTTGGCGATCGCCATGCGCTCCAGCCGGTCGGGAATGCGCTGCACCGCCGGCAGCAGAAACTTGAGAACCTCCACGACGCCTTCGCTGGTCTTGGTGTCGAACCTGGCGCGCGCCCGGTCCGCCAGCCAATAGAAGTAACCCTTGGCTCGATCGAGCTGTTGCTGGTAAGCCGCCGCGCCGCGCTCCTTGCAGTACTCGTCGGGGTCCAGATCGGCGTCCAGTTGCAGAATGCGGACCTGCAGGCCCTCATCCAGCAGCAGGCTGATGGAGCGTTCCGCGGCTTTGGCGCCGGCCGCGTCGGGGTCGAAGTTGACGATAATCTTTTCGGTATGACGCTTGAGCGCCCGCACCTGGTCCTGGGTGAGCGCGGTCCCGCAACTGGCCACCACCGGGCGGAAGCCCGCCGCGGTGACGCCGATGGCGTCCATGTAGCCTTCCACCAGCACCGCGCGCTCTTCCTTGCGGATGGCTTCCCTGGCGCGATGGAGGTTGTACAACACGTGACTCTTTTTATATATCGGCGTTTCCGGCGAATTCAGGTACTTGGGAATGTCGTCGTCGGCCAGCGCGCGGCCTCCGAATCCGATAATTTTGCCCGATTCGCTATGGATGGGAAACATGAGGCGGTTGCGGAAATAATCGTAGAAGCTGCCGTCATCGCGCCGGCGCACCAGCCCAGAGGGTTCCATCTGCGCCGCGGTGAAGCCACGCTGCTCGAGCAGACGAAGCAGAGCGCGCCCGTTGCGATCGGAATAGCCGAGGCCGAACTGCTCGGTGGTTTCGGGCCGCACGCCGCGGCGGGCCAGATAGGCGCGCGCGATTTCGCCGGAAGCGCCGGCCAGGCCGGCGCGGAAATTCTCCTGCGCCAGTTCGTGCATCTGGTAGAGGGCTTCGCGCTGGCGGGAATCCTCATCGGCATACTGCGAGCGCTTGGGCATGGGAATGCCGTTGCGCTCGGCCAGGCTCTTGAGCGCCTCGTAAAAGCTCAGGCCTTCG
The DNA here is from genome assembly GCA_050014595.1 of Bryobacteraceae bacterium. GTDB lineage: Bacteria > Acidobacteriota > Terriglobia > Bryobacterales > Bryobacteraceae > PALSA-129. The sequence continues at coordinate 30,313 of JBEKDA010000031.1, forward strand.
AGTTCCATGACGAACCGCACCACGTCGCCCTTGGCCTGGCAGCCGAAGCAGTAGTAGAACTGCCGGGTGGCGTGGACCGAAAAAGAAGGAGTCTTCTCCTGGTGGAACGGGCAGAGGCCGGAATAGCGGTAGGCGCCGGTCTTGCGGAGCCGGACTTTTTCGCCGATGACGCCGACAATATCGACGCGCGATTTCAGTTCCTCGACGAAGTCCATGGCCCCTGGTTCATTATCCCGCATTGTGCCAATCGGTACCGGTGACAGATTCGGCTTAACCGACGATAGCTTGACCGCAGCGGCCCCGCCCTCGACACTTCAGTCATGCTCGGCAGCATTCTTCACCATTTGAGCGCCTACGCGCGGGTACTCACCGCAGTGATGCCGTTTCTATTGGCCATCACGATCCGGTTCCTCTATGGGAAGAACCGGGTGACACAGGTGCTGTTGTCGATCAGCAGCATGTGGTTCGCCGTCAATGTTTTGCTGGCGCCGTATTCGGCCGGGATGCAGCGGGACATCGCGCATGTGTGGGCCTGGTTCCGGTAAGCCAAACGGGCATGCGATCCGCTACAATGATAGTGAGAAGGAGGCCGTATGGAACCCACTGGCATCCAAGCCGCCGGTTTTTTCGGTCTGGGCGGACCTGAGGTAGCTGCACTTTGCGTGCTGGCCGTGCTGTTGTTTGGCGGCAAGAAGGTTGGTGAACTCGGGAAAGGTCTGGGCGAAGGGATCCGCAACTTCAAGACTGCCTTGAAGGGCGACGAAGAAGAGAAGAAGTAGGAAACTGGCTTCGAGAACAGCCCGCAAGTGGGGCTGGGTCCAGCTCGGCTTCAAGAGATCCAATCCAAGAAAGAAAGCCCCGCAGGTCCCGAAGGGCCTTGCGGGGTTTTGATTTTTCCGGCGGACAGCCGCGTCCGCGCGAAACTATTTCTTCTTGGGGGGAACGATGGCGTCCTTGGCGGCCTTGGCCACGCGGAATTTCACGACCTTCTTGGCCGGAATCTTGATGGCTTCGCCGGTGGCCGGGTTGCGCCCCATGCGGGCCTTGCGATCCTGGCGGACGAGGCGCCCGAGACCGGGCACCACGAACACGCCGTTCTTTTTCACTTCAGCGATGGCCATGGCAGCCAGGCCATCCAGGAACCCCCGCGCCGTCTTGTTGCTGACTTCGCAGTGTCCCGCCAGCGCTTTGACTAGCTGGGTTTGGGTCATTCTTGTAGTTGCCATAAATCTCCTTTGATTCTCCCGTCAACTTCTCATCGAAACATTTTTGTGCCGCAACGTTCTGGCGAACGTGCGCCGTAATCGATATCAATCATAAGGGAAGGGCAGGGGGATGTAAAGAGACTTTCGCAAGAAAAGCCCGGTTTTTCGCGGTTTTTTTGCCTGGCGGCGGCTGGAGAGCCCGGTTTACGGGCTTTTCACGAAGCCCTGGCCGAGCTGGTAGTGTAAATCCCCCTCACCGAAGGCTGCCGCGGCCTTGTTTTTCAGCACGCGGAAGCGCACCCGGCCGGGGGCCCGGGCATCCAGCGAGATGCGGACGGCGGCGTACAGTTTGAGCGCCGGACCGCCGGCGGTGGTCTCCGATTCCGTTGGCGAGGCCTCGGGGCGGGAGCGCAGTTGATTGAGAAAAACGACGACGGCGCCGGTTCTTGCGACAATCCCCGCCAGGCGCCGCAGCCCCGATGCCAGGACGCGGCTCTGCAAGCCTGGTGCACCCTCTCCCAGGCCAGTTTCCAACTCCAGCCTGGGGATGAGGGCCGCGGCCGAATCCACCACCAGCAAGTCCACGGCCTGCGAAGCCGCCAGTTGGCGCAGGATCTCGAGGGCCTGCTCAGCCGATTCGGGCTTGGCCACCGGCAGCCGGTCGATGGATACCCCGAGAGTGGCGGCGTATGGCGGATCGAAGGCGTGTTCGGCATCGATCCAGGCGGCCGTCAGGCCATGGCTCTGTGCGTGGGCAATCACCTGGAGGGCCAGTGTGGTCTTGCCGGTGGATGAGGCGCCGAACAGTTCCACAACCCGGCCACGGGGGAATCCTCCGGTGCCGAGAGCCGCGTCGAGGGCCGCAAAACCGGTTGGAATGACGGCTACCGCAGGGGGCGGGCCCATGCGGGCCAGTCTGAGCCGAATGGCGCGTTGCCGGTCCTGCTCGGTCATGGCTGCTGGGCCGCCGAAAGGCTACCTGCGGGGAGGCGCGGTTTTCGCCGCGGGGGCCGGGGCTTCGGGTGCGGCGGCCGCCGGCTCGGTTTTGACCAACCCCAGGAGTTTGCGCAACTCGGTGTCGAGGGACTGGCGGATATCCGGGTTGTCCTTGAGGAACTGGCGGGCATTCTCGCGGCCCTGCCCGATGCGTTCCCCTTTGTAGCTGAACCAGGAGCCGCTTTTCTCCACCAGGTTTTGCGCCACTCCCAGGTCCAGCAGGTCGCCTTCCTTGGAAATGCCCTCGCCGTAGATGATGTCGAATTCGGCTTCGCGGAAGGGCGAGGCGACCTTGTTCTTGACCACTTTGACTTTGGTGCGGTTTCCGACCACGGCGTCGCCGTCTTTGATGGCGGCGATGCGCCGGATGTCGACGCGCACCGAAGCGTAGAACTTGAGCGCCCGGCCTCCGGTGGTGGTTTCCGGATTGCCGAACATCACGCCGATTTTTTCGCGGATCTGGTTGATGAAGATCAGGCAGGTGCGCGACTTGGACACCACCCCGGTGAGCTTGCGCAGGGCTTGCGACATGAGGCGCGCCTGCAGGCCCATATGGCTGTCGCCCATTTCGCCATCCAGCTCGGCCTTGGGAACCAGCGCCGCCACCGAATCCACCACCAGCACATCGATCTGGCCGGAGCTGGTGAGCGTGTTGGTAATCTCGAGCGCCTGCTCGCCGTAGTCCGGCTGCGAGACCAGCAGGTTGTCGATATCGACCCCCAGTTTGCGCGCGTAGGTCGGGTCGAGGGCATGCTCGACGTCGATGAATGCGGCGATGCCGCCATTCCTCTGCGCCTCGGCGATCACCTGGAGAGCAATGGTGGTTTTGCCGGAAGACTCCGGTCCGAAGATTTCAATGACGCGGCCGCGGGGAAAGCCGCCCACGCCCAAAGCGGCATCCACTGATATCGAACCGCTCGAAATCACCGATACCGGCACGATGGCGTCCTTCGAGCCCAGTCGCAGAATCGAACCCTTGCCAAACTGCTTCTCGATCTGGCTGAGGGCGGTCTCCAACGCACGCGCGCGCTCTTTTTCGTCCATGTCGGGTAAAACTCCTAAAGGTGGGGTGAAAGGTTATTGTAGCAGCGGATGGGTTTCACCGCAGAGACGCGGAGGCGTGGAGAAAACTGAGGAATCTGAGTCTCAACAAGCTTGTTGCTTCTCTCCTGTCTTCTCGGCGCCTCCGCGTCTCTGCGGTGAGGTCCCGGACGGTATAATCACACCAGAGGTTGTTGGATGGCAGTTCGTCTATTGGCGCTCGGTTTGCTGGCAGGCCTGCTGATGGGATCTCCGGCCAAGAAGAAGACGGTGGGCACGGCTCGCGGCGAGAACGAGGACCTGGTGCTCGAGGCCACTATCTATGTCGATCCAGCGGACGTCAAAGAAGTGCTGGGCGACGATCTGGGCGGGCACTACATCGTGGCGGAAGTCAAAGTGGAACCGAAGTACGGCAAAGAGATCGCGATCGACCGCGACGACTTCGTGCTGCGCACCGACAAGGACGGCGAAAAAGCCAAACCGTTCGTGGGCAGCCAGATTGCCGGACGGGAAGCCCTCATCGTCACGCGCACCGCAGACACGTCGAACGGGCACCACCCGGCCATCAGCATCGGAGGCATTGGCGGTGGTGTCGGCAGCGGCTCCAGCGACAACGGTCAAGCTAACTCCAAAATCCAGAATGCCGCCACGGTCAAGGAGAATCCCCTGCAAAAGGAGCTGGACGACAAGGTTTTGGTGGAGGGGAAGACCAAGAGCCCGCTGAGCGGCCTGCTTTATTTTCCGATGGAAAAGCAGAAAATGAAGGAACTGGAACTGTACTACGGCGGCAAGGAAAACCGCATCAGTCTGAGGTTCAAATAAACCCGCATGAGAATCCTGGTGGTTGAGGACGAGAAGCGAATCGCGGACTTCCTGTGCCGGGGTCTGGAAGGCGCGGGCTACGCCGTGGACGCCGCGCCCACCGGCACGGACGCCCTTGAGAACATCCACTCCACGGATTACGACCTGGTGGTGCTGGACCTGATGCTGCCCGATATGGACGGTCTGCAGGTGCTCGAGAGAGTCCGCGACCGCAAGGCCGGCCCGCCGGTGCTGATTCTGAGCGCACGCGGCGGTCTGGACGATCGCGTCAAGGGTCTCGAACTGGGTGCCGACGATTATCTGGTGAAGCCGTTTGCGTTCGTGGAGCTGCTGGCGCGCGTGCGCGCCCTGTTGCGGCGCGGCCAGCCCACACCGGAAAAGCTGCAGGTGTCCGATCTGACGCTGGATTGCATCCGCCGCAAGGTAACGCGCGGCGCCGACGGAATCGATCTGGCGCCCAAGGAGTTCGGCATCCTCGAGTACATGATGCGCAACCGCGGCCGGCCGCTCAGCCGGACCATGATCGTGGAACACGTGTGGGACATGGACTACGACGGCCTCACCAACATCGTGGACGTCTACATCCGCCACCTGCGCAGCAAGATCGACGACCGCTTCCCGCAGAAGCTGATCCAGACCGTGCGCGGCATCGGGTACATGATCGACGTGCCCGATAAACAGGCCGAGCGGCCGGTTGAACCGGCTTCCGAGCGGCAGGTGTAAGGTGATCCGCCGCCGCGACCTTCGCCGCATCAGCCGGGGGCTGCGTTTCCGGCTGACGGCCAGCTATGCGCTGTTCTTCACGGTGCTGCTGATCGGCGCGTCGTTTCTGTTCGGAATCCGGCTCAACAACACGCTCCAGAAAGAAGCGCACGATGCGCTGACCGATCATTGGGACGCGATGAAAGGCTATCTCCGCATCGAAAAGAAGCACGAGATCGATGCGGACGAGCGGGCCCTCTGGTACTACGACGAGAATGACACCGAAGAAACCACCATCGTCCTGGACATCAAGAAGATTTACATGGTGGCGGCCGCCGACGGCAAAGTGATCCTCGACGAGGACGACAATCCGGCATACTCCGAGACCTTCAAGGAAATCTTCGACTCCCCGGCGAATATCCGGGCGCGTGTAGCCAAAGCAAACCCCAATCCAACAGCCCCGAATCCCGGACCGTTTTGGGATACGCGGCGAGATTCCGATGGGGAAGAGTTCCTGATCCGGTCCGGCATCGTCTGGGATCAAGTGCATCACCGTCCTTACTACGTCTCGCTCGGGTCGCCGCTGGCGCAATACGCCAAGATCCAGAGCGGCTTCACCTGGATCTTCATCAGCGTGGTCCCAGGCGCTCTGGTGCTGGGCGGCATCCTGGGATGGTTCATGGCCGGCCGCGCGCTCACTCCGGTGAAGGACGTGGCGCAGGCCGCGCAGCGCATCTCGGGATCCAACCTGAGCCTGCGCATTCCCACCCGCGAGGCCGGCGACGAGCTGGATTACCTGATCCTCACTTTCAACCGCATGATTGAGCGCTTGGAATCTTCCTTCCAGCAAATGAAGCAGTTCTCCACCGACGTTTCGCATGAGCTGCGCACGCCCATCACGGCCATCCGCGGCCAACTCGAAGTGGCGCTGTTCACCGCCAAGACCACCGAGCAGTACCGCGAAGCCATGTTCAACGCGCTGCAGGATATCGACCGGCTCTCGCAGATTGTGCGCGCGCTGCTGCTGCTCTCACAGGCGGAATCGGGGCAACTGGCGCTGCAAAAGTCGCGGCTGAATCTGCGCGAAGTGGCGGTGGACCTGGTGGACCAGTTTCAGATTCCGGCCGAGGCCGCCGGCGTCCGCCTGGAGGCCGATCTGCCCGACGAATGTTTTGTGGAAGGCGACCGCGTGCAGATGGAGCGCATGATCTCCAACCTGCTCTCGAACGCGCTCAAGTTCACACCCGAAGGCGGCCAGGTGCGGCTGCGCGTGGTTTCTTCGCCGGAGCGGGTGGAGATAGTCGTTGAGGACAACGGCCTCGGCATCCCGACCGAACACCTGCCGCACATTTTCGACCGCTTCTATCGCGTGCCGGGCTCGGGCACGGCGCCCAATCCGGAGCAGGGCCTGGGGCTGGGGTTGAGCTTCGTGGCGTGGATCGTGAAGGCGCATCACGGCAAGGTCGAAGTCGATAGCGCTCCCGGCAAGGGCTCCCGGTTCACCATCACGCTGCCCGCGTTGGGTGTGGCGCCGGACACGCTGGAACTGGCGGGCGAGCCGGCCGGCCGCTCCTGAAACCCAAAAAAGGGCCGCCCCTGCTAACGTAGATGAGGTTTAAGCTTCCGACAGAGTTTAAGACTCTCACCCGCGCGAAACTGCTACAATCCAGGTTCGTGCTCCGCGGCGCTGCCGGGGAGCAGCCGCCACAAATCGCGCCGTGCTTCGCCGGATCTTCAAGGCTTTCCAGTATCGCGACTTCCGCTTGATGTGGATTGGCGCCTGCACGTCCGCCATCGGCACCTGGATGCAGATGACGGCGCAGGGCTGGTTGATCTGGAGAATCAGCGGCAGCGCTCGCTTGCTGGCCCTCGACCCGATTCTCCAGGCCGTCCCGATCATTCTTTTCTCGCTGGTCGGTGGCGTGCTGGCCGACCGATTCGAGCGCCGCCACCTGCTGATCTTTTCGCAATGCGTGCAGATGTTCTGCGCGCTGCTGCTGACGTTCCTGGTGGGTTTCCACGTAGTGAAGGTGTGGCATATGCTGTGCTGCTCTTTCGTGGTGGGCTTCGCACAGGCCTTCGGCGGGCCGGCCTATTCGGCGCTCATCCCCACGCTCGTCCCGAAGGAGCACATGCCCAACGCGATTGCGCTGAATTCCATCCAGTTCAACGCCGCCGTGATGGTGGGACCGGCGCTGGGCGGCTGGGCCTTGCATACGTTGGGCGATACCTGGTGCTTCGGGCTCAACACGCTGTCGTTCCTGGCGCCCATCGTCTCCCTGCTGATGCTGACCATCCGTTTCCTGCCGGAACGGACCGGCCAAAGCATTTTTACCAGCCTGAAAGAGGGTCTGCGATTCGTGCGCCGGGTGGGCGCCATGGAGAGCCTGATCGTGCTGGCTTTCTGCATGGCGGCGCTGGGCGTGCCGCTGCGCACCTTCCTGCCGGTCTTCGCCGCCAAAGTTTTCGGCCAGGGCTCGGGAACTTACGCGACCTTCCTCTCCATGTCCGGAATGGGGTCGGTAATTGGCGCGCTGGCGGTGGCGTACCTGGGCAATGTCCGCAGGAAGGGCCGGCTGGCCCTGGTTATGCTGATGTGTCTGGGCCTCGGCATTACCGGCTTTGCGCTCTCGCGCTCCGTGGTGCTGAGTTGCGCCATGCTGCTGTTCGGCGGGGCCGCCATGATGGGAGTCTTCGCGATGGTCAACTCCCTGGTGCAGCTTGTGGTTACCAATGAGATGCGGGGCCGCGTGATGAGTGTCTACAATCTCTCGTTTCGCAGCGGCATGCCTATGGGAAACCTGTTGGCCGGCTGGCTCGTCCCTATCTTTACAGCTCCCGTGGTGCTGGCCGTGAATGGTGTGCTCCTGGTGGGTCTGGGGGCCTATTATTTCCTGGTGCAACGGCGGGTAGCCGAGCTCTAATTAAGGAACCAGGTTCTAATTGAATAGGTGATATCGATCATGTGGGTATTGTTACTGGCCGGTTTTATGGCCGCCGCTCCATCCGCTCTGGAAACCGCACGGGACGCGGAGGACCGCCCGGCGCTCGAAAAAATTGTCGCCGATTACGCGGCCGCGGCCGCCAAGGCGCCCAACGACGCCGAGGCGCAGTACCGCGGGGCGCTGGCCTGTTCGTACCTGGCGGAAATTGCCATCGAGCAGCGCGACCGCAAACTGGGACAGCAGACGGCCGAGCGTGGCATGCAATTCGGCGAGCGCGCCGTCACCCTCAAGCCCGATTCGGCCGAATACTACCGGGTCCTGGGCACGCTCTACGGCCAGGCCATCATCGACCTTCCCAGCGGGCTCAACTACGGGCCGAAGGCCAAAGAGGCCATCAGCAAGGCGGTCGAGAAGGCGCCCAGGTCCTCGGCGGTTTATGTGGCGCGCGGCGTCGGCAACTACTACCTGCCGGCCATGCTGGGCGGCGGCCCCAAGCTGGCGTCCGACGATTTCCGCAAAGCCATCGAGCTCGATGCCAAGAACGCCGAAGCCTATCTGTGGCTGGGCCTGAGCCTCCGCAAGGAAAACAAGGAAGCCGAAGCCCGGCAGGCTTTTACCAAATCGCTGGAACTCAACCCCAATCGTTTTTGGACGCGGCAGCAGTTGGCCAAGACGCCGGGGAAGTAGGACAGGCCTCCTGGCCTGTCCGCGTCATCGAGCCCAGTGAGTATTCCGTATATGGCATACTGTAGATGTGGCGTGGGAAGTCGAGTTCACCGATGAATTCCGGGATTGGTGGAACGCCCTCTCCGAAGAGCAGCAGGATGATGTGGCGTACTCCGTTCGGCATCTCATGGAATTCGGCCCTGCCCTCGGTTTCTCGCACAGCTCAAAACTCGGCAGTTCCCGTTATCCGCAGATGCGCGAACTGCGGACCCAGAGCGCTGGGAGGCCGTTGCGGACACTCTACGCATTCAACCCGCTCCGCTCGGCAATCCTCTTGATCGGGGGCGAGAAGACCGGCGACGACCGCTGGTATGAGAAGTTTGTGCCGATCGCGGACCGGCTTTTTGAAGAACACCCGCTTGATCTCAAGAAGGAGGGAAGGATCTAATGCCCACTCGTAATTTTCGTGAATTGCTGGAGGCGATGCCCGCCGATCGGCAGCGGAGGATTGAGAAACGGTTTGAGAAAAGTCTGGCCGCTATGCCGCTCGATCAATTGCGAAAGGCGCAGGAGATGACGCAGTTGCAACTCGCTGAAATCCTCGGCGTCAATCAGGGAGAGGTCTCGAAGATTGAGCACCGGTCCGACATCTGCGTCAGCACCCTGGCCGAATACATCGAAGCTATGGGCGGCCGGCTCGAGATCCGTGCGGTGTTCAAAGATCGAGAAGTGCGGATCACGCAGTTCGAGGAGTTGGCAAGCTAGACGGCGTCCCAGAAACAGGACGTCGATGGCCGTTGGATTGCCCAAGTGCCGGAATTGAATGTGCTCCTGTACGGTGACTCGAAGCAGGACGCCATTCAACGCGCTCAGTCGGCCGCGCGGGAGATTGTTCTCGACCTAATCGCACACGGCGAGTTGCCTCCTGATTCGGCGAACGCCGTATTCCCAAGCCCGTCCTAGCGAATACCGATCCAAACAACTTCACCCGGTCTCAAGATTTCGAGTGCTTTCAGCACATCGGGCAGCAGAACCAGCAGGTCATCGAGATTCGTGGTGCGGGCTCGGACAACCAGCAACGAGATCGAACGACCACGTAAAGTCTGCTGATTCGGCATGTTCTGATCCACCGTGATCAGTACTTCAAAGCCCGCTTGATCCGCGGCGGCCAGGAGTGCACCATTAGTCAAGCCAGTGAGCCCCGCGTACCGGCAGGTTTCGCACTCGTGACCTGTGAAGTGATGGCGGAGTCCCTCGTCTATGCACTCGTCCAGGAGAAGGCGCATTCAATGGCTGGCGAGCAAGGATTCTCTGGCTTCTTCCAAAGCTTGCTGGGCCTGCTCCCGGCTGACGGTGGGGAACCCCTCTAGAAAGCGCTCCAAGCTGTGTCCGGCTTCGAGGTATTCGAAGAGTGTGCGCACCAAGACTCGTGTGCCTCTAAACGTCGGCGCACCGGACATAATGGCGGAATTGCGAACAACGACGGACTCCATGTCTTCATTGTGCCTCAATTGTCCCAGCACAGTGGGGTCGCGGCGCCCGGTGGCGACGAGGGCTCCGCAATGCCGGCCCGCCGGCAGATTTCCTTCCGAGTCCAGCGTGATCCGACCGGACCCGTTTTCCGCCCAGACTGTCCCACCATTTTGCGGAAACTGCGGCAAGCCCTTCCCGTGGTCCAAGTCGCTGCACGCGACCGCCCAAGCCGCCAAAGAGGGGGAGTTAGGTGACGCCATTACGCTCATTGAGGCACTGTGTGTTCGATTTCATAATGGTGTTCTTTGATGATGTGAGACCGGAGGAGTACACACCAAGCTATCCCACTACCCGTATTCAGCATGCTGAACTGCGGCTCGACAACCAAACTGGCGGCGATGCCTTCCAACTCAGCAGACTACGTTTTCGTTGACCCACCGTTTGGAAACAACCTACATTACTCAGAGCTTAACTTCCTGTGGGAGTCTTGGCTCAAGTTAATGACTAACAGAACGCTCGAAGCGGTGATGGATGTCGAGCTTGACCGCTCTCTGCTTGACTATCAAAAGCTGATGACATCGTCCTTTCGTGAGATTTACCGAGTCCTCAAGCCAGGGCGTTGGATGACAGTGGAGTTCCACAACTCACGAAATAGCGTTTGGAACGCAATCCAACTGGCAATGGGGGAGGCTGGGTTCATAATCGCGGACGTCCGCACTTTGGATAAGCAACAACAGACGTACAAACAGTCCATTCAGAACCTCGTTAAGCAGGACTTGGTAATTTCGGCTTACAAGCCGAATACCGATCTGGAAATACGGTTTCAACTCGAAGCGGGTACAGAAGATGGCGCGTGGGACTTTGTCCGAAATCACTTGCGTCAGCTCCCAATCTTCGTTTCCCAGAAGGGCAAAGGAGAGGCCATCGCCGAACGTCAAGCCTTTCTACTCTTCGATCGCATGGTTGCTTTTCATGTGCAGCGGGGAATAATGGTACCGCTTTCCGCGGGCGGCTTTTACGAAGGCCTCGCGCAACTCTTCGAGTATCGAGACGGAATGTATTTCTTGGCCGATCAGGTCGACGAATACGACAAGAAGAAGCAGACCGTCTCAGAATTAAGGCAGTTGGAGTTGATCGTCCGGGATGAATTCAGCGCTGTCCAGTGGCTTCGCCAACAACTTGCCGAGAAGCCACAGCGTTTCTCAGAACTGCAACCGCAGTTTATGCGAGAAACGGCGGGCTGGTCGAAAGAGGAGCAGCGACTGGAGCTTTCGGAGATCCTTCGGTTGAACTTTCTCTGTTACGGCGGTGAAGGCGAGGTCCCAGTACAGATTCGCAACTACCTCTCAAAGAACTTCCACGACCTGCGTGGGCTGGCCAAGGACGCCCCTGCCCTTCAGGCAAAGGCGAGCGACCGATGGTACGTTCCTGACCCGAACAAAGCCGTCGACTTAGAGAAGATCCGCGAACGCGAGTTGCTCAAGACCTTCGAAGAGTACAGGGCGTCCGGTGTGAAAAAGATCAAAGTTCCACGACTCGAAGCGTTACGGGCAGGCTTCAAGCGCGCTTGGGATCAGCGAGACTACACAACCATCGTCGAGGTAGCAGCGAAGATTCCGGAGAGCATTCTCCAGGAAGACACCAAGCTGCTCATGTTCTATGACCTCGCGGCCACTCGCCTCGGGGTCGGGTAGGCTACCACGGCACCTCTTATGTTCCGAACTGGAGACTGGGCGTACAGCCCAAGGCATCACCAACTCTGCCGTATTGTCGACTCGCAGACGATCTGGGGGGAAACAGTCTACCGTGTCTGGTTCGCCGACGCGGATGCCGTGGTGAGGCTATCGGAATCCGAACTGCACCCGGCGTCTGAGGCGGTTCCTGCCAGTCCCGCCTACTTGACGTATGTCGCGGCGGCGGCCCGTGTGGCGGACGCAATGACGCACGACGCGCTGCTCGCCCCTATTGGATCGGCCGTTATCCCTTTCCCGATGCCGTTAGTGTCACCAGGGAGCGGGTCGCGGAGTACGTAATCCGGACGGAAAAGCGCCGGGCCATTGACGCCGATGGCGCGCCGCTGTTCAAGCCGCGGCATACCCGTCTGGTTCCAGTGAAGTGGGAAACCCGGCATCGAGAGCAGCAACTGCTCTACGCCGCTGTTACGGAATACGTTCGCGTGGGTTACAACCGCGCCATGCGGGAGAAGCGGAACTATATCGGATTCTTGCTGCTCTTGCTCCAGCGATTGGTCACGTCTTCAACGCGAGCGATCCGATCCACTCTCGAACGCCGACTCGAGGCACTTCAGCAGCCGGATGAACAGTTGAGCCTCTTCCCGCAGATGCTCGATGAAGAATGGGCGGAACTCGATGGACAGGAACAAATCGAGAGACTGCTCAAGACTCGTCTCAAGGCAATGAAAAACGAGCGCGCCGAGGTTGAGCTGCTTCTCGAAACCGCGCGCCGGTCCGAACAGGCGGGACCGGATGCCAAAGCGGAGGCCCTGATCGACTGGATCTACCAACTCCGGCAGCAGGAAAGTGAACCCGTGCCGATCGATCCTGAAACCGACTGTGCCCTCATCGATACAGGTTCCCCTGAAGAGTTCAGTTTCTTCTTAGAGCACCTCGTGAGCCGCGGCTTCCTGGAGAAGCACGGGAACGGATATCGCGTGACCGTGGCGGGCTGGCAGAGGGTCGAAACGGCTGGGGCCGCCTCATCCGGTCAACCAGGCCGGTGCTTTGTCGCCATGGCCTTCGACCCGGCCCTCAACGATGTCTACGAATTGGGAATCCAACTCGCAATTAAGGACTGCGGTTTCGAGCCGATTCGAGTTGACAAGGTCGAGCACAACGAGAAGATCTGCGATCGAATACTCGCCGAGATCCGCAGAGCCCGGTTCCTCGTCGCCGATTTCACACTGCATCGTAAAGGTGTCTACTTCGAAGCTGGCTTCGCGACAGCAATAGGCATGCCTGTCATCTTCTGCTGCCGATCCGATGAGCTTGCGCAAACGCACTTCGATACCAGGCAGTACAACCACATCGTTTGGGAAACTGCTGACGACCTGAGAGCAAAGCTCTCCGACCGAGTTCGAGCGACTATCATAGAAAAGGACTAACGAGGGAGGGTTCGGACGCCGTCATTCAAGCGACGTGAAACCACTCCACGAAAAAGTGTCGGGGCGTCCGGATAGCTGGCAACGATCTGCGCCAATTCCTGCTTCGCCTCCGCCGCCGCGCCGAGGTGGCTGGCGGCCGCGAGGAAACGATCGCACGCGCCGAGCAAATCCAAGGCAGTGATTTCGTAGCCGTCGCCAGCCAATATCCGTTCGACGGCCAAGCGCCCGACCCGAAACGCAAACAGCGGCTGGGACTTCAAGAAATCGCGCGACGCGCGGCTGAGCGTTCTCGGTTCTGTGCGGCCCGTTTCCGCGAACTCGAGGGCCAGGTCGAGATGACCGTCGCTTTTGGCGGCGGCGAACCATCTGCCGGGATCGCCGCTCCGTTCGGCCAAGTCGGCGAGAACTCCCCTTCGGTCAATCTCAGGGTACTTCCTGGTAATTCTCTGGAAGGTTGCCAAGCCGACATTTGCCTGGTTCGCGGTGAGGGAGAACCGGCGGTACGCTTCTTCACGGCGACCGGCCGCCAGCAGAATTGCTTCACACTCGGCGTCTACTGCGGAGTCTGGGATGTTAAGGCCACGGGATGCCTCGGAATAGGCGAGTGCTTCGTCGAATGACCCTTGAGCCAGCAGCGCGCGAATTCCGTACCGGCGCCAGGGCCAGACTGGATGTTGCTTCAGGGCCAGCAGATCCAGAAGTTCCCTATAGCGCCCGGCGGTAAGTAAACTGGAAAGGCACAGGTCCGTACCCCTCACATAGGCGCCAGGGCGCCAATCGCGCCATGCTTCTCGCAAAGCCGGCAGAATCTTGTCCGCCCAGCGGGATGAGACATCGCCGCTGTCACAGAGATCGCCCCAACTCTCCTCCACCAGCGCCAGGTAGCCAACTCCGTCAACTTGGATCGCGCGCCAAAGCCGCTCAAGCCAGCGCCTGCGCTTCCTGTGGTCCACAGGCGTCCTAACGATCAGGGGGATGAGTTCTCCGATCGCATGGGCGACGGCGCCGCCGAGCCCGCCGGACGACGTGTCGATGAGTTCGAATGCGGGCCAGAGCCGTTCCATCAAGCACACCGCTCCGTCCGCGGCATCGATCGGAGCGCGACGACTATTGGAACTGATCTCCGCAACCGCCTCCTTGAGGCGTTGGATGGCGAGTCGCGATCCACGCCAGCCGAATGCGCGTGCACGGATATACGACTTGAATGCCCACTTTGTACAACTGCGTTTGCCTCCCATTGAGCTTCGTTCCCGAGAGAACCAGATCGATTCCGATCCGATCAGTTCTCCAGCGACGTGGCCTCGACAATTGCCTGAAGCTCGCGGAAGATGTCGCCGAAATTCTGCGCTAAGTAACGGACTACGCGAACATTGCCGAATAGCTTCGCGAGGTATCCCCTTGCCAGCACCAGATTGAGGACCTCGTTGCCATGCGATGCCTCGATGAGCTTCATGTCCCGTTGGAGGGAGTCCATCTCCTTTTCCATCTTCGCGATCTGCTCCGGCGTGAGTCCTTCTATGACCTTCCGCTTGTCTGGATCCACCAGCATCTCCGCCGGCGTAGCCGCCAGAAGCGCCTTGGTATAGGGCACGGAAAGGTTGTTCGTGGCCACCAGGAGCTCCGCGACTTCCAGTTGCCGCATTGGCTTCATCTTCTTCAGCGCCGCGAAGACGTTGGGCGAGATATTCCGGTTCTTTAGGACCTCCGCCGCTTCGCGGCCAATTCCCACCAAGAGATCGCGCTTCCGCCGTATGCTCGCAATATCAAGCTTCAGCGCCTTCGCGATTCGATCCTCGGCGACATGGCCATCCCGGATGGCATTCAACACCATGACGTGTTCTTGGACCGTTGCCAATTTGCTGACCCGCTTGTTGTACGTGTAGGCCTCGTCATCGGTCGATATCAGGCATCGAGCGGATGTCTGCTCCAGTTCTTTGAGCACCTCAAGCCGAAGGTGTCCGTCCAGCAATATGTACATTTCGGCTTTGCGGTCCTGCGGAAAGACAATCATGGGCTCGATGATCCCGACTTCCCGGACGGAAGCCAGAATCTGCTGGTATTTCTGCGAGGCCCTGACACCAGGCTTCAGCTGCCTCAAGGGCAAGATGCTGCCAATCGGCAAAATCACGCCGTTTGGGTCAAAACCGATCCGGACTTCTTTCGCCATTTTCACCCTTTCTCAGTAGCCTGAATCCTCTCCGCAAGATAGGCCGGCAACATTTCCATTTGTTCCGCCCTCATGAGCGTGACGAAGTTCTCATCTCGGAACAACTGTTTCAGGGCGGTGACGATGAAGAGCAGACGATTCTCGGTCAATCGAGCTTTTCTCACAGTGTCCTTCTGCCGGTCAGCTTCCTGGCGGTATACGCGAACCAGCGCCTCCGCGGTCGGCGCGCGCTCTTCCTTGGGCTTGGGGCCTTGGTTAAGGCGCTTACCCTTTGTCTTGCGTTGCTCGATGATCTTGCGAACCGTTAGGAGCTTCCGGCCTCTCAGCGTTTTGTTCTCGTACGCATCGCACAGCGCCTGTTGAATGCCGGCATCGTCCGACGTTGAGATCTGCATGGCGACAGACAGCGGTACCCAGCCAGTAGCAGAGGACACGATGAGCACAGACGCCTCCGCTACCCCAATCAAGAAAGCAGAAACGCCGGACCCGGCTGATTCCGCACCGCAGACCGAGTCGCTGGTGCGGGCCGCCCTGGATGACATCGCCTTGCTGGTTGGCGGCGCGGCCGCCTTGCACCAGTTGGAAGATGACCTGGTCTGGACGCTGACCAAACGCATGGACCGGATTCGAGTCCGGTTGCTGCGAGATCTGAAGGGCCTTGCTTACCGGGACGAATTCGAGCCGAAGACGACAAAACCACCCCGAGTGCACGCCGCCGTCGAGGAATTCCTGATCCGCAACCGCGCGGGGATGGGGGAGTGACGCCGGCCATGAAACAAGCCAAGCGCTTTTCCCAACTTACGGCGCCTCGGCAAGCCCTGGTTCGGTTGCTCCAGTCGGTCAACTTCGGCTACGTCGAAGGCCTCGAAGTCCGCAGCGGCGAACCGGTGTTCAACCCCGCGCCGACAGTATTCGTCGAGGTGAAGCTGGACACCGGCAACGAACCCCGCCCGGAAATGAACTTGACGGACTTCGAACTGGGGAATGAAGTCATTCGGCTGGTGGAGC
This sequence comes from Bryobacteraceae bacterium, assembly GCA_050014595.1. Lineage (GTDB taxonomy): Bacteria > Acidobacteriota > Terriglobia > Bryobacterales > Bryobacteraceae > PALSA-129. The sequence goes on from JBEKDA010000031.1 coordinate 46,459, forward strand.
AGCTCGATGAACTGGGCGATGGCAACATCGAGCGGATCGACGTTCGCTATGGCATTCCGCGGCGGGCCCTGATTGAGCGCCCTATCCAGGGGGTACGGCGATGATGCCGGCGGTGGCCATACCCCTCGCTGATTTCACTCCATACCTGCTCCAGCAGGCGGCACTGCGGGCCAGCCTTCTGCAAACGAGCTTCGGATTCGCCGCGGATGATTGGGATGACCTCCGGCAGGATCTGGCCCTCGATTGCCTCCGGCGGTTGCCCAGGTTCGACGGATCGCGCGGGAACTGGCAAGGGTTCGTGCACGGAGTCGTTCGCAACCACGCCTGTGTTTTGGCTTCGCGACAGATTGAACGGCGTCAGTTCCAACCGCTGGAATTGGATACCGGCCCCGAATTGCCGGACGGCAGTTTGACTGGCAAAGCAGATGAGGCGCCAGCGGAGGACTTCCGTCCCCTCCTCGAACTTGGCCTCGACACGGAGCGTGTCCTCGCCGGGCTGCCGGAAGATCTGCGGATGATCGCCCGGCATCTCGCCGAGATGCCCATATCGGCCGTGCGGCGAAAGACTGGGCTCTCACTGGCCCAAGTGAATCGGCGTATCAGGCGAATCCGGGCGGCGTTCACGGCGGCGGGACTCGCACCGGCGAATGGTGGAGGTGCCCGATGACAAATGCCCAACAGATTCCGATTCCCTACATGGGGATTGGTGACGGCAAGCAAGGGCCGACGAAGGACAAACTACTCGTGCCCGGGTCAGGTTGTGGTGGAAAAGGTGGAGATCGCCGAAGCGCACACCACCGGCAACCCGATGCTGAAGTGGACGCTTCGCGTCCTCGCGCCGCGCTACGTCAACCGCCTCATGTGGCGCAACAGCGTCTTCACGCCGAACACACTGAAGTTCGTGAAGACCGACCTGCATATCTGCGGTCTGGACCTGGAGAAACTGTCGGACCTACCCAGGAATCTCAGCAAGTTGCTCGACGTGAAGCTCGAGGTCACCAAGAAGACCAAGGGCGACAACGAGAACATTTATTTCAACAGCCGCATCGTGAACGACCGGACAGCGGGGTCTTTCGAGTTTTGGGCACAGCGACTTCCTTCCAATGTCTATCAGATGCAGGTGCGATACGTTCTGTCTTTCAAGACGAAATGACAGGGCAGGCGCGAATTTGAGTAGCCTGTTTAGAATCAGCACTATTGCCAGTGTCTCTTGATCGCCAAATACCCTTCTTTTCACTTGGGGACCGATCTCGACTATAGGCAGCGTGCCAGCGTGCCGCCGGCATCCAGGCGGCTCTGTCCTGGAGTGGTAGTTGCGACGGTTCTTGCCCATATTCCTGTGTGAGTTGGCCCCGGAGAGGTCGTTTTATACCGGGCTTTTTGGGGAGCCAAATGTCAAAACTCCAGTCGGGATTCGAACTCGATCCAGTCTGTGCAGCCTCGGGCTGTGCAGCAACGTAATCATCCTCAGTGCTGAAATTAGATTTCGTCATGGAGTTCACCTTTGTGAGTGTGCTTCGGCTACGGCGCAACGGCCACACTTGATGGCGTGCCACCCCAGGGTGACGACCCACAGCATGTAGGTGAAGAAGGCGAACCGCGGAGGCCAGCCAATGTCAACTCCGGGACCATAAGCGCCCGGTCCGAGCGGAAATACGAAAATCGCCGAGTACAACACAAAAGCGACGAAGCCAAAGAGTGGCAAACCAGCGGTCCAAAGCAAAGCCCGCCGCGCCGTTGCCCATGCCTGGTTCCTACGCGCCAGGCTCAGGTTAACGAGCAGGGCTGAGAATGGAAGGAGCACCAGTTGAGTCGTGCCGAATATTACGTGAAGGGTGCCCCGGGTGGATAGCGGGAAGTGCATGGGCATTGGGTCTGTTGTGAAGAGCCCTACACCGGCCGCGCCAATCACGCAGAGGAGGAGTAGGCCAAGGCCCATACGGCCCATGGCGCCTCGGAGCTGCGACCTTAGCATCGCAAACAGGGCTCCATAGCTCAGCGCCGAAATGAGAAACGCCCCCGACATGATCCAGCCGTAGCGCCCAATGGCCCATTCGCTGATTGTGTGCCAGGAGGGCGCCAGGTCCGGCCGAAGAAGAATCAGCGCGATCAGTAGAAACTGATATGCAACTATTGCGCCCATCGCCAGCCGCGCTGCGTTGGTTGAGATCGTTGCGGGTTGTTTTGCCAATGCTGTGCTCGTCATCGCCATTCTCCTAAACTGCGTGTTGTGAACTTCGGATTTCCGCGTGGCCGCTTGCGTCGAAATGCTTACGGTGCACCTGAATCGCATGCCGCGCAGCAACGAGTACCCATGCGCAGTTGGACAACACGATCAGGCGGTTCGCCCACCCATCCACTGCAAGCACTCCGGGCGGCAGCGATCTCGGCGCATGTTGCGGCAAATGGCCTCCAGAGGCACGCGCCATTTGCATCATCATGATTGTCAGTGTCGCCACGAGCAGGACGGCACTTATCCAGCTTAGGTTCGCGATCCAGAGGAGGGCTCTTCGGGCCGAGCGCCACGTTTCGTTGCGACCAAGAGCAACGCTCAGCAACAAGGCGGCAATAGGGAAGCCGATGACTCCAAGCAGACCTGCGATCCCATGCCCGATTTCATGCCTGACATCAAACACGGAAGCCATGGCCTCGCCAATACCCGCGATAATCAGAAACCACAAGCCCAGCTTTCCGATATTGGTGTGGACCTGGGACCAGATGACGATCACTAATGCCCACGAGCTGATGGCCCAGGACACGAACATCAGCGACAGCACCCAGGCATAGTGACCGAATGCGTACTCACTCACCATGCGCCATGAGGGTGAAAACTCGGGACTCAATACGTGCAGGGTGGCCAGCAGCAGAATCGTCGTAATCGTCGCGAGAATGGCCAGCCAGCCTGCCGGCTCCGCGATCTGCGACGGATTGCTCACCGAAATAAGTTGGTTTGTTGCAGCTTTGTCCATTCAGTCCTCCAGAACACTCATTCCTCAGCGAACCCGCCGGGGCATTCTCCTTAAGCGTGCAGATTCGTTCGATGATGCAAGCTCAGATCATCCCCTCCAGCCGCCGATAGCTCGCTTCCATTCCGCGCTCCATACCTGTCGCAAGCATGGCCGCTCGTGTTTGCGCATCCGGTAAGGTCATTCGTATCGTCATCAGAGTGCCGTCGCCATCCGCATCGAATGTCGTTTCAACGTGGTTGTCGGGGGTGGGAGCCGGCAGGTACATCCGCTCCACATGAACAATCCTGCGATAGGGCTCCAATTCCAGATACTCGCCAGCGAGGTGGAATGCGCCGCCCTTGCCGTTTGTCCACTCGTAACGGATCCTGCCTCCTGGTCTCGCTTCGCTGATGCAGACCGGCATCGTCCAACCTTCAGGACCAAGCAACCATTTCTGGATCAATTCCGATTCGGTGTGGGCGCGATACACGGCCTGCGGCGGAGCCGCGAAGCGCCTGGTCACAAGCACGTGCGTGTCGCCTTCGGTCGTCAGAGTCAACTTGCTCATCGTTTCTCTCCTTCTTTCTGCTGTTCCATGCTGGCCAGAACTGTGTCAAGCCGCTCGTAGTTTTGCTGCAAGGCGTTGCGCAGCATCGCTAGCCATTTATCCATGGTTTCAATACCACCTTTTGCGATACGGCGAGGGCGCTTCGTACCCTCGACGCGGCTGGTAACGAGGCCTGCGTCTTCGAGAACCTTCAAGTGCTGCGAGATCGCTGGCTGCGTCATCCTGAATGGCCCGGCCAATTCCGTCACCGTGGCCTCTCCTTTGGCGAGACGCGCCAGAATGGCCCGCCTGGTCGGATCAGCCAAAGCAGCGAAGGCGGCATCGAGTCCATCCATCAGTGATAGCTTATATAAGAACATACTTATTGTCAAGCTTTTTTTTGGGGGGCGCTTGGGCAAATCGTGAAAACCTGCGCCGGACCGGTTCTTCGTGAGGTTCGTGGACCGTCGATTCACTTGAGAATTCGGTCGGCTTCGTGTTAGGCCGGTCGGCTTTGGTCTAATTCCCAACGATACGCCATCCGGAGGTTATCCTGGCCTTCACCTGGCGAGTTCGAGACGTATCCAGGCTGGGTGCCCACCGAAGACAAGTGCTGGCGCTTCGTTCAGATCAGTCTGAAAGCAATGCGCGTCCGTGAGTTCGATCACACGGCCAACTGGGTGGCAAAAGTTCGAAACGTGTCCAGACTGGGGAGCCAGGTCCTGGGGTCCCAAGAATACTACTTTCCAACTTCCGATTGACAGCCTCACTTTGCAGACGGAGGTACGCGCAGTCTAGTCCGGGTCTGTCCGACAAGCTAAATGAAGAGACCGACCGCGACCTTGAACACTGACGCGAGTTTTTTTGCCTGCTCCTTGCTAATGGACCGCTTCCCGCTCAGGACCTCTGAAACCCGACCGCGTGTGCCGAGCACTGGCAGCAGATCCTTGCCTGTTCGTCCGCTCGTCTCCATCAAGTAGGCCAGCATTTCGTTGGGAGCAACCGCAGGCAGAGGATGATGCCGATCGTCGTAAGCCTGGACCAATATCGCCATGGTTTCCAGGAGTGCGGACTCCTCAGGGGACAAGCGCTCCTCGCCCTTGTCCATCAATTGTTCCACCGCGGCAACCATATGGTCGTACTCTTCCTCGGTATCTATGGCTTTGACGACGATACGGTTTGCAAGCCGGGCGTATTTCTTGGGGTCGACGGCCAGTGTAGCGCTCATGATTTCCACGCTCCTTTCACATATTCCTTGTGCGTCATGATGCAGCGGATGAACAGCACCCTCCGCGTGAAGTTCATCTCCGCAATGAGCCTGTACTTGTTGCCTCCGATGTCGAAGACAACGTGCGGGGCCACAAAATCCGCCGTGTTGAACGACTGTTTCACGTCCGCGAAACTGGACCAGGCCGCCCGTTTGGCGACTCGATACCAATGGTCCATGGCGCTCCGAGCATGCGGATGCTCCTCGCAGAAGTTCCGAATCGCCTTGTGGCTGACAACGTGCATCCAGGGCCGATGCCATGGTCCCACAATGGGACCGCTCTGTCAACGCCGGCCTGATTGAAGCATTCGGATCGCTGCCTTTTGGTCCGGAGAGGTTGTTGGAAACCATGGTTTTTGGGGAGCCAATTCTTGGGCCCCAAGAATTGTGTTTTCCAACTGCAATCCTGGTTTGGTGACAACCCTGCCGACCAAGATCACTCGAGATCCATCGCGGCCTTCAGCCCTTCCTCGACTTCACGCAGGGACCCGGACGGCAGAGTGCCGAGCCTCTTGGTCAGCTTGGCACGGTCCAGAGTAGTCACCTGATGGCACACCGCAAAGCTCGTCTTCGGCAAGCCGGCAGTCCCGCCCGAAAACTCTATGACGGTAGGTCCGCGCTTGCCCTGTGATGAGGATGTTGAGATCGGGACCACAATGATGGATCTCCATCCTGGCGTCTGGTTGAAGCCGTCATGAGACACTAGAATTACAGGACGCCGGCCCGTCTGCTCCGAACCGGATCGCGGGACAAGATCGGCCCAGTAAACGTCCCCCCGCTTCATCTTGTTGCCTTGCCGGCGTTCACAAGGTGCTCGATCCCAGCCGACTCCAAATCGGCGTCGAGATCAAGATGCGTTCCCGCCATTTTCGTAGCGTAGGCAGTGATCGCATCGTGCCTCGCCCTTCGGAACTGTTGTCGCAGCCATGAGTCGACGGCCTCACGCGCCAGGGTCGTCGCGGGCACCCCGGTCCGTTCGGCCTCCGCCCTGAGACCGGTGTAGGTCTGCTCCGGCAGCGGCAGGTGAAAGTTCTTCATAGCCTCCTCCTTGCATCATTATGCCATGAACTAATGGCAGCCTGCGATGGCAACAGCCGAGTGGCAGGAGGCTGCGCCGATGGAGAGGTGGTTGGAAACCACGGTTTTTGGGGAGCCAGTGCCTTCGTTGCCCCACACCGCAGGTGGGATCGTACCGCCAGATCACAGGCGCATCCGCCGCGGTCCGCCTGAACAGCCGCACGGAACTCGTGATTCGGAGTTACAATCACTGTGCAGGCATGCAACCATGCCTCGAAATCTCCGGCCGAAGGGCGGAATACCCACTCACGGAGAGCGCCCTCTCTCCAGCAACCTGGAACGTGAGGTAAGGAGATGAGCGAGCAGAATGCACTGGAGCAGGTGTACGAGCAGTTCCATGTCGCGGTGCGATCCCTGACGATGGGGAACGAGCGGCTGGATGAGCGGCTTTCCCAGGCGTGGCTGTGCCGCCTGATGCACGTTCGGGAGAGCGAACTGGCCGATCGGAAGCTGGCCGGCCGCATCGCGGACATCAAGAGGAGCTTGCAGGCCCTCAGCGATCTTCACGAAGTCGAGCAAGCCGCTCTGGCAGCCGAGATCCTGTCCACATACACGGCAATCACGGAACAGCTAGCCCTAGTTTCATCTCCGCATTAAGGTATCGCCCAAGAAGGAGGTTCATCAATGGCCGGTATCATCGGCTACGGAGCTTACATTCCGCGCAACCGCATTCGGGTCGAGGAGATCGCCAAGATCTGGGGCGCGGATGCGCCCAGCTACAAGCGCGGCCTGGGATTAGAAGAAAAGTCCGTTCCCAGCCCCGACCAGGACACGATTACGATGTCGGTGGAGGCCGCCAAGAAGGCCATCCGGCGGGCGGGGATCAACCCGCGCGAAATCGGGGCGGTGTACGTGGGCTCGGAGTCCCACCCGTACGCCGTGAAACCTTCCGGCACGGTGCTGGCGGAAGCCATCGGGGCCACGCCGGAATGCCATTCGGCGAGCTTCGAATTCGCGTGCAAGGCCGGCTCGGAGGCGATGTTCGTGTGCTTGTGCCAGGTGGAATCCGGACGAATCCGATACGGGCTGGCGGTGGGCGCGGACACTTCGCAAGGAGCGCCAGGAGACGCGCTCGAGTATTCGGCGGCGGCCGGCGCCGCGGCGTTCCTCTTCGGCAAGGAAAACGCGATTGCCGAAGTGGACGAGACTTACTCCTACATGACGGACACGCCCGATTTCTGGCGCCGCGAGTATCAACACTATCCGCGGCACGCGGGCCGCTTCACCGGAGAGCCGGCTTACTTCAAACACGTCCTGGCAGCGGCGCGGGGCATCATGTCCAAAACCGGGATGGGCGCCAAGGACTTCGCTTACGCGGTGTTCCACCAGCCAAACGGCAAGTTCCCCCTGAACGCCGCCAGGCAATTGGGATTCAGCAGAGAGCAGGTGGAGACCGGGCGGCTGGTCCCCAAGCTGGGAAACACGTACTCCGGGTCTTCGCCGCTGGGTCTCACGGCCATACTGGACGTGGCCAAGGCGGGGGACAGGATTCTGATGGTTTCTTACGGGTCGGGCGCCGGCAGCGACGCCTTCATTTACACCGTGACCGGACGCATCGAGGAAGCACGAGGGAAAGCAACCACGACCAGGGACATGCTCGACAATAACAAGGTCTACCTGGACTATGGGACCTACTGCAAGTATCGAGGCAAGATTCTGAAAGCGGAGTGAGGAGACCGGCGATGAGAGACGTAGCGATTTTGGGCGTCGGCATGAACAAGAAGTGGGGCGAGCTCTGGGATATGTCCCTGCGGGACGTCTTTGTGGAAGCCGCGCTGAATGCCGTGGACGACGCCGGGGTGGACCATCTGGATTCGATGTACGTGGGCTGCATGACCAGCGGACTGTTCGTGGGGCAGGAGCACGTGGGCTGCCTGATGGCCGACTACCTGAGCACAACTCCTATTCCGGCCACGCGGGTGGAATCGGCCTGCGCCTCGGGTGGCGCCGCGTTCCGGCAGGGGTTTATCGAGGTAGCTTCGGGAATCAGTGACTATGTGCTGGTGGGCGGAGTGGAGAAGATGACCGACGTCAGCGGGGACGAGGCGACGTCGGCTCTCTCCGCGGCCGCCGACATGGAGTACGAAGCGTACCACGGCATCACGTTCCCCGGCCTGTACGCCCTCATGGCCAGAGTCCACATGGAGCGGTACGGAACCACCAGCCAGCAGTTGGCGCACGTGGCCGTCAAGAACCACAAGCACGGGGCCATGAACCCGGAGGCGCAATATCCCTTTGAGGTCACGGTTGAGGATGTGCTGGGGTCGGTGATGGTGGCGGATCCGCTGCATATTCTGGATTGCTCCCCGATTACGGACGGAGCAGCGGCCGTGGTGCTTTGCCCCCTGGATACGGCCCGCAAGATATCGAAGAAGCCGGTGGTGCAGGTGCTGGCGTCGGCGCAAGCCTCCGGTACCATCGCGTTGCATTCGCGGAAAGACATGGCATGGATCAAATCCACGAACCAAGCTGCCAGCAAAGCCTACAAGATGGCGGGAAAGGGTCCGCAGGACATACAAGTGGCGGAAGTGCACGACTGCTTCACGATTGCGGAGATCATGGTGCTGGAGGCCCTGGCGCTGGTGGAACGGGGCAAAGGCGGCCAGGCCGCCGAAAGCGGGATGACCGCGCTCGGCGGCAAGATCCCGGTGAACACCAGTGGAGGACTCAAGGCGAAGGGCCACCCGGTGGGCGCTACCGGCGTGGCCCAGGTGATCGAGATCATCAGGCAACTTCGCGGCGAGGCCGGCCCGCGCCAAGTGAAAGGGGCGAGGATCGGCTTGACTCAAAACATGGGCGGCACCGGCGGCAGCAGCGTGGTGCATATTTTCGGTGCGGTTTAGAGTTTCCGGATATGGGGAGAATTCGAAATCATGGCCAATCCCGCTAGATATTGGAGAGAGATTCCGCAACGCTATCGCCTGGAAGCTGCCAGGTGTACGTCCTGCGGCGAGATCAGTTTTCCACCCCGGCTCATTTGCCCGCAATGCCGTTCGCGCAAGTTTGAAACGGTAACGCTGAAGGAAAATGGTAAGATCCTGACGTACACGGTGACGCGCGTGGGGCCTTCGCAGTTTGCCGACCAAACGCCCTACGCGGTGGGAGTCGTCGAGTTGGATGACGGCGTGCGGATCATGACCCAGATCGCCGACTGCGACTTCGACAAGCTGGCGGCGGGACAGCGCGTGCGCCTGGAGTTCCGCCGCATCCAAAAGCAGGGCGACGCGGGCCTCCTGTGGTACGGCTATAAGTGCGTGCCAGTTTGAGAACGCGCGGCTTGGTATGCCAGCCGGAGGGCAAAACTGGTGTTCGTTGCGGCGGTCCCAGGACTCGTGCTGCCCGGCTTGAGGTTGACCATGCCTTGCTTCCTCCTGCTGGTCCCGTACGATGCTCCCAAACAGCCGCCGCGTGAGATGGCTCTCGGCCATCCTCGCGTTGCAGAGCCGTTGACTTTGCATCGCTCAACACCACCCGACGATGGAGGATCTGTTGTTCAGAACGCCGGGTTCGGGACACCGCCAGGACAGAGTCCGAGTCGGCGATCTGGAAACTATCGGTAAATCCCGCGGCGTCGGTGAGGAGTAATGCGATTTCTCGGCGGACACCTCGACCGCCGAGCCAACCACGAGTTCCCGCCGCCTTTTCAGGCGCACGCTACTCGGATCGAAACGCGATGGACGGGTCGATGCGCGCCGCATGCCGTGCGGGGATGAGGCACGCGAGCACCGATACGCCGCTCAGGACCATGAGTGCCACGCTGAGGGGCAACAGGGTCGACCCGCCCAACCCGTGGGATACGTTACGCAGTACCCGTTCCGTGGCGATCGCGATCATTCCGCCCAGTCCGGATCCGATCAGGGTGACTATGAGCCCTTCGGTCAGAACCATGCGGACGGTCCCGCCGACGCTGGCGCCCAGTGCCATCCGGATTCCGATTTCGCGAGTCCGGCGCGTTACCGAATAGCTCCGGACCGCGTACAACCCCGTGGCAGCCAGCAGCAGGGCGATGGCACTCATGCCGGCGAACAGGCGGGCCCGGGCCCGTATCCCCCACATGCTCAGGCCACCGTCCATCTGGCTCCGCAGGGTCCGCAGCGAACGCACGGCCAGCGAGGGATCGACCGCTCGAACCTGCTCCCGGATGCGATGTTGGCCCGGCACTTCAGACCGGACCCGCCGTCGCGCGCCGGGGCAGCGGTGAGCGGCCGCACGGAAACGGACGGCGCAGCCCCGCTGAACGGAAGAGTCGCCGAAATACCGGTCGAGACAACGCCGGGCAAATCGGCGAGACGGGCTTCGAGATCCCGGTGAATCTGGAGCGCCCGCTTCCCGTCCAAACCGGGGGCGTTCGACTGGTCGACTTGAAGAACCATGACATTTTCGACTCGCATGCCGGTGTCCACGCGGGCGGCCTGGAATGCAGTGCCGGCCTGACGAACCGCGACCGTCAGCAGGAGGGCCGCCATCGCGAGCTGTCCGATGACCAGCAGGTTCGGCGGCGAGAACAGGCGCCACGGCCTGCCCACACTCGTCTGTGCCCAGTTCTTCAACGTGGGCGCCAGATCCGGACTCGATAGCTGCCAGGCCGGGCCGAGTCCGAAAACCATGGTTGTGGCGAAACAGAAGACCAGGGTGGCCATCAGGACGTTTGGGTCGAAAGTGGAGGAGAAGAGAAACTCCACCTCCACGGGCAGCACCCGGGCGAGCGACTGCTGGAGTACGGCCGTGACGGCGCCGGCCACCAGCAGGGCGCCGATGCCGCCCAGCAGGGACAGCACCAGGCTCTCGGTCATCAACTGGGCGATCAACCGATCGCGCCCCGCGCCGATGGCCAGGCGGATCGCGATTTCCTTGCGCCGCTGGGTGGTGCGCGCCAGCATCATGGCCGCGACATTCAGGGCGGCAATCAGCAGCACCGTGCCGCTCAGGCAAAGAACGATCGCGGAGGAGGCCATCAGGGCGCCGTTGTCGCTCGGGTCGATCGAATCCCCAAGCCGCGTGAGCGGGCCCACGACATAGACATCCGAGGGAACTCCCCGGTCGAGCGGCCGGGAGTGTTCGGGATCCAGCGCGGCCATGCGGGCGGAGACCGCGGCCAGTCGCTGATCGGCGGCCTCTCTGGTCAGCCCCGGACGCAGGCGCCCCACCATGGCCAGCACGCGGGTGTCCCGCGCCTCCAGCCTGCGGCCTCCGCCGGAGTCGTCCACTGCTTCATACATTCCCAGCGGGAGGTAAACATCCGGGCTCAGAAGGCGCGTCGCCCCGGTGAAACCCGGTCTGGTAATTCCCACGATCGTGAAGACGCGGCCGGCGATCCGCAGCGTACTCCCCACGATGCCGGTCCCGCCGCCGATCTTCCCGCGAAACGCATCGCTGACGATCGCCGAGGGCACCGCGCTGCCGGGCGTCTCTTCCCCGGCCGTGAACGCGCGGCCGCCGGCGAGCGGCACGCCGAGAGTATCGAAGTAATCCGACGAGACCAGGTCGGCCACGACATGGCGTGTTCTGCCTCCGGCATCGACACTAACCTCCACCAGGGTGTGCGCCGAAAGGTGGCTGAAGACATCGGACCGCGCCCGCAAGTCGGAATAGTTCGGGTAGGAGCACGCCCGGTAGGAATCGGGCTTCCGGGAATCGCGAACATAACAGCCGATGAGCGTGCCGGGATCGCGCACCGCGAGCGGCTTGAGCACGGTGGCATTCACCAGGCTGAAAACCGCCGTGTTGGCGCCGATGCCCAGAACGAGCGTGGCGACGGCTGCCGCCGTGAACAGCGGCCTGCGCAGCAGCGTGCGCAGCGCGTAACGCGCATCGCGCGCCAGGGTCGCGATGCCGTGTCCGAGCCAGGTTTCGCGCACCTCCTCTTTGACCTGCTGCAGGCCTCCCAGTTCGATCAGCGCCTGGCGGCGCGCTTCCCCGGGAGCCATGCCGTCCCTCACCTTCCGCTCCGCCATTTCGTCAACGTAGGCGCGCAATTCCTCATCGAGCTGATTTTCCAGACGCTCGCGGCGAAGCAGATTACTGATGCGGCGTTTCATTCTGGCGGCGAGTTGCACGGTTCCTCCTGTACCTATGCGGATTCGAGGACGCAGTTCATGGCATGCACGATGCGCGTCCAAACGGCGTTCTCCGTCCCCAGTTGGCGGCGACCATCACGCGTGAGCGTATACGCCCGAACGCGCCGGCCTTCCGCGGATTCGGTCCACTCGCCCTGTATCCAGCCCTCCTGTTCCAGGCGATGCAGCGCCGGGAACAGGGAGCCCGCCTTGATCTGGAAAACCCCCTCCGTAAGATGGGTTACGCGGTCCGCGATGGCCGAGCCGTGCATTGCTCCGGCGGCCAGGGTGCGCAGGATCAGCAAGTCAAGCGTTCCCTTCAACAGTTCTGTCGATTGTTCCGGCATCGCTATAGATCTCCGATATAGATATTCTATAACAGCGGCCCGCGGTGAGGGCCGTAAAACACTACGGCGTCAGGGAGGATCTCCGCCGTGCCCAGCAAATGTCAGCAATGGGCGTGATACGTCAACTGGGAGCCACAAGAAATCGACGTTTCAAATCCGTGCCTTACAGGCGACCCCAATTCAACACTCGAACTCGCCCGCATCGTCAGCAGTTTCGACAGCACGATTCCCGGACCGCATCAGGATCGGCGCTCGGCCCCCCCTGACGAGATGCTACGTTATGCACTTGTTCATGATGTTGCGGAAGCGGGTGCGGCTGATCTGGTGATCGGCCAGCAGCCGGCCATTGTAAATCAGGGCAAAAATCGCGTAGGGGGTTGGCGCATTCTGGGCATCGCTCCACGACTTGAGATCGATCACCGTCGGCCTGATATGGTACTCATTCTCCGCCGTCTCAGCGATGTCAGCCGCGAATTTCGCGATGTGCGGACACTGGCTTGAGCGGATGATCGTCAGGCCCCGGCTGTACTGCCCGAGTTTCCGATCCCAACCTTTCTTGAAGGCCGGGCTGACGGCACCACTATCGAACTTCCGAACAAGCAGTTGGTAATCCGGCGGCGCGGTATCGACGGGTTCGAAGCCGTTTGCCAGGAACAGGCGGCGGTCGGCCAGCCATGGACCGTCCCGGACCATCACGGCGGCGCCGCTCATGCCGGCCTTTCTCGCATCATCCAAGCAGGCTTCGACCATGACGCTCCCCCAGCCTTTTCGCTGATGCCGCCTGAAGAAAATCCAAACGCAGTGAATAAACATATAGCCGCTGGCTTCAACACCACGCCATGCGAACTCGCCCGGAAGGTATTCAATGTAGCCGCTCGGTTGTCCGTCCAGGGCAAGAAGCATCTTCGCCCGCAGGCCGAACTCGGCGTTCGCTTGCAGCCAGCAGTGCTTCTGCTGGCGGCCAGGATGAGTGGGGCTCTTGATCCCGCAGCAGGGCATTGTCTCGAAGCTCGCCGCATCGACGTCAATCAAGCGAGGCTTGCGTATCACTGGAGGCCGACCTTTCGTGGTATCTGTCACCCCCGAGTGTACCCCTCTGCGCCGGACTTCGAAACGTGTCCAAGGCGGGGGCCCAGAATGGACGTGCGCCAAGGTACCGACGAAGAGGGTCGCGCCCACCAGCATGGTGGGATCGCTGGCAGGCGTAGCCGTGGCGCTCACCCTGACCGGCCTTGCCGGAAAGATGCTCTTCGGCATCACAGCGACCCAGCCCGCCGTGTTCGCATTGCCGGCAGCGGTGCTGGCGGTAGCCGCTCTCGCTGCAGGATGGTTGCCCACTCGGCCGAGGGTCAGCCGCACCTTTCGACGCCGCTAGCTCTCTAACCGTGAGACTCGGGTGTTCGCTACCGGCTTCTCAGAAAAAGAACTTCAGCGCCAACTGGATGATTCTCGGGTCGGCCGCTCCGTAAATGCCTCCAAAGTTCCCATCGTTTCTGGTTACGTCGGGGTCGTTAAATTCCGAGTGGTTGAGGACGTTAAAGAACTCTCCGCGAAGCTGGAAGCGTATGTCTTCACGCGACCGGAACGGGTAGAAGTTCTTGATAAGCCCCGTATCCACGTTGAACCGGCCGGGCCCGCGGAAAGCGCCTTTGCCGACATTTCCGAAGCTCCCGGCCGGCGTCTGCGCAACCGGCAGGAACAACGAAGTGTTAAGCCAGGGTACACAAGTGGCCGAACCGCATCCGGCGCGTAAACTCGGGGCCGCTGTCCCACCGTACTGACTCAAGCTCCCGATGAAGGTCGCGCGATCGCCATTCAAAGCCGTTAGGGACTTGTCTGTCCCGAGCAGAATGGTCATGGCGTCTCCGGTCATATACGTGAAAATGCCGGTCCATTGCCAGCCGCCAATGAGGGCGCGGATCGCATGGCTCGCTCCGGTCATCTTGGGAAGGTCCCAAACGTAGGAGGCCACGAAGCGGTGTGTGCGGTCCTGCCCAGGGGCCGGGCCAGTGTCGAAGTGGCCCTGGTTCGGATAGCCAAACGGCATCCCGGAACCGACGCTCGAGCCCACGTCGGTGATGCCGCCGCCGGATGCCAGCGCGATTTCCATTGCCTTGGAAAACGTGTAGTTGGCCAGCAATGTGAGGTTCTTTAGAAAGCCTCTGCCGCCTCCCGGGCGCTTCTGAATGTTCACTTGAAAGGCGTTATAGTCTGACATCCCGGTGTTGTGGTTTTCTAAAATGTCCGTAAACCCCTGATAGGGCCGGCTGGCGTCGGTTCCCACTCCGGCGGCCCTCGAGTTCAGGTCGATATCCTGACGGAGATGCACGCCGCGAAGTCCCACATAGGAGACGTTGACCAGGGTGTCCGGCAGTATCTGGCGCTCGATGGTCAGGTTCCAGTCGTAAGTGGTCGGCGTTACCCACTTCACGCCCGGCTCCAAACCATACACCTTGACGAGCCCCGTAAAAGGCACCCCGCCGGAGGGAAGAGTCTTGAGCGTGTAAAGCAGCGGCCACTGGGCCGCATACGACGGAACGCTCGCCAACGGGTTGCTGAAAGGGATCAGATTGTTGGGAGTATTCGGTTCGGTTATGCTGGTTTGCAGGCTGAACGGCTGGATGATGGACGCGTCATTCAGGAAGAGGCCGGGCATCCGCGAGGAATAGAAAATGCCTCCTCCGGACCGCACCACGGTCTTGCCGTTGCCAAAGACATCCCAGGCGATCCCTAGCCGGGGAGCGAGATTATTGATGTCCGGCCTGTCTCCCGTGGCGGGAAAGTTGAGGCCGTTATACGAGTCGCCGACAAACATCAACCCCGGCGGCGCGGTGGGGACGATTTTGGACCTTACGCCGGCAGCATAAGCGGACGGCCAGAACTGCTCGGTGCGCCCGAAGATTTCCTTCATTACGAACTGCGGTTCCCAGCGAAGGCCCAAGGTGACCGAAAGATTGGGCCGGGCCTTCCACTTATCCTCCGCAAAAAATCCGATGACGTTCTGCCGCGAGTCCGAATAGTCTCCTGAAGACTGGTTGTAGTAATGCATATGACCCATCACGAAACTTGCCAGCCCCAGGTTTGTCAGGGTATCCGCGAACTGCCAGTTGCCATCCTCAAAATCGGTATTGCGGATGTTGGACTGGTCGCGCTCGTAATTGCCCCCGAAGCCGAAGGTGTGCTGTCCATGGGTCCAGGTGACCTGATCGCGGAGCTCGTAGGTGTTGCGGATGAACTTCCCATCCGTGAAGTTGCCCAGGCCGAAGTATCCGTTTGTGATGCTGAACGCGCGAATTCCACCTTCAGACTTGGGCAGTTGCGGGGCGGTCGAGCCGAAGTCGTTAAACTGCGGCACGCTGCCGCCCTGGCCGCGGTCCGAGGCGGCGCGCACGAAGGTCGCCACAAAATTGTCGACGAAATTCGGCCCCTTAACCCAGGTGTACCCCGCGGCCCAGTTCTGGGTATGAACCGTGGCTCCCGTGGTGCCGGTCAGCAGGAGGTTCTTGCCGTCATAGCCGGGCGCAAGGTAAAAGCGGTCCATGTAAAACCTGGCATAGAACTCATTTTTGGCCCCTCCTTGCGCGATACCTTCTCCGGCGGTATTCTGCGCCGCAACAACAACTCAAAGGGTTTCCGGTATTCCGCCTCTAATTGTCCGTCCTTCCACCGGCAGTTCGAGAGCACAAAATCGAGCAGCCTGCATTTTTCCGTTGGACGCTGATTCTCGAACAAAACGTGCGCGCGGCGGGCCAAGTGGAGTGGCGGCGGGGCAGGAAGCCCGTGCGGACGGGGCCCAAACTCGGCCGCCTCCTGCTTGCAAGAGTCAAGTGGGCCGGGCGTGATACTTGAAAACTACAGCCTCCGGGTGCGCATTGTCGACGGCAGTCAAACTGACTAACGGCCGCTGCTCGGACGAGGGCTGTCAGAGCAACCCGACTTGCGATAAAGTGCGTTTCAGGAGATAGCTCAATATGAAAAAGATGGTGCTGCTTTTCGCCGCCGGCATTTGTGCCGCGCTCGCGTTTCAGGCGAAGAAGCCGATCGATTACGTGAATGCGCTGGTCGGCACCGCGCCGCTGGACGACCCGAAGCTCATCGGAAACGCGCCACCGCCCGGAGAAGAGCTCTATACCGGCATGACCTCGCCCGGGGCGGTCTTGCCGCACGGCGTCACCAACCTGAGCCCGGTGAACAAGAATCTCGACCTCGCTTATGGCGCGGGCGTCGGCATGTCATACAACTATACGCACCGCACGATGCTCGGTTTCACCGGACCCATGCAGGGCATGATGGTGATGCCTGTGGTGGGCGATTGGACGGTTCCCCCCGAACGCTCAGCCTCCTATTACAGCAAGGACCAAGAAAAGGCCGCCGCCGGATACTACACCGTGTACCTCGACGATTACCGGGTGAAGGTGGAACTGACCGCCGGAGCCTGGACGGGCATGTATCGTTTCACTTTTCCGAAGAGCGAGCGATCGCACGTGCTGCTGGACCTCTCGCGCGCCGGCGGCAACCTGGAAGTGGTGGGCGACCACACCGTTCGCGGCTATGCCGAGCGCGCCATGCGCGGCCAGATTTCGGGCACCTCGCAGCGCGGCACGGCGCGGACCTACTTCGTGGCCGAGTTCTCGAAGCCGTTCGCCGGCTTTGGCACCTTCCATCAGAACCCTCCCACGCAAGCCGGCCGCGGCTCCATTCTGGGCGGCAACTCGGTGAGCCCGGGTTCGCGGACCGATTCCGGCAATTACGCCGGGGCGTATTTCGATTTCGCCACCTCGGAAAGCGAGCAGGTGCTGGTCAAAATCGCCGCCGGCGATAGTTATGAGACAGTGCAGCGATACTTCGAGGAAGAGAGCGAAGGCTGGAATTTCGACGCCATCAAAAAGCGCGCCGAGGACGCCTGGGCCGCCAAGTTGAACCGCGTCGAAGTGAAGGGCGGGACCGAGAAGGAGCGCCTGCTGTTCTACTCCAACTTATTCCACTCGTTCGCCAGCCCCCGGCTGGTGGCGCGCAAAGGCGACCCCTTGACGGGTCCCGATGGACAGCCGCGCATCGCTGATCACGATCGCTATGGCCCTGTACCCTTCTGGGATACCGGCCGCAACCAGATCGTACTGCTGACGCTCGTCGAGCCGGACGTGAAGGTGGATATCCTCGCCTCCACGCTCGACACGGCCAAGGAGTCCGGATACCTCCAGACTTCCTTCCACGGTGACCACGGCGTATTCATGTACCTCGGCGATTGGCAGCGCGGTCTGAAGTTCGATTGGGAGTCCGCCTGGGAGTACCTGCGCAAGAATGCCGTGGACACAAAAGGTCCGCGCCGCAATCTCGAAGAGTATCTGCAAAAGGGGTACGTTTCCGACATCGTGGTGCCGAAGCCCAGCCCGCCCTACGCCGGAGGCAACGCGGGCGTCGCTAAAACTCTGGAATACAGTTGGGACGATTACTGCCTGGCCATCTACGCCAAAAGGTTGGGGAAAGAAGAGGATTCCCAGATGTTTCTGAAGCGCGCCGCTAACTATCGCAACGTTTTCGATCCTTCCGTGGGGTTCATGCGCGGCAAGACCGCCGACGGCAATTGGATCTCGCCGTTCGATCCGAAGGAGCCATATTACAATTTCATGATGAAAGAAGCGTCCGGTTGGGGGACCCTGTGGCTGGTGCCTCACGATGTGCAGGGCCTCATCAACCTTCTCGGCGGGCGCGACAAGTTCGACGCCAAGCTGGATGAGTTCTTCAACACTCCATATAACCCCAAGGGCATTTGCCGTGACTGCACGGGCATGATCGGCCAGTACGTGCAAGGCAACCAGCCCGATCAGCAGGCAGCCTATTACTACGACTGGGGTGGCCAGCCGTGGAAGACGCAAGAACTGACGCGCCGCATTTTGCGCGAGATGTATGGCAGCGACAAGTACGGCCTCGCCTTCCCCGGCATGGATGACCAAGGCTCGACCTCATCGTGGTACGTGCTGAGCGCGATGGGTTTCTACCCGGTGGACCCGGCGAGCCCCGACTACATCATCGGCAGCCCCTTGTTCGACGAGGTAACCATCCACCTGGGTAGCGGCAGAGATTTTGTCATCGTTGCCAACAACAATTCGGGAAAGAACATCTACATCCAGTCGGCGACGTTGAATGGAAAGCCGCTGAACAGGCCGTGGTTCAGCCACGCCGACATCGTGAACGGCGGCAGACTGATCTTCCAGATGGGCCCGTCGCCCAACAAGAGTTGGGGCAGCGCGCTGGATGCCGCGCCCCCATCGATGTCATCCTTATCTTTAACGTTATAAGTTGCTATGATAGCGTTTACACTAATCCCGGCGCGGCAATGATGACTAAACCGAACTTGGGCATCTCAAAATACGAAGGCTAAACTTTCCGAAAGAAACTGTCAAAATCTGTTGACACATACGGGATTCGGGTATAACCTTAGTACATACAGTACCTGTATCGGTCTTTGACCTCGGACATTATGCCCGAAGTCAAGAGGTTGGACTTCTCCGTTTGGACCAGACAATTGACGTGTCACGACAGGTGTGGCCCAACGCCACGCCGACAAGGGGCCACCCGCCATGAGAAAGCAGTCCGCAATCGAAAGACCTCCGGCAATATGTGTAACTAGCCCCGCCGACACATTGACCGTTCTCTCCGTCAGCCCGCTTGATGCGGATCACTTGTCCTTAGAAGCCATCATCGGTCATTTACCGTTGATGCTATTCAAAGCTCGTGATGTTATGTCGGCTCTGGCCTTGTTACAGCAGCACGACATCGCCGTTGTTGTTTGTGAGCGAGATTTATTGCCAAGAACTTGGACCGACCTGCTGGAACATATCAAGGCCCTGCCAAATGCTCCGTCGTTGATCGTCGCATCCAGGCTTGCAGACGAGCGTCTTTGGGCTGAAGCGCTGAACTTGGGCGCTTGGGACGTGTTGGCGAAGCCATTTGATCGCAGCGAAGTGATCCGAAGCGTAAAATCGGGATGGCAGCGTTGGCACGACCGGGACGAACTCCATACCAACCGAACCAAACAAACGATGGCTGCAACCGCAGCATAGGCTCTTGTCCTGGGAAGAAACAAGACGGCCGTGATTCCGGACCCTGAAGACATCCTGCTTTACAGGTGCGGCGCTGCAGCAGGTAGAACTTTCAGTCCGCCCTTGACACTTTCCCGGCTGCGTGGGCTGCCATCGGGAGGCTCATGGATCGCATTAGATTAGCTGATCGGCTCCCAGAGTTCGCTTCGCGCGGGCGGCGGCGAAGACCAGCCTCGGCCTGCGATCCCTTCCAACATCCTCGACTCGCGACTCCCCTATCGCAAAGCGACGCAGCCACCCTCACTTCCGCGTCAAAACCTCGCGCAGCCGATCGATCGGAATCGCCTCCGCAGTCCCGAACTTAGACCGCACGGTGGTGGCTTGCAGCAGCGAGTTGTAAACCGCTTCCTCGGTCGCTTCCAGCGCCATATCGAACAGCGGCGAAGCCGCGTCGCCGCCCAGCGCCTCATACGCTGCCGGCCGCGAGCCGGTCTGCTTCACCCGCATCGAGACCGCGGTGGAAAATGCGATGGCGAAATCGCCGCTTCCGTTGCTGTAGGAGGAGCCCGTCCTTGCCAGCCCGAACACCGCTCGCGCAGCCAGGCGCTTCAAGTCCTTAGCGGTTAGCGGCGCGTCGGTTGCCACCACGATCATGCACGAGCCATCTCCGCCGGCTGCCGCCGCAGCCCTTCCCAATGCGCGCCCCACCGGCACGCCGCCCATCGTCAGATGCCCGCCGAAATTCGTCTGCACCAGCACGCCTACCGTATAGCCGCCGGTCCGCGTGTCCGCAACGCGCGAGGACGTGCCGATTCCGCCCTTCCAGCCGAAGCACCGCGTCCCCGTGCCGGCGCCCACGCTGCCTTCCACCACCGCACCGCCCTTGGCGTTGCGGATCGCTTGCACGACGTTCTCCGGCTTCACATGCATGCCGCGGATGTCATTCAGGCCGCTATCGTTGGTCTCGCCGACCAGCGCGTTCACCGAGGTCACCCGCTGGTTGCCCGGTTGCGCCAGGGTGTACGCAATCACCCCTTCCATCGCGGCGCCGACGCTGAGGGTATTGGTGAGGACGATGGGCGTCTCGATGCTTCCCAGCTCTTCCACCTGGGTCGACCCCGCCAGTTTTCCGAAAGCGTTACCCACGAAGACCGCGCCCGGCAGCTTGTTCTGGAACAGGTTGCCATCCGCCGGAACGATGGCGGTCACTCCCGTGCGGACGTCGTCCCCCTCGATCAGGGTGACGTGTCCCACGCGCACGGCCGCGACGTCGGTGATGGCGTTGAGTGGCCCCGGCGAATACACCCCCGGCGCCAGTCCCAGATCTCGAGCGCGTGGCCGGCTGGTCTGCGCCGCCACCAGCGCCACCACCAGCACCGCCGGCATGTAACGTGTCATATGGCCGATCTTCACGATGCTTGCCTCTCTATTTCCCGAAGCTGCTTGAGTGCTTTCTGCTCCGGGAGCCGTCTTGGTCCCCGCAAGGCGCACTTCTCGCCCTGCCGGAGAAATTCAAAACCGGGAAATTCACGCCAAAGCTCTTGCTCTGTCTGGCTCTGTCTGGCGGCGGCAGCGTGCGCTTGCGCCGGAGAGCCGGCGAGACGCGAGCGCGGGCGCCGAGAAAGACCACGCGCAGCGACGCTCATGTCCCACTCGTGCGGGCACGGGAGTTCCGCTCACGCGGCGTGGCGCGCTCGAAATCGTGGCCGCCAGCGCGGCGGGGCCGGGCCGGGAGAAGACGGCGCGGCGCCGCCGCCTCGCAGGTCTGTCGCAGCTTCAGCGTCGTATCGCCACATTGTCGGCGGCGAGATCGTATCCTTCTTCTTGCGCCGTCTTTACTGCGTCGGCCTGGAGGGTTTGCAGCCCCGCATCCTTCGGGCTCTTCCAGTGCCGGCGTATCACCTCTTCGCCCACCTGGATGCGCACCAGCCATTGCGATTTCTCATTGTCCCAGGACACTTCCGCCCGGTCCGCGGTTATCAGAGCCATACAGAAACTCTCCTGTCGCCGGGCCGCTCTCGCCGGCGTCCCGGTGCTGCTCCAAATGTACATCATATTTCGCGTCTGGGGGAAAAGGGCCAAAATGAAGTGAACCCCTGGAGTGAGACACGAAGTTAAGGGGGTAAACGCCGTTCGATGAGAAATCATTGCACGGCGAGGTTGATGTTGTCCACTCTGGAAGAACCTGAGCGGAGGATAGGGCAAC
>JBEKDA010000032.1:0-65348 GCA_050014595.1 Bryobacteraceae bacterium
GCCGGCTTCGACAAGACGGACCTGCCGATCCCGTGGCTCGACGGCAAACGCCTTCGTCTGGTTTTCGGATGACAGGCCGCTCTCGTTAGGTCACGAAACTTGCGTGGGAATCCAGGCTAGCGCTCCCCATATGCCGCGCCGTCGGCAACCGCTCCGGCCAAGCCGCCACTCTGAACAACATCGGTACTGTCTACTCCGATCTGGGCGAGAAGCAGAAGGCGCTGGACTACTACGGCCAAGCGCTCCCACTTGTCCGCGCCGTCGGCAACCGCTCCGGCGAAGCCATCACTCTGCACAACATCAGTCGGATCTTTCAGAAGTCTCAGCCGGAGATGGCAATTTTTTTTGCGAAACAGTCGGTCAATATCCTGCAAACGCTCCGCCGGGACAATCGGGGACTCGATGAATCGCTGCTCAAGAGCTTCGAAAAGTCCATCGAGTCCAACTACCGCTATCTCGCCGGTCTTCTGGTCGGCCGCCAGCGCTTCGGCGAGGCCGAGGAGGTGTTGAACCTCCTCAAGGACAAGGAAGCCGCCGATTTCATCCGCCGCGATGCCGTGTCCGACCAGTTGAAACCGGCCACTCTGCTCGATTCCGAGCGCAAAGCGCTCGACCGCTATGAACAGATCCAGACCCAGATCGTCTCCGAGGGCGCCGCCAAGTCGGCGTTAGTCGCCAAGGCCGCGAAGACGCCGCTGAGCGCCGCGGAGTCGGAGCAGTCCCAGCAACTCGACCGGGATCTGTCGGCTGCGAACACGGTCCTGCGGCTCTACTTCGACGAAGAGGAGAACGCCTTTGCGGCGAATTCGGCCGCGGCGAAAAGCGTACACGATGAACTGCGCGACAGCCCGGGTGTGCAGCGTGCGCTGCGGACGCTCGGTCCGGATGTGGTGGCGATTTATACGCTGGTCCTGCCGGACAAGTACACCGCGCTGCTGGTCACCAGCGGCGCGCGCAAAGCCTACTCAACGGCCATTCCCGAAGCGGACCTGAACCGTAAGATTTTCGATTTCCGTCAACAGTTGCAGAATCCGGCCTCCAACCCGCTGCCGCTGGCTCAGGAACTCTACAAAATCCTGTTTCCCGCGGGACTCCGCCAGGACCTCGACAGCATCGGCGCCAAGACCATCATGTGGTCCATCGATAGCACCGTCCGTTATGTGCCGATCGCCGCGCTGCATGACGGTAAGCAGTACCTGGTGGCGAGCTTCCGCAACTCGCTGATCACGCCGGCCAGCCTGTCGCGGCTCACCGACGTTTCTCCGCCAGTCTGGAAAGGTGTCGGCTTCGGCGTCTCACAAGCCAATGGCAACTTCAGTGCGTTGCCGGGCGTGCCTGAGGAACTGCACCGTATCTTCCGGCAAGGGACAACCGGGGATGCGCCGGTGCCGGGCCCGGTGAGGCTGGATGGGGACTTTACGAAAAAGTCGTTTCTGGCGGCCATGAACCAGCCTGACAAATCGGTGGTCCATATTGCGACGCATTTCGATTCGCAGCCGGGCGTTGCCGCGAATTCGCACCTGCTGCTGGGCGATGGAACCGAGATGAGCCTAGCGGAAATCGAAGACACGGCGCTGCTGTTCAGCGACGTGGATCTATTGACGCTCTCGGCATGCAGCACGGCATTCACGAATCGCACGGAAGACGGCCGCGAGGTGGACAGTTTCGGCACCATCGCGCAGAGCCTAGGCGCCAGTGCCGTCATCGCGAGTTTGTGGAGCGTGAGCGACGAAGCGACCGCGCGCCTGATGGAGACGATGTACCGGATCCGGCAAGACAAGCCTGAGTTGGGAAAGAGCGAGTCGCTGCGCCAGGCGCAGGAGCAGATGGCCGGCGGGCTTCTGAAGCCGGAGGCTGCCGGAACCGCGGACCGTGGGGTTCGCGTTACTGCCGGCAACGCCGTCGCGACCGGCTGGACGCACCCCTATTACTGGGCGCCCTTCATTCTGATTGGCAACTGGAAGTAGTTCGTCGGCCGTTTGACCGTGCTCCGCAGGGTTGACGGCCTACTGGGGAACTGTCTGACTTCCGGTGGCGCCAGGCGCGCTGAAGATGTATCGCCAGACCGTTTTCCCTGATCCGTACTTGCGTTTGAATATCGGCATCAGTTCACCACCACTACCTCTGGTGGGCGTCGAAGTCGAGCGCCCGCCTGCAATACCGTCCGCGCTTGACACTCTCTGTACCATGGCTTTAACCGACGTCATCCTCGTCAGTCTCCGAACTGCCGATCGGGGCGATGGCGACCTTCACCCATGTTGGCATCGGGATCGTGCGCACGCGCCCGTGCTTCCCGATAAGGTCCACGATGCACCAGCGGTTGTCCCGTTGCTGGATGTGCTTGAGCGTCAGCGCAGCCACTTCGGAGCGACGCAACCCGCAGCCCAGCAAGACCGCGAGCATTGCACGGTCTCGAAGGCCTTTCTTGGTAGTCACGTCCGGCGCATTCAATAGCTTCCGGGCCTGCTGGATGGACAGCCAGTTCCCGACCCGCACACCCTTGGACTTGGCGCCCTTGACGCGCGTGATGCCGGCGGCCAGTTCCGGCGCCAGCAGCCCGTTGTCGGCCGCCTCGACCGCCAGCTTCCGAACGGCGGTGATGCGGACGTTGATGGAGACGGGCCACACCGGAAAATGCCTCAGAAACCGAGATTTCCAGTGAGCACTCTTCGGCCAGCGCGGCGAACGGTGCGGTCCAAGTCTCAGGTGGTGCCTCCAGCGTTCGCGGAACCGGATGCGTACCCCGACGCGCGAAGGTTCGCCTGACGCATTCGACGACACGGGTCGGGTCGAGAGTTCCGGAGCGGATCAGGAGGACGAGATCAACCAAGTCTCTGACCCAGCTGCTCGGCGCGGTGGGTCGCGGCAACGTGTAAGCGTGGATCTTTCTCCGCGAATTGCTGCTCGCGTTGGATCATTGGCACACGGGGCGCATCGATGCCGGCAAAGCCGAGCCAGTCTCGCGTCTGCGCCACCTCTACTGGATCGACGATCACGTCACCGACTCCCACGTCGAGGTGGAATTTTACGAACGTCCGGCCGGCCATGATGGCCTCGACTGGGTAGCGCGCGCCTCCGTAGGGCGCTCCGTCAAGATCCATGGTGGCTTCGCTGACCTGGAACACGAAGAAGTCTCCGGCTTCCACCGCGCCGGCATCCTGCAGGTACCTGAGAATCGTGTCCTCTTTTCCTGCCGCCTGGGTCCTCACCGTGAAGTCGAGGTCTTTCGTTGCGCGGGCAGTATGAAAGCGCAGTTCCATGGCGTAGCCGCCCTTCAGAACCCAGTCCTCGTCGCCGTGCCTGAAGAGCCTGGCGAGGAAACGGTCAAACGCAACCTGGCGTCGCAGCCGCTGCAGGTCGATGGCCTCCTGTCGGGAGATTCGCTTCAGACGTTCCCCAAGCGCAGTACGGAGGGCCGGGCCGGAGCCATACTGGCGGCCGGTCTTCATCGCCGCCCCCGTTCCAGCGAGTCGATGATCCTCGCAAGAGCGGGGTCCCTGCGGGCCTGAGCAATCTGACTCTTCGTCAGTATGCCGAGACGCGAGGCCTCCTCGAAGGCGCCCCGAAGCGAAGATTCCGGAAGCGAGCCCTCTCGCCACACGTCGAGGATCGTGCGCAGAGCTTTGGTCGCAGGGACGTCATCGATTGTCTCGATTTCGTCGGCACCGACGTGTGCGAAGTGGAGCCGAAGCACAGGCGGGATTGCCGAGCCTCTCCGAAAGGCGGGTGGCACGGTCAGATCGAGTTTTGCAGGGTTGACATCGGTGAGTTCGCGGAGGGCCAGGGCTGTGCGGTGACTGAACACTCCCTGCGGGGAATCGCTGCGTCCCCGCGACCAAAGCCACCAGAGGATCAGATCGGGCCGGGCGGGCGTAGGAAAGAGCGCCAGGCGGTAGATGCCGCGATGCTCACGGACCCAGTTGCCGGCCCTGACGTGGTAGTTGCGCTTGCTGGCGGTGTAGCCGAGGCTTGCAGCCTGCTTCGCCGTGAAGTAACCACCCTGTCCTTCGGCAATCTGGTAGAGGTCCCGTTGGCCGCCGATCCTCTGCATAATAGTTCAACTTTCCTGAACCATTATGCTTCCTGGCGCGTAGGCCGTCAACCCAACCTTCAGGTGGACGGCTTGAACAGAATCTCGATCCGGCTGTCAACGCTATGATAGGCATAATCTGGATGGAACCCGTCGACTGCCGGTCCTCACCGGACGCCAAGATCGCGCTGTTTCGCTCGCTCTTCCGGGGACGCGACGACGTCTATCCGCGCCGCTTCGAAAGCCGGCGAACAGGGAAATCCGGATATGCTCCTGCATGCGGGAACGAGTGGGTCCCCGGCATCTGCGAGAAACCGCGAATCAAGTGCGCAGATTGCCCGCACCGCCGGTTCCTGACCGTCACCGATGACGTAGTCCGGTGGCACCTTTCAGGTCGTGACAATACCGGACAACCTTTCGTGGGGGGTGTCTACCCGATGCTCCTGGACGAGACGTGTTTCTTCCTCGCCGCCGATTTCGACAAGGAGGGCTGGCGGGAAGACGCGGCCGCCTTTGTCGCGACCTGCCGCCGCATGAATCTGCCGTGCGCCCTGGAACGTTCGCGCTCGGGATCCGGCGCGCACGTGTGGCGCTTCTTCGAGGAGGCCCTCCCGGCCACATTGGCACGCAAGCTCGGCTCGCTGATTCTCACCGAAACGATGGAGCGCCGGCCCGACATCGGCTTCGATTCGTACGACCGCTTCTTTCCCAACCAGGACACGCTGCCCCAGGGTGGATTCGGCAACTTGATCGCGCTGCCCCTGCAGAAGGGGCCGCGTGAGCGGGGCAACAGCGTGTTCCTCGATGACGATTTCAATCCCCACGCCGATCAATGGGCATTTCTCTTCTCGGTTGGGAAGATCGGCCGTGCGCCAATCGAGGATCTGGTGCGCAACGCGGAACGCTCAGGGAATGTCGTTGGCGTCCGGTTTCCGCTCGCCGAGGAAGACGAGCCCGAGCCCTGGACGCCGCCATCGCGCCGCCGGAAAGAGCCCCCGATTGCAGGCGAGCTGCCGCGCAGCCTGGAGATCGTGCAGGGGGGCGAGATCTACATCGCAAGAGAGGGTCTGCCGCCACCCCTGCGAAATCGCCTGCTCCGTGTCGCGGCCTTTCAGAATCCAGAGTTCTACAAGGCGCAGGCGATGCGGCTGCCCACCCACGGCAAACCGCGAGTCATCTCCTGCGCCGAAGAGCACTCGCATCACATCGGCCTTCCCCGAGGCTGCCTGGACGATGTGCGGCAGTTATTCGCCGGCCTCGGTATCAAATCGACAGTTCGGGACGAGCGCTACCCGGGTCAGAGAATCGAACTCACGTTTACAGGAGAACTGCGGCCGGAACAGCAGGCGGCCGCGGACGCGATGCTCGCGCACGACACCGGAGTATTGGCCGCGACCACAGCCTTTGGAAAGACCGTGATTGCGGCATGGCTGATCGCCCGGCGCGGCGTGAATACGCTCGTACTCGTTCACCGGCAGCAACTGCTCGAACAGTGGGTCGACCGATTGTCGGCATTTCTGAACATTCCGGTCGCGGCCATTGGGCGAATCGGCGGCGGGCGCCGCAAGCCGTGCGGGACGCTTGACGTCGCACTCATCCAAAGCCTCGTCCGGAAGGGAGTCGTGGATGATCGCGTCGGAGAATATGGACACCTCGTCGTCGACGAGTGCCACCACTTGTCGGCGCAGAGCTTCGAACAGGTCGCCCGTCGTGCCAAAGCGCGGTTCGTTGCGGGGCTCTCGGCGACGGTCGCGCGCAAAGATGGACACCACCCAATCGTCTTTATGCAGTGCGGCCCGGTTCGTTACCGGGTGAACGCGAAAGAGCAGGCGGCACTGAGGCCTTTTGAGCACACGGTGATCGTCCGTCCCACCGGTTTTCACTCCAACCGCGGCCCGGACCTCGACCACCGAATCGAGTTTCTTTCGCTATCCAGGGAACTGGTGGAGGACGAGGGACGCAATCGCCGGATCTGCGAAGATGTGATCCAGGCTGTGCGCGAGGCCCGTTCGCCTCTCGTGCTGACGGAGCGCAATCAGCACCTGGACGCGCTCGCCGCGCAACTTTCCGGGCGTGTCCGCCACCTGGTCGTGCTTCGAGGAGGCATGGGGAGGAAGGAGACCGTGGCGGTTGCGGAGCGGCTGGCGCGGATTCCGTACGATGAGGGTCGCGTCCTCCTCGCCACCGGCAAGTACATCGGCGAAGGATTCGACGATCCGCGTCTCGACACGCTGTTCGTTACCCTTCCTGTATCGTGGCGCGGGACTGTGGCGCAATACGTGGGCAGGCTGCACCGGCTCCACGAATCAAAGCGCGAGGTGCGGGTGTACGATTACGCGGATCTCGAGGTCCCGATGCTGGCGCGGATGTTCGACCGGCGCTGCCGCGGGTACGAAGCCGTCGGATACACCATCGTCCTGCCCGCAGGCGCGATTGCGGGATGGCCCGCTGACGTTCCGCTGCCTGCCGATCCAGCGTGGAAGCGCGACTACGCGGCGAGTGTACGCAGGCTCGTCAGGGACGGCGTCGAATCATCGCTCGCGACATTGTTCGTTGATGCGGCGCGCCCACTCCCTCCGGATGCGGAGGGCGTAGACCGCGCACGCAGCGCAACCGAGGCCTTTCTATACCGCCGTCTTCAGACGTTGCCGGGCACTGCGGGCCGTTTTCGATTGAACGCGGGCTTGCCGATCCCATTTGACGGATTCAGCGGCATGGAGGTCGATCTGCTGTGCGACAAGCCACGCCTGGCCATTGAACTCGACGGTCCGCAGCACCTCGGCGACCCTGTCGCGTACCGTCGTGACCGGCGCAAGGATCGGTTGCTGCAGGAGAATGGCTATATTGTTCTGCGCTTCCTCGCCGACGACGTTGCGAAGGATCTGGACGCGGTGCTGGATGCGATCCAGCGTGTTTTCGCAAATCGCCGACAGGTCATTACACTGAATCCGCCCGGGACGATGTGACAGAATCCCTTGGCCTCTGTCTATGCTTCATCGGGAATCCCTAACCAGGCGGGCTCGCAGGAGCGTTGCCAGCGGGGCGAAACAAGATTTCGATCCGCCCGATATCGTCCGGAATTTCGATTGCGACGTTCACACCGTGCTCCTCCCTATACTCTACCTGAAACCAGCGCGCCGAAGTCCCCGGCAGCGCGTGTGCCGGGCTGAAATTCGATCTTAATCCGGCCGCCGTCGGCGTCGAAAACCACCCGGCGGATGGCGTTTCGGAGGGCAGCTTCTTCCTCCTTGGAATTGAGCCCTGCTTTTTCGAGACCAACAGCCGACAGCACAGCCGTCTCGATCTCGCCAGCATTCACCAAAACGCCTTTGCAAGGTTCACGGCCGCCCGCTGTTGATCGGCAGCAGTAGTACCGATAGATCAATGAACCGCGCCGTCGGGTGTGGGTGCTCGGAGGCCGGCCGCATTTCTCGCAAAAAGCCAAGCCGAGCAACGGCCACGGTAAGTGCTCGCCTGCCCGACCCGGCTTTCGCGTGCGCCGCAGAGAGAGAATATTCTGAACGTCATGATAGAGGGGCCGCTCGATCAACGCCTCGTGGCAACCCTGGCGAAAACCATAGCCATCGACCACCAGCCGGCGTAGACGTAATTGGTGAGGGTGAAAAGGACTTGGCGAGCAGTCCAGGTATTCCCAGTTCTCGTGCGCCATCCCATGGCATTCGCATAAGACGCGATGGTGGAAGGGCGGACCTTGGCAGCCGCCCACCGAAACATCGTCGAGATGCTCTCGCCTTCTTCGGGAACAATAACCAACTGCTTCGTCCGGGGATCGGCCGTATAACCGAATGGAACCGCGCCAGCGATCCGCCGCCCCTTCGACTTCAAGTACGCCCGCGCTTCCGCAATCCGCGTCGCCGTCATTTCCCTTTCGAACTCCGCGAACGAGGCCAGCACATTCAACATGAGATTGTCGAGCGCGGCCACGCCGAGTGTTGGTGCGGCGACCACGTTCAGTTCGACATTGCTGGCCCGGAATTCTTGAGCGAGGAAAACGAAGTCCCGAAGGCTGCGTGAAAGCCTGTCGAGACGATGAATGATCACCCGGTCCACAGCGCCGCATCGGACCAACTTCAGCAATCCCTGAATGGCAGGGCGCTCAAGCGTCGTGCCGGAGTAGCCTTCATCATCGAAACGCCAATCGACCACAACCCAGCCCAGCCCCTTTTGAGATTGGACGAAGGCGCGGCACAGATCGAATTGGATCTGACACGAAGAGAGGTCATCGTTCTGGTCTACAGAGCGACGTGTGTAGATGGCGCAGCGAACGGGCGTTCGAGGCGGCGCGGCGGGCCGGCCCGTTCGCAGATCATCCTCCCGATTTCGTCACCACTCCATCATAGGGCAATGGATGTTAACCCGACGGGCGGTTTCGAAACTGAAGGATCGTTTTGTCAGTCGCCGTCGGGAGCGATGGCAGAGCACCGGTCCGGTGGTTCGCACTGGCCGCGGGCGCAGTGGTCGCGAGGGGGCCGCAAGTATCGGAAAGCGCGCATCTTGCAGAGCAATGCGTGTGCCGGCGTTAACCGCCGCGCGTTTCTCCGGCCAACTCAGGAGAAAGACGGCGCAGAACGCGGAATCCGCACGCAAGCCGCGCTGTGCCACTCACCGCGACTCTTAGCGCCGGCGCTCGCCGAAAGTGGGCAGCGCGCAACTCATTGGCTATGTTGCGGAAACGGCGCGCCGTTCAGGCAGGCACACCGAGGGCGCTGACGTTAACAACGGGGGAGATCGAATCCGGGTAAAAATGGTTTGGCTCCGCAAGACGAACCCTCTTCATAGTGAAAAACGGAGAATTTTCGCGGGTCTTGCGCTATAGGCTAGGCGACCGAGTAGCACCCTCTTCGTAACCGGAGAGAACTCTGATTGTAAGGTCTTGCTCCGCAACGCGATTCAGGTCGCCGTGGGTGCTGTGGCTGTTAACTGGGCGGCTTTGCAGCAAGACGAATCCTCTTCGAACTCACGCCGCGCGTTGGGCCCGCAAGTCGGGCATAATGGAGGGGACAACCATGAGCCAGACGCTCCATCTCGGAGATGCAGAGGTCGACGGGGCCAGATTGGCCGATCTCTGCCGACGATACCAGGTCCGGGAACTCTCGCTGTTTGGATCGGCCGCGCGGGGCGAGATGCGGCCGGACAGTGACATCGACCTGCTGGTTGAGTTTCTGCCAAACGCGGAGGTGGGCCTGGTGGAGCATGCCGGGTTGATGCTGGACCTCGCGCGGCTTCTCGGGAGGAAAGTCGACCTCGTATCGAAGAACGGACTCAAACCTCGCATCCGGTCTTCGGTGCTTGCAGACGCACGGCTCGTCTATGCGGCGTGACCACCTGTACCTCAATGACATCATCGAGGCTGCTGATCACATTGCCGCGTTTCTTGGGGAAACGGATTTTGAAGGCTTCCGGAAATCGGAGTTGGTTCGAAGCGCGGTTGTTCAGAAGCTGGCGATCATCGGGGAGGCAGCGGCGCGGATCTCTGATGAACTGAGGGCCCGCTTTCCGCAAATCCCGTGGCCGCAGATCATCGCCTTCCGGAACATTCTCATCCATGCATATTTTGGGATTGACTGGAATGAAGTGTGGAAGGCATCCAAGGTTGACTGCCCGGCCCTGCGCGGACAAGTCGCCGGCATTCTCGCAACAGAATTCGGCGGGCCGGCTGGAGACGCCGGTAATTGAGGAGGACTTCGCGCGGCACAGCAGACCCGATGGAGCGGCAAATCGAGCGGGCGCTCCGCCCTGGCGAGTTCATCTATGACCGCGCGTCCTTCGCTTTCGTCAGCGGTCTGGAGCAAGTTGCGTGAGAAGAAGGCGCCGCGGCTGGACCCAGCCGCCTTGGATGAGCTGATCGACGAAATCACCGTGGACGCATACGGCGAGCAGGAACAGCTCTGGGCATTTCGGCAAGCCTTCGAGGAGAACGCCACGCTGCCCGCCGAAGGTTCCGTCGTGGGCGAGCCAGTTCTGGTGATTGCGTTCGACTACGATGGCAACGAGCGGCGTGGCCTGACGGCGAGGTGCCGCGGCGCAGATGGCCGCGAGCATGTGGTGGCGGCCGCGGACGTGACGATGGCTCCGAATTCTGAGGGCTCGCGCTTTCTGGCTGCATACCGAAAATGGATGGGACTGGCGCCTCATCCGCCGGCACCGCCTTCCACGCGAGGCAAGGCCCGGCCCACAGGCGAAAGAGGTGTTCTCGACGCGACCGAACCTGTCGAGTTGGTGATCCTGTCACTAAAACAGAGAGCCGCCCGCTGCCGCCAGCTTAGCAGCGGCGGCGAGATCACGCTGCGCGCCACGCGCCTTTGGGACGTGGTTCCCGGCGAAAATCGCAGTGGTCCAGCCGAACAAGCATTGGACTTACGCCGGCAATCCGTATCTATCCGGCAAGATCGAATCGAAGCGCCTCGACGTCGGCGCGCTGGATTTGGTCCCGCTGAAACTTGAGGCTCTGGGCGTGTGGGACCCGGCGCAGGAGTATTGGGGCGAAGAAGGCGAGCCGATTGATGAATGGGCCAAGCCGATCATTTCGCGAGGCCGGCGGCCGCAATTCGAAATGGAACAAGTATTGCCGGGAATGGACCCGGACGACCCAAATCCGGATGCCGACCCTATCGGGCAAGCTGTTGACCGCAAAGATGCCGGAGATAGGGAGGGCACGTACAAGATTCTGATGGATCTCTGCCAAGCGGACCTGCGCTGCCTTGATGCCCATGCGCATCTTGGGAATATGGTATTCGACGGCCGGCCCGAGGATGCCATCAGGCACTACGAAGTTGGATTTCGGATTGGCGAACTATCTCTGGGCAGGGATTTCGACGGTGTACTGTCTTGGGGTTGGATCGACAACCGACCCTTCTTGCGTTGCATGCATGGATTCGGGCTTTGCCTTTGGCGGCTGAAGCGATTCAAGGACGCCCGGAACATTTTCGACCGGATGTTGTGGCTGAATCCGTCGGACAACCAGGGCGTGCGGTTTCTTCTTGAGGATGTTCGGGCCAAAGTGGCGTGGGAAAACAGCGAAAATCGATGACGCGAACGATCCTGTCGGCAACGGGATCGGTGTCCGCGTTGTTGAGCCGGATGAGATGGGCGACTGTTGGAAATCGCCTCCATGCTGTTAACGTGCGGGCATGAAAGCGCTTCCAATCTCTGGTTGAAGGGCTCGGCGAACATGAGGCGAAAAGCGGGCGCGGGCGCGCTCCTGAACCCAGGGAAGGCTGCCGATTAGTTCGCCGATCGAGCTTTGGCCGCGACCACCAGTAGCGAGTTTTCCCAATGTTCAGCACGGCCGCATAGCACGATCTTGCGAAGTCATAACACGCTCTGAAAAAAACAGGGGAGCCGCTAACTATCGGGTAAGCCCAAAACGGCCTCACCCACTGTTTCGCCACTTATTCGCCGAGATCCGGGCGAAACCCTGCTCAGAAATCGACCTGATTGCTAACGCCAGACGAGATATTGCTCATTTATTATCAATGAGTTGGCAGGAATCAGCAATCCTCCAGTTCGAGGTCAGGAAACCATCCCCGGAAAATCCCCAAGCCGGCCTCGAAACTGCGGCCTTTCCGTTAACTGCGGGAGCGCCCTCAAGCGGCACATTCGGTAAAAGTGAGAATGACGCAGAGAATCAGCTCAAGAGATAGGCCCGTAGGGAAAGGGTTAGCGTCTCCGGAAATGGTCCCAGCCGCGCGGTGGGAGCGGCACGCCATCCAAGTCGACGGACGGGGCGCCGCGGCGCATGGTTCCGATGCGAGTGAGCGGCAGGCCCTCGAATTCGGGCGGAACGGGACTGCGCGGCGGCGCGGTGAAGAGCAGTTCGTAATCCTCGCCGCCATCCAGGGCCTGGCGGAGAGTCGCGCCGGGATAGACGGGCGGCGCGGAGATTTCGGCTTTCACGCGCGAGGCGCGGCACAGGCGATGGAGGTCGAGCGAAAGGCCGTCGCTCAGATCCATGGCGGCGGTGGCGCCCAGGCGGCGCAGGAAGCGGCCGAGCGCCAGGCGCGGTTCGGGACGCAGGTGGCGGCGCCAAGCCCGGCCGGCGCCGCGCGCGAGACCCAAGGCCGAGCCGCCCAAGGCGCCCGAGACGTAAATGGCGTCGCCGGGGCGGGCGCCCGAGCGGCGCAGCGCCTGGCCGCGCGGAACGGCGCCGCAGACCACGATGTCGCACATGAGATGAGGGCCGCGCGCGAGATCGCCGCCGATCAAAGCCACACCCTCGCGCCGGGCCAGGCGAAGGAGGCCGCGATAGAAGGCATCGATCCACTTTGCATCAGCCCACCGAGCCAGCGCCAGCGAGACGAGGGAGAAACGGGGTTCGCCGCCCATGGCCGCAATGTCACTGAGGCCGCGCGCCAGGGCCTTCCAGCCGATATCTTCGGGGCCATGGGTGGCGGGGAGAAAATGCACGCCTTCGATCAGCATGTCGCTGGTGAAGAGCAGGTCTTCGGCGGCGCCGCGCGGGCGGCAGATGGCGCAATCGTCGCCGATGCCGAGCACCAGGCCGCCGCCGCGGGGCGGCCGAGCGAGGCGGCGAATGCGCTCGACGATTTCCACTTCCAACATGTCCACTTCGGTTACCACCGGATTGCGACGCTTGACCATACATCCGCCATCTGAGAGAATACCTTACGCAGAAAGAATTGGTTGTTTGGACGCGCCTCGCGAGATCTTAGCCAGCCCGAAAGTCCGCTTTCCTAACCTGGAAGACCCAAGAGCACGACGAACAATGATCAGGAGAATTTGTAGTGAAGGAAAAAGGCACTGTGAAATGGTTTAATGCCGCCAAGGGCTACGGTTTCATCCAACGCTCCAGCGGCGACGATGTATTCGTTCATTTTTCGGCGATCCAGGCAAACGGGTATCGCTCGCTGGACGAAGGCGCGGAGGTGGAGTTCGAAGTCAAGCAGGGACCAAAGGGACTGCAGGCCGAGAACGTGGCTCTGGTCTAGAAGTCCGAACAAAAATTCGACGACAGAAGGGGGCCCCAGCGCGGGCCCTCTTTTTTGTTGGACGGCTCTGGCGCCTTCAATGAGTGGCGGTGGTCAAGCGCGCACAAGACACCGGCGGCAAGACCGCCGGCGCCACCAGGCACTCGCCGCTATTGGATCACTTCGCGGCCGACGGCGAGATTGAGCTGGCTGGCGGCGGTCAGGTAGGAGCCCACCAGGTTGAGATAGGCCACGTAGGTGGCGCGGTAGTCGCGCTGCGCGTCCAGGTAATCGAGCAGCGCCGCCTGGCCGCGCTGGTAGGAAAACTCCATGGTGTCGCGCACGTCCTTGGCTATTTTCAGGTACTTGTCGCGGTAAGGCTTGAGCAACTCGATGGTGCTCGCGAGAGTGACGTAGGCCGAGTTGACATCGCCGTAGACCAGCGCTTCAGTGACTTCGCGGGCTCGCTCGGCGTGGGTGATGTCGAGTTGCGTGCGGAATTTTTCGCCCTGGTTGCGGTCGAAGATGCGGAGCGGGATGCTGACACTGAATCCGATATAGACATTGAACGGCGGGTTGTGGGCGGCGTCGACGCTGAAGGTGGGGTCGGTGGAGCCGTTGGCGACGGCCAGCTTGTGATCGGTCTTGGCCTTCTCGACGGCCTGCAGGGCGGCTTTGAGATCGGGCCGGGCGGCGGACGCCTGGGCATGAAACTCTTCGAGAGGCATGAGGTGGTCGGAGAAATCGAACGGCCCGGTGACGTCAAACCGGTCGACCGGAGTGCGGTCGTCGAGCAGTTGCAGAAGCTGGATTTTGGCGGTGCGCATATTGACCAGGGCGGTCTGGAGGTCCGATTCGTACTGCACGCGCTGCAACTCGAGGCGGTTCATGTCGAGTTGGGCGATGTCGCCGGCGCGCAGGCGGTCGCGGGAGATGGCCAATTCTTTGTCGAAGTAATCCAGGTTATCCTTCGCCAGGGCGAACACAGCCTTGGCCTGCAGGGTTTGCACAAAAGCGTTGCGCAAGCTGAACATCAGGGTGCGCACCATGTCCTCCTGCAGCGAATAGGCGATGGAGGTGGCCTGTTTGGCGCTATCGAGCCGCAACTCGCGCTTGTGTTCCCGTTCGTGCAGGTAGTTCACGGAGATCAGCGGAAACGCGCCGGTGAGCGGCTGGTAGGGGTTGGCGGTGACAGGCTGCAACTGATCCAGGCCGGTGGTAAGGCCGGGATTGGGTCGCAGGTACGCGGTAATTTCGGCGGCTCTGGACTCATCGATGTTCATGAGGCCGGCGCGCAAGGCCGGGTTGGCGGCCTGGAACCGCGCCTGCACCTGCTGCCAGTCGAGCGCCGTCTGGGCGCGAGCGCCCACCGTCACGCATGCCGCCGTTGCGAGTATGCAAACGTATCGCCGCATTTGATCTCCGTGAGTCATGTCACACCTGCAAGATATCGCCGTCGCGGGCCACCAGTGCGTACAGGACTGGGGCCAGGAAAACCGAGAGCAGCAGCCGCGAAGCGAGGCCGCCCACGATCACGATGGCGAATGGTTTTTGCGAATCGCTGCCGATGCCCGTCGACATGGCCGCGGGCAGCAGGCCGAAGCAGGCCACCAGCGCGGTCATCATGATGGGCCGCAGCCTTAAGACCGAAGCTTCCAGGGTGGCTTGCAGGATGGGCTTGCCCTCCAGGCGCAACTTGTTGATGAACGAATACAGAATTACGCTGGTTTGCACGGCGACGCCCATCAAGGCCACGAACCCGAGCATGGAGGAGACGCTGAAATTGGTATGGGTGAGCCGCAGCGCCAGCAGCCCTCCCACCGGTTCGGTGACCAGCACGCTGAAGAAGATGATGATGGGGAATTTGAAGTTGCCGTAGAGCGCGAACAGAATCGCCAACACCAGGACGACCGTGAGGGGCAGGATGATTTTCATCTGCGCCTGGGATGCCAGGTAATCCTTGTATTCGCCGCCCCATTCGAACTTGTAGCCGATGGGCAGCTGGACGGCATCTTCCACTTTCTTGCGCGCCTCGCCGACGGCGCTGGCCAGGTCGCGGCCCTCGACGCTGAACTGAATGCCGATATAGCGCGAATTCGACTCGCGATAGATGAAGGACGCGCCGCTCTCCTCTTTGACCTCGCAGAACTGGCTCAACGGCAGGTACTGGCCGTCGGGCGTGGCAACCAGCAGGTTGCGGATGGCATTTTCGTCCTTGCGGAAGGCCTCCTGCATGCGCAGGATGAGATCGAACTGGCGCTCGCCCTGAATCACCTGGGTGGCGGCCTGCCCGCCCATGGCGGTGCCGATCAGGGTATTGATGTCGCTGACGTTCAATCCGTAGCGCGCCAGCTTGGCGCGATCGGGCGTGACGATGAGGCTGGGCTGTCCGGTCTCTCGCACGACGGTGATCTCGGTAATGCCGGGGGTCTTGGCAAGGATGTCCTTCACCTGCGTGGCCTTTTCGTCCAGCAGATTGAGATCGGGGCCGTAGATCTTGACGGCGAGGGCGCTCTTGAGGCCGGTTTCGGCCTCATCGACAGCGTCCTCGGCCGGCTGGGTGTAATTGAAAATCACTCCGGGGAAGGCCGACAACTTGCGCTGCACGGCCTCGATGAGTTCCGGCTTGGAGTGAATTTCCCCTTTCCACGTGGAATCGTTGTAGGGCTTCAGGCCGACGTAGAATTCGTTGTTAAAGAATCCGGTGGGGTCGGTGCCATCATCCGGACGCCCCAGCTCGTTGGCGACGGTGGTGACCTGGGGAAAGCTCATGAGGATGTTGCGGATCTGCGGGGAAAGGGCGGAAGCTTCCTCGAAAGAGATGGTGTAGGGAGTGGTGGCGCGCACCCAAAGCGCGCCTTCGTCGAGGTGCGGCATGAACTCGCCGCCGATGAAGGGAATCAGCAGGAGCGAGGAGGCGAAGACCAGCAGCACCAGGCCGACCGTGACCAGGCGGTGGCGCAGGCACCAGCCGAGCGTCCTGCCGTACTGCCGGCGCACCCAGTCGTAGAGCCTGACTTCCGGTTCGTGGATGCGACCGCGCAGGAAATAGGCGCAGAGCACGGGCAGCACGGTGAGGGCGCACAGCAGCGCACCCAGCAGCGCGAATGACATGGTGTCGGCCATCGGCTGGAACAGCCGGCCGGAAGGGCCGCTGAGGACGTAAATGGGGATGTAGCCGGCGATGATGACGGCGATGGCGTAAAAGATGGGCCGCTCGACATCGTGCGCCGCGGCGCGAATCACTTCCACGAGGCTGTATTTTTGCCCCTCTCGCGAGGCCAGCTCGCGGAAGATGTTTTCGACCATGACGACGGAACCGTCCACGATGATTCCGAAGTCGATGGCACCGATGGAAAGCAGGTTGGCGGGGATGTGGCGCCAGTCGAGACAGATGAAGGCAAACAGCAGCGCGAAGGGAATGGTGACGGCCACAATCAGCGCCGTGCGCGGGCTGAACAGGAAAACCCCCAGGATCACCAGGACCAGCAGCATGCCGCGCAGCAGGTTGGCCTCCACGGTCTTGGTGGTCTCTTCGATGAGGCCCTGGCGGTCGTAGTACGGAACCACCTTCACGTCGGGCGGGAGGACATGCTCGTTCAATTCCTTGGTCATGGCCTCGACGCGCTTCAGGATGACTTGCGCCTGCTCGCCCACGCGCATCAGGATGACGCCTTCGACGGCTTCATTCTGCTTCATGTAGCCGAACTGGCCGAGGCGCGGCGCGTACCCGATATCGACCTGGGCAAGGTCTTTGACGCGGACCGGAATGCCGTTCTTCTCCTGCACGATGATGTTGCCGATGTCGGCGGTGTCGCGCACCAGGCCCAGGCCGCGGATGTAATAGAACTGCCCGCCCTGGGAATAGAAGCCGCCGCCCGAGTTGGCGTTGTTGTTTCCCAACTGCTGGAAGATTTGCGGCACGGAAACGCCATAGGCGAAGAGCTTGTTGGGATCGAGCAGCACCTGGTATTGCATGGTGGTGCCGCCGAGGCCGGAATCGTCGGCGACTCCCTGGATGGAGCGGTAATGACGCTCGAGCACCCAGTCTTCGAGGGTCTTCAGGTCCTGCGGGGAACGGTCGGGGCTCTCGACCACGTAGCGGTAGATGAGGCCGCTGGGGCTGAACATGGGAGAAAGGCTGGGCGTCACTCCCGAAGGCATCTGCGCGTTGGGCATGCGCTCAAAAGCCTGCTCGCGCACGAAGTACTGGTCGACCCCATACTCGAAGTTCATGGCGATGAAGGAGAGGCCGTAACGGGAAATGGAGCGAAGCGTATCGAGCCGCGGAATGCCGTTGAGCTCGATTTCGAGCGGGATGGTGACCAGGCGCTCGATTTCTTCGGGGGCATGGCCGGGCCATTGGGTGATGAGTTCGACGTGCGGGGGCGAAAGATCGGGATAGGCGTCGATGGGGAGCTTTTGGAACGACCACGCGCCCCACACCATCAGCGCGAACGCCGCCACAATGATCAGGAAAGGCTGTCTGAGTGCGAAAGATACAAGTCTGGCGATCATGGGGTCAGCCTTATTGGATACTGGTGGCGAACTGCACGAAGAGGCTGCCGTCGGCCAGCACGTTCTCGCCTTTTTGCAGTCCGGCGGTGATGGCGATCATGCCGTCCTGGAGCGTGCCGATGGTGACGGAGCGCTGGGCGAACTTGCCGGGCTCTACCTGGACGTAGACAATCGGCTCGTTCTTGTCGTCGCGCAGCACGGCCGCCGCGGGCACGGCCAACACGTTCGCCTGCGAGCCGGTGCGAATGGCGGCCTCCACGAACATGTCTTTCTTGAGCAGGCCTTCGGGGTTTTGGGTGACGATGCGCACGGGGGTGGTGCGGGTGGCCGGGTCGACGAAGGCTCCGACGTAGTTCACGACGCCGCGAAAGGTGCGGGCGGCGGCGGGGTTGGTCTCCTCGACGGGATCGCCGGTGCGCACGAAGGGAAGGTCGCGATCGAAGATGTGGCCTTGCACCCAGACGGTGGAAATGTCGCTCAGCATGAAGCAGACGGTGGCGCCGGCCTGGATCAGCATGCCGGGCGACACGAGTTTCTGCACCACTACGCCGCCGATGGGCGCGCGCACGGCCAACTCGGTGCTGATGGCCGTGCCCTGCTGCTGGGCCTGATCGATTTCCTGCTGGGTAATGCCGAAGATGCGGAGGGCCTGGAGGCTGGTCTGGACGTCGGTGCGGGCGTCGTTGTAATCGGCCTCGGCGCTCTCGACGTCCTTGGCGGCGACGGCGCCGTGGCTCAGCATTTCATTCATGCGGTCCACGATGCGTTTGGCGAGCACCTCGCGGTTGCGCGCCTTGCGGTAGGCGGAAATGGCGTTGGCGACATCGGGGCTGGAGACGTAGAGCAGCGGGTCGCCTTCCTTGACCTTGGCGCCGGTGTCGACCAGGATGCGCGAAATGGGCCCATTCACTTGCGTGATGGCCTGGGTGGTGTGGTCGGCGTCCCAGTCCACCGTGCCGGTGGTGAGGATGGTGGTCTGCCAAACCTTGGTTCCCACGGTGACGACTTTCAGGTGCGCCATTTGTTCGGCGGCCACGGTGAAAAGCCCGGCCTGGACCGGTTTGGCCTGTTCGGCGCCAACGGCGGGGGCCTTCCCATTCCCGCAAGCGCATTGAAAGATCGCGAGCCCGAGCAGCGCGGCCGCGGGAAAACGGCGCGGCATCGACAAATACATAGTCGGCATAGAATTTCAGCCTCTCCTCTTCTCTCCTGGTTTTGGCAATCAAAAGGACGGACCCGCCCCGTTGCCGGGGCCGGATCGCAAGGTTGCTCTGAAGGAACTAAGCTGGAGGGGCCCGCGAAGAACGGGCGGCGGGAAGGGCGTCATGCGTGGCTGCGAAATCCGGCGGGGATTCCAGCCAGGCAATGCGCAAGACCGGGGCGAGAGGCGCACCGATAGAGGACTGCAGGAACGGCAGGGAGCCCGCGTAGCAGATCAGGCAGCCATGATCCT
Organism: Bryobacteraceae bacterium; assembly: GCA_050014595.1. Taxonomy (GTDB): domain Bacteria; phylum Acidobacteriota; class Terriglobia; order Bryobacterales; family Bryobacteraceae; genus PALSA-129. The sequence goes on from JBEKDA010000032.1 coordinate 18,950, forward strand.
GCGCCTGGTGCTGTTCGTGCACCGAAGTGAGCGCCGCGGATTGGCCGACGGTGACGGCGCAGAGCAGGAACAGCAGGAGCGCGTACTGGATCCGGTTGCGTGCCCTGCTCGTCATGGTGAACCAGTGTACTCCTTAGGATTGGACGTTGTGTGATTGGTGCAAGTTACGGGTGGGCATGGAAGCAAGAGATTCTTCAAGCAGAGCCGCGACTTGTCGCGGCTCCGATTTTACGGCACAATCACAATCTGCACGCGATTGCTTTCCTGGCCGTCAACGGAAAGATGCAGTTCCATGGCGCCGTAATTGGACACCACGGGTAGCTGGACTTCCACGAGATAGAAGCCGACGTAGCCGGGCGCCAGGGTGGCGGCGCTGGTAGAAACCGGATTACTGTCGAGATACGTGCGGACGTCGGCGGTCACGACGGGCGGATTCTCGGCGGGCGCGGGCCGCCCGGTTACCCAATCGGGGCGCACCTTGCCGAGGCCGGTGGCCATAATCTGAATACGCTGGCCGGTGTGCGCCGCATTGCCCGTGCCGATGGGCATGCCGCTATCGGCGTCGAAGAGCGCGGGGAGTCCGTCGCGGTTCACCAGGATGGCCGGGGAAACGGGCTGCACGCGCAAGTCGCGGTCGACGGTGGTTCCGGCGGCGGTGCGCAAGGCCAGGGCTACGGTGGGGCCCACGGCTTCAAACGGCACCTGGATCTGCGAATCGGTTCCGGCGGTGTTCCAGACCGGGTAATTGAGGCCGCCGGCGGTGGCTTCATCGACGCGCTGGCCCACCACGCTGAGCAGTGAACCGGGGGCGGCGGGACGAGCCGAATTGTCGGCCGCGTTCAGCAGCCGCAAGATGCGGCCGCGGTGCGGCGCGGGCGCGGCAAAGACTCCATAGCCTTCGAGCGCGGCGTACAACTGAACCCGGCGCGGGTCGAGCCGCACGTCCAGGACGCGGGCCACGGCAGGCGCCGAAAAAACGCTATTCCAACTCTCGGCGGTGGTGGCGGCGGTGAGGCCGGCGTGCGTGTAAAAGACGCCGGCGTCGGTAGCCACGTAGACCGCGTCCGAGGAGCTGTCGGCGGTTATGGAGTGCACCGCCGTCTTGGGAAGATCGGAGCTGATGTCGTCCCACACGGCGCCTTCGGAAACAGTGCGCAGCACGCGCGGCCCGTCGCCGCTCAGCGCCGCCAGCGCCATTCCGGGCAGCACGGGGTCGACGAAGATCCGCTCGACGGTTTGGCCTTTGAGGGCTGGCGACTGGGTGGCCTTAAACGACTCGCCGCCGTCCACCGACTTGAAGATCTGGCCGTCGCTGGTCCCGGCGTAGACCACCTGGTTGGTGCCCCCGGTGAACGCGCTGAAAGCGGTCACGTCGGCAGGAATTCTCCCGGAGTAGAGCTTGCGGGCTTCGATCTCGGCGGTCACCTGCGGGGCGAGAGCGGGCGCCGGCTGCCACACCGACGCGCCCGGCGGCAGTTCCAAGACTCCCAGTTTGCCGGCCTGGATGCGCGTGCCCTGCGCCCCGCTGGGCGTCGCCAGAATGCGCTCCACCGAAAGGTTCGGCAAATACTGATTCAGCCCGGCCCAGGTGAGGCCGCCGTCCATCGATCGCCACACGCCGCTATCGTTGGCCACCACAATCTGGTCCGGGTCTCTGGGCGAGACGGCCACGCTGTGCATCCCCGAACCGACCACGGATTGCGTACGGTAGGCGGTCAACGACTCCCAAGTCGTGCCATTATCGAGCGAGCGGAACAGTTGGCTGCCCAGGCCCCACATCTCCGCGGAATCGGAGCGCAAGGCAACGTAGGTGGCGGAAGTGTCGGGAGTGCGGACCGGAGCGCGATTGAAGGTACCCGGCGGTTTGGGATCGCCGGCAGCGGGATCCCAGGATTCAAAATTCAGGGTTTGGAAAAGTTTGCCGGAGTCGGTGCGCGCGTAGAGCAGGGAGCCGTCGTCGGAATACCAGACCTGGATCACCGGGCCGGTGACGGGCGAAGCCAGTTGTAAGTCCGCCGAGGAGTTGCCGATCCTGCGCCATTCGGTGGTCTGGGCGGAAACCGTGGCGGCGGCCAGGGTCAAAGCGGCCAGGCGGGCGAGCGTGCGGGTTGTACCCTTGTGACACACAGGCGTGTTTATTATACCTTACTTCCAGGCGGGCGGATCCCAACAAACTGCTGAATTAACGTGATTTGCAGGCAGCGTCGCATTCCGGTCCGCTAGTTGCTTTGCATGTTTGGTGCTAGACTGATGATGTCATAGCCACTGGACAAATGGCGTCGGGGCCATGGTCCAGGTAACAGTGTTATGTACAGGCCCTTTACGCTCTCGCGGACCATTGGCACGCTGCTGACGGCGGTCGCCTTCGGGGTGTCCCTGACGCCGGTGCGAGCGCAATCCGACGATGTCGCGCGGGCGATCTACATCTCCGGCCGGGTATCGGTGTTGCGGGGCGGGGAGCTGGCGCTTTCGGTCAACGATGCGGTTCGCACCAAGGAAATCATCGTGACCGGGCCGGACGGCTACGCCCAGTTCCGGATCAACGATGGCAGCACGTTCGAGGTCTTCCAGAATTCGCGCGTGACGTTCCGCGACAATTTCAACGCGATGGAAGTCCTGCAGCTCTGGCTGGGCAAGATTCGCGTGATGATCGATCACCATAACGGCCCCAACCCCCGGAAAGTGTCGACGCCCACGGCGGTGATCTCAGTGCGCGGCACGGTGTTCGACGTCACGGTGGAAGACGACGACGGCACCACGCTGGTGGCCGTGGAAGAAGGGCTGGTCAGCGTCAAGCACCAATTGCAGGCGGGCGAGGACAAGTATCTGAAGGCCGGCGAAGCGATTCGCATCTTTGCGAATCAGCCATTGGCCAAGATGGCAGGCAGCCCGCAGGGCATGCAGCAGATCGTTGACGCGCTCAAGCGGGCTGCCGCCGACGCGATTTATAACCGCCCTGGCGCGAGTGGGGGCGGCGGTCCGGTGGGCACCGGCGGCGGAACTGCCACGGGCGGGGCGAACGGCGATACCGGCAAGAAGAAGGGCACCGGCCCCGGCGGGGCTCCCCCCGGCGGCGAATAAGCCGGCTCGCGAAATCTCTCGTGGTATTTTGAAAGAGCGTTATGCATCGCGCCGTGAGAGGTCTCATCCTGGTGGCCTGCGCCTCCGCTCTGTACGCTCCCGCACAGCAGGCTCCCCGTTCGCAACAGCCGGCAGGCCTGGAAACCGATTGGGATATCGCCGTGGTTCTGAATGAAATGAGCGCCCAGGCGGCGCGGTTGCTGCCGCTGCTAGACCACGCCGATTCCAACGGCTGGGTCGCCAAAGGCGCGCCGGAGGCCTACGCGAGGCAACTGCGGGGCAGCAAAGAACAGGCCCGCGCGCTGGCCGACGGCGCCAAGGCCCTGGCGCAGAATCCAGAAAGACTTTCGGCCGGCCTGGAGCTTTTCTTCCGCCTGCACGGTCTCGAAAGCATGCTCGGCTCCGTTGAGGAAGCTCTGCGAAAATACCAAAGTCCAGCCGATGCGGAAGCTCTGATCGCGCTCGCCGCCGAAAACGACGCCAATCGCGACCGCTTTCAGCAATACCTGGTCAACCTGGCGGCCGAGCGGGAGAAAGAATATACGGTGATGGATCAGGAAGCGCAGCGCTGCCGGGGGATCCTGACCGCGCCGGCCCCAAGAAAGAAGTAGCCGTCTCATGCCTTTTCAATGCAGCATTTGCGGAGAAGAATCCACGCGCATCTGCGCGCGATGCACCAAGGACGCTTGCGACAATCACCTCTGTGAGAAGTGCCGGCGCTGCAGCGATTGCTGCGAGTGCGAAGTGAGGCTGAACGCGCCGGTCGCGGAGCAAGCGCGTGCGGCTGAGCCTGCCGCGCATTTGTCTGTAGAGCCAGCGCCGCCCGAAGCCGCGCCCGAGCCAACACCCGCCGGGCCAGAGGGCTATTTGCCGATGCTGTAGACAGCGTCGATACTTGACGACACCAACGAAGAAAGGGGCGTCGCGATCAACAACCCAACAATTGCGATCAGCCAGGGTGGACGCTTGCGGTGATTGCATAGGTTATTCGGCTTCGAGGGGAAGCTCACGACATCGAAATACGCCAAGCTCGCCAAGTGCTCGCAGGACACAGCCCTCCGCGACATTCTGCCACTTGTCGAGCGCGGAATTTTGGCCCGCAATCCGGAAGGAGGGCGGAGCACCAGCTACGCACTTTCTGAAGATCCGGGTTGAGCTGAGTTAGTTCGTTAGCGAGGAAAGACAGACCACGAAACCCGATGGTCTGTCCAACAAGGCTACTTGCCGGCGCTGTAGGCCGCGTCGACCTGCTGGCGGAGGAAGGCCAGATCTTTCCTGATGGCCGCGGTCTTGGCCTTCGGCTGGTAATCGATGTGCAACGAGACTGGCCCCGCGAAGCGCGCCTTGGCCAGCGCGGCGAAGAACTTGGGCCAGTCGACGACGCCTTCGCCGAGGGGGCACGGCACCATTCTGGGCACGGCGTCTTTGGGCACAGCACCGCCTTCGCGGTCCCACTGGAAATCGCGAACCGCGACCATCTTCAGACGCGGCAGCGCCAATTCGAGGGCCGCTGCGAAGCCGTTCGACCCACCCTGCGCGGTGGCGTAGCCGGCGTCGAAACAGTAGCCCACCAGGTGGGGGTCTATGGGGCGGATGACGCGGGCAATGTCTGGCACGGCGGCGCCTTCGGGGTGATCCACCGCGGCGCCTTCGGCGCCATCCACGAAATTGTGGATGCCCATCACCATGTTGGTGGCGCGCGCCAACTGCGCCAAGCCGGCGATTTGCCTCTGCACCAGGCCAAGCTGCATCTCGATGGCCGGCGAACCCGTGAACTTCCAATGGCCCGGCCGGAAGAAGGGCACCCTGATATAGCTGGCGAGGCCGAGCACGTTTTCCGCGTCTTTGTCTTCGAGCGAAGTGAGCGCGGTGGTGATCATGGGCACGTCGATGCCCCGGCCGGTTAAGCCTTCGAGAGCGGGCATCAGGAAGTTGCCGGCTTTTTCGGGCGGCACGTGGCCGCCGGGCTCGACGGACAGATCGACGCCGTCAAACCCCAGGCCGCCGATCACCATGGGCAAATCGACCTGGCCGATCTCGATCAGCACGCGCGAGTACAGGCAGACCGCCGGAGTGACGCGCGGACGCATGGCGCCGGGGCCGCGCGATTGGGCCGCAAGGCAGGCCGCGCCGGCTGGCATCGCTGCCATCGCCGCCATCGCCTGGCGTCGGGTGAGAGACATAAGTCAGCGTTTGCGGCTCTTGGCCGCGCTCCCGGCTTTCTGGATCACGGCTTCGCGGTCTCCCTTTTCCCAGTCCTGGCGCGTCTGGGCATCGCTGATTCCGGCCACGCGCCCGAGCAGCAGGAACGGCGGAAGGGCGTAGCGCAGCGTTTTCCAGCGGGCCATTTCGACCAGGGAGCCAAGGGCGCGCTCGCGCACCAGGTCCAGCGCCGCGGGGTTACCGCCGTCGGTGAGAGTGAGCAGGGCCCTGGTGGCTTCCACGCGATCGCTCAGCACCACTGAGTTCAGCATCTCGACGAACCAGGTGGGCGCGATCTTGATTCCGAAGCCGGGCTGCTGGTGCGCCAGCACGGCGACGGCGGTGAGCGACTTCATGGCGTTCGCGCGGACGGCTTCATCGGGATCGTCGATGGCGAATTGCAGGTCATTGACGACGTCCAGCTTGCGCGGCGCGTAGCCGATCAACATGGCCGCCACGGCCCGCTCGTCGGGCACCGACCCGGTCCGCAATTCGTCGCGAAGCAAGTCCAGGTGGGCGGCCGCAAAGTCGATGAACTTCTGCTGGATGGCGCTCGCGGCCGGGTCCGCCATGATGGCGTGGCCCGCGGTCATGTCTTCATCCGCGGTGCCTTTGACGGCTGCCCGCTGCACCGCGCCGAGGAATTCCTGGTAGAGGTCCAGCAGGTCCTGCGGCATGGAGGTGGTCCCCGAGGGCGGGGAGCGGAAGGCGGCATGCGGGGCGCCCTGCTCTTCGATGCCGATGAACAGGTCTGTGGCATTACCGTCGCAGCAGACCGCTTCCACGCGCACGGCCACCACCCCGGGGATGGTTGCGAGTTGGTCTTCCAGTTCACCCTTGGAGGGCGGAAGCCCGCCGCCCGGTTCCACGCGTCCGGTCTGCAGGATTTTCGCCGCCGTGACCCGGTGGAGGCCGTAGAAATCGATGTTACCGATATGCGGCGCCTGGGCCCAAGCGGCACACGCCAAGGCCACTATGAGCAGGGTTCGGGTCACATTCATGAGACGCGCGAGACCCCGTGATTGTTGCCCGAAATTCAGGCCCCCGCCTGTTTTTGAGCCAGCGGCCCGATGAATGGCAACACCACGGTTTTGCCCTGGTAAGCCGAAATGATCAGGTAAAGCCAGAGTCCAAAGCAGCCCAGCCCGAACACCCACCACACCAGCGACATCAGCGAGGCAAACAGGCCGAAGCCACCCAAGCCTCCGGCGGTCCAGAAGATCCGCAAGATAATGCTGAACAAAATGCTGAACACGATATCCACGGCAATGACCGCCACGCTCATAAAAATCGATTGGAAGGCGTGAAACCGGACTGCGCGGCTCTTGCTGTAAGGCTCCATCACCAGGAACACGATGCCGGTGATTAACCCCAGCACATAGCACAGAGCCGATACGACGTTGTCAGCCATCGGAGCGGCGACTGACGGCTGAGCGCCGGAAGGCGGCGCACCGGCCGCCGGCTGAGCGGCGGCATCGATAGCCGCGCCACATTTCGGACAAAACTTTCCCTCTACGGGACTACCGCAACTCGCACAAAATGGCATGGATCCTCCTACGGAACTGTACTCGCATGCTGCGCCGTTTGCAAGCCTTTATGTTGACGGCCGACCCAGGACCAGGAGCGGGACGACGGCGCCCAGCACGGCTCCCACAATCAGCGCCCAATTCCCGGCGCCGAGAAACGAGACCGCCAACCCCACCAGCGACCCGATTCCGGCTCCCACGACGGCCACCATGATCCGCTTGCCCATCAATATTTATGCGCTCATTCCTAAGATACTCCGGCGCCCGGCGTTTGACACCCTGATTTCGGTGCTGGTAGCCTGAATTTTCATGCCAGCAGGCCAGCCGCTTCGCGCTACGCCGTTGAACTCCGTCCATTGTGCGCTGCGCGCCAAAATGGTGGACTTCGGCGGCTGGGATATGCCCGTGCAGTATTCGGGCATCATCGATGAGCACCTGGCCGTCCGCCGCAGCGTCGGCCTGTTCGACGTCAGCCACATGGGCGAAATCGAAATCCGCGGCCGCCAGGCCGCCGGCCTGACGGATTTCGTCACCACCAACGCCGTCCACAAGCTGAAACGGGGGCAGGCGCATTACTCCGGCCTGCTCTACGACCATGGCGGCTTCGTGGACGACATTCTGGTGCACAAGGTGGCGGACGACCACTTCTTCCTGTGCGTCAACGCTTCCAACCAGGAAAAGGACTTCGAGCACATCCGCGCGCAGAACCGCTTCGACGCCCAGGTGGAGTTCTCGAGCGATCGGTATTCGCAGCTTGCCATCCAGGGTCCCAAGGCCCAGGCCACGCTGCAGAAACTCACCTCCGTGGATCTGGGCTCCATCAAGTATTACTGGTTCACGGACGGCGAAGTCTCGGGCACGCCGGCGCGCATCGCGCACACCGGCTACACCGGAGAAGACGGTTTCGAAATCTACGTGCCGCCCTCCGAGGCGGTCCGCCTGTGGAATGAAGTGCTGCGCGCGGGCGAGGAGTTCGGCATCAAGCCGTGCGGCCTGGGAGCACGGAACACGCTGCGCCTGGAGGCCAAGATGGCGCTCTACGGCCACGAGATCGACGCGTCCATTTCGCCGCTCGAAGCCGACCTCGGCTGGATCGTGAAGCTGGATAAGGGCGACTTCGTGGGCCGCGCCGCCCTGCTCAAACAAAAGGAAAGCGGCCTCAAACGCAAATTGGCCGGCTTTGAAATGCGCGGCCGCGGCATTGGCCGCGAGGGCTACGAGGTCTTCCTCGATGGCGCGCCGGCCGGTTGGGTGACCAGCGGCTCGCCATCGCCCTCCCTCAATAAGAACATCGGTCTGTGCTACCTTCCCACGGAGCACGCGCAGCCCGGTAAATCCATTCAGATCATGATCCGCAACCAGCCGGTGGATGCGGTGACGGTGGAAACGCCCTTTTACAAGCGAGCGAGATAAAAATGTACCCAGAAAATTTTCGATACACCAAAGAACATGAGTGGGTGGCGGCCGTTGGGGACGCGGGCACGATCGGCATCACGGATCACGCCCAGCAGGAACTCGGCGACATTGTGTACGTCGACTTGCCCAAAGTCGGGACGCACATCGAGCAGGGAAGATCGCTCGGCTCGGTGGAGTCCGTGAAGGCCGTCTCCGACGTTTACTCGCCGGTTTCGGGCGAGGTCACGGAAATCAACCAGACGCTGGCGGAAAAACCGGAAACGCTGAATAGCGATCCGCATGGCGCGGCGTGGCTGGTGAAAATCAAGCTGAGCGCGCCGGCGGAGCTGGCGGGCCTGATGAGCGCCGCCGAGTACGAAGCATATATAGGAGCCGAAAAGTAGTTGCGCTACCTTCCGAAATCCGATTCCGAGCGCCGCCAGATGCTCGACGCGTGCGGCGTGTCGTCCCCCGAGGAGTTGTTCGCGCACCTGCCGCAGGCGGTCCGGCTGGGGCGGCCGCTCCATCTCGCGCCGGGAATCTCCGAATACGAGATCGTCCAGTATTTCCGGGATCGCGCGGCGGAAAACGGCAACGGGTACGCCTCTTTTCTGGGCGCGGGCGTCTACCATCACTACCGGCCGGTGCTGGTGGATACGGTGGTCTCGCGCGGGGAGTTCCTCACGTCGTATACGCCCTACCAGGCCGAGATCGCCCAGGGAACGCTGACCACCATCTTCGAATTCCAGACCATGATCTGCCAGCTCACGGGCATGGACGTAGCCAACGCTTCGATGTATGACGGTTCGACCGCCGTGCCGGAAGCCGCCATGATGGCGGCGCGCTCGACGGGCAAGGGCCGCGTGCTGGTGGCGCGGTCGGTGCATCCGGAATACCGCGAAGTGCTGCTCACCTACGCCAGGAACCAGGGCATGCCGGTGGAGGAATTCGGGTACGATCCGGAAACGGGCACGCTCGATCTGGAAGATCTGGAACGCAAGATGGACGACTTCACGGCGGCCGTGATTGTGCAGACGCCCAACTTCTTCGGCATCGCCGACCAGGTGAAGGAAGCCGCGCGAATCGCTCACGGCCGCGGCGCGCTGCTAGTGGTGGTCTTCACGGAGGCGGTATCGCTGGGGATTCTGGAGCCGCCCGCGGAAGCCGATATCGTGGCGGGCGAACTGCAGAGCTTCGCGATTTCCCCGAGTTATGGCGGACCTTACGCCGGCATCATCGCCACGCGCGAAAAATACCTGCGCCAGATGCCCGGCCGGCTGGTGGGCCAGTCCGTGGATTCGCGCGGCAACCGGGCGTTCTGCCTGACGCTGGCGACGCGCGAGCAACACATCCGGCGGGAAAAGGCCACCTCCAACATCTGCACCAACCAGGCGCTCATCGCCCTGATGGCCACCGTGTTCATGACGGTATACGGCAAGCAGGGGCTGCGCGAACTGGCGGCGCAAAACCTGGCCAAGGCGCACTACCTGGCGGGCAAAGTGAAGCCGCGCTTCAGCGGCCCGTTCTTCAACGAATTCGTGGTGAAGGTGGCGGCGGTCGACGACTTGAACAAACAGTTGCTGAAGAAGAAGATCATCGGCGGTCTGCCGTTGGGCCGCTTCTACCCCGAGCTTTCCGACAGCGTCCTGCTGTGCGCCACCGAAATGACGAAGCGGGCGGACATGGACGTCGTGGCGGACGCGATCTTGCGCGCCGCGACGCCCAAGGAGGTGACCGCGTGATCAAGAAAGTCAGGCCGCACCTCTCACAGAACGAACGGCTGGTGTTTGAACGGAGCTCGCCCGGCAAGAAGGCCTATCAGCTTCCCGAGCTGGACGTTCCGGCGGTCGACGCCGCCGAAGCCCTGGGCGCCGCCAACGTGCGCGCCGCCATCGAAGGCTTCCCCGAGATCAGCGAAGTGGAGGCCATGCGCCACTTCACGCGGCTTTCCACCTGGAACTACGCCATCGATCACGGCATGTACCCGCTGGGCTCCTGCACCATGAAGTACAACCCGCGGATCAACGAAGTGGTGGCCCGCACGGAAGCTCTGGCCTGGGCGCATCCGTATCAGCCGGAGGCGCTGGCGCAGGGCTCCATGGCCGTGATGGCGCAACTGGAAGCGGCGCTGGCCGAAATCACCGGCATGGACGCAGTGACGTTGCAGCCGGCCGCCGGAGCGCACGGCGAGTTGACCGGCATTCTGCTGATTCGCGCGTTGCTCGAAAAGCGCGGCAACCCGCGGAAGAAGATTCTGATTCCCGATTCGGCGCACGGCACCAATCCGGCTACGGCGGCGATTGCCGGATACGCCGTGCAGAATATTCCGTCGAGCGCGACGGGCGTGCTGGATGTGGGCGCGCTGGCGCAGATCGTGGATAAAGACGTCGCGGCGCTGATGGTGACCAACCCCAATACGCTGGGGGTCTTCGAAGAGAACATCATCCAGGCGGCCGAGATTCTGCACAAGAAAGGCGCCATGCTGTACATGGACGGCGCCAACATGAACGCGCTGGTGGGGATCGCGCGGCCGGGCGATTTCGGGGTGGACGTGATGCACCTCAACCTGCACAAGACATTTTCCACTCCCCATGGCGGCGGCGGTCCGGGCGCGGGTCCGGTGGCCGTCAAGAAGGTGCTGGAGCCATTTCTGCCGGCGCCGCGGCTCAAACGAACCGGCAAGAAGTGGGCCTACGATTTCAACCGCAAGCGATCCATCGGCCGGGTGAAAGCCTATTACGGGAACTTCGGCGTGCTGGTGCGGGCGCTGGCGTACATCCTGGCCCACGGCGGCCCGGGACTGCGCAATGCCACGGTGGACGCGGTGCTCAACGCGGTCTACATCCGCAAGCGGCTGGAAGCGTATTACGATCTGCCGTACTCCCAGGCCAACATGCACGAAGTGGTCTTCAGCGACGACCGTCAGGCCAAGCTGGGCGTGCGCACCGGGGACATCGCCAAGCGGCTGATCGACTACGGTTTTCATCCCTATACGGTGAGCTTTCCGCTGATTGTGCACGGGGCGCTCATGATCGAACCGACCGAGACCGAAGGCAAGCACGAGATCGACCAGTTCATTGAAGCGATGATCTCGATCGCCCAGGAGATTGAAACCGACCCGCAACTGGTCAAGACGGCGCCCCACGGCACACGCACCAGCCGCGTGGATGAAGTGGCCGCCGCGCGCAAACCGGTATTGCGATGGAAGCCGGCCTAGCATTGCTGTGTTACGAAACACTCTTCCGGCCATCGTTGTATTACAACAGCTCAGTTTCTTGTTTTCGCTGATGGCGCCCTCCGCCTCGCCCAGCAGGCGCGCGCCTTCGTCATCCTGATCGGGCAGGTAAATGGACTTGCAGTAATCGCAGGTGAGGCTCTCCTGATCGCCTTCCAGGCTCAGCGGAGCGCCGCAGGATGGGCAGTTCAGGGTTGTGGCTTGCCGCAATCCGGGCAGAACTTCGCGCGCTGCGGCATGGCCCCGCCGCAGTCCATGCAGAACTTGGAATTGGCCGCGGCCGCTGGTAGAGGTTCAGCCGCCGGAGATTGGAGGGCGCCCATCATGCTCTGCGCCATGGCCAGACCGGCGCCCAGTCCAACGCCCGCGCCGGCCGCGCCGCCCGGATTGGCCGCGGCGACCGGCATAGCTTGCGCCGCCTGGAATCGCGCATACCGCGCCGCATCGCCGGCCATGGCCATTCCTATGCGCTGGTCCAGCACCTTCTGCAACTCGTCCGGCAGCGACAGGTTCTCCACTACGAACTGGCAGAGCTCGAGGCCAAGGCCCGCGAAGGCCGGCTTCAATTTCGCGCCGATCTTTTCCGCCAGCTTGGCCTGGTTCGCGGCCATATCCACAAAGGCCACATCGCTGGGCGCGAAGATATCGGTCATCTTCGCCACAATCGTATTACGAAGCTGCCCTTCCAGGTCCGAGACATAGTAGCTGTCGCGCGTGCCGCTCACATTGGTGTAAAAGGCCCGCGGATCGGCGATGCGGTAAGAATAGATTCCGTAGCCGCGCAGCCGTATCGCGCCGAATTCCTTATCGCGGATCGTAATCGGTGTGGCCGTGCCCCACTTCTGATCCAGCCGCAGGCGCAAGGAATAGAAATAGACGTCGGCGATTCGAAGCCCTTGTCCCAATTCATCAGGTCCGTCAGCACCGGCAGGTTGCGCCTGGTCAGCGTGTACAGGCCCGGGCCGAAGACGTCGGCAATGCGGCCTTCATTGACGAAAAGCGCCATCTGCGATTCGCGGACGGTGAGTTGGCCGCCGTTCTGAATCTCCATATCCTGCATGGGATAGCGGTACGCCAGCAGCGTTTCGTCCGCTTCGGTCCATTGAATGACGTCGATGAGCTGCTTGATTACGAAGTCTCGAAAGCTTACACGTGCCTCCAAAGCCCGACTCTATCATGGGCCTTGGCGGCGGCAAACATCCACTAAGGTTAATCACGCGAGTCATTCTCTAAGACAAATGCCTTACATCGGGAAGTCTAAGTTAGATCTCCAGGCCTGGGACAAATGGTCCATTACTCAAACAAGTACAGCCGTACCTATGTTTTCCCGACTGTTTGCCGCACCATGGAATAGAGAAAGCAATGCGCAAACTAATCGCGATTCTTACTTTGACGATTGCCGCTCTGGCCGCCCGCGCAGGCACCATGCAAGGCCCTGTCACGTTGACTGGTTTGGGCAACGGACAAGGGTGGAACGACGGCTCCTACTACGCCGGCTACGTCACACTCACCTTCGACGGCGCCGATTACACAGGCCTGTGCGTCGATGCCTTGCACGACGCCAGCCCCAACAGCACCTGGGACGCGATTTACGTTCCGCTCTCCGACCCCTCCATCGACGCGGTGCTGGCGGCGTACTTTCCGAATACTTCGCCATGGCTCTATACTGCTCTGCTGCAGGCCGATGTCCTGGCCTTTCTCGAGTTGGCGGGAGCCAGTGAGGCAACCTCGGTTTCCCTGCAACATGAAGTCTGGGGGCAATTCGATCCCTCGGCTTACAGCGGAACGGCTCTAGCAGCGCAGGCTGCGGGACAAACGGTCAACACCGCCAACTTCGGCCTTATGGTGGATGCGAGCTATTCGAGCGGCGGGAGCGGGCTGGAGCAGGCCTTCCTGGTGGATCCGCCGCCGTCGCCCGTGCCGGAGCCCTCACCGGCGGTCCTGATTGGACTGGGCCTCGTGGCGCTGGGCCTGACGCGTTGGCTGCCCCCGCTGCCGCGCCTGAGACGCTGCCGGGTGGAAGACAAATAGAACAGATCTGAGCTAGGAGAAAACTGCGATGACGCCCACAACCATAGTCCTACCCCGCGCTTTCACCGAGGAGAGAAGTAGCCTCCTGTCGATGGATTTGATCCGCAACCAGGCCCTCGATCGCCTCTATGAACGTCGCGAGGCGGTGCAGAACGTCATCCGCGCCCTCGAAGACTATCAAAAGTCCCGCAAAGCGCGCCTGGCCCGGAGCGCCGAAGCGCTCCGGGCATGACTTCACACGGCGCAGCCAGGTCTATTGGGGCCGCATCCAGATATCCTCTAGTACATTGACCGAGGACGTGTACGTCTTGTCGCCGACGGTGAGTTTCACCATATAGACGCCGGGTTCGACTACCCCACCGCCAGCAGCGGCGCCGCCGCCACCACCGCCGCCACCGCCACGGCCGCCGCCCGTGACGAAGGGTTCGCCGCCGCCGCGGCCGCCGCGGCCGCCGCCGCCAAAACCGCCGCCGCCCGCGCCGCCACCGGCGGCCTGGAGAATCACCTGCTGGGCGTTGATTGGGGTGGCCGGTTCACCGGCTGCGGCGCCCTGCGCAGCGGCAGGGGTGGCAGCGCCCTGTGCAGCCTGCGCGGCCTGTCCGCCACGGCCGCCTCGCCCACCGCGGCCGCCTCGCCCACCACCAGCGCCCGTAGTGGCTTCGGCTGCCGCCGAGCGCTGCATGTTCCACGCGAAGCGGTTCATGCCGGCCTTGAGGTCGACATTCATGGTGCTGACCACCGTAGTGCCCGTCAGGAAGTCCAGCTTGGCCGCGCCCAGGTCGGACTTGGCCCAGATGTGGATGCCCGCATATCCCGACGGATTCTGCCCGCGGAAATCGCGGTTGGCCACCGAGCGGGTTGCCGATGGATCGTTTTTCCATTGAATGGCCGGCCGCGGCTCGAACAGCACCACATCCGAGCTGGGGTTGGCTTTGTATTGCTCCAGCGGCGTGATATCGTCGGCGATCCAGAAGGAACGGCCGTGCGTGGCCACAATCAGGTCCCGATCGCGCGGGTGAATCAGGATATCGTCCACCCGTACGCTGGGAAGGTTGGTCATGAATTTCTTGAACGTTTTGCCCTGGTCCAGCGTGACGAACAACCCGAATTCCGTGCCCACAAAAAGCAAATTCGGATTGTCGTAGTCCTCGCGAAGTGCGTTGATATTGCCTTTGGCGGGAAGGTCGCCCGTGACATTGGTCCACGACCGGCCGTAATTGGTGGTCTTGAACAGGTACGGTTTCCAATCGTCGTTGCGGTGATTGTCCAGGGCCACGTAAGCGGTGCCCGGGTCAAAGTGCGACGGCTCGATGCGCGAAATCTGCACCCAGCCGTGCGGCGCCGGAGGCGCGCCTTGAATGTTGCCGTAGACGTTGGTGAAAGTTTCCCCATCATCCTGGCTCACCTGCAGGTTGCCGTCGTCGGTGCCGATCCAGATGACGCCGGGGCGCGACGGTGATTCGCGAATCTGCGTGGCCAGCGAACTGGCGGCATAGCCGTCGTGCTTGGAGACCATGGGCTTGTCGCCGGCGACGCCCATGATGGCCTGTTCCGGCGCCCAGCGGTTGACGTTCTTGCTGAGATCCGTCGGGTTCATCCACCACGTATCGCCGCGGTTGTTGGATTTGAAGAAATACTGCGCTGCCATGTAAATCTTCGCCGGATTGTGGGGCGAGATCTCCATGGGCGCATTCCAGTAGAAACGTAACGCGTCCACGTTGGGAGGCGCGTTGAGAACGTTGGGAGCGCCGCCGCGTCCACCGCCGCCACCGCCTCCAGCCGCCTCAGCCGTGGCCGGGGCCGCTCCGCCCGCGCCGGCCGCAGCACCGGTCGCCTGCGATTCGCCGGCGGGTTGTGCCCCGCCGCGTCCACCGGCGTTGGGCCGGATGCTCTTTTGCGTGCCGTTGCGCAGGTCATGCCGCGACATGTTGCCGTCCTGCGACTCGCCATAAACGATGGCCCAGTCGGTGGGATCCTGCCGGGTGTAGAAGCCGTCGCCGCCGGCAACCGTGAACCAATCGGTGTTCACCGGCCCGGTGTTGGAACGTAGGGCGCTGGGGCCGCACCAGGCGTTGTTGTCCTGGAGGCCGCCGCAGACCCAATAGGGACGCCGCATGTCCGCGGAGACCTGGTAGAACTGGCCCACGGCGATATCGGCGTGGAAATCCCAACTGCCGGGTCTGGCGCCATCGTTGCTGCTGTCGAATCCGCCGTCGTGGCCGATCCAGACCTGGCGGTTGTCTTTGGGATTAATCCAGATGGCGTGGTAATCGGTGTGGGAACCGGTCATACCGTACCAGGTTTTGCCGCCATCGATGGACACCCGGCCGGGGTTGCCGCCGGTGTAAATCTTCTGGTCGTTGACGGGGTCCACGCGGATCTGGCTGAAGTACATGGCACGGTCGTTGCAGCCGCTCATCTGGGTCCAGGTCTTTCCGCCATCGTCGGAGCGATATACGCCGTTGCCGTTGGGATCGGGCGCCGGAGGAGTAGCGCCGCGGCCACCACCGCCGCCGCCACCACCACCGCCTCTGCCGCCGGTCCAGGCGGGATCGGTGCCAGCCGTGCAGCCGTTACCACCACCACCACCGCCACCACCGCCGCCGCCGAAGCCACCGCCGCCGGCCGCGGCAAGCAATTGCGGTGCTGTCACGGTGCCGGCCTGAACCGCGGCGCTGAGCTGCGCACCGGTCACCGTGCCGGCCGTTACCGCTCCGCGAAGCTGCTCGGGGGGAATCGTGCCGGCAGCAAAGCCGGAAATGATCTGGTCGGCCGTCATTCCAGCGGGCGGAGGCGCGGTCGCACCAGCGCCACGGCCGCCACCGCGCGCGGGACCACCGTCAGCAGCAGTGCCGCCGCCGGTGCCGGCGCTCGCGCCGGCTTCCACCTGGGCATAAATCGTCGAAGGCTTCGCGCGGAATATGGAAATCGCGATGCGCCCGTAGATGCCGTCTTTCGGCTTGGGCCAACTGGGGCCTTCCAGCTTGGTCCAGGTGTCGCCGCCGTCGGTGGACTTCCACAGGCCGCTGTTAGCGCTGCCGCCGTTGTAGCCCCACCAGGTGCGCCGGTGCGAATACGAGGCCGCGTACACAATCTTGGGATTGGAAGGATCGATCGCCACATCGGTGAACCCGGTGTCGTCGTCGATGAACTTGGCCTTCTTCCAGGTCTTGCCGCCGTCCACGGTCTTATACAGGCCGCGATCCGGATTGGGGCCGAACAGGTGTCCCACCGCCGCAACGTAGACGATGTTGGGGTTGGTGGGGTCCACCACCAGGCGCTGGATCGACTGCGTTTCTTCCAGTCCAAGATGCGTCCAGTGCGCGCCACCATCCGTCGTGCCCCAAACGCCATCGCCGATCGACGAACTCTGCCGGTTGTTGCCTTCGCCCATGCCCACGTAGACAATGTCCTTGTTCGACGGCGCTATGGCGATCGAACCGATCGATTCATTTGGCATATTGTCGAACAGCGAATGCCAGTAGTTCCCGCCATCGGTGGACTTCCACAAGCCGCCCGTGGCGAACCCGACGTAAATGGTCATAGGATCCTGTTCGGATCCCTGGATGTCATCCACGCGGCCCATCATGGTAGCCGGCCCGATGGAGCGGAACTCGAAACCCTTTAACAGGGGATCGGTAGAAACGTTGGGCGACGGACCGGTGGGCTGCCCGCCCCCACGTCCCTGTCCCCATGCCATGCTGGCAGTGCCCAAGCCAACGGCAGCAATCATCAATGTCGTCAAGCAGCGACGGCGCAAAACCGGTGTGCGCATTCTTGTGACCCTCCCTAAAGCGAAATTCGGATGTCCAGGTGTCATGCACACTCTATCACAAACTACCGGGGGTAGGATTCACACGCGTTGCCATTCTATTTGCCGGCGGTCCTTCGGGCGCACCGTACGGAAGAGCACAGTTCGCTCGACGATCGTCACCCGCGCGTGATTGCGCCGGCCTTGCCGCGGCCACGCGCTCTCGCTCGATCTCAAGGACCAGGTGGAGCGCGGCTTCAACCCGCCGCTGCCAAAAAACAGCAGCGACCGCGGCCCGCCGCTCACTCTTCCTGGGCCCCTGCCGTTCCACCGGCCACTCCTCACCCTACGTGGTATCCTGTCCAGATACGAGGGCTTCTCGGTATGCGCCCGCACGTGAACTTCCCCACCATCCCGGGTTTGTTTGTAACTCCCCGCCCCTACCCTCGCGTCTATTGTCTCATTGCCCACATTTCGGATCGTTGCCTCAATGTTTGAAATCTTCTTCAAATACCCGATCAGCATCTTTCACAAGGGCAAGTTCGTCTTCCTGACCCCCTGGCCGCTCTGGTTGCTCTTCATCGCCATCCTCGCCGCCGGCGCGCTGCTGTTCTGGCACGTCCGGCGCAATCACGGCATGCTCAGCGGCTTGCGCCCCATCGCCATCTGGTTGCTCGAAACCGGCATGGTCGCGCTGATCCTCTTCCTGCTCTGGCACCCCGCGCTCAGCGTCGCCACCCTCCGCACCCAGCAGAATGTCGTCGCCGTCCTGGTCGACGATTCCCGCTCCATGTCGATTAACGATGCCTCCGGCACCCGCGAAGCCGCCGCCAAAGCCGCCCTCAACGACGGCCTACTCCAGTCCCTGGCCGGCCGTTTCCAGGTCCGCCTCTACCAGTTCGGCAAGGAGCCCGAGCGCATCCCCAATACCGACCACCTCACCCCCGCCGCGCCGGCTTCCCGCATCGGCGATACCCTCGAGCGCGTCCTGGCCGAATCCTCTTCCCTGCCCTTGGGCGCCATCGTGTTGCTCTCCGACGGCGCCGATAACTCCGGCGGCATCGACCTCGCCACCATCGCCGCCATCCGCCGCCAGCGCATTCCCGTCCACACCATCGGCTTCGGCAAGGAGCATCCCGATCGCGACCTCGAGATCACCGACGCCGTCGTTCCCGCCCGCGCGCTCCCCAAATCCCGCCTCGCCGCCTACGTCACCCTCCAGAGCTACGGCCTAAGCGGCGGCAAGACCCGCCTCACCGTCAAAGATAACGGCAAGGTGCTCGCCTCCCAGGACGTTACCCTCAAGTCCGACGGCCAGCCGCAGACCGAAACCGTCGCCTTCAACATCGGCGAGGCCGGACCCAAATCCCTCGAGATCTCCGCGCAACCCCTCGCCGGCGAAGAGAACCCGCTCAATAACACCGTCACCCGCCTGGTCGACGTCCAGACCCGCAAGCCGCGCATACTTTATTTTGAAGGCGAGCCGCGCTGGGAGTACAAATTCATCCGCCGCGCCTTCGACGATTTCGGCGACATCGAACTCGCCAGCATGGTGCGCACCACCCAGAACAACATCCTGCACCAGTTCCCGCCCGGCATGAGCGAGCACGAGCTCGAAGACTTCCCGTCCAAAACCGAAGAGCTTTTCGCCTTTCAGGGACTCATCATCGGCAGCGTGGAAGCCAACTATTTCACGCCCACCCAGCAGCAGTTGATCCGCGATTTCGTCGATCGCCGCGGCGGCGGTCTGCTCTTGCTCGCCGGACGCGCCACGCTTTCCGATGGCGGCTATCCCAGCTCGCCCCTCGCCGATCTCGTCCCCACCCGCCTGCCCGCCAACCGCGGCACCTTCCACCGCGTCTTCACCAGCGTCGAGCTCTCTCCGCAAGGCGCGCAGAGCACCATCTGCCGCCTGGACGACGACCCGGCCAAAAATGCCGCCCGCTGGAAAGCCATTCCGCAGGTTGCCGACTATCAGGAGGTCGGCGAGCCCAAGCCCGGCGCCAGCACCCTGCTCTACTCCGTGCCGTCCGGCAAACCCAAGCAGCCGCTCCTGATCACCGAAAACTACGGCCGCGGCCGCACCGCCCTGTTCGCCACCCAGGGAAGCTGGCGCTGGAAAATGTGGGAAGACCATACCAGCAAGACCCACGCCACCTTCTGGCAGCAGATGTTCCGCTACCTGGTGAACGAGACTCCCGGCCAGGTGGTCTCCACCACGCCCAAACAGGTTCTCTCCGACGATACCCGCGTCCCGCTGCGCGTCGAAGTCCGCGACAAGGAATACAAGCCCGTCTCCAACGCCAAAGTGCAGGCCCGTTTCATCAGCCCCGACGGCTCGACGGCCACCCTCGAACTCACCCCGCAACCGCTCGAAGAGGGCGTCTACAGCGGCGAGTGGACCGCCGAGAAGCCCGGCTCCTACGTTGCCGAAATCATCGCCGGGCGCGAGCAGGAAGAGTTCGGCCACGATATGTTGACCTTCCGCCGCGAAGACGGCGTAGCCGAGAATTTCCATACCTCGCAGAACCGCGAGCTGCTCGAAAAGCTCTCCGAGGAAACCGGCGGCCGGTACTATAAGCCCTCCGAAACGTCCAAGCTGGCGAACGAAATCTCATACTCCGAAGCGGGCATCACCACCCGTGAAACGCGCGACCTCTGGGATATGCCCGCGCTCTTTCTGTTGGTCCTGGCCATCCGCGCCTCCGAATGGCTGCTGCGCCGCCGATGGGGGGTGGTATGACGCGCCTTCTCGCCTTGCTCCTCCTGGCCGCGCTGGCGGCCCCGGCCGCCACGTTCTACGTCACCATCTCCGGCCTGGGCGGCGAGCCCGATTACGATCAGCGCTTCAGAATGTGGGCCCAGGATATCGATTCCAGCCTCAGGAAAGCCGGCACGGCCGATCCCGATATCCTCACTCTAATTGCTCCCACGCGCGAGCAGATCCGCACGCACTTCGCCTCGCTCGCCTCCACCGTCAAAGCCACCGATAACCTGGTGGTTGTTCTGATTGGCCACGGCACCTTCGACGGCCTCGATTACAAGTTCAACCTTCCTGGTCCCGATCTCAACGGCGCTGAGCTGGCCACTTTGCTCGATCGCGTACCCTCCGCGCGCCAGTTGGTGGTCGTCGCCACCAGTTGCTCCGGCGGCTCGATCGAGTTCCTGCGCAAGCCCAACCGCATCGTCATTGCCGCCACCAAGACCGGAACCGAAAAGAACGCCACCATCTTCGCCCGCTATTGGGCCGAAGCCCTGCGCGATCCTTCCGCCGACGTGGATAAGAACGAGTCCGTCTCCGCCCTGGAAGCCTTTCGCTACGCCCAGCGCAAAACCAAAGAGTTCTTCGATACCCAGAAACGTCTGGCCACCGAGCACAGCATCTTTGAAGACACCGGTAAGGGCGCCGGCGTCGCGGCCGCCGCCGCTCCCGACGCCGATAATGCCGAAGGCCGCCTGACTGCCTCCTTCACCGTCGTCCGGCTGGGCGCCAACGTCACCGCCAGCAAGGACCCCGCCAAGAAGGCCCTCCTCGAAAAAAAGGAAGAGCTCGAACAGGCCATCGACCAGTTGAAGTACGAAAAGGCCAGCATGAACGCCGAGGACTACAAGAAGCAGCTCACCCGCCTGCTCCTCGAGCTCGCCAAAACCCAGGAGGAGATCGACAAGTGAAACTCGTCGCGCGGCTGGGCTTGCTCGCGCTTGTCGTCCAACTGGCGGTCTCCGCCCAAACTCTCGAACGTGCGGAAGATCTCTGGCGCGCGCGCGATTTCACCTCCGCCAACCTGGCGTTCAGGGCCCTGGTCGCCCAGCACCCCGAGCACCTGGAATACAAGGTCCTCTGGGGCCGCATGTTCATGGATCATGGCGACCAGGACGACGTGGGTAACGCCTCCGACATCTTCAAGGAAGTCCTCCAGGTTGACAAGAACAACGCCGGCGCCCTGCTCGGCCTGGCTCTGATGGCCGCCGATGTATACGATGGCGGCGCCGAAAAACTGGCCCGCGCGGCCATCGAAGCCGATCCCAAGCTTCTAGAAGCTCAGGAACTTCTCGCCCGCCTCGGGCTCGAGGACAACAACGATTCCAAAGCCACCGCCGAAGCTCGCAAAGCTCTCGCCATTGACCCCCATTCCGTCGTCGCCAAGGCCATCCTCGCTTCCATCGACTGGCTGAACGGCAAGGCTGAAACTTCCTGGGATCCCCACGCCGCCCTCGGCTATTCCACCGCCGCCCACTTCTTCATGCTCAACCGGCGCTATGACGAGGCCATTCAGTATTACCGCAAAGCCATCGACCTCGATCCCAACCTCTGGAAAGCCCGCTCGGAGCTCGGCATCAACCTCATGCGCCTCGGCCAGACCGATGAGGCCATGCAGCAGCTCGCCGATTGCTTCCACCACGGCCAGCAGGACATGGCCACCAAGAACGTATTGAAGCTGCTCGATAAGTACGTTAACTTCGTTGCCACCAAATCGAACCTCACCGTCCTCAAACTCAATAAGAACGAAGCCGGGCTGCTGCGTCCTTATTTCCAGGCTGAAATCGACCGCGTGATCGCAACCTACGAAAAGAAATACAAGATCAAGCTCGATCGCCCCGTGCAAGTGGAGGCCTATCCCAACCACGACGATTTCGCCGTCCGCACCCTGGGCCTGCCCGGTTTGGGCGCTCTCGGCGTAACGTTCACTTCGCGCACCTACGGCTCGACCATCGCCCTGGATAGCCCTTCCGGCCGCAAGCCCGGCGCCTTCCACTGGGACTCCACGCTCTGGCACGAAATGAGCCACGTCTTTACGCTCACCATCACCAATTCGCTGGTGCCGCGCTGGTTCACCGAGGGCATCGCGGTGCATGAGGAAACCGCCGCCAACCCCGAATGGGGCGACCGCATCACCCCCGAAATCCTCATGGCCGTCAAGGAGCGCCAGTTGCTGCCCGTCGCCGATCTCGACCGCGGCTTCGTTCATCCCGTCAACCCTGTGCAGGTCATCGTCAGCTATTACCAGGCCGGACGCATCTGCGATTTCATCACCGAAAAGTGGGGCTGGGATACCATCCTCTCCATGCTCCACGATTTCGCCTCGCAGACCGACACCGCGACCGTCATCCGCAAGGAGCTCGGAATCGAGCCCGCCGATTTCGACAACCAGATCCGCTCCCTCATCGAGGCCGAAAACAAGAACACCATCGAGCACTTCGACCAGTGGCGCGCCAGCCTCAAGCAGATCGCCGCCGCCGACAAGGCCAAGGACTACGACACCGTCATCAAGCTGGGCTCCGCCGCGCGCGATCTCTACCCCGATTACGTCGAGGACGGCAACGTCTATGAGTTCCTCGCCAACGCTTACCTCGCCAAAAACGATAAGCCCGCGGCCATCGCCGAGCTCGAACGCTACATGAAAATCGGCGGCCGCAATCCCGATACTCTCAACCGGCTCGCGACCCAGCTCACCGCCGCCGGCAATCGCCAGGAAGCCGCCGCCTCGCTCGACCGCATCAATTACATCTACCCCATGGACGACGGCACCCACACCAAGCTCGGCGCCCTCTGGCTCGATCTCCAGAACGCCCCCGGCGCCATCCGCGAGTTCCAGGCCGTCGTCGGCCACAACCCCGCCGACCCCGCCCAGGCCCACTACGACCTGGCCCGCGCCTACCACCTCAATCACCAGGACTCGCTCGCCATAGACGAATTGCTCTCTTCCCTCGAAGCGGCGCCCGGTTTCCGCGCTGCGCAAAAATTACTGCTCGAACTGAGCGGCGGTGAAAATGAAACTGCCGCCGCACCTCTCAAGAAAAGAGAATAGGTATAAATGTCATCCACCGTGCCGCAGTTGGAACCCGAAGTCCTCAGAAGCCGCATCGCCCGCTTCCGCCAGGTGCAAGGCGAAATGGTCACTCAGGTGCGCCGCGTCATCGTCGGCCAGCAGGAGGTCCTCGAACAGGTCATGATCGCCCTGTTCGTCGGCGGCCACTGCCTCATCACCGGCCTGCCCGGCACCGCCAAAACCCTCCTCGTGCGCACCATTTCCCAGACCCTCGGCCTCATCTTCAAACGCATTCAGTTCACGCCCGACCTGATGCCCAGCGACATCACCGGCACCGACATCATCGAAGAGGATCCCGCCAACGGCCGCCGCACCTGGACCTTCGTGCCCGGCCCCATCTTCGCCAACATCCTCCTGGCCGACGAAATCAACCGCACCCCTCCCAAGACCCAGAGCGCCCTGCTCGAAGCCATGCAGGAACGCGCCTGCACTGTCCGCGGCAACAACTACCTCCTGCCCGCGCCCTTCTTCGTCCTGGCCACCCAGAACCCCATCGAGCTCGAAGGCACCTACCCCCTCCCCGAAGCCCAGCTCGACCGCTTCCTGTTCAATACCGTCCTCGATTACCTCGACGCCGGCGAAGAGTTGAAAGTGGTCGATCTCACCACCGTCACCTCCATCCCCCAGGCCGACCCCGTCACCGACGCCCAGGAAATCATCGATTTCCAGCAACTCGTCCGCATGGTCCCCATCGGCGAGAGTGTTGCCCGTCACGCCGTCGAACTGGTGCGCGTCTCCCGCAGTAGCGACGAAAACGCCCCCGACTTCGTCAAAAAGTATGTGAACTATGGCGCCAGCGTCCGCGCCGCCCAATTCCTGGTACTGGCCGCTAAAGCCAAGGCCCTGATGAAAGGCCGCTATCACGTCACCTACGAAGACATTCGGTCGCTCTACATTCCCGTGCTGCGCCACCGCGTCCTGCTCAATTTCCATGCCGAATCGGACCGCCTGAAACAGGACGACATCCTCAAGCGCATCCTCGAATGGAAAGCCGCGCCCAGCCAATAGGGGGCCCCGCTCATGCTCCAGCGCTTCCTCGATCCCGCGACTCTCGCCTCCATCTCCGGCCTTGACCTGGTCGCCAAGACCGTCGTGGATGGCTTCGTCGCGGGCCTCCACCGCTCGCCCGACTTCGGCTTCTCCCAGGAGTTCGCCGAATACCGCGCCTACTCCCAGGGCGACGATTTGCGCCACGTCGATTGGAATGTCTTCGCCCGCACCGGCAAGTGCTTCCTCAAAAGGTACCGCGGCGAAACCAACTCCCAGTTGCTCATCCTCCTCGATACCTCAGCCTCCATGGCCTACGGCTCACACGCCGTTCACAAGCTGGATTACGCCCGCTTCGTCGCCGCTTCTCTCTGTTACATGGCCAACGGGCAGCGCGATGCCGCCGGCCTCATCGTCTTCGATGAGGACGTCTCCAACTACATCGCCCCCTCCACCCGCCAGGGACAGCTCTTCCGCCTGCTCCACGCCATCGAGAAGGTCGAGCCCGGCACCCATACCGATTTCGCCAAACCCTTCGTTCATTTCCAGACCTTTCTCCACCGCCGCGGCATCGTGGTCGTCCTCTCCGATTTCTATGAGGACCCCGCCACCATCATCAAGACCGTCGAGCCCCTCCGCTACCGCGGCAATGAGGTCATCCTTTTCCACATCCTCGATCCTCAGGAGATTAAACCCAAGTTCCGCGAGCCGGTCATGCTGGTAGACATGGAAGACGCCCACACTTCCCTCGAAGTCTCCCCCGAATACGCCCACAACGAGTATCGCCGCAAGATCGATTCCCATATCGAAGCCCTCAGCTCCGCCGCGCGCAGCGCCGGTCTCGATTACTTCCTCATGAACACCGAACGCCCTCTCGATGAAGGCCTTCGCGAATATCTCTCCGTGCGCAAAGGGAGACTCTAGATGGGTTTCCTGACCCCTTGGTTCCTGGCCGGCGCCGCCGCGGTCGGCCTCCCCGTCTGGCTGCACCTCCTCCGCAAACATAAAACCACGCCGCTGCCTTTCAGCTCCCTGATGTTCTTCGAGAAGCGCACCCAAAGCTCCATCAAGCACCGCCGCCTGCGCTATCTTGTCTTATTCGCCCTGCGCACCGCGCTGGTCCTCCTGCTGGTTCTGGCCTTCGCCCACCCCTTCGTGCGGCAAGCCATCCCGCCCCGTTCGCGCTCCAACGAAGTCACCGTCCTGGCCCTCGACCATTCGCTCAGCATGCGCGCGACCGGCCGCCTCGACCAGGCCAAACAGGAAGCCAAATCTCTCATCGGCGGCCTCCACCCCGGCGAACGCGCCCAGGTGCTGGCCTTCGGCGCCCGCGTCCAGGTGATGAGCGAAGTCACCGACGACCACTCCTCTCTCAACGCCGCCATCGACGCCATCGAACCCTCCGATGAGCGCACCTCCTTCGCCGAACTGGCCCGCACCGCCCGTTCCATTTCTCAATCGCTCCACCTGCCCCTCACCGTGCATCTCTTCTCCGACATGCAGCAGTCCGGCATGCCCTCCAATTTCAATGACCTCCGCCTCAACGCCAACGTGCGGCTCGAACCCCACCGCATCGGCAAACCCGATACCCCCAATTTCACCGTCGACAACGTGGTGGCCCCGCGCCGCGTCTTCGACAACCGCAAGAACCGCGTGCTCGCCACCGTCGCCGGCTTCGCCACCCGCAAGGACATCCGCAATGTCTCGCTCATTTTGAACGGCCGCACCGTCGAAACCAAAACCGTCGAGGTGCCCGAGGGCGGCCGCGCCACCGTCGAGTTCAATTCGCTCGAAGTCCCCTATGGCCGCAACAGGGGCGAGGTCAGAATCGATTCCGCCGACTCGCTGCCCGCCGACGACGACTTCTATTTCTCCATCGAGCGCGCCGACCCCCGCCACATCCTCTTCGTCCATGAGCCCGACACCAATGCCGGCATGCTCTACTTCAAAACCGCCCTCGAAGCCGCCGGCCAGGCCGCTTTCGAGATCGATCCCGCCACCCCCGACCAGTCCGCCAACCTCAATCCTTCGCATTACGCCTTCGTGGTGCTCTCCGACATCGGCGCCATTCCCGCCTCTTTCGAGAACCAGTTGCGCGATTACGTCCGCGGCGGCGGCTCCGTCTTCGTAGCCCTCGGCCACCGCAGTGTGGCCCGCGGCAAAGTCCCGGTATCCGGCGAAACCATCGAGGGCTCCCACTACTCCGGCCGCGAAGGCGAAATGTTTCAGTCCGCAGCCTGGCTCGACACCTCCCATCCCTCCATCCTCAAGGACGACCGCTGGGACGACGTCAAGTTCTACCAGGCCATCAAAGTCGCCTCCGCCGGCGCGCGCATTGTCGCCCGTCTCGCCGATCAAACTCCCCTGCTGCTCGATCGGCAGATCGGCGAAGGCCACGTCGTCATCTTCACTTCCACCCTCGATAACATCAGCAACGATTTTCCCTTGCATGCATCCTTCGTCCCCTTCGTCGATCAGACCGCCCGTTACCTGGCCCGCATCGATGCCGGGCCCCCCAGCGTGCTGGTCGATTCCTTCGCCGAACTCCGCGAGTCCCGCGAAAAGGGCGCCGCCGTCGACGTGGTCGACCCCAAAGGCGAGCGCGCCCTTTCCCTCGACGAAGCCACCAAGGCCCAGAACATCCAGTTCACCATGGCCGGCTTCTACGATATCCGCCGGCCCAACGGCCGCAACGAATTGGTGGCCGTTAACGCCGACCGCCGCGAGTCCGATCTCACCCCCGCTCCGCCGGAGACCCTCGCTTTGTGGCAGAATACAGCCAACGGCACTATGGAAGCTGGAGGGTCCGTCGCTGGGGAGCAAAAGCCCCTTTCCCTCTGGTGGTACGTCATGCTGTTGGTGCTGGCATTAACGGTGGCCGAGTCGCTGCTGGGAAATCAACATTTGTCTGTCGATAAAGAGGCCGCATGAAATCTTTGGATCGGCTGTCTGATTATTTGCGCGCCGTTGAGCGGCGCATGCGCTTGCTGGCATTCACTCGCGGAGCCGCCGTCACCGCTCTGGCCGCCCTGGCGCTCACCGTCCTGGCCGTCTTGATGGCCAACTACTTCTCCTTCTCGAGCGGCAGCGTTTTGGGTGCGCGCGTCCTGCTCTTCATTGGCCTCGCGCTGGCCCTCGCCGCCGCTCTCATCGTTCCCGTCATCCGCCTCAACCGCCGCCGCGCCGCCCGCGCCGCCGAAGCCCGCTACCCCCAATTTGAAGAACGCCTGCTCACCTTCACCGAACGCGTCGAGCAGAACCCCGGCGATCCATTCCTCGAATTGCTCGCCGACGACACCCTCGCCGTCGCCAGCCAGGCCGCGCCGCGCCATGTCACCCGCAGCTCCTGGATCTTCAGCTTCTCTTCCGCCGCCGTCTTCGTCATCGCCTCGCTCATCTGGCTCGGCATCTCCGGTCCCGGCTTCCTCGGCTACGGCACTTCGCTCCTCTGGGGCGGACTGCCCAGGGGAACGCTGAAGCCCTTTTATTCCATCCAGGTCGACCCCGGCAACCGCACCGTCCGCAAGCGCGCCGACCAGTTGATCTCCGCCACCCTCGGCGGCTTCTCCGCTCCCAAGGTCCGCTTCTTTGCCAAGTACTCGAGCGCATCCCAGTGGGAACAGGCCGAAATGCGCACAGCCCCCGGCGGCTCGTCTTACCAGTTCCTGATCGCCGGCGTCCCCGAAACCCTCGAGTATTACGTCGAAGCCGGCGGCGTCAAGTCTCCCACTTACAAGCTCAATGTGGTCGACTTACCTAACGTCAAGAACATCAAGGTCACTTATCACTTTCCCGCCTGGGCGGAAATGAAGGATCAGGTCGAAGATCCGGGCGGCGATCTCCGCGCCGTCGAAGGCACTTCCGCCGAAGTAGCCATCCAAACCGATCGGCTTCTCGCTAACGGCGCTATCCTCCTCGAAGACGGCACCAAGATATCGCTCCGCAAGGGCGACGACGGCACGCTCTCTGCCACCGTGCCGATTGAAAAGGATGGCCTCTACCACGTCGCCGCTGTGGAAGGCGGCGAAGACGTCCGCTTGAGCGAAGACTATTTCATCGAGGCGCAAAAGGATCAGCCGCCCGAAGTAAGAATCGTCCGGCCCGGCCACGATTTCAAAGCCAGCCCCATCGAGGAAGTCACCGTCGCCATCGACGCCAAGGATGATTTCGCCCTCAAGGCCGTCGAGCTCCATTACTCGGTCAACGGCGCTCCCGAAAAAACCATCGCCCTGCTTCCCAATGTAAACGCCAAGGCTTCTTCCAGCTCCACCGTCCTCTCACTCGAGGATTTCAAGGTCGAGCCCGGCGACATCGTCAGCCTCTACGCCACCGCCAAGGACGCCCGCAAGACCACCACCACCGACATGTTTTTCGTCGAAGCCCAACCCTTCGAGCGCAACTACACCCAGTCGCAGGAAGACGGCGGCGGAGGCGGGGGCGGCGGGGGCGGCGACGACCAGCAAAACCAGATCTCCCAGCGCCAGAAGGAAATCATCACCGCCACCTGGAACCAGTTGAAGGGCCGCGGCGCGCGCGGCACCGACGCCGAAAACGCCGCCTTCCTGGCTTCCGTTCAGTCCAAGCTGCGCGATCAGGCCGCCTCGCTCGCCAACCGCATGAAGAGCCGCCAGCTCGAAGACGCCGGCGAATCTTTCAAGAGCTTCGTCGACGATATGGAAAAGGCCGGCGCAGCCATGGGCCCGGCCTCCGATAAACTCAAGGTCGCCAAGTGGCAGGATGCCGTCGCGCCGGAACAAGAAGCCCTCCGCTATCTGCTCCGCGCCGAAGCCACCTTCCGCGACATCCAGGTGGCCTTCGGCCAGCGCGGCGGAGGCGGTGGCGGCGGCGGTGGTGGTGGCGGCGGCAACGGCGCCGCCCGCGACTTGCAGGGCCTCTTCGATCTCGAACTCGATACCGAGAAGAACCAGTACGAAGGTGCGCGCCAGAACCAGAGCCAGAGCGCCGATCAGCAGCAGAAGGATATCGACGACGCCCTCGAAAAACTCAAGCAGCTAGCCAGGCGCCAGCAAGAGCTCGCCGAACAACAACACCAGGGCCAGCAGCAAACTACCCAACAGCGATGGGAGCAGGAAATGCTGCGCCGCGAAGCCGAGCAGCTTCGCCAGCAGTTGCAACAGGCTACCGGCTTGAGCCGCAACGGTTCGCCGCAGCAGAGCCAGCAGGGACAACAAGGCCAGCAAGGGCAGCAGGGCCAACAGGGACAACAAGGCCAATCGGGTCAATCCGGCCAATCCGGGCAGTCGGGCCAATCCGGCCAGTCGGGCCAGATGGGTCAGATGGGTCAACAGAGCGGCCAGCAGGGCCAGCAGCCGCAGCGCGGCCAGATGAATCAACAGGGACAACTCGGACAGGCGGGCCTCCGCGGCGCCGATCAGCAGCGCCTCCAGGACACCCTCAACAATCTCCAGCAGGCCCTCCAGGATATGAGCCACGCCGCGTCCTCCCAGCAGGCCGGCACGCCCCAAGGCCAGGCCGACGCCCGCCGTGCGGCCGATCGCCTCAATCAGGCCACCCAGTCGCTCTCCGGCATCCGCGCCGGTCAATCCAAGAATCAGATCGAGGATCTCGCCCGCCAGGCCGACTCGCTCGCCAATAAACAGCAGGATTTTGAAGGCCAGATGCGTCGCGCCTTCGGCCCGCAAGGCAAGGATCTCTCCCGCGAGGAAGCCGCCCAACTGGCTGCCCAGAAGGACGCTGAAGTCAACGACCTCAAGAAGCTCAGCTCCGGGATGCAAACCGCCGCCCGCGACCTTCAGGCCACCGAACGCGCCGCGTCCCTCAAAATGCGCGAAGCCCTCAGCGGCATCCAGCAGTCTGAAATGGAGCGCGACATGCAGCGCAACGCCGATTATATCCGGCGCGGTCTCGGCGAATACGCCGTCATGTCGGAATCCAATTTCACCCAGGGTCTCAACGAAGTCCGCGATCAGTTGAAACAGGTCCAGCAGGCTTTGGGCGGTGGCGCCAACGATCCCAAGAACGCCCAGCAGGATCGGGCCACGCAGCAGGGCTTAGCCAATCTGGAAGGCCTCCGCCAGATGTTGCAGCAACAAGCCCTCGGCCGCGGCCAGGGTCAGCAAGGCCAACAACAGGGTCAGCAGGGTCAAGGCCGCCAAAGCCAACAGGGCCAGCAAGGCCAAGGCCAACAGGGCCAGGGACAACAGGGCCAGGGACAACAGGGCCAAGGCCAGCAGGCTCAAGGTCAAGGCCAGGGACAAGGTCAAGGCCAGCAAGGCCGGGATCAACAAGTTGGCGGACAGCAAGGCGGCCAGCGCGGCGGCAACCTCGGACCCAACGGCGGTGGCGGCTACAATGGCGGCGCTTATAACGGCGGCTACTACGGTGGCAACTATGGCGGTCCCGGTGTCGTCAATCCGCAAGCCCGCCTCGGCGACCTCCAGGTCCCCGACTACCAGAACCAATACCGCAACACCATGCAGAGCTTGCAGCAGCTCCAGCAGCAGTATCGCAACGACCCGGCCACCGCTCACGACATCAGCCAGCTCATTCAGCAGCTCCGCAACCTCGACCCCTACACCTACGCCAACGACCCGATGCTCGCGCAACGCATCCAGGCCGCCATCCTTCCCGCCGCCGAGCAGGTCGAAATGGAACTGCGCCGCAAAGTCGAGGAAACCGGCGGCTCCGTCCGCAGCCCCGGCACGGAAAAAGTTCCGCCGGGCTACAGCAGCGCCACCGCCGAATACTTTAAGAAGCTCAGCAAAGACAAGTAGCCGCCAGTGGGACGATCGCCTTTTGTCGTCTGTCTTGCTTCGGTAGAGCACGACTGCTTGACGACGCAAACCGATCGTCTGGCCCTGATATTACAAGGTTCGCGGCCAGGCCGGCGAAGGGGCTACTGACGCGTCACCACCGTCAACGGCTGACTCTATCACAGGCACGGCCACATTGATGATCGGCAGACACTGCTGCTGACCTTCTGTACGCAAGCCAGGAAATTGGCTCCGATCAGAAACTGCCCACCCAGTTGCCCACCCACTGGCGTACTTTTAGTGCTTGGATTGAAGTTTCTTGCGAAAATATTTGTTCTGTAATCAAGAACTTAGGGAAGCCGCTCTGCTTCACACGCAGGAGGTCACAGGTTCGAGTCCTGTCGCGCCCACCATTCCTTTCAGGACTCGTTTCAAAGGGTCTGCGCGATTAGTGGGGGCAGGCCCCCGGCTGACCTCAAGAACCCCACCCCCGCGCAATTGAACCTGATGTGTTGCAAAGTACGGCACTTGTACTCACCGGCACACTCCACGTTCTCAGTCAGGTTTTTGGAAGCCTCGCTCCGCTTGCATCCGTCGAAAAGTCGCTACATAATTGCTTCAGCGCTCAAGGTCTCATTATCTCTCGGGCCCTTTAGTTGTGGCGTGCAAGTCCGCTTTTCCGCGGTCGTGAACCACCCCCGGATTGATATAAAGAGCGCGAGGCTGGAACGAGGCAAGCCTTGCACTCACCCTGAGTCGCGCAACCACAGAGCTTCGAAGGAAGTGAACCATGCCAAGGCGAGGAAGGAGAAAGGGGTCGGACGCGACGGCCCTCCAAGAGCCGTCGGAAACCATGTCAAGCGGCGCAGCAAAGACGATACCTGAACGCAGCACCGTAAGTGTATCCGTAAAAACCGCCGCCACTGTTAGCCCAACTGAAGGCGAAATCTCGACGGTTGCGTATCAATTGTGGCTGGACAACGGCTGTCCCGTGGGATCGGATCAAGAAGACTGGTTGCGGGCGGAAGCCATGCTCAAAAACGCACTCGTCGCGGGGTGCGAAGATCTGTCGAGGCGTCCGTCGGCCCCCCGCTACGATACCCGCACCGATTCCGAAATACTGGTCGAGTTCCGATGGGAGGGACATTGGGAGGTATGGGAAAGGGAATGGGGCGGTGCCCGCTGGATCTGGGATTAGCAGCGAACCTCATTCGTACCTGAGAGCCTCAATCGGATCCAGGTATGCCGCCTTGCGCGCCGGGTAGTAGCCAAAGAACACTCCCACCAGCGCGGAGAACACAAACGCCATCAGGACCGAGAGCGGACTCACCTTCGTCGACCATTGCGCGAAGTGCGAGATCAGCAGCGAAGCCGTCAGCCCGAGGATAATCCCTATAATTCCACCCAGCAGCGAGAGCGTCACGGCTTCCACCAGGAACTGCGAGAGGATGTCGCGGGTCTTGGCGCCGACGGCCTGCCGCAGGCCGATCTCGCGCGTTCTTTCGGTTACCGAGACCAGCATGATGTTCATAATCCCGATGCCGCCCACGATCAGTGACACGGACGCGATCGCGCCCAGCAGAATCGACATCACTTGCGCCGAGGATTCCTGGGCCGCGTACACCTCAGTCAGATTGCGGGCCGTGAAGTCGTCGTCCATGCCGGGCTGGATCTTGTGCCGTTCGCGCAGCAGTGCCGTCACCTCCTGCAGCGCCTGGTCCATGGCCTTCGGCCCGATGGCCTGCACCATGAGGGAGCCTACCGCCTTGGCGTTGGCCCGGTTGGCCCCGATCACCTTTTGCATGGCCGTGGAGATGGGCAGGAGGATGATGTCGTCCTGGTCCTGGCCAGTAGGGGACTGGCCCTTCGGCGTAAGCACGCCCGCCACGGTGAACGGCACGTTCTTGATTATGACCACCTGACCGGTGGGGTCGCTGTCGCCAAACAGGGTCTGCGCCACGGTTTCACCCAGCACGGCGACTTTGGCGGCCGCGTCCACATCCTGGTCGGTGAAGAACTGGCCGTACATCATGGTGGCATCGCGGATGGTCATGTAATCCGGAGTCACTCCCTGGGCATTGGTCGCCCAGTTGCTGTTTCCAAACACCACCTGTACCCCGCCTCGCACGGTGGGAGAGACGGCCGATACGTCAGGGCATTCCGTGGCAATGGCCGTGGCGTCATCCTCTGTCAGGGTCACTCCCACGCCGGAGCCAAGCCGCACGCCGTTACTGCTAATGCTGCCCGCCGTGACCATAATCAGGTTGCTCCCGATGCTCTGGATCTGCGCCTGAATCCTGGCGGTGGCGCCCGCGCCAACACCCACCATGGCGATCACCGCGGCGACGCCGATGATGATGCCCAGCATGGTGAGTGCCGAGCGCGTGCGGTTCACTTGCAGCGCCCGCAGCGCGATCCTCATGCTTGCGATGAGCTTATTCATGCCGATTCCAACTCCTCCGGTTGCTCGGCGGGAAGGAGTTCCAGTTCCTTGAGTGCTTCGCGCGGCTGCGCCACCCGCTCATCCCCCTGCAACCTGCCATCTTTGAAGCGAATGTTCCGGTTGGAGTAACCCGCGATGTCCGGATCGTGGGTCACCATGATCATGGTGATCCCATCCTGGCGGTTCAGCCGCTGGAAGATCGCCATGATCTCGATGCTGGTCCTTGAGTCCAGCGCTCCGGTCGGCTCGTCCGCCAGGATGATTTTGGGATCGTTCACCAGCGACCGCGCGATAGCCACGCGCTGCTGCTGGCCGCCGGAAAGCTGGCTCGGCTGGTGGTCCTGGCGTCCGGCCAGTCCCACCGCGAAAAGGGCCGTCATGGCCCGCTCGCGCCGCTCGCGGGCGGACGCTTCGGTATACATCAGTGGCAGTTCCACATTCTCTGCCGCGCTGGTCCGCGCCAACAGGTTGAACTGCTGGAATACGAAGCCGATTTTCTTGTTCCGTATCTCCGCCAGTTGGTCGCGGTTGAGCTTGGCGACGCTGATTCCATCCAGTTCGTAACTCCCGGACGTAGGCTTGTCGAGGCACCCGAGGATGTTCATGAGGGTGGATTTTCCGGAACCTGACGGCCCCATGATGGACACGAAATCGCCGCGCTCGATCTCGAACGAGATGCCTTTCAACACGTGTACCGGCACCTGCCCCAGCATGTAATCTTTCACCAGATCCTTGATTTCGATTACCGCCGCCATGCCGTTCCCTTAGAATCCCGGTCCTCTGCCGCCCTTGCCGCCGCCCTGGGAGACGGGGCTGCCGCCCGCAGCGGTAGTCGCCTTTGCCACCTCCGCGACAATCACGCGGTCTCCGTCCTTCAGGGCGCCCGAGGTGACCTCCGTGTACGTGCCGTCGCTTTCGCCGGTAGTGACCAGCACGCGCTGTGGCTTGTTGTTCGCGTCCAGGATCCAGACCGCCTGCTGCGGCGCGGCTCCCTTGGTTCCCCCTTTGCCACCCCCGGCGGGCTGCGGCGTCTCGGAAGCCGGATGATACCGTAACGCCGCGTTCTGCACCCTCAGCACGTTCGGACGCTGATCGACAAGGATCTTCACATTCGCAGTCATACCCGGAAACAACTTCAAGTCGGGATTGGAAACGCCGATCACCACATCATATGTAATTACGTTCTGCACGTTGATGGGCGCCTTGCGGATTTCGGTCACGGCCCCTTTGAACACCTGCCCGGGATACGCATCCACCGTGAAGGTTGCGGTCTGGGCCAGGCGCACGCGGCCCACGTCCGCTTCCGACACGTTCGTGTCCACTTGCATCTTGGTCAGGTCCTGGGCGATTTCGAACAGGGTGGGGGTCGCCAGGCTCGCCGCCACGGTCTGTCC
The DNA here is from genome assembly GCA_050014595.1 of Bryobacteraceae bacterium. Taxonomy (GTDB): domain Bacteria; phylum Acidobacteriota; class Terriglobia; order Bryobacterales; family Bryobacteraceae; genus PALSA-129. The sequence goes on from JBEKDA010000032.1 coordinate 53,560, forward strand.
CACGTCCACATTCCGCGCCACCACCACCCCGTCGACCGGTGCCTTGATGTAGGTGTGATCCAGGTCGATCTGGGTGGATTGCAGCGCTGCCTGAAACTGCTTCACCTGTGCCTGGTTGGCTGCCAGTTGGGTGTTGGCCACTTTCAGTTCGGCCTGTGCCACCTTCACGTTATCCTCTGCCGCGCGCTGCTCTGCGGCGATGGCGTCCTGATCGGCGGTGGCAGTACTGAATGCCGCCTGGGAGGTCTCCAAGTCTTCCTTCGACAATACACCCACTTTGTTCATAGCCACGCTCCGGTCAGCCTTGGCCTTGGCATCCTGAGCCGCCACCTGCGCCTTCGTTACGTTGGCCTTCGCGGTTGCCACAGCGGCGTTGGCAGCCTGGATTCCCGCCTGGGCCTTCTGCACGCCGGCCTCGGCATTGGCCACGCCGGCCTGCGCCGCGTCGAGGTTTGCCTGCGCCTGATCCACCTTGGCCTGGAAAGCCGCCGGATCGATGCGCGCGATCAACTGGTCCTTGGTCACCTTGGAATTGAAGTCGGCGGACAAGGCCAGGATCGTTCCCGATACTTGCGTGCCGACCTGTACGGTTACGACGGCGTTCGGGTTGCCGGTAGCCGAGACGGCGAGGTTAATGTCGCCGTGTCCGACGGTCGCCGTCCGGTATTGAATGCCGGCTTGACCTCGCAGCAAAACCCAAGTCACCAACCCCACCACGGCACACGAGGCAGACGCGGCGAGAATAGCTGTTTTCCTCTGCATACTCACTGATCGAGAAGCATCATCGATGCCAACACACGAGCATAACCCATTCAACCTGCTCCCTGGACCGGGCTGGCCGGAGACTGGCGTGCAGCCCCAGGCCGGGTGTTGAAGATGATGAGTATGGTGTGCGCCTGCTGCACTCCCGTCCGATGTGCTCACACGAGTTGCGAAATCTGCATCTACAAGGGCAGATTGTGCACCTGAGTGTGTTGCCCGCTTTCCGCGGTTAGCTGAGTTGGCTGCTTTTTGGGATCATCGTCCTGCTCCGACCGTTGCCTTTCGCCGAGTCGGCTGTCAAGACCTTATGGGTTCGGAGTGCTTCCGGAGTGGTCGCCTATCGAGTCCTCTTGCTTCGAACTTGCACGCGCATGGCCGCTGGCGGGTACCGGCACGACCAAGCCGGCCATCCAGGTCTCGCGCAGAAACTGTTCTGGGCGGTAGGTACCGGAATCTACCGGGTCAGCCTCCCTGCGGCAGAACTGGCTTCGTGAGCAGTCGGCCCCTGCCGAGCACCGCGCCGGGGCTCTCGTTTGTGGTTACTGGCGTGCGGTATCCCCTCCAGGCTGGCTCTCAGGCATCGGGTTGGGCCGAAAATCGAAGAGTTTTGGACCCTCTCGCGGCATGAACGCCCCAAGGGCCTCTGACATGGCTTTCTTCCGGAACCGACCGTTCTTTCCCAGGCGCCCCGCGACGGGTCCCGCCACCAGCGCGGTTGATATGCGCAATGCTTCAGTACCGGTGGCCATCAGCGCATCACACCGCCCCCTCCCAAGCTCCAATCACTGGGCGATGGTGATGCTGTTTGGGACCATCGCGGCGCTGTACTTTGCCCGCGAGATTCTGATCCCCCTGGCATTTGCTCTCATTCTGACGTTCGTTTTGAGCCCTGTAGTCGCGCTCCTGCAGAAATCGCGCATCGGCCGCGCACCGTCCGTGGTTGTGACCGTCCTGTTAACCATGGCGGCGGCCGGCTGCCTTGGCTGGATCATCGCCATTCAGCTCGTTGACGTCGCCAAAGAGCTTCCCAGGTACGGCCAGAACATTGACGCCAAGATGGAGGCGCTGCGCATTCCCACGAAGGGACCGTTAGGCCTCGCGGCCAACAGCTTAAAGGAAATTGCGCGCCAGCTTTCCAGCCCGGGGGCGCCTTCTCCGGTCCCAGGTCCTCCGGAGCAGAATCGGAAGCAAAGCACTGCGCCGGGCACTCCCGGGCTTCCTCTGCCCGTACAGATCGTGCCACAGCCGGCTAATGGATTGGACTACCTTCGTGATCTGGTTCAGCCCGTTCTTCGGCCTCTGGCACTGACGGGACTTGTCCTGATCTTCACCATCTTCATGCTGGTCAAGAGATTCGACTTGAGACATCGTTTTTTCCGGCTGGTGGGACTCGGTCAGATCAACCTCATGACGCAGGCGCTCGACGACGCGGCGCACCGTGTCAGCCGATACCTGTTGATGCTGGTCCTGGTCAATGCCACCTTTGGAACTCTGTTCGGACTCGGTCTGTACTGCATTGGCGTGCCCAATCCCGCGCTATGGGGAGTCGTCGGCGGCCTCCTGCGCATCGTGCCGTATATCGGCACGATGGTTGCCGCCGCGCTGCCCATCGCCCTCTCGTTGGCGGCTTTTAACAGTTGGCTGCCGCCGCTGCTGGTGTTCCTGCTGTTTGCTTCGCTCGAACTGATCATCGCCAACTTCGTTGAGCCGTGGCTTTACGGGGCGAACACCGGAATCTCTTCGTTGGCGCTGCTGGTGGCGGCTGTCTTTTGGACTATTCTGTGGGGACCCGCCGGTCTCATCCTGTCGACGCCTCTCACGGTTTGCGTGGTTGTGATGGGCCGCTACGTCCCTCAACTCTCTTTTCTTCATATCCTGCTGGGGGATGAAGTGGTTCTGGGGACAGATGCTCAGATCTACCAGCGCTTGCTGGCGATGGACCAACCGGAGGCGCACGCGATTGTGGATCGGTTCTTGAAAGAAAAACCCCTGGTGGAGTTATACGATTCGGTGCTCATACCTGCTCTGAGCCTGGCCGAGCAGGATCGCCACAAAGGGGCGATTGACACAACCAGGGAGGAGTTTCTCTTTCTCAGCATCAACGACCTGATTACCGAGCTTTCGGAGTACCGGCTGGCGCACGATTCATCCCCAGCCGAAGCTGCCGCGGCGGAACCACGCGAGGCGGAGCGTCTCAGCACCAGGATCATCTGCCTTCCCGCAAACGATCGGGCCGACGAGGTCACGGCCGCCATGCTGGCGCAGATCCTGGAGCAGGCGGGCCACGCGGCTCTGTCTCTTCCGATCGCTCACGCTTCCCTCGCGGAGATGCTGGCGTTGCTCGAGATCAGACCAGACGACGTCATCTGCATCTCCGCCTTGCCGCCCTATGCCTTTACACCCGCGCGGACCATGTGCAAACTGATTCGGGAACGCTTTCCCAAGGTCAAGCTGGTAATAGGAGTCTGGGGGTTCAGTGGCGATACGGAAAAGGCCAAGGCGCGTTTCGAACGAACCCAACCAGATCGATTGCTCACGAGCCTGGCGCAGGCTGTCGAGCAGATTCAGGAGCTGATCCAGCCCAAGGCGTCATGACCCGGCGGCGTCGACAACGCCGCGTCCCCGACGTCGACCGGGCCGCCAGAACTGGATCAGGACCGCACCGAGGCGAGCCGTTCACCAGCCGGAGGTGTCGCCTTCCCCGCAACATGCACTGCGCAGGGATCGGTTCATTTACTTCTCGAACACCTTTTCAATCTGGCCGACTTTCTTTTGGACCTTGCCTGCGAGCTTCTCGTCTTGGCCCTCAGCCGCCAGGTTAGGGTTGTTCGTGACCTGTCCCGCCTTCTCTTTGGCTTTGCCTTTCAGTTCGTGAAGGTTGCCTTCGATCTGATCCTGCGTGCTCGGTTTCATCTGTTTTCTCCTCTTTTCTTTCGAAAACGTTCCGTTAGAGCGATCTCAGGTGTTCGATAAGATCGCTCTTCTCCCAAGACTCGCAGCGTCCACCACCTGCGAGACGGAGCTTGTCAACCACTTCTTCGCTCCCTGAAAACCAGGCAATCCGGTGCCCAAACCCCGGCGGGATGTCTTTCTTGACGGGCCATCCTGAATCGGCAACCTGTATGCTCCGGTAGATCTCCGCATGCGTGAAGCCCGGGAATGTGAAAGTCTCCGGGTTTGCCTCGCCAAGTTGTCCCCGGTTTCGAGCGGCGAACCGCCCGGATTCGATCCACCGCGTCTTGTCCGCATGAACGTCCAAACCGAACTTGGCCAGCCGCGCCCGGAATTCCTCCAGAAACCGCTCGGCTTCGGCTCGGCTTAGGCGGCAAAACCTGCATGCTCCGGTAGATCCTGCGCTTCTGGTGACAGCTTTCGCACGCTTTCCCTTCGGACTAAGCCTTTGCCTGCCGTGGAGCCCAGGAGGTCACGGGCTCGAGTCCTGTCGCCCCCACCTTCAAATTCTGGCAACCAGCACCGCGGCGAATCAAGCGTTGAATTTCGTCGGCGGCTCTCATGGGTCCGCCTGCCGCGCGTAGGGATGCGCCGATGCGTCCGGCAGCGGCCGTGTAACCTGTGCCGGTGAGGATCTTCGCAACGCTGCCGCGGATCGCTCCAGCTTCCCTCTGAGGCGGGTCCAGCACTTGGCCGGCACCCAGTTCCGACGCGCGGGCGGATATCCAGAACTGATCGGCCGCTTGAGGCGCCATCACCAGCGGGACACCGTAGTACAGCGCTTCCTGGACGCTGTTCATCCCTCCGTGCGTGACGAAAGCCGCGCAACGCCGCAGAATTTCGATTTGCGGCACAAAAGAGCGGACGATGAAGTTTCCCGGGGCCGGCCCGAGATCACCGGCAAGCGAATTGCCTCCGGTCGACAATACCACCTGCCAGGGCGTGTCCGCCAACTCTTCCAGGCACCTTCGAAAGAATTGCGGCTGGTTCCCGTACACGGTGCCCAGAGAAACCAAAACCAGCGGCCGGCCATCGAGCTGTTCGAAGGGGAAAGGCGGAGCTTCCGGGCGGCACTCGAAGCACGGCCCTACAAATTGGAACCGATGCCCATCGAAAGCTTCGGCCATAGGCTGAAACAAGCGGGACGTGTACACCAGGTTCAAGTCGCCATAGGTCTGCAATAGTTGTGGAGGTGAGGGAGGCTCGGGGAGACCGTAAGGTAGCAGGCAAGCGTGGCAGCGCGACCGAAACGAGGCATACCACTGCGGAGTCAACCGCGGATCCTCGGGTTCGATCCCCGGGGCGGCTCCGTAATGCGAATCGATATCGCTGTCGACCAGAATGCTGGGGATCGAGGCAATCGTGGGGAGTCGCAAGAGTTGCGCGACAAAGCGCCCCCATGGCGTGAAGCTGTCATACATGATGTGCGTGGGACGCAACATCCGCACCTGCTCCAGGTGATGATCGAGAACCGCGCGGCTTAACCTTAGCAGGCTCTCCAGCGTTGTCGATACCTGGGCGAATGGTCCTGGGCCCTGCTCCGGCGTACGGAAGTGCGCGGAGTAGGGGCGAAACAGCGCGCCCGTATTCTGAATCACCTGCCGGAATTGCTCCGTGCTGTAATAAACCACCTGCAGTTCGCGACGGACCAATTCCCGAATCACCGGGAGCGTGGGATTGATATGACCGTGCGCGGGCAAGCTGAAATAGACTATGCATCCCATTTTCGAAGCGGGCTGTGGATCGGGATGGATCGCTCAGCGCCTACGTTAGCCGGTCAGGTTGAATAAGGAATTGGAAAGGCCGCTGGTTGTTCCGGTCCCGAACAAACTTTGGGCTTCTGCCGCCTGCAGGGCCGTCTGGTAATTGGCGAGTTGCTCCGCCGATGATGCGGTAGACTGGCCGTTTGCAACCGTCGCCGTCGATGCCGCGCCACCTGATCCGGTCAGGAGATCCTCCAGGTTCGTAAGAGTACTGCTCGTGCCGCCCTCGGAGCCATCCGGGATTCCGAACATCTCATCCACACCCTCTAACTGCGTGGCCGCCACGCTCAGTTGGATGATGTCGGCGGGCGGGGCCTTCTCCAAAGCGGATACCGTCGCCGGCGACGACAGCACCGGCGAATTGAGATTGGAGAGAGTCTGGAGCAAATTCTCTAAACCAGGGTTAACCGAAGAAACGGAGCTCATTACCGCACCTCCAAGGGTCATATCGGCGCCAACCGCGATTGTCTTTAGATTCTTTGCCGGCCGTTCCTAACCAGAACTGCTTCAACAACACCCCCCGTGGCACTTCTGACTCCTGACTCCTGACTACCAAATCCCGCAGGGATTTCAAGGGCGAAGCCCTTGCTTAGAAAATCCAGGTATAAAGATTCCCCTTTCACCGGCCGATGTGTTCTTGTGTGTTGAAGCAGCACACCACAGAAGGAAACAAAAGGTTGCCGGGAGGTGCGGTCCCCACGCGGTGAGCGTTCAGGGACCGGAGTCTTTTGGAGCCCGTGGAGGACAAGCAGATGCAAGATCAGGACGTGATTCGTGAATTCCTTGTCGAGAGTCATGAAAACCTCTCGCGCCTGGATCAGGAGCTAGTCGAACTCGAGAAGCACCCGAAGGACGCGGCGCTGCTGGCCAGCATCTTCCGCACTATCCACACCATCAAGGGCACGTGCGGATTCCTCGCGTTTTCGACCCTGGAAGGGATCACGCACCAGGCCGAGAGCTTCCTGAGCCAGTTGCGCGATGGTCAACGGGAGCTCACTCCGTCCTTGGTGTCCCTGATTTTGGAGACGGTCGACGCGACGCGAAAGGTGTTGGCCTCCATCGAAGCGAGCGGGGAGGAAGGTCCGGACCGCTTTGAGGACTTGACCGAACGTCTACGCGTCGCGGTGCTGTTGGCCGCCGGCCCTAAGGGCGAGTGCGGTCCCGGCCAGCCCGGTCCAGGCGGGTTGCCTGGCCCCGCGCCGGAACCTCCGGACGACAGCGGCTCCCCCGAGCTTGCCGAGAGCAAGAAGCCCGGCGAGGACGCCGCGAAGCCTTCCGCCGTGGCGGATGCAAATATCCGGGTGGGGGTCGGTTTGCTGGACAAACTCATGGATTTGGTGGGGGAGCTGGTATTGACCCGCAACCAGATCCTCCAGTTCAACACCGAGCGCGAGGATGCCGCCCTCAACGCGACCTCACAGCGGCTGAACCTGATTACCACCGAGCTGCAGGAAGGCGTCATGAAGACGCGCATGCAACCCATCGGGATGGTCTGGAACAAGCTGCCGCGCGTGGTGCGCGACATGGCGGTGACCCTCGGCAAGCAGATCCGGCTGGAGATGGACGGCGCCGAGACGGAACTCGACAGGACCATCATCGAGGCCATCAAGGACCCCCTGGTTCACTTGGTCCGGAACTCGTGCGACCACGGCATTGAGCCGCCCGAGGTCCGCCTGCGAATCGGCAAGCCGCCACAAGGAAGACTGACGCTTCGCGCCTATCACGAAGGCGGGCAAGTCAACATCGAAATCGGCGACGACGGGGCGGGGATTGACATCGCCCGTGTCAAACAGAAGGCCCTGGACAAGGGGCTTCTACGGCCCGAACAAGCCGAGAGGCTAAGTGATCGGGAGGCCTTGAACCTGATCTTCCTGCCCGGCTTCTCCATGGCGGAAACCGTCACCAACGTTTCGGGACGCGGGGTCGGCATGGATGTGGTGAAGTCTCATATCGAGAAGATCGGCGGCGTCGTCGACCTGTTCAGCCGGCCCGGCGAAGGCGCCACGGTCAAGATCAAAATCCCACTCACGCTGGCTATCATTCCCGGCCTGGTGATCACCAGCGGCGGCGAACGATTCGTGATCCCCCAGGTCAGCCTGCTCGAATTGATCCGTCTGGAGGGAGATTCGTCGGAAAAGCACATCGAGTATGTGCAGGGTACACCGGTGTACCGCCGGCGCGGGAGTCTTCTGCCCATCGCCCACCTGAACCAAGTGCTCGGGCTGAAATCGGCCGAGCGGGCCGAAGCGGTCAGCATGGTGGTCCTGCAAGCCGAAGACCGGCAGTTTGGCCTGGTGGTAGACGGCATCAACGACACCCAGGAAATCGTGGTCAAGCCTTTGGGCAAGCAGTTGAAAGGGCTCACCGTGTACGCCGGCGCGACCATCATGGGCGACGGCCGCGTGGCCCTCATCCTCGACGTGCTCGGTATCGGCCAGCGTTCCGGGGTGCTGGCCGAATCCCGTGATCAGGCGCGCGCGGCGGCGGAACAGAAGACGCAATCGGGGATCGAGCAGCAGCGGTTGCTCCTGTTCCGGGCTGGTTCCTTCGAGCGGCTGGCCGTTCCGCTTTCTCTGGTCGCCAGGCTCGAGGAGTTCCCGCAGTCGTCCATCGAGCATGCGGGCGGGGGCCAGGTGGTGCAATACCGGAACCGCATTCTCCCCCTGGTTTCTCTCCGGGCCGTACTCGAATCTGACGTCGGAGACCGGGATCAGACCGCCGATCCCGTGCAGGTGATCGTGTTCAACGACGGCGAGCGCAGCCTGGGTGTGGTGGTCGACCAGATCCTGGATGTCGCGGAAGACGCCGTCACGGTGCGCCAGAAGACCAGCCGCCAGGGCCTTCTCGGCTCGGCGGTGGTGGGCAAACAGGTCGCGGATTTCCTCGATCTCAACCAGGTCATTCATGCCGCCGCGGCGGATTGGTTCCAGGGCATGGGCGGGTCCGCAAACGGCAAGAGGATCCTCGTCGCCGAGTCCTCGGCGTTCTCGCGGGGTCTGATCCGGAGCGGCCTGGACATGGCCGGCTACCGGGTTATCGAGGCCGCGAATCTGGACGAGGCGATTCGCGGGCTGGAGCAGCAACCGGTGGACCTCGTCGTAACGGCGCTGGATCTTCCTCCCAACGGCAGTTCCGCGCTGCTGGCCGCCATGCGCCGGCGGCCGGAGTGGCAGGCGATCCCGGTCCTGGCGCTGGCTGATTCGGTCGAGCAGGTTCAGGCAGGAGCCGGTCAGGCGGCGGGTTTCCAGGACTGCCAGCCCAAGTTCGACCGGGAGGCCATGCTCCAATCGGTGGCGCGGCTGGCCTCGGCGCTGGCTTCCGCCGAGACGGCGCCGGTGACCGCAGGAGAGGAGAGATAACCCATGGCGATCGATACCGCGACCCTGAAATCCGAACTGGCGCTGACCAGCGGACAGTTCTCCACGTTCTTCGTGGCGGACCTGTTTTTCGGCGTGGATGTTCTCCGCGTCCAGGAAGTGTTGCGCTTCCAGCACATGACCCGCGTGCCTCAAGCCCCGGAAGTCATCGAGGGGTTGATCAACTTGCGCGGTCAGATCGTCACCGCCATCGATATGCGGCGGCGGCTTCGCTTGCCGCCGCGCGCCGGGGACCAAACGCCCATGAACATGGTGGTCCGCACCGAGGATGGCGCCGTCAGTTTGCTGGTCGACGAGATCGGAGACGTGCTGGATGTGGATGCCGCCACCTACGAACGGCCGCCGGAGAACCTCGATCCCGCGGCCCGCGAGCTCATCCGCGGCGTCTACAAGCTGAAGGACCGGTTACTGCTGGTCCTCGATGCCGAGCGAACCGTGGATCTCACTGTCGGGAGGGCCGCCTAGTGTCCCGTCCCGCCGAATGCCTGACCACGCGCGACCGGTCCCGGGTACTACGGCAGCTCAGCTTCTTCGACCGCTGCGAAGATGTCGTTGCCCCGTGGCGCACGCACTCGTGCGTGCCGCGTCGACACTCGTGTCGACGCTTGGCGGCATCTCACATTGGTCGCGCCCGGCTTGCCATTTGGTTGCGGCTATGTTGCCCTGTGGGGCGGACGCCCTCGTCCGCGCGCGACCCCCTGGTCGCGCTCGTGCGCTCACCATCAACTCTTAAGCGAGACAGGATACTGCCGGGGAAGCGCTCCCGGCTGCCAGGAAAAGCCATCGGACAACCGGCGCCACGCCAGCGTGCGGGGAGGTTCTGAAGTTGGCCTTCACTTTCTTCTTCCGGGACCAGCAAGTGCTGGAACGGGTGGCGGAACACGTCATCCCCGGCCTGTCGGGCCGAAGCCATCCCCGCATCTGGGACGCCGGCGTGGCCATGGGGCAAGAGCCTTACACGCTTTCCATCATGTTTGCCGAGCGGATGAGCCCCTTCGCGTTCAAGAACCTCCGCATCGATGCAACCGATGTGGAAAGCACGGGCCAGTTCGCCCGCATGATCGAGGCGGCCGTGTATCCGAAAGACGAGTTGTCGCGGTTGCCGGAGGGCATCCTCGAGAAATACTTCGAAGCCGACGGTAAAGCCGGGCACTTTCGCGTGATCGACGGCATCCGGCAGCGGGTCGCCTATCAGCGGCACGATCTTCTGTCGTTCCTGGAAATCGGGCATGGATATTCTCTGGTCCTGTGCAAAAATGTGCTGCTCCACTTCCAGCCGTCGGAGAGGATCGAAGTGCTCAGAATGTTCCACCGGGCGCTCGGGCCCGGCGGCTTCTTCGCCAGCGAGCAGACGCAGGAGATGCCGCGGGAACTCGCCTCACTGTTCCAGCGGGTGATTCCCGACGGGCAGTTGTTCCGCAAAGTGGAGGGCGGCCCATGCGGATCGTGATGTTGGAGAACAGTGGCCAGGTCTATACTTCCCAGGTTTACCTGGTGCTCGGCGATGCCAGCCGGCTGGAGGATGTCAATACGCTGCTGGATGTGGGCCAGGACCCGGCCATCCTGGCGAGCGTCGAGCGGGCCCCCACCGGGGTCGGTAAATGGCCCGTGGAACAGGTGGTCCTGACGCACGGCCATTCCGATCACTGCGCGCTGCTGCCGCTGGTCCGCGAGGCGTTCCACCCCAAGGTGTTCGCGTTTTCGCCGAACATCGATGGCGTCGATGGCCGGCTGCGCGATGGGGACACCATCAAAATGGGCGACGGGTACTTCGAGGTGATCCACACGCCCGGCCACAGCAGCGACTCGATCTGCCTTTACAACCAGGCAGAGGGCGTACTCTTCGCTGGCGATTCCCCTCTGCTGATCACCTCGCCAGCGGGCACTTATGAAACCGGATTTCTCGCGGCATTGGAGAAGCTGTGCGTCCGCGATGTCCGGCGCATCTACTTTGGGCACGGTGCTCCGCTGACGGAGCGCTGCAACCAGAGGCTGCGTGAATCGCATGGCATCGCCGCCGCAAGCCCGGCGGCCATCGGAAGGCAATAACGGACCAAGAATCAGGCGTCGGTGACGCATCGTAAATAACGCAATAGGAATACAAAGGAGCAAAGACCATGGCAAGACAAGCAAACGACGGCCGGCGCGTTCGTCCCGACCAAAACCAGTCCATCGGCGCCGCCGTTTTGGACCGTCCAGTACATGATGCGCAGGAGACGCAAACCAAGCACCTGCTTCAGGAGGAAATACTCCGGTTGGTGGAAGCCTCGCGCGCAGGCCGCCTCGGCGAGCGCGGAAGGGCAGAGCAGTTCGAAGGAAACGACCGCCAACTGGTCGAGGGCGTAAACTCGATGCTCGATGCGATCCTGCTGCCGATCGGGGAGGGCAATCGTGTCCTGGCGCAGATCAGCGCGGGCAAGATCGACGAATTGATCACGCAGACCTACAGTGGCGACCACGAAAAGATGAAGCAGGCGGTGAATAACGTCGCCGTGGTGCTGCAAGGTTTGCAGAAGGAGTTGCTGCGGCTCACCGAGGCTTCCAAAGAAGGGCAACTCTCGGAACGCGGCAAACCCGACCAGTTCCAGGGCGCTTACGCGGGCGTCGTGAAAGGCGTCAACGAAATGTTGGACGCCATCCTGCTGCCCATCGGCGAAGGCAACCGCATTCTGGCTCAGATCTCCAACGGCAGGATCGACGAGCTGATCGCGCAAACCTATAAGGGCGACCACGAAAAGATGAAGCAGGCGGTCAACAACGTCGCCGCGGCGCTGCAAAACATGGCGAAGGACGTCAACGTGCTGGTGCAGGCCATGCTGGAAGGCAAGCTGGCGGCGCGGGCCGACGCGGCCAAGCACCAGGGCGACTTCCGCAAAGTGATCGAGGGCTTCAACCTGACACTGGACAACGTCATCAAGCCCTTGAACATGTCGGC
>JBEKDA010000033.1:0-63031 GCA_050014595.1 Bryobacteraceae bacterium
CCGCGGTGAAGACCCCGCCGAACTGGAGGCCCTCACCCAGGCTTACCTCGATCAGTATCATCCCCTTGGCGCTGTAGAGGAGTGGCTCCTCCGCACCATGCTCCTCGCCCAGTGGAACAAGCAGCGTTGGGGCCGCCTGGAAACCCAGCTCCTCAATTCCGCTCCCAATTTGCTGGCCCTGCTCCGCGACCCGGCCTCCAACGCCCTCCTGAAGCAGGTCCAGCGCCGCCTCGCCTCGGAAGACAGCCGGCATTTCCGGTCCTTGGCCGAACTCCGCCGCCTCCAAAAGCAGCGCGCCGCCGCCGAACCCCTCGCGCAACAAGAAGAAAAAGCGCCGGTTACGGAAAATTGGGTTCGTTCCGTCAAACCGCCTATCCAAAGTGGGGCAGGCGCTTCCGCCGGCGCTTCCGCCTGCCAATCCAACGCCGAACCTGGCCCGTCACCTGCACCGTCGAATCACCCAGGAGACCGTGGCCTGCGCGCCTCCTAGTGCAAACTCGAATTTCGCCGCCGTTGCGAAACTTCGAACCCGGTTTGCCCCACGCCCTGCTTCCGGCAATGCCATAATGTCTCAAAGTTCATCTCCCGGAGGTGCTTATGAATCGTCTCAGCAGAAGGACCGTGCTCCGTTGGACCGCCTTGTCTGCCGCGCCGGCCGTGTTGCGAGGCCGGTTTCAGCTCTTTGCGCAGTCGAGCACGGAGTACTCGGCCCGTGCCATCCAACTGATCGCGGAAACCACGGTAGTGGACCTCCTCAATCAGTTCCGCTTCGCTGACTACTCGGAGAAACCCCCCAGGAGTGAGCTCTGGCTGAGCAAGCCAGGGAGCTTCACGGCGGCCGACGCCGCCACTTATCAAGGCTCCGGGATCAACGTATTCGCGCTGGGCAGCGGGGCCGCCGATTACCAGGAAGGTCTGCGATTCTTCGCAAAATGGAACGGGTTCCTGGCCGCTTACAGCGATTGGCTGCTGCGCATTGACAACGCCCGAGATTTCGCCCGCGTGCGCAACGGCCGGAAGATCGGAATCATGCTGACCTTGCAGGACTCCATGCACTTCCGGGGTCCGGACGATGTCGACGAGTTCTTCGCCCTGGGACAGCGCATCTCACAACTGACTTACAACTTCAACAACCGCATTGGCAGCGGTTTTCTGGAGCAGCGCGATGGCGGTCTTTCCGTATTCGGGCTCTCCATCATGAAACGGATGGAGAAGGTTGGCATGGGTGTGGATCTATCTCACTGCGCGGACCAGACAACCCTGGACGCTCTGGAGGCCGCGAAGAAGCCGGCGCTGTTCACCCACGCCACCTGTCGCGCTCTGATCCCGGGACACATGCGCGCGAAAAGCGATGAGGCCATCCGCAAACTGGCGAAGACCGGCGGCATCATGGGCATCGACTTCATCCGGTTTATGGTTCGCGACCGGGAGCCTGTGAGCACCGCCAACGTGTTGGATCACTTTGACTACGTTCGAAAGCTGGTAGGGGTGGAACACCTGGCTGTGGGCAGCGACCTGGACCTCGTGGGAAATGGCAATCCGATTGGTGGTGGCTTTCGGCCCGATAGCCAGCCGAACTTCGAGCGCTATCGATACCACGTGGATGAACCGGAGCATGTGGGGACCACTGGCCTGGACCACCCCAAACGGATGTTTGATCTAACCGAGGGTTTGATCGCGAGGGGCTACAGCGATGCCGATATCAAGATGATCCTCGGCGGGAACGCCGTGCGCGTGCTGAGCACAATCTGGTCCGAATAGTGGGGCGGACCAGGGCGTCCGCCCCGCCAACACCCCCTACTCGCCTTTGAACTCCCACAGATCCGTATTTGTCCTCACCACCATGTGGCCGGCGCCCAGCGCCTTGCCGGCCGTCGGGAAGAAAATCGCCCCGTCGGTGGAATTACCGGGCGCCATCTTGGTTTGCACCATCGCCAGCGCGCTGGCTACCGCCGCGGCTCTGGTCTTTGACCCGGAGTACGCAATCGCCGCCTGGCGCCGCTCTTCGTACCCGTGCGTGGACTTCACGCTCGGGTTGCCCAGAATACCGGCCTCGTAAGTGGTCACCAGTTTCGTCATGTCGTTGCCGTTGGCCTTCTTGAGTAGCATGTCAATCACCGCGCGGGCGGGGACCGCGCGCACCTCGCTGCCGTCGGCGCGCACGAACGTGAAGTCTTCCGGCCGGATCACGTACGGCCCGGGCGATCCGTTGGAAACTGCCACCTGGACAATCGCGTACTCGTGCAGCGTGGCCGGCAGGTGCGCGAACATGATGGTCACTCCCGAGCGTGTCAGGGCCTGATACTTCAGCCCATTGGATTCCACTTCAATGACTTGGCCATAGGCACAGTGGTATAACAACATGAGCCCCAGACCGCAGGCCCCGAGGAGGCGCTTCATGAGACCATCTTACGATAGGGGACGCGGTCAAATGGGTACGAGGGGAAAGAGGGATGCTGACTGAACCAGGAAGCCTGCGGCCGGGTCGCCACGGGCTGGAAGATCACGGAATCCGCAATATCAACGCGGCGCATTGCAATCTGGGTGCGGCCCAACTGCTGGAGCAGGCGATTCAGCGGCGCGAGGGGTCGCTCGCCGATGGCGGCTCTCTGGTGGTGCGCACTGGCCAGTTCACCGGCAGATCTCCCAAGGATAAATTCATTGTGCGCGACGAGACCACCGACGCGCACGTGCATTGGGGTGCGGTCAACCAGCCCATGTCGGAAGCCCATTTCGACCGCTTGTTTCACAAGATGCAGTTGTTCTGGCAGGGTCACGAAGTTTTCGTCCAGGATTGCTTCGTCGGCGCCGACCCCGCCTACACCTTGCCCCTCCGCGTCGTCAGCCAGTACGCCTGGCACGCCCTCTTTGCGCGCCAGCTCTTCATCCGGCCCGATTCCCAGCCGGCCGCCGAACACCGTCCCGAGTTCACCATCCTGTTCGCGCCCGACTTTCAGGCCAACCCGTCCGAAGACGGAACCAATTCCGAGACCTGCATCGTCATCAACTTCAAAAAACGCGTCGTGCTCATTTGCGGCACGCAATATGCCGGCGAGATGAAGAAGTCGGCATTCACCATCATGAATTACCTGCTGCCCGACCGCGGCGTGTTCCCCATGCACTGTTCCGCCAACACCGGCCCGGCCGGCGACGCCGCGCTCTTCTTCGGCCTTTCGGGCACCGGCAAGACCACCCTTTCCGCGGACCCGCGCCGCCGCCTCATCGGCGACGACGAGCATGGCTGGAGCGACAACGGAGTTTTCAACTTCGAAGGCGGCTGCTATGCCAAGTGCATCCGCCTTTCCCAGGAGCAGGAACCGCAGATCTGGAACGCCATCCGTTTCGGAACCGTGCTCGAAAACGTCGCCATGGACGCCGAAACGCGCCTGCTCGATTTCAACTCCGAGGAGATCACCGAGAATACCCGCGCCGCTTACCCGCTCGATTTCATCGGGAACGCCTTGATCCCCAGCGTGGGAGGCCATCCCGCCAACGTTGTTTTTCTGACAGCCGACGCTTTCGGCGTGTTGCCGCCCATCTCCCGCCTCACGCCGGAACAGGCCATGTATCACTTCCTGAGCGGCTACACCGCCAAGGTGGCGGGAACCGAACGCGGCCTCGGCAAGGAGCCGCAAGCCACTTTTAGCGCCTGCTTCGGCGCCCCGTTCCTGCCACGCCCGGCGGCGGCTTATGCTTCGCTGCTGGGTGAAAAGCTGCGGCGCTACAGATCGGCGTGCTGGCTCGTGAACACCGGCTGGGCCGGCGGTCCCTTCGGCGTGGGCGAGCGCATGAAGCTGCGATACACGCGCGCCATGCTCAACGCCGCGCTCGCTGGCGAGCTGAACAACGTCCCTATGACGCCGCATCCCGTGTTCAGGGTGGCCGTTCCGGCGTCGTGTCCCGGCGTGCCCGCCGCCTTCCTCGACGCCCGCGGCATGTGGCCCGACGGGACGGCTTACGACAAAGCGGCGCGCGACCTCAGCCAGCGCTTTAACAAAAATTTCGAGAAGTTCACATCGGTCTACCACGAAATCGCGTCGGCCGCGCCTGCCGGCGCGTAACGCCGCGCGCTTCGCCCGCGTCATAATCGAGATATGCGGTTCCGGCTCACTGCCGTCTGTCTGCTGGCCTGCTTCGCAGCCGCCGCGCAGAGCGCCTCGTCGGTCGCGGCCGTGGTGGAAAGCGTCCGGGAAGGTCTTCGCCTGAACCATAAGGACAGCCAGGTGGCCAAAGCGCTGCGCAAGTTCAAGCTCGCCGAACGGCTGGACGATCGCACCATCGAGACCCTCCAAAGCGAGGGCGCCGGACCCGACACCGTGGCCGAACTCGAGGAGATGCGCAACGCCTCGGCGCATCTTCCCCTGCCGCAAGTGCCCGCCATCGAAACGCCGCCCGCGCCTTGGGCCGGCGAGCAGGAGCGCGTTTGGGAGGCCGCTCGGGAAAAGTCTCTCAGTTACACCGAGTCGCTGCCGGATTTCATCTGCACCGAATCCATCAAGCGCTACAAAGACCCCGAGGGCAGGGAACAGTGGCATCTGTCCGACACGCTCGTGCTGAAGCTCACTTACTTCGAGCGCAAGGAAGACTATCAGCTCATCAGCATCAACAATCGCCCCACTCATCTTACTTATGAACAGACCGGCGGCGCCATCACCGAAGGCGAGTTCGGCAGCCTGCTCGGCTCCATCTTCGCCGAGTCGTCGCGCACCGAGTACCGCTGGGATCACTGGACCACCTTGCGCCAGCGTCCCACCGAGGTCTACCGCTTCCGCATCGCCGTCGAGAACTCCGCCTACCGGTTATCGTTTGGCACCAATGACGGCTACTTCCAACACGCCACCCTGGGTCAGCACGGCTACGTCTACGTGGATCGCGAAACCAACGCCGTTGTGCGCATCGCCGCCGAAGCCGAGAGCCTGCCGCGCGATTTCCCCGTGAGACGCGCCGGATCCTTGCTGGATTACGGCTTCACCGACGTCGGCGGCCATTCTTATCTGCTTCCGCTGCGCTCGGTGACGCGTCTCGACGCCGTCCCGCTCCAGCATCGCAATGAAGTCCAGTTCCTCGACTACCGCAAGTTCTCTTCCGACGCCACTGTTACTTTTGGGGACCCCGTGCCACCCGTGAAGAAGTGAGCCCCTGCGGGGCTGGAGTCAGAAGTCAAGGAAGTCAGGAGTCAGAATGGGCAACTCCGGCCCGCCGCGCGTGGGGTGATTCTGTCTTCTGACTCCTGACTTCTGACTTCCATATCCCGAAGGGATATCGAGGGCGGAGCCCTCGCTCACTCAGTCCGGGAAGTAACCTTCGCGCGCCCGCACCTGCCGGCCCTTGCTCTTCGCCAGCACGACTTCAATCTTGCGCCACCCGCGCCCCTCGCTCTCCGATGGTTGGAACGCCAGCAGGTAGCCGTGCATCAGGTCTTCCGACACCTTCTGGAAGACCGCGCCGATATCGCTCAGGGTTCGGATCAGGAACGCCGTTCCGCCGGTCGCGCGCGCAATACCGGCCAGTTGCCCGATCAACTGCTGATGCGCCAGCGCCCCGCCTTCGGCGATCGTGTAAATGGGGATGCCGCGGCCTTTGGCCCGCAGGATGGCGGCGTCGGCAGTCAGCATGCTGGCATTGTCGTCCCCGTCGGTAAACACGAGGATCACTTTTTTTCCGGCGCGCCCGGCCATGTCGTGGTTCACATGCAGCAGAGCGTCATAGAGCGCCGTGGTTCCAGCCGCGTGCGAGCGCAGCACGGCCCGCTTGGCGGCGACCTTGTCCGTGGTGTAGGGCTGCAGCTCGGTGACCCGGTTGTTAAAGCTGTAGACCGCCACGGAATCCTCCGGCCGCAGTTCGTCGAGGAACTGCATGGCGGCGCTCTTCAGCGACGGCAGGGCCGATTCCATGCTGCCCGTGGCATCGAACAGCAAAGCCACCGAGACGCTGGAGGTATGGTCCTCGAACGCAAAGACCGGCTTCGGCTGCCCGCCTTCGAGAATCGTGAACTGGCTGGCATTCAGGTCGTCCACGTAGCGGCCTCGGCTGTCGGTCACGGTCGCGTACACTTCCACAATCCGCCCGCTCGCGCGAAACACGGCTTCCGTTGGCGGGCGGAGCCCGAGTTCAGCGGGACCAGGGCCCGGCTGCACGGCCTCTTCGGACGCAGTCGCATCCGTGGCGGGCGCTTCGGCGGTGTTAGCCTTCACCCGGCGCTCGTCGAGCGCCCTCGTCACTTCCCGGAAGCGGCCGAATCCGCCGGCCAGGTTCGACCCGGGCGGGCTGTTGGAAACAATCAGGGCGGAATCCGCGAACAAGCTGGCGCGCTTGTCGCCGCCGGCCGGCAGGAAGTTGTGCTTGGCCAGCAGGCGCGAATCCTCCGCCACCAGCAGGTACTGCGGATCGAGCAGCGCCGCATACACCGCGCCGCTCAGCGCAGCCAGCGTCTTCAGAGCGTCGGGAGAATCGCCCAGCGAACGAATGCTGGGGACATTCTGCAACGCTTTCACCCTTTCGTAGGCGTCGCGCCGCGCGCCGCCGAGGCGCAGCAGCCGGACGGGGATGGCCTCGTCGAGATCCGCTGCGCCCCCCGACATCTCGCGCAGCGCCGCTATGGACCTGGCGCTTGCATTGCCCGACCGCAGCGCTTCGGTAATCTGCAGAAAGGCCTTCGCGGCGCCGGCCTGGTCGAGCGAACCGGCCTCGCTCGCCAGCACCACCAACTCCACCAGGGAGTGCCAGTCTCCCATCAGTACGGCCTGACGCTCCGCGGGGGCTTTGACCGCGTCCTCGGCAAGACCGGCCAGCGCCTGGAACTCGGCGGCGCCCAACCCCGGCAGTTTTTCGAAATACGGAAACAGGTACTGCCATTCATCGTAATGTTGCTCCAACAGGACCGCGGAAGCCTGGTCCAGCGGCGCGCCGCGCTGCTGTTCCAACTGGATCTCCGCCGCCAGCGCGCGGAACGAGGGAAGCTGCCGCAGGGCTTCTTCATCGCTTTGCGCCGCAGTGCTCCAGGCCTGGCGTCCACCCGGCAAGATCACTTTGCCGGCTGAATCGACTACGAGTTTTTGCAGCACGGTGGCCTGCCATCGGGATTCCGCGCGCGGCGACGGCATGGAGTCGCGGTACCGCTTGTAGAAGGCTTCGGCGCGCGCCGCCGAAGCGGTGAAGAACCGCTGGTGGGCGGCGTCGGCGTGCGCCAGGTCGTAATAGAAATCCATCAGGCGACCGTCGTCCTTGTCGAACAGAGCGCGCAAGAAAGGCGCCGGGTTTTGCGGGTTGGCGCCGGCCAGCCGCGCCCACACCGCGTTGGCCTTGGCGCCGCCGGGTGCGGTCACGTGCTTCTCGGCCACCGTCAGCGCCTCTCCCGATTCGGCCAGCAGATTCGAGTATTTCGTCACCAGGTTGGCCAGGCCCACGGCGGAGACCACCGCGCCCGCCGCCTCCGGTTCCATGGCTCCCAGCCCGGCATATACGCGGGCGAAGCGCCCGTCGCGGATAAAAATCTCGGCCGGACCGCCGGCCATTTCCGGCACGCCCTTCAGCACGACGCTCCAGGCGGCGCCCCCAATCAGCCGCGCGCTCTCAATCGGAACGTCGAACTCGAAAGAACGCCCGGCTTCGATAGCGGCACGCAGGTCAAACTCGTCGATGCCCAGGGCGCCGGGGATGCGCTGCCGCAGTCCGTCGATCGTCTGGTCGCCCGGCTCCATCGTCAGGCCATCGCCCTTCCGCGTCAGCCTCCAACCGAACAGTGCCAGCACGCGCTCCGTCCGCTGGCGATGCGCCTCGCTATCCACGGCCATCTGGACTACCACGCGATCCGTCTCGCGCGTGCCGAGTTGTTCCAACTCTCCCGCCACCTCGATAAAGGCACGCACCGCATTTCTGGATGCGAGTGTTTGGTTGTCCACGTTGCCAGGGCCTGAGGTGATGGCGCGGCAGTATTGCAGGAAAAAGTCGCGGCTCGATGCCGTCGCGGGCATGCGGGCGATTGCGGCGAAGGCCTTTAAGCCGCCAGGGACCGGAACTTCACTGGCGGCCGGCGCGCGCAGATCGGCGCCGCCCAGTTCTGCGCTGAGGTCCGCCGCTGCCGTAGCGCGGCCCAGGTTGGCCACGCGCTCCCGCACCGCGGCCGCATCCTTGGCGTGGGGATTCTTTTCCAGGTACTCGCGCAGGTGCGCCGCGGCGGCATCGTACTCCCGGCGGGCTTCCTCGATGATTCCCAGAATGTACTCCGCCCGCGGCAGTTCCTGACGCTTGTCGAGCCGTATCACTTCTTGGATGCGATCCAACGCGCTATCCAGATCCTTCATCTCATAATGCGCGATGGCATTCATAATGTAGGCTTCCAGGTAGACGTGCCGCGTGTCGGACTGAATCACCGCCTGCGAGGCTTTGACCGTGGCCTCCCAATCCTTGAGGGCGAAATCGGCGTTCGCCAGCATATACAACGGGGGCAGCGCCTTCCTGTCGAGCTCGATGCCCCGTTCCAGGGCCGGCCGCGCTTCGGCCGCGTTGTGCTGGTTCTGGCAGATGGCGCCCAGTGCCACCCAGCCCGCCGCAAACTTCGGAGCCGCTAGCACCACCGCGCGAAGCGGAGCCTCGGCGGCTGCCCAATCCCCCGCTGCCATGTACTTGAGCGCCTGCGACCACGGCCGGGATGCGGCGCTGGGCACGCCGGCTCCGCGGTTGAGGTCCACCACGCTTCCCCGCTCGGAGGGCCTGAGGATAATGTTGGGCAACTGCGGATTCATGGTGACTCGCCGGTCGCTCATGTCGAGACGGCTGGAAACATATCCGCCGAGCGTGGCTTCCAGGGCGCAAGGCAGATTGCCGAAGCCGTCGAAGTTGCCCGAGAAGACACCGCCGAAATCGCTGACCTCCAGGCGCACAGTATACTCACCGGTCTTGCCGGAGGCGCTGGTCTCCCGGATGGAATGATCGAGTCCCTCGCAGACGCGCTGGATTCCCACCAGGCGGCCCGGCGGCGAACCGTCCTCCAGCAGCACTTTGCCGTGGAAGGCGATGACGTCGGCTCCTGCGGGCCTCGCCACAACAAGTGCGGCCGCCAGCATCAGGATCGAATGTAAGCGCCTTCGCTGCATCGGTGTTCAAATTTAGCATACAGCGTCCGGCCATGCAGGCCTTGGGGTGCCGGCCTGTATCCACCCGAAGCGCCGCTTGCGCGTCGCCGTGGCGAAAGCGCCATAACCAAAAAGCAAGCAAGCGCAACTCGTACCCGGCGCTTCTTCGTTCCGCCTGCCGCAGTCTCCCGCCGTCTTGACTTCCGGCCCGATTCGGTGTGATGATTCGGCCTGTGACCCGAAACTTTTTTCTCACTCTCACTTTGGCCCTGGCCGCCGCGGCTTTGCCGGGACTGGCCCAGACCCGCGTCGTGACCGCCGACGATTACACGCGCGCGGAGAAATTCACGGGCGGCGGAATGGGGGCCCTGGTCTACCGGTCCGGCGTACGCCCCACGTGGCTCGCCGACGAGCGCTTCTGGTATCGCAATACCACCGCCGAGGGCAGCGAGTTCGTGCTGGTGGATCCGGCCAAGGGAACCCGCGAGTTGGCCTTCGATCATGCCAAGCTGGCTGCCGCTCTTTCCACCGCATCGGGCGCGAAATATGACGGCGCCCATCTGCCGTTCCAGTCCTTTACCCTTTCGTCGGATTCGCTCTCTGTCTCGTTCACCGCCGGCGACAAGGCCTGGAAGTGCGACCGCCAGGGCGTGGCCTGCGCCATTGATCCGAATCCGGCGCCGGCAGCGCCCGCGGCTGGGGCGCGCGGGGGCAGGGGAGGACGCGGCGGCGGCAGGGGAGGACGCGGCGGCGACGCTGTTTCGCCCGACGGCAAGAGCAGCGTCTTCATCCGCGACAGCAACTTGTGGTTGCGCGACATCGCTACCAACAAGGAGACCCAGCTCACCACCGACGGCGAAAAGGACTTTGGATACGCCACCGACAACGCCGGATGGAGCGCCAGCAACAACGCCGTGGTTCTCTGGTCGCCCGATTCCAAGAAAATTGCCACCTTCCAGCAGGATCAGCGCGGCGTGGGCGAGATGTACCTGGTCAACACCACCGTGGGCCACCCCACGCTGCAGGCCTGGAAATACCCGCTGCCCGGCGACAAGGTAGTCACTACCATCCAGCGCGTGGTCATCGACGTGACCGTGCCCAAAGTGGTGCGCTTGCAGATGCCGCCCGACCAGCACCGCTCGACGCTTTGCGACGACATCAAGTGCGGCGGCGCCATGGACGTCCAGTGGAACTCCGACGGGACGCAACTGATGTTCGTTTCCACCTCCCGCGATCACAAGGTGGAGCAGCTCAAGATCGCCGATGCCTCGACCGGCGCGGTTCGCGATGTGTTTGAGGAAAAGACCGCAACCTTTTATGATTCGGGCAACGGCCGCATGAACTGGCACTATCTGCCGGCCACCAACGAATTCATCTGGTTTAGCGAGCAATCCAATTGGGGCCAGCTCTATCTCTACGATCTCACCACCGGCAAGTTGAAGAACCAGATCACCACGGGCGAAGGCAACGTCACGCAGATCAGCCGGCTGGATGAGAAGAGCCGCGTGATCTATTTCCTGGGCGTGGGCAAGGAGAAGGGCCGCGATCCGTACTTCGCGCACCTCTACAGCGTCGGCTTCGACGGCAAGCGCCAGATGCTGCTGACGCCCGACGATGGCAACCACGCCGTCGAGTGGTCGCCCAGCTTCCAGTACTTTGTGGATACATATTCGAAGCCGGACGTGCCGCCGGTCGCCGCGCTGCGCGACGCCAGCGGCAAGCTCGTGACGCCCCTTGAGAAGGCCGATATCTCCAAGCTGTTGGACTCCGGCTGGAAGCCGCCGCAGCCCATCACCATGAAGGCGCGCGACGGTGCGACCGATATCTACGGCCTGATGTTCAAGCCGGCCAACCTGGATCCCGCGAAGAAGTACCCCATCATCAACCACATATATCCCGGACCGGTGGGAAGCAGCGTGGAAAGCCGCAATTTTTCGGCGGCGCGCGGAGATTGTCAGGCGCTCGCCGAGTTGGGTTTCATCGTGGTCGAGATTGACGGCATGGGTACACCGTCGCGATCGAAAAAGTTTCACGAAGCCTATTTCGGCGACATGGGAGACAACACCCTGCCGGACCAGGTGGCGGGCATGAAGGAGCTGGCGCGCAAGTATCCGTGGATAGATATCGACAAGGTCGGGATCTACGGTCATTCGGGCGGCGGCTACGCCACCGCCGGGGCCATGTTCCACTACCCGGATTTCTTCAAGGTGGGCATTTCCGAATCCGGCAACCACGACAATCGCGAATACGAGGACGATTGGGCCGAGAAGTGGATGGGCCTCGACGAGAAGAAGCCCGGCGGCAACAGCCCCTACGACAACCAGGCCAACCAGAACTTCGCCAAGAACCTGAAGGGCCACCTGCTGCTGGCGCACGGCACCGTGGACAACAACGTGCCGCCGTACAACACCCTGCTCGTGGTGAGTGAGCTGATCAAGGCGAACAAGGATTTCGACCTGATCCTCTTCCCCAACCGGCAGCACGGCTACGGACCGGATTCGAACTACATGACGCGGCGGCGCTGGGACTACTTTGTGCGCTACCTGATGGGCGCCGAACCCCCAAAGGAGTTCGAAATGCGTCCCGCGGCCGCCGGGCCGCCCGGAGGTGGCGGGGAATAGACTCCGCCTATCACTTGAGGCTGCTGATCGAGCCGCCGATGAACACGGATGAGCGCCGATAGGGCGAATCTCCTCAATCCGCGTTCCTAGGCGGCCAGCCAGGGTTTTCGCTCTTGCAACGCCACTTCTACTTTGCGGCGGTGGTTTCGGCGGCGCGCCACGGCGCCACGCCGGCTTCGTATTCGATGGGGTCGCCGAAGCCGGCCCCATCGACGCCCATTTGCCGGAGCAGCGCCAGCGCCGTGAGACGCCGATAGCTGTTGAACGTAATCAGGTGCGCGAACATCCCGCCGAAGGTGAAGGTTTCGGGCGGTTCGCACAGCGCGTCCACAAACGTGTCGTCCCAGGCGCCGGAATCGCGCACTTCGCGCAGAGTGCGGTCGAACTCGGCATCGGTCTGGTCGTAGCGCGCGCGCATTTCGGCCGGCGAGGATTTCGGCGGGTTGGCTTTTGGCCAATCTCTGCCGCCCAGAGCCGCCGTCCAGACTTCCTTGGTGTAGACGATGCGCTCCAACAGCTCGCGCAGGCTGCGCTCGGGCTGTTCCCAGGGCAGCAGTTGCACCGCGCCGGGGAAGGGCCGGTCGAGTTGTTCGTCGTTGAGTTTCGCCGCCTGGTCGAGCAGGCGGCGGGTATGCCAGGATTCATATCCGGCGAAACGGTCGAAAAGATCCATATCAGACGCTCCTTGGGCGGGGGATCCGGATGCGCCGAAGTGCATGCCGTTCGGGGCGGGCAGCCGGAAATGCGTGGCTCCCATCCGTCGGTAGAGGCTGGGTGAGATGCCGAAGGCCTTGCGGAATGCTCGTGTGAATGCCTCCAGCGAACCGTAGAGCGATTGGAACGCGATCTCGGTGACCGGCAGAGGCGTGCGTCCCAATTGCCAGGCGGCCCGCTCCAGCAGCAGGCGCCGGCGCATGGCGCCGGGCGTCTCCGCCACCATGGCTCGAAAGAGCCGGTGGAAATGCCTACGGCTCCAAAAGGCGCGGCGAGCCAGGTGCGGAGTGGCTCCCTCTTCGTCCAGGGAGTCCAGAACCACCGCCGTCAGCCGCCGGGTTTCGGATTTGCTCCTCGCATCCATTATGTGGAAGATCCCTCGCTTGGCAGGATCGTAGCATTGTACCCGAAGAGAAGCTTGATCGGGAGTGCCATTCTTTCCGACTAGAATGGAACAATGGTCATCTCGCTGGAGCAGGTGGAGGAAGCGCGCCGGAATATCGCGGGGGCGGCGGTGCGCACGCCGCTGGTGCGGTGCGGCGCGGATTCGCCGGTCGAGCTCTACCTGAAGCTGGAAAACCTGCAGCCCATCGGCTCGTTCAAGATTCGCGGCGCGAGCAACGTGATGGCGCGCACCCCGCGGGAACGCCTGGCGCGCGGCGTGCTCACGGCGTCGGCGGGCAACATGGCGCAAGGCGTGGCCTTCTGCGCGCGGCGGTTGGGCGTGCCGGCCACCATCGTGGCTCCCGATACGGCGCCCGCCACTAAGATCCGCGCCGTGGAGCGCATGGGCGGGCGCGTGATCCTGGCCCCATTTGCCGATTGGTGGCGCACCTTCGAGACGCGCACCTACCCCGGGGTGGACGCCACGTTCATTCACGCCTTCGACGACCTGGATGTCATGGCCGGGAATGGAACCATCGCGCTGGAGTTGCTGGAGGACCTGCCGGACCTCGAGGCAGTGGTGATTCCCTGGGGCGGCGGAGGCCTTTCCTGCGGCATCGCGGCCGTGCTGCGCCAGTTGGCGCCGCGCGTGCGCGTGTACGCGGCGGAGGTGGAGACGGCCGCGCCACTCGCGGCGTCGCTCGCGGCCGGCGAGCCGCGACCGGTGGAGTACCATCCTTCGTTTGTGGACGGCATCGGCGCCAAGGTGGTCTTCGCCAATATGTTCGAGCGAGCGCGCGGACTGCTGGACGGTTCGCTGGTGGCGACCTTGCGGGAAGCCGCGGCCGCCATGAAACTGGTGGCTGAGCGCAATCGCGTGATCGTGGAGGGCGCCGCGGCCTGTGCCGTGGCGGCGGCGCTTTCGGGCCGCGCCGGAAGCGGCAAAGTCGTGGCCATTGTCTCCGGCGGCAACATCGATCTGGACAAGTTTTCAAAGCTGGTGGCGGAAGCTTGAGGCCGACCTGCATTCCTCACCTGTGGCCCGATGATGTGGCGCACACACTCGTGCGTGCCGTGCCGAGACTCGTCTCGACACCCTGCTTGGGTACGGACAGTCTGCCGGGGCCATGCGTCGGCATGAGCGCCGACGCGGCACGCACGAGTGCGTGCGCCACACAGTTGCTCCGGTTGTTTGTCGCGATGTTCCTCAGCGCCGTCGCCGCCCACGCCCAGTGGCATGCCATCGGCCCCTTCGGCGGAGCGGCGGAAGTGGTGCGCGCCGATCCCAACCACGCCGGCACGGTGCTGGCCGCCACCCGCGACGGTTTGCTCTACCGCTCCACCGACAGCGGCGCTTCCTGGTCGCACCTGGCTTTCCCGGCGGAGTTGTCGGGAACGCTGCACGTTCTGGAGATCGATCGCCGCCGCCCCGGAGTCTGGTACGTGGGCATCGAAAGCGACATCGCCTGGAATTCCGGACTGTATCGCACCGTCGATGGCGGCGCATCCTGGACCCTGCTCCCGGGACTCAAGGGGAAAGCCATCTGGTCGCTGGCCATCTGGGAAATCAACCCGCAAGTGATGGCGGCGGGCGCCGCCGACGGCGTCTTTTTGAGCCGCGACGGCGGCGAAAGCTGGCGCCGCATCTCACCCCAAGAGAATGCCGAATTGCGCCCGGTGGTCGCCCTGGCCTTTGATCCGGTGCATAGCGAGGTCCTCTACGCCGGCACCACCCACCTGCCCTGGCGCACCATCGATGGCGGCGCCACCTGGCAATCCATCCACGCCGGAATGCTGGACGATTCCGACGTCTTCAGCATCTCCGTCGATCCCTCGCGGCCGCCCATCGTGTACGCCAGCGCCTGTAGCGGCGCTTATCGCAGCATCACGGCGGGAAGACAATGGACGCGCCTGGCCACTCCCGTGGGCGCCTTTCGCACCCACCTCGTCACGCTCGATCCGCGCCGGCCCGGCACGGTTTTCGCGGCCACCACCGCCGGACTGCTGAAATCGTCGAACGCCGGCGCCGCCTTCCACAAGGTTTCCGGCGCCAGCGTGAAGTCGATCGCCTTCGACCCGTCGCGGCCCGGCTGGATGTATTTCGCCTCCACCACCGCGGGGCTGATGGTCTCCACCGACGGCGGCGAGACGCTCCGCGAGAGCAATCGCGGTTTTGCCAATCGCACCGTGACGGGAATTTCCGGGGCCGGCGGCCTGCTTTACGTCAGCACGGCTTACGATACCGGCGCCGGCGGCCTGTATGTCAGCAGCGATCTCGGCGCGCATCTCCTGCCGGCGGGCGGCGCAGGCTTGACGAGTCACCAGAATCTGCTGCTCACCGCCGCCATGCCCGGCCGCCCGCAAGTGGTTTTCGCCGCCGCCTATCAGGGCCTCTGGAAGTCGTCCGATTCCGGCCGCTCCTGGACGGAAGTGGCCGCTCCCGGTAACCGCAGCGTAACAGCCCTCGCCGCCGTCGACGGCAAAGCCGCGGGCAAACCGGACAGCCTGCTGGCGGGAACCAACGCCGGCCTGTTCCTCAGCCTGGACGATGCGGCCACCTGGACCCAGTTGATCGCCAGGGAAACGGCCGCCGCCCGCGTCCTCCTGCTCCAGGCGTCCGCCGATTCCGGCGTCACTGCGGTCACCGATAGCGGAGCCTTCGCCAGTTTCGATGCCGGCCGCACCTGGACCGCTTGCGGCACACCGGCGCGGGGAATCCAATGGTATAGCCTTGCCACGCGGAATGCCGTTGCGCCCACCGTGCTGGCCGGCTCATCCCATGGGCTGTTCCGTTCCACGGACAGTTGCCGCACCTGGAGCTTGATGGCCACCGGCGGCCTTGATTCCGGAACCGTCAGCGCCGTGATCGCACATCCCCAAAACGCCGCGGAATTCTTCGCGGTGCAAGGTGGCGTCGTGTGGCGCTCCATCGATGGCGGGCTGGTTTGGCGGCCCTTGAACGACACCGGCCGCGACGGTTCCTATCCGGCCGCGCTGCTTATCTTGCCGGCCGCCCCGGATCGCTTGTTCGCCTGGTTCCCCCGGCGCGGTGTTTTATATACTCCATCCGGCCAATAACCGCGTTAAAATAGTTAGGCTTGGGGGAAAACTACAGTGGTTAAATCGAAAACAAGACGGCTTCTACTACTTTCCGCGCCTGTTATGGCGCTTGCACTGGCTTTTCCTGCCATGTCGCAGACCAACACCTCGACGACTCCACCGGCAGGCGATTACTATTCGCGGTACGATTTCAGCATTTTTGGCGGCGCTCAGATTTTTCAGCTCTACCAGGGCAGCGACGCCCGGGTTTACCAGTTCGATAAGGGCCCGATTTTCGGCGTGCGGCTCACCGAGGATCTCTGGAAATACTTCGGATTCGAAGAAGGATTCGCCTTCGCCTCGAACAGTCTGGAATTGCAGCCGTACATGACCTCAAATTGGATCAAGGTCAGTGTGCACAACTTCCAGTTCAACGCCAACGGCCTGGTCTACTTCACCAGGCGGCAATCGAAGGTCCGGCCTTTTGCCACACTAGGCGGAGCCTTCGTGGATTTTGATCCGCTGGGCAATACCGTGAGCACGCCGCAGTTCCCGAATCCTTATACGCTGCGCTCCAAGTACGGTCCGGGGCTTTCCTACGGAGTGGGAATGAAGTTCAATGCTTCGCGCAAAGTCGGATTCCGGCTGGATGCGCGCGGCCTGTATGCCGAGCGGCCCAGCTTCACCCTGCTTGACGTGCCGGCTGGCCCCGGTGGCGTGTACATCAACCGCGCGCATAACGCCAGCGCGCTGCAACTTGAAGCGGGCATAGTTTTCCGCTGGGGCATCAAGACGGATTTCGTTCCGCCGCCGCCTCCACCGCCGCCTCCGCCCCCGCCGCCGCCGGCCGTCGTCATTCGCGTTGCTGCCATTCAGGGCGCGCATGACGTGTGTCCCGGCGAGACCGTGGGTCTCACGGTTTCGGCCAGCGGTTGGCCTTCCAGTCAGACGCCTGAATACCAGTGGTATGTGAACGGCCAAGCGGCCGCGGGCGCCACCAGCTCGAGCTTCAGCCTGCCCACGCAGGGTGTCTCGGGCGCGCAGAGCGTCACGGTTCGCGTGAGGGTCGCGGGCGTCAGCGATGGCAAGGGAGGGCTCGGGCCCGCGTCCGGCACCTCCGACGCGGCCACCGTTAACATCCGGCAGTATCGCCCGCCGACTGTGAACTTCAGCGTTTCCCCGTCGACCATCGCGTACGGCGGCAGACTGCCCGTCTCGGCCACCGCCAACACTTCCGAGTGCGGCATCAGCAGCACCATCCAGTACTCGGCCAGCGAGGGCTCCATCTCGAACGGCAGCTTCGATTCGAGCGGCGTGCGCTTCGACATGAGCAATCGTTCGAAGTTGCAGACCAGAGCGGTGACCCTCACCGCCACCGCAACCGATCGGAAGGGCGGAACCGGTTCGGCCAACGCCAGCGTCACGGTGACTCTGCAGCCGACCGCGCGGCGCCTCGATGACATCGTCTATCCAGCCAACAGCGCCCGCGTGAACAATTGCGCCAAGCGCCTGCTGCTGGAGCAATTGACGCCCATGTTGCGCGACGACCCCAACGCCAAAGTCGTTCTCATCGGACATCGCGATATCCACGAAAAAGGTAAAGCGGCGTCCAAACTGGATGTGCAGCGCGTGTTGAACGCCGCTGCCGTCTTGAGCGCCGGGACGGGCATCTGCCCGCAACTGGAACTCAGCCGCATCAGCATGGCCGCCGTGGGCACCGATCAATCGTCACCCACCAAGGCCTCTTTCTGCGGCACCTCCACCGACGTCAAGGAGAAGAGCGGTCAGGCCGTGAAGTCGAGCGACAAGAACGCTCCGTTCCGCCGCGTCGAAATCTGGTTCGTGCCGGGCGGCGCGGACATGCCCGCCGGAATTCCGGCCACCCAAAGCCTGCCCGCGTCCGACGTCAAGAAGCTCGGCTGCCCGAAGTAAAGTGTCTTGATGAAACGGTGACTCAGGGGTGGAGGCGCGCCAGCGTCTCCACCTCACCCGTCTGCGGATTGGCGGGGAGTGAATCCAGGCGGACGACGAAGGCCGATTCGTAGGCTGTGCCGATCTTGCGTATCCTCTTGGCCAGCGCTTCCGCATCGGCCTGGCCGGCCGGCTCGCCAACCATCACCAGGTAAAGATCCACTTCACGATGCAGCGGCACGATCCGCGCCACGCCGTATTTCCGCCGCATCAGAGCGAGTGTGCGGCCGGCGTTTGCCGGCTCGCGGAACGTTCCGGCCCGCACGGCGAACAGCGAGGACCGGCTGGAGACCGGGGACCGCAGGATCTCGACGGCCACCGGCACCAGGCCGGGATGGGTCATGCCCAGGCCGCGTGCCGCCGCATAGGAAAGATCGATGATGCGGCTGGCCACGTTAGGTCCGCGATCATTGATCCGCACCACCACGCTTTGACCGGAATCGAGGCGCCGCACACGCACCTTCGTGCCGAAAGCCAGCGTGCGATGGGCCGCCGTCAGCTCCCCCTGGTGGTAAATCTCCCCGCTGGCGGCCCGTTGGCCTTCGAATGGTCCGCCATACCAACTGGCGATGCCTTGTTCCGCCGCGGCCTCGGGCGGCTGAGCCTGGGCAAGGACGAGGCCTGCAGCCAAGGCAGCAAGAGTAGGGAGGCAGTATTGGTGTCGTGGCATGCAGCCTTCCCTAGTTTGAGGGCCGCACAGGATCCGGTCTAGCATCTCGATAGTTAGCGGTGGTTGGCCCACGGCGGATAGTGGTGCGCGAATTGCCGGTCAGCGCGGCCCCCGAGAGCCCGGCAGACCCGGGCGACGGCTGGATTCAGCGCTTCCGCAGATCGCGGACGATGGAGAGAGTGCGCGCATCGGCCTTCAGGTATGCCAGGAGAAGATCGGTGACGTCGACGGTCTGGACAGTGGCGTCGGCGAATGGCAGGTCGGGGGCGATCAGTTTCACGCCGGCGCGGCGCGCGATCTCGGGAAGTCCGGGGGACAGGGCTTCCAGGATGTTGGTGATGGGGGCTTCGCCCGAGAGCTGGCGGTGCGCTAGTTCCTGGTGGGCAGCGCCCCAGGTTTCGAGGTCCTGCACCTTCCCGGCGTCGTTGGCCTTCCTGGCGGCGTCCAGTTCGGCGAGCTTGGCTTTGAGGGCGTCCGCCCAGAGAGGAGAACGATAGAAGGCGACCACCACCGATGGCTTGTGGAAGGTGCCGACGCGCATGGTTTGGGCACTGGCCAGACCGGCCGCGACAGCGAGGGCGGCGAGAATCGAAAACAGTTTCATGGGAACAGCTCCTTTGGGTTCCAGATTGCGGCGGAGAGCGGGCGAATGCCCCTTCGGAATTCTTTCAATTCTTCGCAGCGCGCAACGTGGCCCGATGATGTGGCGCACGCACTCGTGCGTCGCACTCGTGCGTGCGCCACACCGACACCACCGAATTGCTGCGAGAAATGCGGACTAGCGAGGGGCGGGAAACTTTCCCTGGATGGCGAGGTGCGCACCCACCTGCGCGGCCACTTCCCCGGCGACCTCGGATTCCACCTGTCCGGGATCCGCGGCGGGTCGATCATAGGTGTCGGACCAGATCACCTTGCCGGTGTGGACATCCACCAGGCGGGCGGTGATGCGCAGGCGGTCGCCGACCTTGCGGACCGTGCCTTCCACCAGGACCTCGAGACCAAGCAGGCGTCCCATCAGGCCCATCGATATGCCCACCCACTGGTGGCGACGGACGGTGCTGGGAGAGACCACCTGCACCGCGTCGAGTTTCGAGAGGCTGGCAACCAGCGAGTCGGTGAATCCTTGGGCAAAACCGGAGGGACTCAGGTCTGGAGTGAGAGACTCGAAGGGGACGACGGCCAGGGCGGCGATACCGGGGCCGCGCTTGAGGAATCGCGAGGGCACGTAGAACTGCCAGTAGATCAGGCCGGCCAGAGCGGCCATCGCGGCGACCCAGGCGAAAGGCAACCAGCGCTGGCGGGGCGCCGGCGCGGGCGGCGACGTTTCGGCGGCCACGAAGCGGTATCCGCGGCGCGGAATCGTCTCGACGTAGGGGCACTCCGCGCCTTCGTCGCCGAGAGCTTTGCGGAGGAGCGAGATATTGCGGGCGAGGCCTACGTCCTCTACAACCGTGTCGGGCCAGACAAGCTTCATGAGCTCGGCTTTTTCCACCACGCGGCCGCGGCGCTCGAGTAGGACATGCAAGGTATCGATGGCTTTGGGTACGAGCGGCACCATCTCGTCGTCGCGGAATAGGAGGCGCTGCTCCGTGTCGTAGCGGAATGGGCCGAAGTGGTGGATCACGGTTAGGGCCTGCCGGCTTGGCGCCTGGTCAGCATCAGGCGCATGGGGCGATTGCGCAGAAACAGGGAGCCGTCCAGGACCTCGCCGCGGGCTCCCAAGGGCATGGTAAATCGGTCGCCCCAAACCTCTTTCGATACTCGAACCACGCGGGAGAGTTTGCCGGTGATCCTGTAGGGCGAGTTCATGTTGAGCAGCCGCCCGAACCAACTGCGCCCGCAGGTAATGCGGCCCGCCGTGACGGTGGCGTCTCCGACCGTGCCGGTCACGGAGCCATCGGCGTGGATGATGAACTCGACGGAGATGGAATTCTCGACGGGTTCGGCCAATATGCGGGTCGGAATGCCGTACCAGGCGCCCAGGAGGCCGCTATCCGGGTGAAGGGTCGGGGTCATCAAGGGCGGCTGGCCGAACATCTCGTTGGCGCAAAGCAGGAGAAAGAAGGCTAGCGCGGCAACCAGCGAGAAAACCACGGTGTGGGGCAGGCGCCAGGGGGCGAGACCAGCGGGCGCACCCACTCTCAGCCTGCTCCAACTTACGATGTGCACGGCGCCGACGATGGCGGGGACGCAGAGGGCCCACATGCGGAGGTGGCCGGCGTTGATGGCGACCAGGAAAGTGAAGCCAGCGACGGTGATAAGGCCGCCCAAGCCTTCCCATTTCCACGCGATCATCAGGCCGAGGAACAGGGCGGCGACACCCAGCGACTGTAGGCGCTCGGTGGAGGTTAGGCGGGAGAGATCCGGAGGGCCCTCGCCGAAGAAGAAGGCCAGGAAAAGGAGGAACAGCAGCGTTCCGACGATGCAGGCCGTCCAGCGGCCGGCGACGGCCACCCGCCACGAGGCAATTTGCAAGGCGCTCATGCCCCAGTTTAACGAGATTCAGGCGCGAAAATACCTTCGCGAATGCTTCGGAAGTTCTGTGGTGGGGCATGCTTTAGCCTGCCCTCACGCAACAAGGTTACGGCAACTTGCCGGTGGTGGACTTGGCGGCGTCTTCCAGCGAGTTGGCGATTTGGGCGCCGGCGGGGACCAATTTGTCATCGCGTTTCCACTCCAGGCCGGACGCGCCGCCCTGTTTGAGAATTCCCAGCTCACCCAACGCGCGCAGGGAATCGCCCAGCGGAAAGACGCGCGAGACAAACATGTTCTGCACCGGAATGCCGCGCCATGTGGCGCCGCCGTCCGCACTGAAGAGAAGCTGATCGTCGCCGGCGATCCAGAGACGATTCGAATGGTCCGCGGCCACGGAAGTGAGCCAGGATGTGGTCGGGCTCTTTTGCGCCACCCAGGTCGCGCCGCCATCGCTCGAATGCAGAAGCTGGCCGGCGAAGCCCACGGCCCAGCCGTTCTTAAGATCGCTGAAATAGACCGCCGCGAGCGACCAGGAAGCGGCGTCGGTCTTGATGGTCACCCAGTTCTTACCGCCATCGGCGGTGCGCAGGATGGTGCCCGACCAGCCCACCGCCCAGCCATGATCCGGGTCCAGGAAGAAAATGTCTTCCAGCGCCATGGTGGTTCCGGCCTTCTGCTTGGTCCACGTGGCGCCTCCATCGGAGGAGAAAAGGATTGTGCCGTCGAAGCCGCCCGCCCACGCGCGGTCGCCCAGCGCGAAAAGGGCGAGCACGTGTTCGGTGGATCCGGCGTTGCGCGCCTGCCAGGTCTTGCCGCCGTCCGCGGTGGCCAGCAGAGTGCCGCCCTGACCGCCGACAATTCCGTGCTTCTCGTCGCTGAATGCAATGGCGTGCAAGGTCACGGACGCGCCGGTATCGTGGGCGGTCCAGGTGGCGCCGGCATCGGTGGTGGCGTAGACCAATCCTTGCTCACAGAGCACAAATGCGCTCGAAACCGTGGGCGCCGCAACGTCGCGCAGGTAGCAATGCTCCTTGTCGGAGGCAGCGGCCAGCAGCGGCAGTAGCAGAAACGCGCCGGCTCCCATCAGTCTTGCAACAGATTTACAATTCGGCATGGCTGTTCCTCGATTGAGGCCAAATGGGCCTTTAGACGCCCTATTCCAAGAGTAACGCAGAGCGGCCGCGGGTACAAATCAAGCCAGATCGGGCGCGGTGCTGGGACGGCCGCCAATACAGGCGAAGACAACACGAAGATCGGCTCCCCTTCACTCGCAACTAAATTCTTGGTAAAATAGGTACTTAACCTCAGCGAGGAGATACCTTGGCCGATCAGGAGCAACCACCGCAAGGTCCGCCCCCAACAGGGGGCAATCAGACCCTCATTCCGACCAATATTGAAGACGAAATGAAGCGGTCGTACCTGGATTACGCCATGAGCGTAATCGTGGGCCGGGCGCTGCCGGATATTCGTGACGGGCTGAAGCCGGTGCACCGCCGGATTCTCTACACGATGCAGCAAATGGGGCTGCAGCCCAACCGCCCGACGCGCAAGTGCGCGCGGATCGTCGGCGATTGCATGGGCAAGTATCATCCGCACGGCAACCTGGCGATCTATGACGCCTTGGTGCGCCTGGCGCAGCCCTTCTCGATGCGGTATCCGCTGATCGAAGGGCAGGGAAATTTCGGATCGGTCGATCCCGATCCGCCGGCCGCCGACCGTTATACCGAAGCGCGCCTGGCGAAAATCGCCGCCGCCCTGCTGGAAGATCTCGACAAGGAAACGGTCGATTTCAAACCGAACTACGACGACAGCGAAAACGAACCGGAAGTTTTGCCCACGCGGGTCCCCAACCTGCTGGTGAACGGATCGTCGGGGATCGCCGTTGGCATGGCGACCAATATTCCGCCGCACAACCTGACGGAGATTATCGACGCCACCATCTACATGGTGCAGCACCCGGGCGCGACATTGCCCAAGCTGCTCGAGTTTGTGCACGGACCGGATTTTCCCACCGGCGGCATCATCCTCGGCCGGGCCGGAATCCTGGACGCGTACTCGCGCGGCCGCGGCCAGCTCAAGTTGCGGGCTAAGGCGGCCATCGAGCGCGTCGGCAAAGACAAGGACCAGATCATCATCACCGAGATTCCCTACCAGGTGGGGAAGTCCAAGCTGCTCGAACAGATCGCGTCGCTGGTGAATGAGAAGCGCATTGAAGGAATTTCCGATGTAGTGGACCACAGCGACCGCGACGGCTTGCGCATCGTGGTCGAGCTCAAACGCGGCGAACAGGCCGAGGTGGTGCTCAACAATCTCTATAAGAACACCCAACTGCAGGTCAACATCGGCGTGATCATGCTCTCCATCGTGAACGGCCAGCCGCGTGAGCTGGGCCTGGTGGAAATGATCAAGTTCTTCATCGACCACCGCGTGGACGTGGTCCGCCGGCGCACGGAATACGAGCTGCGCAAGGCGCGTGAGCGCGAACATCTGTTGCTGGGCTTCCAGAGGGCGCTGCAGAATCTGGATGAAGTCATCCGGCTGATCCGCGCGGCCAAGCAGCCCCGCGAAGCCCGCGATTCGCTGATCGCGCGGTTCCAGTTTTCGGAAAAGCAGGCGCAGGCCATCATCGAACTGCAATTGCAGCGGCTCACCGGGATGGAGCAGCAGAAGATCCTCGACGAGCTGGCCGAACTGCAGCGCCGCATCAAAGAGATGCTGGAAATTCTGGGATCGGATAAAGTCCTGCGCGAAGTGATCGTCAAGGAGCTCAAGGAAGTCCAGAAGGATTTCGGCGACGAGCGGCGCACCCAGATCGTCGAAGACACCGGCGAGATCCTGCTGCAGGACCTGGTCGCGGTGGAAGACGTCGCCATCACCGTAACCCGCGGCGGTTACCTCAAGCGCACGGCGGTCGACACCTACCGCCGGCAGACGCGCGGCGGCAAGGGCCGCATCGGCATGGGCACGCGCGCCGAAGACGTGGTGGAGCACCTCCTGGTGGCCTCCACCCACAGCTACCTGCTGATCTTCACGACGCGCGGGCGAGTTTACTGGCTAAAGGCCTATGAGATTCCGGATGCCACCACCGTCGGCAAAGGCAAGCACATCTCCAACCTCATCAACCTGCAGAACGACGAGGAAGTGAAGACC
This sequence comes from Bryobacteraceae bacterium, assembly GCA_050014595.1. Classification (GTDB taxonomy): domain Bacteria; phylum Acidobacteriota; class Terriglobia; order Bryobacterales; family Bryobacteraceae; genus PALSA-129. The sequence continues at coordinate 24,099 of JBEKDA010000033.1, forward strand.
TTCCTTTCGGTCAAGGACTTCGTGCCCGACCAGTTTGTAGTGATGGCGACCAGGCACGGCGTGATCAAGAAGTCGGAGTTGACCGAGTTCGACAATCCCATGGCCCGCGGGATCATCGCCGTGACGCTGGACGAAGGCGACGAATTGATCGGCGCGGGCATCACCAACGGCGGCAATTACATCTTCCTGGGCTCGCGAGAAGGGCAGGCCATACGCTTCGCCGAATCCGACGTCCGGGCGATGGGCCGGCAGGCGCACGGCGTACGCGCCATGAAGCTGGCCGAGGGCGATTACCTGGTGGGCGTGGAAGTGGTCGAGAAAGACGGCCTCATCCTCTCGATGGGCGAGAACGGCTACGGTAAGCGCACACCGCTCGAAAGCTACCGCCTGACCGCGCGCGGCGGCAAGGGCGTCATCAACATGAAGACGACCGGCAAGACCGGCAAGGTGGTGGCGATTCTTTCGGTGAAGGAAGACACCGACCTGGTGATTGTCAGCCAGAACGGCAAGATCATCCGCATCGAAGCCTCCACCATCCGGCAGGCCGGGCGGTCCACCCAAGGCGTGCGGCTGGTGTCGCTGGAGGAAGGCGACAAGGTGGCGGCGGCGTCGGTAATTCCGGACACCGAAAACGGTAACGGAGCAGATGAGCCTGCCTCTTCGGTAAACTAATCCGAGCCGCGAACGTAAGAGAGCGGTCTTCGCGAGGTACGGGAGCGCATTGATGAAGGTACAAGAAAAGGAGCAGCAGCTTTTCGCGCGCCTGCGCACCATGGAGCGCGTGATTGTCGCGTTCTCCGGCGGCACGGATTCCGCCTACCTGGCGTGGGCCGCGACGCGCGTGCTGGGCTCTGACGCACTGGCGGTCACCGCCGATTCGGCCTCCATTCCCGAATCCCACAAGCGCGACGCCGAAGCCTTCGTGAAACGCTTCGGCATCGCGCATGAATACATTCAGACCAGCGAGTTCGACAATCCCGATTACACCCGCAACGATGCCGACCGCTGCTTCCACTGCAAGGACGAATTATTCGCGCGGCTCGAAGCGCTGGGGCGCGAGCGCGGCTACCGTCACATTATTTATGGCGTCAACCTGGACGATCTGGGCGACTATCGGCCGGGACAAAACGCGGCGCGCCTGCACCAGGTGGCGGCGCCGCTGGCGGATGCCGGCTTGACCAAAGCCGAAATTCGCGAACTCTCGCGGCTGGCCGGGCTGCCTACCTGGGACCGGCCCGCCGCGGCCTGCCTCAGCTCGCGCATTCCCTATGGCACCCCGGTGACCATCCAAACCGTGAAGACCGTGGAAGCCGGCGAGGAACGCGTGAAGGAATTGGGCTTCAAGCAGTTCCGCGTGCGCTATCACGGGGATGTGGTGCGCATCGAAATCGCGCGCGAAGAGATGGAACGGGCGCTCACCATGGACATGGCGGAGCGGTTCACTGCGATCTTCAAGGCACTGGGATTTCGATACGTGGCCCTGGATCTCGAAGGATACCGCCAGGGATCGCTCAATGAGGTACTGAATCTGCCCGAGAAGGCGGGCTAGCGCCAATACTGTTCACTTGACTCTCGACTCGTTGGCGAAACCTGGCGTCACTGGTGATCTTCACTAATACGATGAGGAACGACCCGGTATGAGACGAAGCCTGTTGTGGATTGCGGCGCTGGCCAGCACGGTGGTGACAGTGCACGCCCAGGACATCGTTGGAGACTGGCAGGGTCTGATAAGCGCCGGTGGACGGCAGGTGCACTTGATCGTGCACATCATCAGGGACAAGGGCGGCGCGTTGCAGGGCACGTTGGATAGCGTCGAACAGGGGGTCATGGGGCTACCGCTATCGGTGGTGGCGTTTCAGGATTCGAAGCTGACGTTCCGCATGGACGCGGCGAACATCCGCTACGAAGGGATAGTGAACGCCGCGGGGACGGAGATCCCGGGGACCTGGACCCAGGGACAAACGGCGCCGCTGGACTTCAAACGCATGGCTGCCGCCGTCAAACCGCCGGCTGCCGCCGCCAAACCATCGGCCATCGATGGCGTCTGGCTCGGGCTGATGGACGTGGGCGGGTTGCGGATGCGTTTCGCGTTCCACATCGCCAATACGGAGTCAGGGCTGACGGCGACCTTCGATAGCCTGGATCAGAAGGTAACGGGGATCCCCGCAAGCTCGGTGACGGCGGATGGCACAGCGGTCAAGATCGAACTCAAGACGGCCGCCGGAGCTTACGAAGGCAAAATCAGCGCGGACCGCGGGACGATCGACGGCACGCTCACGCTGCGCGGCGTCGCCCGCCCGTTGGTGCTGCACCGCGTAAAGGATCTGGCGGAACTGGAGCTGCGGCGGCCGCAGGAGCCGGTGAGACCGTTTCCGTATCGAGAAGAGGACGTAGTGTATGAGAACCAATCGGCTGGCATCAAGCTGGCGGCTACGTTCACCATTCCGCAAGGCAAAGGGCCGTTTCCGGCCGTGGTGCTGATGGCCGGGTCAGGAGCACACGACCGCGACGAGTTCATGCTGGGTCACAAGCCCTTCCTGCTTCTGGCGGACTACCTGACGCGGAAAGGCATCGCGGTGCTGCGCTACGACGATCGCGGGGTGGCGAAATCGGGCGGCAATTTTGCGACGGCCACCAGTGCCGATTTTGCAACGGACGCCGAAGCAGGGGTGGCGTGGCTGAAGACGCGGCCGGAGGTGAATCCGCACAAGATCGGACTGATCGGCCACAGCGAAGGCGGGTCCATCGCGCCCATGGTGGCGGCGCGGAATCGCGACGTGGCGTTCATCGTGATGCTGGCGGGGTCGGGGATGCGGGGAGACGAGACCGTAGTGGCGCAAGTCATGGCCGGAAATGAGGCCGAGGGCGCGAGCCCCGACCAGGTTTTGAAGATAGGCGATCATGAGCGCCAGACACTCGCAGCGGTGGAGGCGGAGAAAGATGCCGGCAAGCTGCGAGCGAAACTGGCGGCGCTACTCCCCGCGGAACAAGTAGACGAAGCTGTGGCGACCATGAATTCGGCGTGGTATCGATTCTTCCTGGTATACGATCCCTCGGTGGAACTGCGGAAGGTGGCCTGTCCGGTGTTGGCGCTGATCGGCGAAAAGGACACGCAGGCGCCGCCCAAACAGAACCTGCCGGCCATCCGCAGAGCGCTCGAGGAGGGCGGCAACCAGCAGTTCGAAGTGGTTGAGATGCCGGGGCTGAATCACCTGTTTCAACACGCCAAGACCGGGGCGCTGAGCGAATACGGGACGATTGAAGAGACCATGTCGCCGGAGGCGCTGGAGAAAATCGCGAGCTGGGTGCTGGCGCGGTAAGCGGTCACGTCCGGGCAATGGAGATGGATTTGCTGCCGGCGATGGGCACGGTCAGGTCCAAGGTGAGGTTTCGGCAAACGTGCATTGACTCCGTTTGAACTTCTTCCTTGGCGCGGTGCGTTCCTGTTGTAAGGTCCAGTTCCTGCACAGCCGCTCCATCAGTTCTCGATCGCCGTCTAATTATGCGCGCCTGTATAGCACTTAGTTGGCCGATGGTCGCTCAGCGGAATCAACAACCAACACCTGAACTGATCCCTTGTCGGATGTGAGCTTCAAACCCAGTTGTTCCTGAAGAGCGTCAAATATTGACACGGCGAGTGGGTCGTCAGCAGTCGGTCCGACAGTGGATGGCACTCCATTGAGAAGCACCCCTCTCCCCGAGACACCGCCCATCGCGAATTCGAGCCGGATATCATATCTGCCGCCCAAGCCAGTCCTGTCTATTACAGGACGATCAACGTAGGGAGCCAGCATTCGTCCAGCCAACTCGGGCATGGAAACACCATAATAGCGAGCCACTGTCGTCGGCTTGTCTGGCGACGCTCCGATCATAACCGTACCGCAGTATTTCGGATCTGTCGGTTTCTGTGGAGCATGCATTTGAAGGATATTGTCCGTGTCATACGGCAAACATGCACCTTGCTTCAGTGGCTGAATCTTGGCCCCCCCCTTTGCCACAATAAGACTATATACCGGCATTTCCCTCGATTCCATATGAACCCTAACCTTGAATCTATCTTCAAGGAGAGCGCGAAGCATGGGGCCCTCCATCTCTGCTCGGTGTGCATTTCCTTCCGCTTTTGCGGCAAGATCGTAATACTCGCTGTTCAACCACCTTGGCCCGCCGATAATTCGGATATGGTGGGGGTTCAGACTGAGACCTTCGTAGGTCGTGTACGCCATCTGGATTAGCGTCCGCAACGATACGCAAGGCATAGTTAGACGACCGCGTGACGAGAGACTCGGCCCGCCCGGACCGGAGCACCCACTATTCAGCTTGATCGACGACACTTCGAACTGCGGCTTTGTTGCGGGAACCTGCGCAAGCACGGTTATCACCGACAAGGCACCGGCTGCGCTTAACGACCTTATTATTATGGAAACCAGCATAAACCACCTCCGGAAGCCGGTCCAGCGATAAGCGACTGGAGAGACATCGCCTAGTGCCTCGCTAAAGCCGCCACCTCAAGCCCGATCTTCTTTACCCTACTGACGGCAATGGAACAAACCGCGTCCTTATATTGATGTCGTCTTGAACCAGGATTTCCATTTTGCCGTCCTGGCCCGGTGTCGATTATACATCCAACCACCTTTCTGTGAGCTGTTTGTAATACTGAGCGCGGGTAACCGTCGCTGCCTGCCGGACGTCTAGGTTCTAAATGCTGACGCGAGGTGCGCTCTGCTTCCTGCTTTCGCTGGCCTTGGCCGCGCAAACCCCGGGACCTGGCGTCATCCGCGTCACCACGCGCCTGGTTGAGATCAGCGTCATCGTGCGCGACAAAAACGGGCCTGTCAAGGGGCTCACCAAGGACGACTTCGCCGTCTTCGACATGGGTAAACAACAGCAAGTGGCGTTCTTCTCGGTGAGCACCAGTGTGGTTCGGGATAAGGCTACCCAGTTGGCCGCGGCGCTGGCCCTGCCGGAGGCCCCCACCTTCACCAATCGCATTGAGCTGCGCACCCAGGCTGCCACCGCCGCAACCGTAATTCTGCTGGACGGAATCAATACCGATAACCGCGACCAGGTCTACGCCCGCGAACAGTTTCTGAAGTACCTGTCGCAGATCCGTCCCGACGACCGCATCGCCGTGTACACGCTGGGAGCGCAGTTGCGGGTGCTCAACGATTTCACCAGCGACGCGCACCGCCTGGCGGCCGCGCTCGCCCGCTACAAAGGCGAAACCCTGGGGATGCTGGACGCCTCCACGGCGGACGTGGAAGACACCGGCGATGCCACGCTCGACGCGATTCTGACGGAAAGCGACGGCGTGATCGCCGATTTCAATATTGAAAACCGCGTGCGCAATACCACCGCGGCCATGGAAGCGATCGCCAACCACCTGGCGCGCGTGCCCGGCCGCAAGAACCTGATCTGGATTTCGGGCAGCTTTCCCTTTGCCGTTGGCCTCAATTCGCCGGACAACAATCCCTCCGACCAGATCACCCAGACCGGTGCGTCGGGCGTGGGCGGCGCCTACGGCGCGAACAACCGCGACGGCAGCCCCGCGCGCGACAACAGGTTTTTCAAGGAGGAAGTGGACCGCGCCACCGCCGCGTTGAACAACGCCAACATCGCCGTCTATCCGGTGGACGCGCGCGGCCTCGTGGTGCTGCCGAAATCCATGACCGCCGAGGGCGCCAAGCCCAGGTCTCGCGGCCGCGCCTACGGACCGCAGACCGTGCAATCGCTCATCCCCACCGGCAGCAGCACCATCCACGTGATGGCCGAGAACACCGGCGGCCGCGCCTTCGAGAACACCAACGATATCCGCGGCGCCATCCAGGCGGCCGTGGAGGATTCCGAAGTCACCTATACCCTCGGCTTCTATCCCGACCAGAAGCCCGATTCGAAATTTCATCCCGTCAAAGTCGTGGTGAAGGGCCGGAACCTGGACGTGCGTTATCGCAAAGGTTACCTGGCGATTCCCGACGCGGCGCCTTCCGCCCATGAACGCGTGGAAGAAATCCGCGATGCCATCTGGAGCCCGCTCGAAGCCACCGGAATCTCGCTCACCGCATCCGTGGCCAAAGTGGATCAGCCCAAAGCCGGCTCGCTCGAGTTCACGGTTGCGGTTGCGCCCGAAGACATCCGCCTGGTGCAAAAAGACGGCCGGTGGACAGCCTCGCTGGACATCGTTTTCGCGCAGCGTGGCGTCGACGGCCGCGATCTCGGCGCCACCACGAAATCGGTCGGCCTCAGTCTCGATGAGCCGCACTACCAGACCCTGGTGAAAGAAGGTTTCACCATCACCAAGATCGTCGAACCGGCCGCCGATGTCGCGCAGGTGCGCGTCATTCTCTACGACCGCACCTCGGCGAAGCTCGGATCGCTGTTGGTGCCCGTCAAGCGGTAAATGTGGAGCAGGCTTTCCAGCCTAATGCCGCATACTTTTCCCGGTCGCGGCATTCTGCATTTGTTGTATTAACCCCTCGTGGCGCACGCACTCGTGCGCAATGCCACTTAGTTTTCCCAATGCTGAACTTCTGCACAAATTGTGGGGCAGCCAATCCTGGCTGCCCCACGATTTGTGCACAATGGTCGCCAGAATCAAAAAGTACGTGGCATTGGGCTTTCCAGCCTGCAACGCGACATTCTTTGTCGGCACTGGCCCTTAGAATCATCTCCACCCGCCGCTGCATCCCATAAGCGATGGCGTCCGCGCATCGGGTTGTGATCGTCGGAGGCGGTTTTGGCGGGTTGTACGCCGCCCGGCGGTTGGGCAGCGCACCGGTCTCGCTCACCCTGATCGACCGGCGCAATTTCCACCTCTTCCAGCCCTTGCTTTATCAAGTGGCCACCGGCGCGCTGTCCCCCGGCGAAATCGCTTCGCCGCTCCGCGCGGTATTGCACAAACAGCGCAACACCGAGGTCATTATGGGCGAAGTGCGCGACATCGACGTAGCCAACCGTCGCGTGATTCTGCCGGACGCCGAAGTGCCCTACGACGACCTCATCCTTGCGACCGGCGCCACGCATCACTATTTCGGCAACGATCAATGGGAGCCGTTCGCGCCGGGGCTCAAGACCATCGAGGACGCCACCGCCATTCGCAGCCGCCTGCTGGCGGCCTTCGAGCGCGCCGAGCGCGAGCCGGACCCCGCCAAGCGCCGCGCCTGGTTGAATTTTGTGATTGCCGGGGGAGGGCCGACCGGCGTGGAACTGGCCGGCGCACTGGGCGAGATCTCGAACAATACCCTGCGCCACGATTTCCGCCACATCAACCCGGCGGAAGCGCAAATTCTGCTGGTGGAAGGCGAACCGCGCGTGCTGCCGCTGTTCCCGCCGGATCTTTCCGCCAAGGCCGAAAGACAACTGCTGGCCCTGGGCGTGCGCTCGAAGACCAACGCCCGCGTGACAAATATCCAGGAAGGCAGCGTGACCTTGCTGTGTGGGGGGCAGTGCGGGGGCAGGGAAGAGCAGATCGCGACCCACACTGTGCTGTGGGCCGCCGGCGTGCGCGCATCGGAATTGGGAAAAGTGCTGGCGGATCGCGCCGGCGCGCCGCTCGATCGCGCGGGGCGCGTCATCGTAGAACCGGATCTCACCGTGCCGGGCCACGCGGAAATCCACGTGATCGGCGACTTGGCCAGCTTCAGCCACCAGACCGGCAAGCCACTTCCGGGCGTGGCGCCGGTGGCCATGCAGCAGGGGCGTTACGTCGCCCATGCCATCCGCAACAAGCTCGCCGGCAAAACGAACGGGCCGTTCCACTATTTCAATAAGGGCAACCTGGCTACCATCGGCCGCAACAAAGCCGTCGCGGAATTCGGAAAGCTGCACGTGGCCGGCTTTGCCGCCTGGTTCCTGTGGGTCTTCGTGCACCTGATGTACCTGGTGGAATTTGAAAACCGCATGCTGGTCTTCGTCCAATGGGTCTACGACTATTTCACGCGCAACCGGGGAGCGCGCCTGATTACGAAGTAGCCCCGCGCGCCTCATGTTACCCTCGAATGTAAACTTACATTTGAGGCCTGATATGTCTTATCTTTCCATTCGCGATCTCGACCTGAAGGGCAAGCGAGTCTTCATCCGGGTGGATTTCAATGTCCCGCTGCAAAAGAACGAAGCGGGCGTCATGGAAATCACCAGCGACAAGCGCATCAAGGCGTCGCTGCCCACCATTCAATATGCCCTCGAGCACGGCGCCGGCGTCATCCTGGCGTCGCACCTGGGGCGTCCCAAGGGGAAGCCGAATCCGGAAATGAGCCTGAAGCCGGTGGCGGCGCGGCTCCAGGAATTGCTCGGCCGTCCGGTGAAGATGGCTGCCGATTGCATCGGTCCGGAAGTGGAAGCTCAACGGCCCGCGCCCGGTGAGGTGCTGCTGCTGGAAAACCTGCGCTTCCACCCGGAAGAAGAGAAGAACGATCCGGCGTTCGCCAAAAAGCTGGCGTCGCTGTGCGATGTCTACGTCAACGACGCCTTCGGCTCGGCGCATCGCGCGCATGCCTCCACCGAAGGCATGGTCCGGTTCGTTCCCAAGGCCGCCGCCGGTCTGCTGATGGAAGCCGAGTTGAAGTATCTGGGCATGGCCACCACCAACCCGGCGCGCCCGTCGGTGGCGATTCTGGGCGGCGCGAAGGTTTCCGACAAAATCGAAATCATCCGGAACCTGGGCAAGGTGGTCGACAAGCTGCTGATTGGCGGCGCCATGGCTTACACCTTCCTGAAGGCGCAGGGACTGCCCATCGGCAAATCGCTGGTGGAGGACGACAAGCTGGAGCTGGCCAAGAGCCTGCTCGCCGAATTGGGCGCCAAGCTGATGTTGCCGGTGGATCACGTGGTGGTTTCCGGGATCGCAGCCGGCGCCGCCAACGAAGTGGTCGAGACCATCGCCAATGGAAAGATCGGCGTGGACATCGGCCCGAAAACCATCGACGCTTATTCCAAAGTCATCGCGACTGCCAAGACCGTGATCTGGAATGGGCCAATGGGCATCTTCGAGAAGCCGCCTTTCGACGCGGGCACGGTGGCGCTCGCCAAGGCGGTGGCCGCATCGGGAGCCGTTTCCATCGTCGGCGGCGGCGATTCCGAAAAAGCCATCAAAGCCGCCGGCGTCACCAGCAAGATCACGCACGTCTCCACCGGTGGCGGCGCATCGCTCGAGTTTCTGGCCGGCATCCAACTCCCCGGCGTAGCTGCGCTGAATCGGTAGGAAATGTGGGCCAGCGGGACAGACGATCGGTTTTTGGGGTCTGTCAAGCGGCCATGCCTGGCGAGACACGACAGGCCACGAAAGGCGCTCGGCCTGTCCCACTGGCGCGCGGTACACTGGCCTTTCGCGCATTATGATCCTCCGGACGGAACGCCTCATCCTCACCACCTGGCAGATCTCCGAATGGACGGCCTTCCGCCCGATCGCCAAGGATCCCGAAGTAATGCGCTACATCACCGGCGGCATACCATGGAGCGACGATGAGGTCCAGAGCTTCGTCGATCGTCAGGTCAAGGTGTATGCCGAGCGCGGCTATTGCCGCTGGAAGGTGATCGAGCAACCGACCGGAGAGGTAATCGGCTTCTGTGGCCCCGGTTTGTGGCGCGACGGCTGGGAGCCGGAGATCGGCTGGTGGCTGGCGCGCCGCTGTTGGGGCCGCGGCCTGGCAACCGAAGCCGCCTGGGCGGCGCTCGGCGACGCCTTCGAGCGCGTCCGCTTAAACCGGTTGATTTCCGTGGCCATGCCGGCCAATACCGCATCGTTGCGGATCATGGAAAAGCTCGGGCTGCGCTTTGAATCCGAATTTGAGAGTGATGGCATACGGCTCGTGCAGTATGCCATCGATCGCGCCGCGTACGAGCGCAATACGCCGTCCGGCCGAATGCGTCACGTTTCTACGGACGGTGAGGCCCCACTGGAGTTTCCGGCTTAAATGGATCTGCCCGCTCTGAATCGTTAGGACGTCGCGCCGCGACGTTGCAGGAACCGGACATTCAAGTGGGTACGCCGAAGTAGGGCAACACCCACTTCATCAGAACCACGTAACCCACGAAAATCAGGACCGCCAAGAGCCAATCGGGCATCTGTGTCCGTAGATGCGGAAGGGGGACGATTGGTGACAGGAGATCTGTTCAACCAAGCGAAACACCTCGGCCCCCGGACCGCGCCCGGGCATACACCAACTGCGCGGCCGCTACATCTTCCACCGCGATTCCCAAGGGCTTGTAAATGGTCACTTCCGTTTCGGAGGTCCGGCCCGCCGCCGCGCCGCTCAGCACCGCACCTAATTCAGCCGCGATGTGTTCCGGCCCGAAGTAGCCCTCCGCCATGGCCATCACCACGTCGCCCGATTCCGTCAACGCGGCTGCCCGGGAATCGGCAATCAGCCGTCCCCGCGCCACCAGTCTCGGGTCCATCTCGCGCTGTGTCGGCCGGCAGGCGCCCACCGAGATCACGCAGGCGCCGTCCGCGACCCACTCGCTCTCGACCACCGGAGTTACCGACGACGTGACGATCACCACCACATCGGCTCCGCGCACCGCCTCCTGGGCGCTCGCCGCCATTCGCACCTCCGGATGCGCCACGGCGAACTTTCGCAGATTCGCCTCGGTGGGACTCCAGCAGCGCACGTCATCAAACTTCCGCACCAGCGCGAACGCCGCCAGGTGACTCCCCGCCTGCACGCCGCTGCCCACCAACGCCAGACTCTTCGCGCCGCTGCGCCCCAGCGCCCGCAGTGCCACGGCCGACGCCGCCGCCGTCCGCACTTCCGTGATGTAGCGCCCGTCCATCACCGCCAGCAGTGAGCCCGTCATCGCGTCCAGCAGCACAATGGCCGCCTGGTGCGTCGGCAGGCCCTTACGCCCATTCATATGAAACACCGTCACCAGCTTGGCCCCCATCACCGGGCCGGCTTCGAGAAATGCCGGCATGGTCGCAAAGAACGTCCCCGGCAACCCCGCCTCGATTACCGTCCGCAGCGGTTGCCGCACCTGCCCCGCGGAGAAAGCCGCCAGCGTCCTTTCGAGGCATTCGATCAACTCTCCCAGCGGCAACACCGCGCGGACATCCTCTTCGTTCAACCAGATGGCCATATCCAGACAAGTCTAGCGCGTAGGGACCCGCGGAAGCGTAGGGAACTTTGGTGATAAAATCGTGGCGTGGCATCCTTCATTCAAAACCAGTTTGAACAGAATATCGTCACCACCTCGGTGGACCATGTGTTCAATTGGGCGCGGCTGTCGTCCATCTGGCCGCTCACGTTCGGCCTGGCTTGCTGCGCCATCGAGATGATCGCCGCCAGCACCTCGCGTTTCGACATCGCGCGCTTCGGCGCGGAAGTCTTCCGGCCCAGCCCGCGCCAATCCGACCTCATGATCGTGGCCGGCACCGTGACCCTCAAGATGGCGCCGGTTCTGAAACGCATCTGGGACCAGATGCCCGATCCCAAATGGTGCATCTCCATGGGCGCCTGCTCCAGCGTCGGCGGACCGTTCAATACCTACGCCGTGCTGCAGGGCGTCGATAAAGTCGTTCCCGTGGATGTCTACATCACCGGCTGCCCGCCGCGGCCCGAGAATCTCTTCTTCGGGTTGATGAAGCTGCAGGACAAAATCGACCAGATGACCACGCTGGTGAAGCGGCCCACCGAAGTGCGTCTCGACGAAACCATGCTGGAGAACTTCAAACAGCAGGTCCGGATCGCGCAGGTTCAGAACCCGGCGTAACCGTGTTCTATTGCGATTCGCGCCACATCTACCGCTCCACCGAGCTTGACGCAATTCCCTGGCTGATCCACGGCTTTGGCACGCGCCGCTCCGGCATTCCCGCCCTGTTTGAAAACCTGGCCACCCTCAAGCAGGCACATTCCGACAGTTGCATCTCGGCCGATGGGCGCAGCGGCGTTTTGGGGCGGGGCGACGCCCTGCTCGAAGACGCGCCCGGCGCGGTCATCGCCGTGAAAACCGCCGATTGCGTGCCGATTCTTCTGGTGGATGCGCGCCATCGCGCCGTGGCCGCCGTGCATGCCGGGTGGCGCGGCACGGTGGCCCGTATCGCCCTTCGCGCGGTTCAGGCCATGAGCCGGCGCTTCTCCACCGATCCGCGCGATCTCGATGCCGCCATCGGCCCGGCCATCGGCGCCTGCTGCTACCAGGTGGGGCCGGAGGTCGCCGCGCAGTTCGGCCTCGAGGGCCGCGCGCATGTCGACCTTGTAGCCGCCAACCGCGCCCAACTGCTCGAATCCGGCGTAACGGCCGAGCGCATTTACGCGTCGAATCTCTGCACCATGTGCCGGCCCGAAGACTTTCATTCCTTCCGCCGCGACCGCCAGGCCGCCGGCCGGCTGTATTCCTTCGCCGGTATTGTGGCGCGTTAGAGTAGGAGTGAGGCACACACATGTTCACGTGGATTTGTCCGCAATGCGGGCGGGAGGTTCCTCCGTCGTATAACGATTGCCCGGATTGCGCCGCGAAAGCCGCGGATGGGGCGCCGGCCCAGCCGCCGGCCGCCAGTGCCGGAAGTCCGATGGGTCCGGCCGCGCCGCCACAACCAGCTCCGGAGCCCGCTCGGCCGCCATCCCGCATATTCCGGCCCGATCCGCCTCCGCCGCCGCCCCCCGTGTTCCAGCCGCCACCGCCGCCACCCGCCGCGTTCCAGCCCGAGCCGCCTCCGCCGCCGGCGTTCGAACCTGCGCATTCGCTGTCTCCCTTATTCGCCGCCCCGCCGCCCCCACCGCCGCAGAAGCAGCGCTCCGGCGCAATGCTGCCCACATGGGCGCTGGCCGTCCTGTTCGCCATGGCATTCCTCGGCGTGGGTTTGGGGGTTTATGCCATCGCCACGCGCAACCGCGCTTCCAACCGGGCGGCGGCGGCTGCTACCAACGTGGATAGCCCGGCCGCCAAGCCCGGCGCCAAGGTGAATGCGCTTCAGAAGTACATTGAAGTTTCCGGAGTCCGCTTCAGCCAGGACAAGCAAGACAAGAAGGTCATCAACGTGAGCTTCGTGCTGATCAACCATTCCGACGTGGACGTGGACCGGCTCACCGGCAACGTCACGGTATGGGGCCGCACGCGGAATTCGGAAGAAGACGCCGTGGGCACTTTCGCCTTCATGACCAGCATCCCGGCGACGGCATCCAAGGAGCTCGTCCTGCCCTTCAACACCAAACTCAAATTCATTGAATTGCCCGACTGGCAAAACATCACCGTGGACGTGCAAATCACCGGGCCGGTAACTTATTGAGATTCTCGCGAGCCTCGGCAAGATCCGGATCGATCGCGAGTGCCCGCTCAAAATCCAGGCGCGCGGCTTCCGTCTGACCGATCTCCGCCAGTGCCACGCCGCGATTGTTGAGGTTGACGGCGCTGCCCGGATCAAGCGCCAGCGCGCGCCCGAACTCCGTGAGGGCCGCGTCGGGTTGCCTTTCGTCCAATAGCACCTTTCCGATTGCCGCCGGCACGTCCGGATCGTGAGGATCCAGCTCGCGCGCCTGGCCCAGCAGATCGAGCGCTTCGGCCGCCCGCACGGCATGCGCCAACTGGATTTTGGGTCGAACCTTTTCCGGCGCGCGCCGCACCGCTTCGCGCCACAGCCGCTCGTCCGACAGCCATACCCAGGTTCGCGCGGCGCCCGCCGCCGTCAGCAGCAGCACCACGCCAATCGCCGCCCCGCGAGGCTTCACCCGCCCCAGTAGAATTCCCGCCGCCGCGGAGAAGCCAATCATTGGCAGATACGTCCGGTAATCGGCCGCCAGGTCCCGCGCCGGAAATAGCGCGCTGCCAATCATGAGGATCAAGCCGGCAAAAGCCCACCGGATGGCCGGGCTCTTGGCTCTCCAGCGCCACAGCGCCGCAGCCGCCAGCAGCAACAAGGCCCATGCGGCCACTGCCAGTCCGGCCGTCGGCTCCCGCACATCCGGGTCCACCGTGAACCCCCAAGGCGCCACCAGCAGCCGCAGGTATCGCCAGGCCACCACGCCCTGCGCCAGCCAGTACCGCGCCGGGTGAACTCCCCGAGCCGCGTGCAGCGTCCACTGGCCGTTAGCCAGCAGCATCGCGGCCAGGAACAGTGGGGCAGGCGCTTTCGCCCGCCAACCGTTCTTTTCGCGGCCTCTCAGCCAGCTTGCGAGCGCCGCCAGCAAGAGCGTCGCCGCCAGCAGAAAGCCGCGCGCCGAAACGTAATTCACGGCCTCGGCCTGCAGTGGATGCACCGCAAAGATAGCCGCCGCAATGAAAGCCGCTGGTTCGCCTTCCAGCCGCCGCACGCACTCATACAGCAGCAGCACCGCTCCCAAATGCAATCCCAGGTTGAACGCATGGCACAGCGCCGCCACGCCACCGGCCTGGTAGTTCAGCCAGAAGCTGATTCTGGTGAGCACCCCAGCCGCCAGCCACGCCCGCCCAGGCGTCAAAAGCGGCCCGGAGAAAGTGGCATAATCGTCAAAGTGAAAGCCCGAACCGAGCGAAGCGCCGTACGCAACCAACCCAGCGGCCAGCAAAAGAAGACGCGCGCGCATGTCCAACCACAGCGTAACGTGATTCGTCCCAAGACCGCAGCCGAGCGCAGCGCCCGCCTGGCTGCCATTCTATCCGGCCTGGACGAAATGTACCCCGCGGCCACCTGTGCGCTCCATCATCACAACCCCTGGGAATTGCTGGTCGCGACCATCCTCTCCGCGCAGTGCACGGATAAGCGCGTCAACGAAGTCACCCCGGGGCTCTTCGCAAAATATCCCACCCCGGCCGATTTCGCCGCGGTCCGCCCCGAAGTGCTGGCGCAGGATATCCGCAGCACAGGCTTCTTCAACAACAAGGCGAAATCCATCGCCGGCGCCGCTAAGAAAGTGATCGCCGATTTCGGCGGCCGCGTGCCGCGCACCATGGAAGAAATGCTCTCCATCCCCGGCGCCGCGCGCAAGACCGCCAATGTGGTGCTCGGCACCGCCTATGGCATCGCTTCGGGCGTGGTAGTGGACACCCACGTGCAGCGCATCGCGGGCCGGCTGGACCTCACGAAACAGACCGACCCGGTGAAAATCGAGCAGGACCTGGTGCGCATCGTCCCGCGCGACAAGTGGATTCTCTTTTCGCACCAGGTAATCCTGCACGGCCGCGCGCTGTGCCAGGCCCGCAACCCCAAATGCGCCGAATGTAAGCTCGATTCACTCTGTTACTCCAAAGACAAGACGGCGTAGCGTGGTGTCTCCTGCAAGAATTGGCAACAATTGCGGGGCGGGCAATCCTGCCCGCAGCCGGCTTTCAGCCGGTCGAACACCGGCGGCAAGACCGCCGGCGCTACCAGTTGGTCTTAACGGAACTTGAAAATGTAGAAACTCCACGGACCCGCTGGAAAGCGGGTCCGCAACCTGAATAGGCTGCCCCACATCGGACCAAACGGGATTGTCAGAAACTAGAACGGCGAGCATACCCGGCAGCCGGCACAGGACCACCGCCCGATCCTCTCGGGGACGGGATCTTCAGAGCCCTCGATAAGGCCGGATTGAAGCTGGAGGCGCGCAAAGCGCCCGTGGCGACAATCGTGGTGGATCATCTGGAGAAGACGCCGACCGACAACTAATCGCAGCATGCGCACAAGACACCGGCGGCAAGACCGCCGGCGCTACCAGTTGGTTTGCCGCAAAACGAACTTACCTCGCATTTACTCTCTTTTTACAAAGCAGCCTAAACCGGATTGACCTCCCATACGTAAGTAAGTGCAGGAGGAGAGAGAGATGAAATCCGGAATGTGGGAACGGTCGCTCATGGCTGCGGCGCTGCTGGTATGCGCCGGAGTGGCCGACAAAACGGCCGCCGGTACGCCCGCCACCGATAACGATCTCGCTGCCAAAGTCCGGCACGAGATCCTGATGTACCCCCGGTACACCATCTGGGACAATGTTACTTTCCGCGTTGCCGACGGCACTGTCGAGTTGAACGGCGACGTAAGTCAACCTTATAAGAAATCCGACATCGAAAAGATAGTGCGCAACCTGCCGGGTGTCGCCAACGTCAAAGACGCCATCGAAGTGCTGCCGCTATCCACCCAAGACGACCGGTTGCGTATGCTCGTCGCGCGCGCGATCTACGGCAACGCCAATTTCACGCGGTACGCCATGCAGGCGGCGCCGCCCATCCACATCATCGTCGAGAATGGCCACGTGCGGCTTGAGGGCGTGGTGGCCAACCAATTCGACAAAGATCTCGCCGGAGTCCGGGCTTCCGCCGCCGGGATGAGCTTCGGCCCCGTCGTCAACAACCTCCAGGTAGAACAGCCGCCCGCCAAGAAGACTTAACCCGCCAGATTCCTTCCACTCCGGGCGGCCGGGGCAACACCCGGCCGCCCACGTCTTTTTTGTCCCGCTGCTACAATCCCAACTGGAATGCAATTCTACTTGGGCGTGGATGGCGGGCAATCCGGCACGACTGCATTAATCGGTGACAAGCACGGCCGCATCATGGGCCGCGGCGACGGTGGACCCTGCAACCATGCCGCCGCCGCCGAGGGCCGCGCTAAACTCGAGCGGGCCGTCGCGGAGAGCCTCGGAGCCGCTTGCCGCGAGGCCGGCCTGGATTCCACTACCGTGAGCTTCCGCGCCGCCTGTTTCGGCATGAGCGGCGGCCCGGACGACAAGGAAGCCATCCTCGCCGGCGTGCTGCGCACCGGCCGGCTCCTGGTGACCCACGACGCTGCGATCGCTCTGGCCGGAGCCACCGCCACAGGGCAGGGAATCGTGGTGATCGCCGGCACCGGATCCATCGCCTTCGGCCGCAACGCCGCCGGACGCGCCGCGCGCTCGGGCGGATGGGGCTACGTTTTCGGCGACGAGGCCGGCGCATTCGACATCGCCCGCCAGGCCACCCGCGCCGCGCTCCGCATGGAAGAAGGCTGGGGCCCTCCGACGGCCTTGCGCCAGGCGCTTCTGGAAGCGACGGGTGTCCAGAGCGCCAACCAGGCGTTGCACGATTTCTACAGTCCCGCGTGGCCGCGTTCGCGCGTGGCCACGCTCGCTCCGCTGGTGGACGCCGCCGCCGTCAACGGCGACGCCGTGGCGCTACAGATCCTGGATCGCGCCGCCCAGGACCTGGCCTTGTTGGCCGCCGCCGTCCGCGGCCAACTCTGGGCACCCGGCGATGCCGTCGAGGTGGCTTATGTCGGCGGCGTCTTCCAAAGCCCCCGTTTGCTGGAGCGCTTTCGGATGTTGGCGGAATTTGAGGAAGGGAACCGCTGCCACCCGCCGATCCACGGCCCCGCCGAGGGCGCGCTGCTGGAGGCCTACCGCAGCGAGGGTCTGAATCCGGAGCTCACATGAAAGGTAACGGTGAACGGGCGGATCTGGATCACGTCGCCCCGAGGGTGAGCGCGGGGCGGTGAGCAGGGTGGTCATGCGGTGCTCTCGGCGGTTGGCGGGCGGCGGAGAAGCAGAGGTGTCGCAGGAATTCAGCAGGTCAAACGCTTTGACTCCACTTCTGATAACGAATATTATGTAAACTTATTAAGAGATCCCGACCTACTCCCCCAAAAAACGGCCCGGCCACCCGCTGAATGGGGACCGGGCCTAAGGGAAGAAACTAACTGCTTTCCACGAAAGGAAACTCGTTACCGCCGGCGACCGCCTCCACCACCGCCCCGGCTGCCGCTGCTGGAACTCGTGTGACCACCACCACCGCCGCTGGAGGCCGGATGGCTGCTTCCATTCGAAGCCGGCGCGGAACGCGGCGCGCTATAGCTGGGGCTCGACTGCTGTTGCCGCGGCGCACTGTAATTGGGACTCGGCTGCCGCAGCGGTTGCGCCTGCGTCTGCCTCTGGTCGGGCCGGCTGTTCTGGCTCGGCGGATTGTACGGCTGCCGTGACGGCGTGCTCGACCCGGGCGTACCGAAAGAATTCCAGCCGTTGGTCCGCTGGTTCTGGTTCGTCGCCGGCCGCTGCGCCGCCGGCTGGGTCGAACCCGGCTCGCCGAACCGCCGGAAGCCTTCGGTGCGGGCTGCGGGCGTCTGGTTGCCGCCCGACGTCTGTGCCGGCCGCGAACTCTGGGCCGCGCCGCTCACGCCAGGCTCGCCAAACCGGCGAAATCCCGATTGATTCTGAGCCGCACCCGCGGGACGGCTCACAGTTCCCTGCCCGGCCGATCTGCCGCCTTGCCCCGGGGTCTGCTGTCCGAAGAAATGCATGTTGTCGCTCGAATGCGCAACGTTGGCCGTCTGCCGGTCCGAAAACTGCCGGCCGGCCGCGCTGGGACCCACCGGCATCTGCCCGCGAATCGACCCCGCCACGCCCACCTGCGCTCCGGATACGCGCTGGATGCCGCCGAACCGCCCGTTGCGGAAGTCCTCCGCGCGGACGGCCGCAATGCCATTGGCCACGCGCGCATTTCTATAAACGCTGGTGACATTTACGCTGGTAATGTTAATCCCTCGGTTGAAGCTTCCGGCGCCGTTAAGGCCTCGGCCCCACCAGGGATGGAAGGCTTCGAATGGAGCCAGCGGCACCCATCCGATACTCCCGTATCCAAGTCCCACGCCAAAGCCCACGCCACGGCCAAATCCGAAGAACCCGACCAGCGCCGGCGACCAATAATGGCGCATGCCGAAAGCGCCGGGATACCACGCCCAACCGAAGCTGGCATCATAGAACCAGCGCCCGTAGTGATACGGCGCCCAGCCCCAGGAGTCGTAGCTCACCCAAACCCATCCATACCAATCTTCCCAGACCCAGCGGCCATAGCGATAAGGCGACCAGCCGGCCACCACCGTCGGACGCCACACGTTGCCGTACGGCGCCACATTCGTCCAGGTGCCGGAATTATCCAGATCTTCCGTGCCATAGACGCCCTGCGGAACATATTGAGCGCTGGTCGATTGCAGCAGACCGCGATCCCGGCTGTCATTCCAGCGGTCCCAATCGTCGTAAGAGAGGGCTGTCACCATCTGGAATTCCGGGTCGGATGCGCTGCCGCGCGCCATCATGGTCTGTCCGTTATAAACCCATTGCGAACCCCGCGGCGTGAAGACTTCCACGTCGCCGGCCCGCGCGGTAATTTCGGTCTCGCCGGCGTCGTTGACGCTGATCCGGTAGCTGCCCTCGCGCGAGGGCCGCACCGAAACGCTAGGCGTATCCAGTTCGGCGCTGGCCGTGGAGGCATGCAAAATGCGGTAGGTGACCGTGCCTTTGGCGATTTCCAGATGATAAATGCCGGACTCCAGTTGGGCCAGCCGCACTTCGGCGTTGCCGCCGATGCGCAGCACATTGGAAGAATCGAACTCCACTTCCGAGCGGGAATTGGCGCCGGTCGCGATGCGATCGTCGGTCAGCAGCGGAGCGTTGATCACGCCCGCTACCCATTCGCCCGAGTCGCCTCGCCGCACCGAGACGTCCCCATTGATCAAACTGATGCGAGCTACGCCGCGCTTCAAATCGTCGGGATCCTGGGCGCGCGCCGGCGTCGTGGCGCTGGCCATCCAGAGCACTGCGCCCGTCAAGACCAGGCGCCGGAGATGGAATATGCGTTTCATGGCAAGCCTCGTCAACTACGCCACTCTTATGGCACGGTGCGTGCCAAACCAGAACTCTTTTGAAATGAATGGGTTCTCTTGGGCTGCCGGCCTGTTGGGGTGGCCGAAAACCACCACCCCTGGCTGCGTTCCATCATGGCTCTACTGAGCCAGTACGATGCCGCCATCCCGATGCAGCACAACTAGTTGCCCATGACCAGCGAGCCCGGCGGCGGATGCCGGCAGCACATAATAGTCGGCGCTGCCATCGGAAAACTGCCAGCTCGCCAGACGAAATCGCGCCCGGTAAAAGCGCAGCACGGGGGCCACCGCCGCGCTCGCCCCCACCTGAATGGGCTTCGTCCCACTCTCCCGGCGCAGCACTTCGACCGCCGCGCGAACGCCCTTCACCTCGGCCGAAGTCAGTTCGGGCGGCGCCGAGGGGGTGTCCGGAGCCAGGCTCAACGGCAGCACCAGGAGAAGAAAGGCCGCGACCAAGGCCGGAATCAGGAAGCCTTCCACCGCCCGATCCCACCGGAAATTCCGCCACACGATCATCGCCGCTATCATCGCGACCGCGATGGCGAACGGCAGGTGCGCCGCCACCGCCAGACCGAGACACACACCGGCCCAGTTCAGTTTCTTTGGGACGGCCTCAAGAGCCCAGGCCGCCAGCGCCAGTGCCAAACCGAGCCCGTTGGCGGTGGAGAAGCATTGCCACGCCAGGGGTGCAACCGCCAACGCCACCACCAGCAACGAACGCCGGCACAGTCGCCGGATAGCCCAAAGATACCATCCACCGGCGAGCAACGCCGGCAGCCGGATGGAAAACTCGGACACGCGGAACAGCCCCACGCTCCTCTTTTCCAGCAAGGTATAGAGAACGTCCGGGTTGCGGCTGGGCTGGTGGAGGGTCTCGCGCATCGGCGGCCGCACGAACCGGTCGTAGGCCAAGGCTTCCGCCGGAGTAATCGGGCGGGCGGCGGCCAGCCAGGCTTCGCCCGTGAACACGGCCACCAGCGCCACCAGCGCCACCCTAGCCCTGGCGCTATTCGATGCGGTAGAAAGTGGTTCCATTTGCCTCTGCCAACTGCCTGATGCCCCACGACTTCGGATCGCTCCTCATACCCGCCGCCAGAGCGTCGGAATGGTTGATCCACAAATAGCGAATCCCCAGCGCCTTCACTTCCTGGGTGGCGTGCCGCTCCAGCAGTTGGCTTACCTGTTCGCCGAGCGAAGATTCGTAGCCCACAATAATGTCGCGGTCGAGATAAGCCGCGGGCCGTCCGGCAAAGGAAAAGATTCGTTCACCCGGCGGGACAGCCTGCTCGATGGCCGGCTTCAGAGCATAGTCGCCAATATGAGCCGCAATATAACTGGATTCCGGCTCGAGGCGCAAAGCGGCGCGCACCGGCAGGCCGCGGATGCGCCAGGCGTTCGGATCGCAGTAGACATCGAGGACGCTCGGCCAGGAAATCACGGCGTGGAATACCGCCAACACAGGCAGGACTCCCCAGGAATTCTCAAGCGCCAGCCCCATCGCCAGGGCAAAGAACGGAACCGAAGGGATCAGGAAGCGGACCTCGGTATTGAATAAGGCCGGGATCGCGAACACCGCGCCGGCGAGCCACAGGCGGCGGCCTTGAGACTGGCGCAGGGCCAGCAGCGAAATCGGCGCCAAGAGGAAGATGGGGCCAAGCAAACCAGGAACAAGCCCGCCAATTACTGTGAGTTGCAGTGGGATATCAAGGTATGACTTCACATGCGGATAGTGCGCCAGCCCTGAGAGGTAACTCCCCTCCAGACGATCCGTCCAGTAGGGATTGGGAAACCAATGGTTCAGAAACGGAGCGGCCGGATTGCCCAGCCAGAGCCAGTTGCGCAAAACCCACGGGGTAATGAGGATAGCGGCCCCTAGCAAAAGTATGGGCACCCGCCGCCCCGCCCGCCGCCACCAAACAAACCCCATCGCAAAGGGTAACACTACCCCTGCCGTGTATTTCAGCGCATAGCAAAATCCACACAATAAGCCAATTAGAAACAATAGATTAATAAACTTTTCTTCATTCCACACTTGAAGCAAATAAAACACTGCAAAAAGCAAGGTTGCAATGCCGACATCGACATACGCCGACGACCCGGTGATTCCCACAACGGGGCAGGCAAAAGTCAGGATGGCGGCAAAGGCCGCCGCGCGCGGAAAGCCGAATCGGCGGCCATAACAAACCATCAGCAACGGCAGCGCCACCTGAAAGGCCACCTCGACCAGTGCGGCGGAGGAGTGTTTTCCGAAGCTGAAGGCAACCAGAAACAACATCTCCATCCCTTGCGAGAGCGACGCATAGATGCTGTGGAAGTCCCAGGCGAATCCGGCGTTGCGCACGTACCGCGCGACGTTGCCCAGATGATAACCGCTGCCATCGGGGCTGACTTCCGGCGCCATGGCATTAATAAAGTAACAGAGGAAGAATGCCAGCATGACGACCCCAAACAGGGCGCGCCAAACTGCCGGCATCTCAGGAAGGGCCGCACGCTCCGGCTGTTTCCGTGCCTGCCAGATGGCGCAGCCGATGGCCGCCGCTCCCAGGAAGGCGAACGCCACCGGCCGCGCCTGGTGCACCAGGCACAGGAAGAACACGCCCAGACTCAGACTTGCCGACCCGGAGACGAAGGCCAATAGCGCAGCTTCGGTCCGGTGAAACTGCAGCCGCAAGCACCCCAGAAGCAAAAAACCGAGGGCCATCGAGACCGCGACCGTGAAGCCAGCGCCGAAGATCGCGCTTACGGGAGTCGGTGCCATGTACTATCCTGGTTACTACTGTAACGGATGAAGGGGCTTCTCGAAGACCTTCGCTACGGCCTGAGGGCGTTGGCGAAAAATCGCGGCTTCACCGCCGCCGCCGTGTTCTCTCTGGCATTGGGAATCGGCGCAAACACCACGGTTTTCACTCTGGTTCACGCCGTCCTGATGCGGCCCCTGCCCGTCGCCGACCCGGCCCGCCTGGTGGAAGTTTACACCCTCGACGCGCGCATTCCCGGCAACTGGGGCTCCTCCTTTCCGAATTATCAGGAGTATCGCAGCCATAACCAAGCCTTCTCTTCCCTGATGCTGTACACCGGCGTGGGCCTCAACCTCACCGGTGGCGCGGAGCCGCGCCTGATCATGGGGCAAATCGCTACGGCGAATTATTTTTCCACCTTGGGTGTGAAACCAGTGGTGGGCCGCGGCTTTCTGCCGGAGGAAGATTCGAGCCCCGGCGCCTCCCCCGTGGCGGTCATCAGTTACCGGTTCTGGCAGCGCGAGTACGCGGGCGACCCCAACGTCGCTTCGCGCACCGTGGGGCTGAACGGCCGGGCCTATTCTATCGTGGGCGTGGCGCCGCGAGGGTTCGAAGGAATCGACACCCTGACCGCCACCGAAATCTGGGTGCCGTTCATGATGTACCCGCAGGTGTATCCGGCGCCAGCCTTGGTGAATCAGCGGAGAGCCCTTTTGTTCTCGATGGTCGGGAGGCTGAAGCCGGGAGTTGGCATGGCGCAGGCCCAAGGCGATCTGGCTGGCATCGCGCAGGACCTGGCGCAGCGCTTTCCGAAAGACAACCAGGGCCGCCGCGTTTCCCTCACATCGGTAACCGACGCGGCCATCCCAGCTTCGAATCGCCATCAGATCAACGACGCCAGCCTGCTGTTGCTCATCGTCTCCGGCATAGTGGCCGTGATCGCCTGCGGCAACGTGGCCAGCCTCCTGATGGCGCGGGCGGCCGCCCGCGGCAAAGAGATCACGGTGCGGCTGGCGCTGGGCGCAAGCCGTTTCAGGCTGATCCGCCAACTGCTGACCGAGAGCCTCTTGCTGGCGGTGGTAGGCGGCGCCGCGGGTCTGCTGCTGGCGGTATGGGCGCGAGACGCGCTGTGGTCGCTGCGGCCGCCCATGTTCCGTTTCGCGGCGGTCGACCTGGCGTTGGATCGTACGGTGCTGGCCTACACCCTGGCGGTGTCGGTGGTGACGGGCGTACTGTTCGGGCTGCTGCCGGCGTTGCGCGCCACCCGCAGCGACCTCGCCAGCGATCTCAAAGAACGGACCGGCAAAGTGGTTTCTCCGGGCGGTCCATGGAGCGCCCGCTCGCTGCTGGTAATGGGGCAGGTGGCCTTCTCACTGGTGGCGCTGGTGGGGGCCGGACTGTTCGTGCGCAGCCTGCGCAATGCCGATCGCTTCCAGCCCGGCTTCGATGCGGCGCACCTGGGGATCGTCGTCTTCAACGTGGCCGACCAGGGCTACAACGAGGCGCGCGGCCGCGATTTCGAGCAGCGCGTATTGCAGCGCGTGGCGGCCGTGCCCGGCGTCGTGAGCGCTACCCTGGCGAAAGACTGGCCCTTCCACGTTTCGCTTTCCCGCACCATGGAACTGGATGGCCAGGAGGCCGGCGCCGGCCGGATCATTCTGGCCGGCTTCACCTGGCCCGGGTACTTCCAGAGCGTGGGGACTTCCCTGCTCCGCGGCCGCGATTTCAGCCTCCAGGACGGCCCCACCGGTCCGAACGAAGCGATTGTCAATGACGCGGCCGCGAGTTTCTATTGGCCGGGCGAAGATCCCATTGGCAAGCGCGTGCGGTTCTTCGGCGACACCCAGCCCTCCGAAGTGGTTGGCGTGGCGGCCAACGCCAACTACCAGTCGCTCGGCGAAAAGCCGCAACCGTTTGTCTACCTCTCGATGGTGCAACACTATTTCCCCACCGCGGTGGTCTACTTCCGGACGGCAGGCGATCCCGACGCCGTCCTGGGCGCGGTGCGGCGCCAGGTGCAGAACCTCGACCGGAACCTGTTGTTGCAAGCGGAGTCGATCCACTCCACCATCCAGCAGTCGGTATGGGCGCAGCGGCTCTCCGCGGCGTTATTGAGTCTGTTCGGAATCCTGGCGCTGGTGCTGGCCAGCATCGGCATCTATGGGGTGGTGTCGTATTCGGTGACCCAACGCGTGCGCGAGTTCGGCATCCGCATGGCCCTGGGCGCGACGGCCATGGATGTGCAACTGATGCTGGTTCGGGAAGGCATCCGCCTGGTGGCGATCGGGGTATTGGTAGGGACAGCCATCGCCATGGTGGCTTCGAGGGCTGTGAAGAGCATGTTGTTCACCGCCGGCCCGGGCGACACCATCACATTTGTGCTGGTGCCGGCCATCCTGACGCTGGTGGCGTTGCTGGCCTGCTGGCTCCCAGCCAGACGAGCCACCAGCATCGAGCCCTCGGCCGCGCTGAGGGACCAGTAGGGCGGCACATTGGGGGGTTGTCGACTACGGGGCCAAGTGGTCGAAGATTGCTGGTTGCATGCTGCCGCGAGGGGCATATCACGGGATCTACCTCCCCAGTGGCCCAGCGGCACGCTTCGGCCCACTCTAGAAGATCACCGGCAAAAACGGTGAGTCGCCAAGGAATAGGCACGAATACGCAGATTGGGAAGAACTCGGGCGGCTACTATTAATGAAGGGCTCGCCGGCTTCGGCTCTGTTCCGTCGAAGCTACTTCCCCGTTCCGAACGTCACCTTGGAGTCTGCGGAGAACTTGCGATACTCCCGAAATTCCGCCCGGTTCAGCGCCCAGCCATCCAGCGATCTCATTTGGGTTTCGGAAACCGCCGGCAGCAAGTATTCTACACCGTCGATATTGGCACGGTCGTAGTCGACGCTGGTTGCCGAAGACCGAACCGGGAACCCCCTGGGAGGCCTATCGGCGACGTAGGTGTAGTGGAGCACCTCGCCGGTGGTGCGGTCCGCTTCCACGACTCCATGGAATCCGACGAGCACTTGATGCTGCCCTGTTCCCGCCCGGTAAGTGAGCGTGTAGCGCGAGTTTGCCGCGCTAACCTGGTATGCATACACCCCCGCCGGGCGCTTGTGGTCCTGGGTCCATTTCTCCCACGTGAATTCCGTGTGCGAAGCCGGGTCGAATATCTCCAGCAGGGCGGCGCCGAATTCGCCGACCGGAACCGCTCCGTTCAGCATGGTGTAGTCCAGGCTGGTGGCCTCACCGTTTATCAACAGCAATTGGTGGTCTTCATGGTGCTGGTAGTAGCTCAGCTTGATGGTCAGGGTATCATGCGTCCTCGACTCGCCGTCCGGGTGCAGATCGCGGTGGACCACCTCGGTGCAGATAAAGTCCGGCAGCAATTGGCCATAACTCAGCGCCGCTTTGCGAGCCAATTCCACCACCGCCACAGTCTCCTGCTCCGACGGCATCTGACCCCACGCCAGCGCCGCGACCAGCGGGATACAGAACCATGCCGGGCGCATCCTTTCCTCACTATACGCTCCGCCGGCAATTGTGGGGGAGACGGCAGCGCCTCCCCCGCCCCCACTATGCCGCGTCTTCGAGGCCGAACTGCGCGAGGGCGCCGCTGATCTTGGTTTAGAAGCCCCTGTTCGTATCTCTTAGGCATTAGCCGCCAGTTGTGACAAAAGAGGCCTTTGGGGAAAAGTGGGCACTCGAAGTCCAAAATTGCCGGTTAATGGCGGCACTTTTCCGGAGTCCATATATCGTTCCCAGCCCTGCTGTCCAATTGCGACCCACCAGTCCACGAGTAGGCCGTTACGCGGCCACTGGAGCAGGACGGTTGCCGGTACAATTTCTCTTCCGGGGTTTCGGCTGCATTCATCGGAACATAATTTAGTTTGTATGTCCGGTTTTCAACCGGCGGAACGATTTCCAATCGCCCCAGGCGAGCGGCGCTCGCGTCCGGCGCGTCAGGTAGTCTTGTCTGCGGATATTCGGCGGTGGTACCCTGAATCAGAATTGGAGCCCAAAGTGCGGACCTGGGCAATTGTCCTCTCCAGTGCCGGCCTGCTCCTGCTGGCCGCAGCTCCTGCCCAAGACCAGCCCTCTCCACCCCAGGATTTGCCGACGTTCCGCGTGGATGTCGATGTGGTCAACATCATCGCCACCGTCCGCGATAAGGACGGCCGCCTGATCCCCGATCTCAAGAAAGAGGATTTCAACGTCCTCGAAGACGGCAAGGAGCAGCCCATCCGGTATTTCCGGCGTGAGACCGATCTCCCGCTCACCATCGGAATGCTGGTGGACACCAGTGGCAGCCAGTGGGACCTGATCGGCACCGAGCGCATTGCGGCCAGGACGTTCTTCTACCAGGTGGTGGGTAAGGAGGACAAAGCCTTCCTCGTGAGCTTCGATTCCGACTCCGCCCTGCTTCAGGACTTCACCAGCTCCCCCCGGCAACTGACCAAGGCGCTAGAGAAACTGGTGGCGCAGCCGACCTTCGGCATTTACTCGGGCGCAGCCGGCGTGAAGCTTGGCCAGCCGGCCTCGAATTTGCCTCCCAATACGGACCCTGGATCGAACCCCGCCGGGTGCTATCAGCTTTCCACCGTCTCGAACGCGCGCGGAACCGTGCTGCACGAAGCGGTCTACCTGGCCGCAGGCGAGAAACTCAGGCGCCAGCCCGGGCGCAAGATGCTCATCATCCTCACCGACGGCGTGGACCAAGGCAGCCGGCTGAAAATCGACGTTGCTGTTCAGGCGGCGCTAAGAGCCGACGCCGCCGTCTACAGCATCCAGTACTACGATCCCAATATCTATTGCGATTCGTCCGTGGATGGCCTCGGAAACGCCACCCTCCACAAGCT
Organism: Bryobacteraceae bacterium; assembly: GCA_050014595.1. Classification (GTDB taxonomy): domain Bacteria; phylum Acidobacteriota; class Terriglobia; order Bryobacterales; family Bryobacteraceae; genus PALSA-129. The sequence goes on from JBEKDA010000033.1 coordinate 51,191, forward strand.
CTCCGATGTGACCGGCGGCCATGTCTACAAGGTGGAGCGCAAGAACTCGCTGGAGATGATCTTCTCGCAGATACAGGACGAAATGCGCAATCAATACGCCATCGGCTTTACCCCCCTCAACAACCTCCGGGACGGATCCTATCGCCGCTTGGAAGTCAAAGTCGCCAATGCGAACTTGAGTGTTCCGGCGCGCCAGGGCTATTACGCGGTCATGCCAGACGCCCGGTAGCACTGCTATCCGAAAATGTCTTGATGCGCGTGAATCCGTGTTCAGATAACCGCTAAGGACTTCTCGTAGACTGGACCGGTGTGGCGCACCGCCACCGGCCCAATGCGATCAAGACGGCCGGTTCGAGATATCCGACATTCGGCCCGGTGACTATTATGCGGTAGCATCAAACTCGTTCGATTTCAACGCGCTCGACTTTCCGCTCACACTTCGCAGCCTCGCGTCCCAAGGAACCTCAGTGCGCGTCGGTCCTGGCGAAGCCGTTTCGGTCGAACTCTCCATCCGGTCCGGACTTCGGTGACTTCTGGGGCACGGTCAGGCGGAGGACGAGATAAGGAGGAGCTACCTGCAACATCGGCGAGTCGAGCCGCAAGTTTATCTCCCGACAGATTAGAATCTAATTTGGTCCTGGTCCAGAACGTCTCCAAGCTTTACCGCCTCTATCACCGTCCGGCCGACCGGTTGCGGGAGATGCTGCCCCGCGCGCGCCAGCGCCACGCCGAGTTTTGGGCGCTGCGCGACATCAGCTTCCACCTGGAGAAAGGAGAGATGCTCGGCCTGGTGGGCCCGAACGGCTGCGGCAAGAGCACCCTGCTCCAGATTGTCAGCGGAATTTTACAGCCCACCACCGGGCGCGTGGTCACGCACGGCCGCATCGCGGCGCTGCTCGAACTGGGCGCCGGCTTCAACCCCGAATTCAGCGGACGCGAAAACGTCTATCTCAACGGCGAGATCCTCGGCCTGAGCCGCGCCGAAATCGGCCAGGCCATGCCTTCCATCGAAGCCTTCGCCGAGATCGGCGCATTCATCGACCGCCCGGTCAAGGAGTACTCCAGCGGCATGTACGTGCGTCTGGCATTTTCCACCGCCATCCACGTAGACCCCGACATCCTCATCGTGGACGAGGCCCTGGCCGTGGGCGACGCGGTCTTCGCCAACCGCTGCGTGCGCAAGTTCCAGGAGCTGCGCGAGCGCAGAATCACCGTGCTCTTCGTCTCCCACGATCTCGGTCTGGTGAAGCAACTCTCCGACCGCGCCATCCTCCTGCTGGGCGGGCGGATTGCCGCCGAGGGCACGCCCAGCGACGTCATCAACCGTTATATCGGCTTAGTGCTCGAAAAACAGGAGCCTCAGAAAAAAAAGGAAGACCGCGTCCGTTCCAGCTTCCGCCACGGCGATGGCTCGAGCGAGATCCTGGACGTCCGCCTGCTCAACGCGCGCGGCGCCGCCGTGGCCTCCCTAGCCAGTGGCGAGCCCATCACCGTGCGCGTGCGCTCGCGTTTCCGGCGGCCCATCTCGGACCCCATGGTGGGCATTCTCATCCGCACCCGCATCGGCATGGACGTGTATGGCACCAATACGCGCCTCGAACACGCGGAGCTGGGCAATTTCCAGGAGGGTGATGAGCTCGAGGTCGATTTCGCCATCGAGTGCTGGCTCACGCCGCAGCAGTACACTCTCACTGTGGCCACGCAGAATCCCGATGGCTCCAGCCACGACTGGCTCGACGACGCCATCGCCTTCGAAGTGGTGGATACTCGCGTGGCGGCCGGCGTCGCGAACCTCAGGGCAAAAGTGGAATGGCGCGTCTCACGGTAAAAGTACACCCGCGCGCCCGTCGCACCGCGCTCGCGGGCCGCCTGGGCGATGCCTGGAAGCTGGCGCTGGCCGCGCCGCCGGTGGACGGCAAAGCCAACGAAGAGTGCTTACGCTTCTTCGCGGAACTGGCAGGCGTGGCGAAATCCCGCGTGCGCATTCTCAGGGGCTCGACCAGCCGCATGAAAGTGGTGGAAGTCGAAGGCGTAACCCAGCAAGAGTTGGAAAAGCTACTGAGTTAACCATCTGCGCCGGGTCACCGCGGCTGAGATAGGCGGGTTAGTTTTCAGTCGGCACTTTATTGAATTGGAATTTGTCACGGAACACCAGACACTTGTGCTTATGGACACCCGTTCGCGTTTGAAATGCCACTTCTCTTTTTTGTGCAAAAAATCAGGCGCTTGCGTCAGCGGTCCGCGGGCTTTTCCGCCTGATCCACAACCCAGACCTGAATACTCAACCGCTTGGGCTCTAACCTTAATCCCAATTGCTGCGATAGGGCCGAGGGATAGTCGATGTCGAATCTGCCGCCGCGTCCCTCGGGGTCCATTTCGTTATCGAAGGTGAGCCAGATTTTGTACTTGCCCCGCAGATCGGTCTGGTCGACCACCGGGCGGCCAAGCGACGCGGCGCCGGTCCGCGTGTTCAAGTGCTTGACCAGATCCGGGATTGTGGTTGCCACCAGGAGAGTCACGCGCTCGGGGAAAGACGACATGGCCGCGGGCGGAACGCCGCTTTCTCCTTCGCGCAGCGGTTGCAGCTTGGAGCCGCCCTTGGCCACCGTCAACGCGAAGACGGGCATCTGGCGATCTTCCTGCTGCATCCGCAGATGGAATCTTTCCGCCAATAAGCTTCGCAGCATCGCCATCATCTGCGCGTGGTCGGCCGGCTGCGCGGAGCTGGCGGTGATGGTGTACAAATCGGAGTCCACCCAGCCGGATGTACCCACGACGCAGTAATCCTCGACCCCGTACGCCTCGGTGATGAGGTATCGCAGCGAGGCGGCGCGCGCCGACAGGCGCCCCGGGTCCAAATCCAGCCGGGGGTAGGGTCGAGATCCGGGCGCGGCCGTCTTCACTGAAGCCACTTCAAACGACGGGGTGGCGGCCGCCTGCTGTTGTCCCCAAGCCGGAACAATGCTGAGCGCGCCCGCCAGGAGCGACAAGTCTCGCCAACTCATACTAACTATTTAGTACTAATAAATCCCCATGTCAAGGAAAAATTTGCTAATTCCCCACCGGCGCCTTCACCCCGCTTACCACCACCAGGTGCTCGATCGGCGCTTTCCTCGTCCCCCAATTCAGCCCGATCTCTTTGATCGCCGCCGCCAGTGTGTTGGTCGGTTCGCTCGCCTGCATGCCATCCGCAGCCGCTCCGGCGCGCATCGCCGAGACCTCGCTCATCTGCACATTCAGGCTGATGTCGAACACACCTTGGATCCCCGTCTCATCCAGCACCGGGCGCCCCACCAGGCCCGCCAGCGTATTCGCGAAGTGCGCCATGCTCACACCCGGCACCGACAGCCGTCCCGCGTTGAACTCAATCTGGTTTGCCAGCAGATTCGGCGCTGAGTCCGGCCCTGGCCGCATTTCCGTCTGGGACTTCGTGAGCTTCGGCCCATTCTTCCCCACGCTCAGCACAAACACGTCTTCTTCTTTGGTTTCCCGGCGCGTGACCAACTGGAATCTCGCGGTCAGCAGATCCCGCAGCATTGCCGGCGCTTGGTCCGTCGGCGCGCCTTCGGGCACCTTGGCAACCACGTCGTAGCGCTCCGTGTCGATCCAGCCCGGCCCCTGGATCTGGTAATTCCTCAGCACGTACGCACGCATGAGCAGATTCTTGAGGTTGGTGTTCCGGAAGCTGACCATACCCGGGTCGATGGTCGACGATGGCCCCCGCTGGCCAACCGGAGCCGGTTTCACCGACGCCACTTCAAACTTCCACGCCGTCTGGCCGAATGCCAGACAACACCCCGCCATCGCCACCGCCATCCGCTTCCCACCCGCGGGCATTCACTTCACCTCAAAACTGATCTCTTCCGTGTAGATCAATCCGCTGGCAGCCTCTCTCACCAGCAAGCGGCAAACGTAAGAACCGGGCGCCAGCGTGAAGCTCGACTCCCACGCGCCTCCGGCCGTTACCACTACATAATCGCGGACCCTCGCCACAGTCAGGACCGGCGCGCCCGTATCCAGGCGCGTCCGCACCTCGCCGATAAAATCGACCCTGCCGGATAGCGAATCGAGCGGAACCGAAAGTATCACCGAGCCTTTCACCGGCGAGATTTGGATGGAGGCATGCCGGCGCGGAAGCCCTGGCGTCGCGCTCTTCCCCACCGGCCCGCTGGCAGACTGGCTTTCGCGGTTGAGCGCGTCCACCAGGTTGTCGGCGGCTGCGCCCACCCCTTCAAACGTCGCCGTCGGCGGCGGCTGCTTGATGAGTTCGCGATAGTCGTTGCCCACCCGCACGAACTGCAACTCGGCGTTGCTGTGGAACTCTTCCAGATAGTTGTACCGCCAGACCTGCGAAGAATTCTGCGCGTCGGCGCTGTAGTCTTCGATCTGGTCCGGCGGCCCGAACCGTATGTACGCTCGGCCCATCGTGTTGAGTTTCACCTGGTCTCCGGCGGTCACACTATACTTGGCTTTGGCATAGGCCAGCCGCCGGTAATACTCGTCGCGGAAGGCATTGGTAGCCGCGCCCGGAGCCGGATTGCGGCGCTCCCAGAATTGCTCGATGAACTTTTCGCGCTCCTCGTCGGACTGAAGCCTCGTGTAGGCTGTTCGTTCCTGCGGCGTGATGATGGAAACCGTATCGCTCAGAAACTGCCGTTGCGCGGCCGGCCAGAGTGAGCCATCGGGCGCCTGTAGGCGCATAAATGCGGCGCGTTCCTCATCGGTGATGATGTACGTTGTGTTGCTGGCGGTTGCCGCTTCGTGCTGTTGCACCGCCGGCTGCGGTTTGACCGGCTGCTGGGCCTGGTCGTCGTAGGCCTTGAAGTTGTCCTTCTCCAGTCCGGTGACGGCACGGCTCGCTGATATTGGTTCCTGTACGGGCGCCGGTTCCGGCGTCGCCGCAATCGCCGCCGGCGGCCTCTGCGGCTGCGCCGGCTGCCACGCCGCCAGCGCCACCGCCATCGAAACCAGCAGCAGCGCGGAAGGCAGCACTGGCAGCGAAAGATCGCGAGCATCCGGTTTCCCCAGCAGTCGCCGGATGCGCCGTGCCAAACTGCCTCCCGTCGCGGCCAGCGCGGCTTCCGGCGCGCGGCTGCGCTGCTGCTCCACCGTGAACAGCGCGGCGGCATATTCGCGCGCGTTCCCCTGCCGCTCCACCACCACATCGTCGCAGCAGTTTTCGCGCTCGGCGCGCACCACTCCCGAAACCCACCACACCGCCGGATGGTAGAACAGCAGCCCCTCAATCCCGGTCTGCAGCAGATTAATGAGGTAGTCCGCGCGGCGGATGTGCGCCAGCTCATGCAGCAGGATGACTTCCACCTGCTCCGGCGGCAACCCGGCCAGCAGCCCGATGGGCGTGACAATGACCGGCTTGAGGTAGCCAATCATGATCGGCACATCCGCCAGACAGGATTCCAGCAACGCCACCGGCCGCGCCACTCGCATGCTGCCGGCCAGCTCCCGCAGCCGCCGCTGCCACGCCTCGGGTGCGGCGCAAGTCCCCATCCGGCGCAGCCGCTGCGCCGCCATCCAGCTTCCCAGGCGGTAGAAATAGAGGCCGAACACGCCCGCCAGCCACAGCGCCGGCGCCCACGCCAAGCCGTCGCTCCAGCGGGATTCCGAGCCGCGGACGCCATTCCTAAGCACGCCGCCGCCCGCGGTCAGAGCAGCCAGCCCATCCGTCGCGATGGTCAACCGCCCGGCGTCCCACGGCCACTCCACCGCCAGCGTGATGCCGAAAGCCAGCGCCATCCCCAGCAACGCCGCGCACGCCACGGCATAGCGGGCACGCGCCGAGGCATGTTTCAGCACGGCCAGCGCCAGCACCAGCATCCCCGCGATCGCCGCGCCTTCCCACAGAAAATGAAACAGCGTCCAGCCCAGGGCCTTGGCCCCGGCCGAGTGAATCCACAGTTCGAGTGCGTTCATTTGCTCCCCTTCTCGTATTCGTCGAGCAGCTTGCGGATTTCCGCCAGCTCGCGCGGCGAGGCTTTCTGCGCCGCCAGTGCCCCCATCACGAGGCTCTTCGCCGAGCCGCCGAAGGCCCGTTGCAACAGGTCGCCGGCGATCTGCCGCTGCGTCCACTCCTGCGGCCGGCTGGCCCGATAGACGTGCGCGCGCGCCCGTTCGTCGCGCCGCACCAGTCCCTTCTCCGCCATAATCTGCATGAATTTCAGCACCGTGGTGTATTGCGTCGGTTTGCGGCGGCAGACCTCGTCGTGGACCTCGCGCACGGTGCTCGGCCCGCGGCTCCACAACACGCTCAGGATTTCCAGCTCGGCTTCGGTGGGCCGCGGCGGTTCGTTCGGTTTCAGAGTCATCCTACGAAAAAGTTACTACGAACCGGTTCGTGTGTCAAGGGCCGCTCTGCTTTTTTCGAGCGGATAATGGGGATGGATGCGCGATCCCGACCTCATACGGCGCGCCAGCGCTTTTCATCCGTGGGACGCCATGGCCCCCGCGGCTCTTGCCGGCATCCTGAAACGCGGTCCGTTCCGCTCCTCCGCGGAAACCGGCTGCGGCGGCAGCACCATCGTTCTATCGCAAGCCAGCGGTTGCCACACCGCGTTTGCCATTGAAGACGAGAACCGCACCATCACCGAATTGCGCCAGCAAAGCGACCTTCGCTCCGAGAACGTGACCTTCGTCGAGGGTGAAACCAGGGATACCGTGCCTGGATACCAGTTTGCAGCCGAGCTGGACCTGGTGCTCCTCGACGGCCCGCATGCCTATCCACTGCCGCAACTCGAGTTCGTGTATCTCTTTCCCCGGCTCAGGCTGGGAGGATGGCTGGTCATGGACGATATCCAGATTCCTTCGGTTTACGAACTGTTCCGTTTTCTGGAACGGGAATCAGCCGTGGCGCTGGAGGAAGTCATCGTTCGCACCGCATTCTTCCGGCGCGTCAGTGCGGCCGAACATTCGCCGGACGGCTGGCCGCTGCAAGCAATGAATCGCCACGCGATTCTGCGCTATTCCTGGCGCGACCGCCTCCGCCGCCTGCTCGGCCGAAAGTGACTGTACTACACCAACTCACCTTCTCCGATCGCTGCGAAGATTTCGTTGCCTGTGGCGCACGCACTCCTGCGTGCCGCGTCGACACTCGTGTCGACGCCCGGGTGATCGACCACCTGGAAAGCTCCCCACTCAGAATTGAGCTACTGTCGGATCGCCGGTTCTTTTTTATGGCGGCCATTTGCTTCGCGGCGCGAACTGCGCCAAAGTGGAAGATAAGATGCGAACAACGGTGCGAAGGTTCACTGTCTGCCTGGCGTTGACGGCCATTGTGGCGCTCGCCCAGACTGCCCCCACTTTCGAAGTGGCGTCCATCAAACCGGCGGCCCCGATCGACATGATGAAAATGGCGCAGGCAATCCAGAACGGACAGATGCCCAAGATCGGCGCGCATATCGACGGCGCCAGGGCCGAATATACCTACATGGCGCTCAAGGAACTGATCACGATGGCCTACAAGGTGAAGCCTTATCAGATCACCGGCCCGGATTGGATGGCAACCACGCGATTCGACATCGTCGCCAAGCTGCCCGACGGAGCTACCAAGGCCGACGCTCCCAAAATGCTCCAGGCCCTGCTGGAAGATCGCTTCAAGCTGGTTGTGCGTTGCGACACCAAGGAGAACCCGGTGCTCGCGCTGGTAGTTGCCAAGGGAGGGCCCAAGATGCAGGAATCTCCGGCGCCGGAGGCCATCGACGAGAGCACTCCCCTCAAACCCGGCGAAATGAGTACGGAGGGTCCCGACGGGCCCGTCCGCATGACCGTCGGCAAGGACGGCAGCGCTACGGTGAATATGGGAGTCAAGGGCTCCATGAAGTACAGAATGGACCCCGCCACCATGTCGATGCACTTGGAAGCCACCCAGCTCCAAATGGCGGGATTCGCCGACATGTTGACGCAATTCTCGCAGGCGAGCGGCGGAGGCGGGCGGCAGGTTGTGGATATGACCGACCTCAAGGGCTACTACCAGGTATCAATCGACTTCTCGCTGGCGGAACTGCTGGCCATGGCGCGAGCCGCGGGCATGGACATGCCGGCGGTACCCGGCGCAGGTACTCCGGGCGTCGCCGCATCCGATCCCAGCGGCACCTCGTCGATCTTCGCGGCCGTGCAGGCGCTCGGCCTCAAGCTGGAACAGCGCAAAGCCATGACTATGCAGCTCGTCATCGACCACGTGGAAAAGACCCCGACCGAGAATTAGCTGGCTTCTGAAAAACCCAATTTGAGCCGCCGATGAACACCGATCAACGCGGATAATTTATTTGTTTTCAATCTGCGTTCATCTGCGGCTCACTCTTTTGCCTCAACGTGTCAGCCCGCCAGCGTGAAACCATCCGCATCCAGTTCCGCCGCCAGCGACTCACGCTGCCCGGCGCTCAGTTCGACCAAAGGCGGCCGCACCGTAGCCCACTCCGCATCGCCGAAGCCCCGCGCCACAATCGCCTTCAGCGCCGGAATCATCGGATACTTCTGCACCACCGCGCGCGTCGCCGTGATCTTCTCCTGCATGCGGCCGGCATCCGGCTCGCGCCAGTTTTCGAAGACCTGATGGATCGCCGCCGGGTTCACGTTGGCGGTGGCGCTGATCGAGCCCACCCCGCCATGTCGCATATTGGCGAGCAGAAACGCTTCACTTCCCGCAAACACCTCGAAGCCCGTACTGGCGAACGCCTGCAGCACCGCTTTGGTGTTGTTCCAGTCCCCTGAGCTGTCCTTGATCCCGGCCACCGTTTGCGGATACCTTTTGAGCAGCCGTTCGATCAGCGGAATCGAAATCCCGACCTGCGCCACCGGCGGAATGTGATACAGATACAGCCGCAGCCGCGGGTCGCCCACCCGCTCGATCACTTCGGAAAAACTGCGGAACAGTCCCTCGTCGGATACGCCCTTGTAATAGAAAGGCGGCAGCATCAGCACTCCGGCGCAGCCCAACCCCACCGCGTGCGCCGCGAGCCGCACCGAATCGGTCAGCGCGCAGCAACCCGTACCCGGCATCAGCCTGGCGGCCGCCACGCCGTGCGCCACCAGGTATTCCAGCAGCGTCGTCCGCTCTTCGACGGAAAGCGAGTTGGCTTCGCTGTTGGTGCCGAACGCCGCGAGGCCGGAACAGCCGTTCTCGAGCAGCCACCTGGCGTGGCGCGCGAAGCGCTCCGGGTCTGCGGACAGGTCTTTCCGGAACGGCGTAATCGCGGGCGCCCACACCCCGCCGAGTCTTTTAAGAGTCATCTTCATCCTATTGTGCGCCATCGGTCGATGTGGGGCGCGCAATTTTGCCCGCAGCCGGCTTCCGCCGGCTCCTCGGCCACGGCAACACTACCTGCTTCCCACTTACATCGGCAGCGTAAGCGGCGAAAGCTCGCGCGGCACCGCGCCTTCGGCCAGCACCAGCCAGTCGCCGGTCGCCAGGTACACCTGCAGCGCCATCACTTCCACCGGTGGCGGCGCCGGCCAGCGCGGGAATACCTGCATCGGCCCGTAAGTAAACTTAGCCTGCTTGAGATTGAAAGAGGCGCCCGCTCCATCGCCCTTCAACTGCAGCAGGCCGTTGCGCGCCGCGCGGATGGTCATCAGCGCGGAGATCGCCGCGCTGCCCGCTCTCCCGCAGAACAGCACGCCGATTTCCTTCCCCGCGGTCTTCCAGTCTTCAAACATCAGCCAGACTTCTTCGGCCGCGATCGGCGTGCCGACGGTTTCCCGCCACGGGTTCTCGGTCATTCCCATCCTTCTACTTTTCCGCAATCCACGCCAGTCCGTCCACCGACTTTCCGCATGCATCAGCCGCTCCACCTTCCACGTGGATGTGTTGACACCCAGATAATCTATCACGGTCAGGGCCGGGCGAACCCTGCGATCACCTCCGCCTCACCCGCGTGTCACAATAAGAAGGCGGGAATTTGCCGAAACACCTGGTCGCCGCCGGAACCATGAAGCTCAGTGCGCAAATGCAGCCTGGCGATTATGTGTTGCAAGTGATCGTCATCGATAAGTTGAGCGGCGATAAACATCCTATGGCCACGCAATCCACCGATTTCGAGGTAGGGCAGTAATCCTGAGGAGGTGTTATGAAACGTTGTGGTTCTGGTGTTTTGAGAGCCGGCTTGTGCTGTCTTCTGCTCAGCGCGGCCGTTCTGGCCTTTCAGCCCGCTGGCAGTTATCATCTGCTCAAAAAGATCTCTCTCGGTGCGGCGGAGGGCGGCGGCGAATACTTCGACTACATTACCTTCGATGCCGCGGCGCGCCGCGTCTACCTCTCGCACGGCACAGAGGTCGAAGTTCTCGACGCCGATAGCGGGTCCGTGGCAGGCAAGGTCGCGGGCTTGAAGCGGGACCACGGCGTCGCCCTGGTTCCGGAGCTGGGCCGTGGATTCATCACCGACGGAGACGCGGGCCAGGTCGTCATTTTCGATCTGAAAACGCTGAAGACCATTGGCCAGGTAAAAGCCGACACCGACGCGGATTCCATTCTTTACGATCCGGTGTCAAAGCGGGTATTTGTCTTCAATGGGGACCCCAATAGCTGTACGGTTATCGATCCCGCCAAAGGGACGGTCGTCGAGACTCTACCTCTGGGGGGCGCGCCGGAACAAGCCGTGGCCGATGGCAAAGGCATGATCTATGACAATCTGGCCGACAAGAACGAGGTGATCGCGATCGATTCCCGCACCCTGAAGATCACGGCGCGATGGCCGGTTGCGCCCGCCGGGCAGCCAGTGTCCATCGCCATGGACCGGGAACACCGGCGGTTGTTCATTGCCGGCCGCAATCCCCAACTCCTGGTGGTAATGGATGCGGACAATGGAAAAATCATTGGCCAGCCGTTCCCCATCGGGTCCCGCGTCGATGCCAGCGTCTTTGACCCTGAAACCGGCCTCATAGCCAGCTCGACCGGCGATGGCGCCATCTACATCTTTCACGAAGACTCCCCGGACAAGCTCAGCGTGGTCGAGGTCGTCAAGACCGAGTTCGGGGCCAAGACCATGGCGCTTGATCCGAAGACTCACAACCTCTTAGTGGACACAGCGGAGTTTGATCCGCCTGCCGCCGCCACACCCGGGCAGAAGCGCCCTCCCCAGGCAAGGCCCAGACCCGGGACGTTCCACTTGCTGATCTACGGCCGCTGAAGAGTTCACCAAGAAAGACAGCCGAAACGTTCCTTGAAATCACTCGCCCGCCAGAGCTCAGGCGACCGCCGCGCGCTCGGCTGCCCGTTCGTAGCCGCGTACCAGGTGCACGATCAACAGGTCGAAAAACCGGCCGACCCGCCTGTCGAGTTCCTCTTCCGCGTACAGTTCCACGCTGTCCTTGTTGAAGGTATGCTCCTCCACATAGTCCAGCAGGGTTTCTCTCAGCACACACAGGTCGCGCACGCACTCGTGCAACGGAACGCCTTGCTCAAATCGCTCCCTGCCTGCGTGCTCGTAGCGGCGTACCAGGCTTTCGCGGTTTCCCGTGGACAGCCAGTGACTCAAGCTCTCCAACAGCTCCCGATGCCATTGCCATAGTCCGGTTCTGAGGATTGCGCGGGTGTGCGCCATGTCGGGATCGTGACGGATCTGTTCCGCGACACGGTCGGTGATCTCTTCTTCGTGCGTCTCCATCAGGTGAACAAGCTTTCCTGAAATCATGGTTCACCTCACTTCCGACTTATAGTACACCCAAAGGAATCCGGAAAACAGGGTGTTCCGCCCCCCGCCCATTATCTTTCGGGCTCTGCGCAGGAATTCGACGGGACCCGCATTTTAGGCTGCTTTCTGGAAGACCACAAATTCGGTCCTGGTGGCTGCCATGCGTTGCGCCTTCAGCAATAGGTAGCGCAGGTTCTTG
>JBEKDA010000034.1:0-61062 GCA_050014595.1 Bryobacteraceae bacterium
GGTTGACGTTCATTGGGTTCTCCTGTTTGAAGTTTCTGAGCCGGCTGTTCAGAGCCGGTCTCGGCATTGTACCCTTCAGGAGAACCCTTCGCCATTTCAGCCCTTATACATTCAAACAGACGATGGCCTTCTGTCGTCTGTCACCCGCCCGCGCTTTTCCTTCGCCCCAACCCCCCGTTTTCGCGGTACCCTGTACCTAAAGTATGCGCGCACTCATCTTGCTCGCCGCCATGGTGGCCTGTGCCTGTGGTCCGGCTTCGCAGGCCGAAGTCCCCGAATATGGCTACGACGTCGTCCACGTCTATCCCCATGACCGCACCGCCTTCACTGAAGGCCTCTTCTACCTCGACGGCTTCCTCTATGAGGCCACCGGCCTCGAACAGCATTCTTCCGTACGCAAAGTGAAACTCGAAACCGGTGAGGTGGTCCAACAGCACGACCTTCCGCGCGAGTTCTTCGGCGAAGGCATCATCAAGTGGAAGGACAAGCTCTACCAAATGACTTATAAAACCGAAGTCGGCTTCGTCTATGACTTCGCCACTTTGAAAGAGGAGAGCCGCTTCAAGTATCCCGGCCAAGGCTGGTCCTTCACCACCGACGGCAAAGTCATCTACATGGACGGGTCGCGTGATGTCAATGCCGAAGCGAGTGACCCGGAAATCCGCATCTGGGATCCCGAAACTCTCAAGGAAACAGGCGTAATCAGGGTGACCGAAGAGGGCCAGCCGGTCAAGAACTTGAACGAGCTCGAATGGGTCAAGGGCGAGATCTACGCCAACATCTGGCAGACCGACCGCATCGCCCGCATCGATCCCAAGACCGGCAAAGTCGTCGGATGGATCGATCTCACCGGCCTGCTCGCCCCCTCCGATATCGTCGAAACCGGCGATTTCCGGACCGACGTCCTCAACGGCATCGCCTACGACGCCCAGCACGACCGCCTCTTCGTCACCGGCAAGTGCTGGCCCAAGCTGTTCGAAATCAAACTCACCAAAAAAACTCCGCGCTAGATTCCTTGCTGGCCATTCAGTATCTTCAACCGCTGCGAAGACTACGTCGCTTCGTGGCGCACGCACTCATGCGCTATTTCGCGCGCTCCCCGATCAGGGCCGTGTGATGGATCTCGCTATTCCGGTACAACCAGAAATATCGAGCATCTGTGCCGGCAACGCCAGCGGTTTGATTGTGGCCGTCATCCTAAGCCACCGAACGTGACGGCTGAAAAAGGCGCCGATGGACGGGCAGGCGCTTTCGCCTGCCAACCTCCGGGCCGCCCGCAACGCCCTCTTCATTCTGACTTCCTGGACTTCTGGCTTTTGACTCCCATATCCCGGGATATGAACTGCGAAGCCCTTGCTGCTAGACTGTTATTGCACCCCATGGACCTTCAAAAGATTCAGCAGGAAATCACGAACCAGAATCTGGACGGGTGGTTGTTCTTCGATCACCACTTCCGCGACCCGCTGGCTTACCGGGTTTTGGGTCTCCCCGCCGCCATGCCCACCAGGCGCTGGTATTACATGATTCCGGCGCAGGGCGAGCCCATCGGGATGGAGCACCGCATCGAACGCAATGCGCTGGGCGCGCTGCCCGGAACGCGCATTCCCTACTCCAGTTGGACCGAACAGGTGGCCGCACTCGGCAAGCTTACCGCCGGCATGAAGCGCGTCGCCATGCAGTTTTCTCCCCTGTGCGCCATTCCTTACGTCTCCATGGTGGACGGCGGCACCATCGACCTCATCCGCAGCCTGGGCGTGGAAGTGGCCAGTTCCGCCGAGCTGATCCAGGCCTTCGAAGCGCGCTGGACGCCGGAAGCCCGCGACATGCACTTTGAAGCCGGCCGCCGCGTGGACCGCATCCGCAACCAAGCCTTCGCCATGATCCACGAGCGCCTGTCGAACGGCGTGGCCATCCGCGAAGTGGACGTCAAGAACTTTTTCCAGGAGGGTTTCGCCAGGCACGGCTTGCTCACCGATCACGGCCCCATTGTGGGCGTGAATGCCAACGCCTCCAATCCGCATTACGAACCGGAGGAGGAGTCGAGCGCCGCCATCCAGCGCGGCGACTGGTTGCTGATCGATCATTGGGCCAAGCTCGATCAACCGGGCGCGGTGTACTACGACGTGACGTGGACCGCCTACTGCGGCGAAAACCCGCCGGAGCGCATGCGCACGGTGTTTGAAACCGTCAGGAACGCGCGCGATGCGGCCATCAGCCGCGTGCAAAGCGCGATCTCCGCGGGCCAGCCGCTGTGCGGCTACCAGGTGGACGACGCCTGCCGCGAAGTCATCGTGAAGGCCGGCTTCGGCGAGTATTTCACGCACCGCACCGGCCATTCCATCGGCATCGAAGTGCACGGCAACGGCGCCAACATGGACAATTTTGAGAACCACGACGAACGGCGCGTCAGCCCGTTCACCTGCTTCTCGATCGAGCCGGGCATTTACCTGCCGGAATTCGGCGTGCGCTCCGAAATCAATATGTTCATCGCCGAAAACGAAGCGCTGGTGACCGGCGAAATCCAACGCGAAATGGTCTTCCTGTAAATGCCGGCGCGGGCACTGGCGGCCGTGGCGACGTTGCTTTCGTTCGCGCCGCACGGCAACCGCGTTGATCTCGATCTCGATCGCGGCAGTGCTCAGATACTGTTCCTCACCGACAAATCGTTCCATTTCCGCCGGGCGCTTGATGGCCCGTTGCCCGCCGCGGCGCCGCCGGAGACGCCTCCACCCGTCACTATCCAAATCGACGACACACCCTGCGCCCTGCTCCTGCGCACCAAATTCCTCGAAGTCTCGATCGACAAGCACGGCGTCCGGCTGCTCGTCCGCGGCGCCGGCGGCGAACCGCTGATGGCCGACCTCACCGAACCGAAACCGGACGGCCCCGGCGTATCGTGGGATCGTCAGGCGCCGCCGGGCGTGCGCTTCTACGGCCTGGGTCCCCGCACCGACCTTACTTTCGACCTGCGCGGCAAGTCCGTGCAGGCGGAAATCCCTTTCCTGCTCTCGACCTCGGGGTGCGGCGAGTTTCATGCCGGCACCGGACAGTTTCATTTCGACTTCACCGCCGGCGACCGCTACCGCATCCAGGCGCCGCAGGTGGATTACTATTTCTACTACGGGTCCAACCCCAAACAGATCTTCGAGGCCCGCAGGGACGGCCCCACCATCGCGCCGCTGTCCTTCAGGCAGGCTCCCGGCACCTGGGAGACGCTGCGCTCGGAACTGCTGGGATTGGTTCAGGCCGCCATGTCCGGCGACCTCTATCCGTCGTTCGACCTCGGCGCCTACGACAAAGCCCCGCCGGAATTGCAACAGCGCGCGCGGCAAATCGGTTCGCTGGTGCAGCGGGTCACGCCGGGCACATTGGGGCTGAGCGGCTTCCGCAAACAACTGGCCAGCTTCTTCGACATTTACGACATCGAAGTGCGCGACCACGGCCATCCCACCTGGCATCCCCTGCCCTTCCAGTTTCCCGACGATCCGGAATGCGCGCGCCATGCCGACGAATTCATGCTGGGCGATGAAATGCTGATTGCGCCCATCTACGCGCCCGGCGGCAAGCGGCAGGCCTATCTGCCGCAGGGCATCTGGACCAACCTGGAGACCAACCAGGTCTCGCAGGGCCGCCAGACCATCGCCGTGGAAACTACGGCGCTGCCGGTCTTCGCGCGCAATGGCACGATTGTTCCAATCGATTCAACGGGCGGCATGGCGCTGCATTATTTCCCGAGCCTGGGCGGCGAGTTCTTCCTGCTGGAGAGCGAAACCGGTGAGTACACGCAAATCCACGCCGCGCCCGCGGCCGACGCCATGCGGCTCGAGATCGAAGCGAAGAAGGATCGCGATTACCAATGGGTGGTGCACCACGTCGAAAAGCCCACTGCCGTTGGCTTCGAAGATCGCGCGTACCATCCGGCGCCTTCGCCGCTGGCCCTCCCGGATGGCGCCTGGTATTACGACGCCGCGCAGAAAAACCTGCAAGTGCGCGCCAAGGTGAAAGCCGGCGAGGATCGAATTATTAATCTAACGTGGTAACTCAACTTTTCCCGTAATCTGGGCAGGTATGGGATGTATCGGCGCCGGACTTAGTAACAGCCCCCTCCGCGACGGTCAGAAGTTCTTCAACTATTCACTTGACAAGCAACCCGCACGTGATATTCTATACAAAATCCTATGATGGACTTTGAAATCAAGTTGGCCTTCCAGTAGTCAACTGTCAGCGAGAGTTTTAGCAACTTTGAAACATAGGCCGAACTATGCCTAAAGAGGAATATAAATGAAGATGCACGCTCACCGGAGATTCGCGCCTAGCCGCTCGGGCCTCGGTTTGATTTTTGTCGTGGTTGCCGGACTGTTGCCGCAGATGACGTTGGCTCAAGTGCCCCAAGATCCAGCCGCGGCTGCGGTTCCGACGATCACCGAGCTGACTAAGCCGCCGGCGCAGACCGGGAGGACCCCTTTTTCGCTCCAGGTTAAGGGAACGAATTTCGTAGGCGGCTCCGGAGCCGACCCAGCCAGTCCATGCAGTGTAAATGTTGTTGCCACTGCGGACACTACAGGCAGCGTCGTTTGTTGGAACGGCCAACCTCTTAAGACGCAGTGGCAATCCCCTACAGTGCTCATAGCAACTGTTCAGCCTGCTCTTGTATCCGCGCTAAGAAAGCTCGGCAGCGCAACAATTACCGTCGTTAATCCAAACGGAGTTCAATCCTCAGCGATGTTGGTGACTACAGGCGCAGATGCCGAGGAGTGTTCGATTGCAAAGACTAACCACGCCTGTACGCTGGTAATCGATCGTCTTAACCCGCTTGCCCCGCCAACGATTCAGATGTATCCGAAGACGACCCTAAGGGTCGTCGTAAAGAATCCCTATGTTTTCGAACGTTATTTCCTCGACTACACGAGTGGCCAGCTTGCGCAAAAACCGGACGTCGCCACCAGCATCGCAACGGGTCTGTCGCCATCTCTGAAGGATGCCGAAGAAATCGCGAAAATAATGGATATGAACCCTTCCGGCCGGCGGGCACAGGCTCACCATTGCAGTGTCGACGACATTCGTAAGAAACCAATTCCAAAAGCGTCGGCTGATCTGACCGATGATATCGCTGTTTTTTATACCGGCTGCCTCAAAGAGTTCGCAAGGAGCGCGAAGGATATCTATCACAGCCTGGAGTCCTACACAGCCCCAGACGCTCATCCGCAAGAGGGGCCCGGAGTCCTTCCCACCCGCGACCATCTTGGACAAATCTCAACCAAGGCCGTAGAGCTTTATAACAACGAGGTCGAGTTGTCCAAGGCGATAGCCGCCGCAGCCGCGAAACTTGATCCACCCCCTGCGGCTCCCGGAGCAACGTCCCCTCCTCCTTCCGCCCCTCCAGTACCTCTGACAGCGGACCAAACCAATGAGGTGCGAAATTGGGTGGCTGCGGTCACCTTGGCGGATGCTGTAGCGAAAGACCTGTACTCGTTTTACTACCGGATAAACGACCTGCTCGCCGGTCCGCCAGACGGGGGTCTGCCGTCGGGCATTGTGACGTGCGCCAGTCTTGGGGTACCACCTCCGAAGGATACGGATTCAGAAGCGAAATGTCTGAGCCTTTTTCCCGTAACCGATCCGCCGGTCAACAACGCAAAAGTGGTTACCCGGCAAGTCACGTACGCCATCGACACGCTCAATTTGATACAAAATTCGCAGCAGGCGATACCTGACCCCACCAAGAAGAGAACAGTTGCAAGCGTAACGATCTTTTACGGCGAAGCGCTATGGGAGATTTCGGCGGGCACATTTTTTTCCACGCTTGCGGATCGATCTTTTTCAATTTCTCCGGTTCTGACGAATGGAGCCCTGACGGGCAAACGGGTCACAGAGAATGTCTTGCACCCTACGGTCGTACCCTTCGCAGCTGCAAATTACCGGATCGGTTACGACTGGAAAACACCGCGCTGGCGAACCGCCTTCTACTGGACGTTTGCGGTCGGCATCAATCCCAATACCGTCTCAACGGACTTCGGCACCGGGCCGTCTATTTCGTGGCGGGGCCTGATGTTCAGCCTGCTCTGGCACGCAGGTCATGACACGCGATTAACGCAGGGCCTTTATAAGAATGAGATTCTCCCCCCTGACTCTTCTGCGAGCGCTACATCTCAAAATTACTGGCGGCTGGATCGGGTTGCGTTCGGCATAAGCGTACGGACACCTTCGCTGACCGGAAGATGACCGCAACCCAGCCAAGGCGTCGCAGCAGCCGCGCCATTCCCCGCCGTCTCGTCACGTACCCCCGGATCTCGGTTCGCGATGGCGCTCTCGGGCCGTTTCGCTGACATTTGGCGGTTCGCCAATTAGACGGCGTTCGACGCTGTCCGTAGCAGGTGTTTCTCGAGCCAGGGGAGATTGGGGACAGACGCATTTCGGCCTGCGACCAAACGAATAAGTGCGTTAAGAGGGAGCGCCGGCGAAGATCGCATCACCAATCTGATGTGGTGAGGCTTCATTTCCGCAACCCTCCCCCGCCGGTGGCGCGGATCATCTTGCCCCACAGCGCGCTGGCTAGATCTTCCTCATCCTCAGCATGGACCGGCACCACGGCGATGTGCAAACCGGCCATTTCGTCGGTGGTGGACGGACCCCACAACACGCGCTTGGGCGGATGGCTGGGGTTGCGCGGATTGCCGTCGGAATTGTCGTAGGTGAATTCCATGACTACGTCGGTCCCCGCGGGCAGGCGCAGCGGCGCGGCGTAGAGATACTCCTGCTGCCAGGCAAAATTCCAGTCGGCGATATGGATCAGCATCCGGCGCGTGCCGTTGGGCAGCACGGCATAACCGAGCATATCCTTGCAAATGTAGTGAGCGTGCGGGTTGATGCCGATGGCGTCAACGGCCACGGGGATGGTGAAGTGGTCGGTAACCTTGTATGTGCGGTCTCCGGGCGGAATGTCGATGCGGCTGGAGCCCAGCGGAATGTCCAGGGCCTGGCGCCGCGGCTTGCGGTCGGTGAAGTAGAGCGCGACGGCCGTCCGGTCCGACTCCGGCTTTCCGCTCGGATGGTAGTGGACCTGCAACACCAGATCGGCGCCGGCGTGGAGCAGGATGGGGATGTCGCCGGGCGCGCGGAAGGGAAGCGCGCCGGGCGTCCAGCCGGCCAGGCCGCGCGCCGGCAGAAAGCCCGGCGTGCCGAAGCACTCGTAGCCCGACCCAGTGTCGCGCTGGCGGGCCGAGCCGGTGATGTCCTGAAACAAGAGTGCGTGATGAACCACGCGCCGGTTGCCGGGCTGCATATCGACGGCGCGGACCCACCGGTCGCGCGGAATTTTTGACGGCACCACGAAGCAGCGGTACTCGTCGGGCCCATCGGCCGCGACGTCGTAGGCAGTGGGCATGCGGGTTTCCAGATCGGGAGGGCCGAGCTGCCAACCCTCGGGAAAATGGGGCGGCGCGGGCGTGACCGCGGGGTTGCCTTCGGGCGTGCCCTGGGCGGCCCAGCGCGCCAGGGTCGAGATCTCGGCATCGCTCAGGCGGCGCTCGTCTTGGAAGTGCGGCGCAACCGGCAGCCACGGCGGCATGGAACGATTGTGTGTGACGGCGGCAATTATGGCGGCCCGTTTGGCGGTGTCCTGGTAGGTGAGGAGACTGAACGGCGCGACGCCGCCCGGCCGATGGCACGAAGCGCAATGGCGATAGAGGATGGCCGCGACCTCGTGCGAATACGTGACACTCGCGCTCCCCGCCCAAAAAGCCGCCAGCCATCCCAACAGGTGCACAACCATATTGTGCCGCAGATCGTATCTTCAACGCTTCATCGATGCGCTTTCGTGTTCCGCGAAGACCGCTCCCTCACGGTCGCGGCTCGCTGAGGAGCACTACGCGATGGAAGACCGCTCCCTCACGGCCGCGGCTCGCTGAGGAGCACTACGCGATGGCGACGGGCCGGATAGGAGACGCGGTGGCGCCGCGAAGTTTGAGCGGCAGGGCCACGAAAAGGAATTCGGCAACGCCGGCGCCGGCGAGCGACTCCAGGTTCAGGCACTCGATGATGTGAATGCCGTTCTCGACTAACAGGTGGACGTGCACCGGCATGTTGGCGTCCGGGAGTTTCTCGAAGCCCACGGTGTCGGAGCCCGCCGCGTAGACGCCGCGGGCGCTCAGCCATTGCGCGCCCGCCAGCGCTGGACCGGGGCCGCTGGCCTGCGAGACAAAGCGCGCGGGATCGTCCCAAAAGCGCGCCCAGCCGGTGCGCAGCAACGCGACATCGCCCGGGCGGATCTCGACGCCGGCCGCGCGCTCGGCATCCGCCAGGTGCGCGGGGGTGATTTCGAAATCCACCGGCAGCGCGTCGACGCCGATCTGGAGCGCGATATCCAGCAGTACGCCGCGTCGCAGGATGGGCGGAACGGTATCGACGGAGTGCCGCCGCAGGCCACCCGCATACGATTGCAGCGCGGCCGCTTCTCCTCCTCCATACAGTTTGCCGCCGCAGGAAAAATGGCACAGCGCGTCGATGTGCGTGCCGACGTGACTGCCCAGCGCGATGGCATCGGAAGCCGCGCTGTTTCCGGCCGGGCCGGTGTACTCACCATGCTGCTTAACCAGGCTGAAGAGGAACGGCGGATGGGTGGGATAGTGGGGCATCCCGATGAAATACGGTTGCGCCAGATCGTAGACGCGCGAAGAGGAAAGGCGATCGAGCAGCTCCATATTAGAAATGGTAGTGCAGGCCGAATTGCATGATGCGTGGGGAGTAGAACATCGATCCGATGACGCCGAAGGTAGTGGAGTTGATGTTCTGGTCGCCCACGTAGAAGGTGGGATGGTTGAGAACGTTGAAGGCGTCCATGCGCACCTCGATGGACTGGCTCTCCTTGATCTTGACGGTCTTGGAGAGACTGGTATCGATATCGAAGGTCCAGGGGCCGGAGAATTCGCGGCGCTGCAACGCGCCGAGCGTGCCGGCGCCGGGATTGGAGAAGACCTCGCCGGTAAAGTTCGCAGTGCCGGGTGCAGAGACGCCGCTATGGTCGGCGGGATTGATGGCGGATGGCGCCACCTCGACCGGGCCGTTGCCGGTCATCTGGAAGCTCACGATCTGGGCCAGTGCCGCGCCGCCCAAGGTGGTGTCGGCGGAGTTGTAATAAGAGCGGACGACGCGATTCAAAGTACCATAGCTCGAAAGAATGGAGAACGGCGCGCCCGATTGCCAGACCCACGTGGCGCCGAGAATCCATCCGCCGATGACGCGGTCGAGCCGATGGTAGTGCAGCGCGTGATTGCCGCCGATGGGGAGCTGGTAAAAGCCGTCGGCCTTGATCATGTGGTTGAGGTCGAAGTTGGCGCGCGAACGCTCGAGCTTGGGATTGTTGAAATCGAGGAACGCCTGGAAGCGTGTCTGCAAGTCGCCATCGCCGTCGCTGAGCACTTTGGAGAAGGTGTAATTGGCGTCGAAAGTCAGTCCGGAATGGACCCGGTGGCGGGCGGCGATCTGCAGCGAGTTGTAACTGGAGCTCGAATAGTTAGTCAGCATGTCGGCGCCGAGCACGTACGGATTCTGGAACAACGGCACGGCATTGGTGGGGTTGAGGCCGTTAGTCTGATAATAACTGGCTAACTCGCCGGCCTGGCCGGTTTCGATCAGTGTGACTACGTTGGAGTCGGTGAAATCGCCGCGGCCCGAGAACTTAGTCAGCACGGAAAGCGCCTGGCTGCCGGGAACCAGCGGGCTGAAAGCCGGGTTAAAGCCCCTGCCGGCGGCCAGCGACAGGAATCCATTGTTCTGCGCGCGCAGAAAATCCGCCAGGAAGCCGTTGCTTTGAATCTGCACCTGGTTGAAATCGAAGGCGCGGTAGGCGCCCACCACGTGGTTGCCGACGTAACGCGCTTCGAAGACCGTATGCAGGAATTCCTGCTGGATGCCGAAAGAGTATTGCTGCACATAGGGGCGGTGCAGATTGGGATCGACCGTGGCGACCACATTGAACGGGTTGGTGGCGTAGTTATCCGCGACAGTTAGCGGCACCTGGTAAGTGGGAAGCTGGACGGCTGGCACGCCGCCCGCCACGGTGTTGCTCAATCCCGTGGCGCTGGCGAATCCCTGTAACCCGGCGTTGGCTTCGAGCATGTTCTCCGGGGCGATGATTTCCTGATCGTTGACGTAGCTGATGCTATAGCCGCCGCGCAGCGCGGTCTTGCCGTTGCCAAACACGTCCCACGCCAAGCCGAAGTTGGGCGCGAAGTCTTTCCATTGGCGTTTGTACCAGGGGTTGCCGACGGAGCTACCGGCAAAGTTCAGGGTGGCGTTGGAAAGCAGCGTCTGGACTGCCGAACCGGTCATGACGGGCAGGAGTTCGAGCGAGTTAGCCTCGTCGGCAACTCCCGGGAATTCCCAGCGCAGTCCCAGCGTCAGGCTGAGGCGCTTGGACACCTTCCAGTTGTCCTGCACGTAGGCGGCGTAGTCGTTCAAGATGAAATTCCGCAGGAAGGCCGCGCCCGGCACGTAGCCGGAGCTGCGGCTGGTGACGTTGAGCGTCTGCGCGTATCCGTCGATATAGCCGCCGAGCGTGGCCAGCAAGGCTTGCGCCGTGTAGTAGTCGTTGATGGTGACGCCGGGCAACTCGGCAGTCTTGAGGGCCGGCTGGCCGGAGCCCATGGCAAGCGAATAGCTGGGAATCACCCCGGAAGCGTCGTAGGAACGAACGCGGATATCCTGGCCGTGGAAGCCGAACTGCACGTTGTGGCGGCCATGTTGCCAGCCGGCATTATCGGCCAGCGTCACGGTGTTGGTATCCCGCCCCTGCGGCTGGAATTCGTTGACGGGATCGGAGAACAGCATGCCGGTGAGGTAGTAATTGCTCGGGTATGACTGGTTATCGAAAAAGTAGCCATACGTGAAGTTGAAGCCGAACAAAAGCTCGTTAGTGATGTGGGTGCTGGGCGTCGAGCGCCAGGAGGCGGCCAGAAAATTCGAATGCGTGGGGTTAGTGGCTTTGGGAATGGCGGAGTAATCGTTCTCCAGATCGGGGCGGTCGGAATTGTAACGATTCCAAAGATAGGTAACGCTCACCTGGTGACGGGTGTTGATGCTGGAGTCAAGCTTGCCGGTGAGGTTGTCGCGGGTGCCGTTGTCGCGCATATTGAAGCGGTAGCCGCCGGTGTTCAGGCCGTCACCCACCAGGGCATTGTTAATCTGGCTGGGAGCCGGAACCTGCGCCAGCAATTTCTCCATCGTAGGATCGACGCCCGCGAGCGAGCGCAAAGCCAGAACGTTCACTTTGTTGAGGGCGCCGGCGCTGTTGCGGTAGGCGAAAATGCCGGCCGCGGCGCTGGCGGTCAAAATGGTGTCGTCGACGGGGGTTTGTGAGCGTGTGCGTACACCTTCGTAGTTGAAATAGAAGAAGAGCTTGTCTTTGACCATGGGGCCGCCCAGGGTGAAACCGAACTGATTCTGGTTCAGGAAGGGCAGGCCGACGCCGGCCTGGTTATTGAACCAGTCATTGGCCGAAAAAAAGTTGTTGCGGTTGTACCAGAGGGCTTCACCGTGCAGGTCGTTGGTGCCGGAAGGCGTGGAGAAGGCCGTTTGCGTGGCCCCGCCGGAAGCGGCTGCATTGGCGTTCGAACCGACCAAAGTCATCTGCCGCACCTGGCCCAGGAGGAGCTTGTTGGGGGTGTAATCGAGAGCGTTGTCGCGAATGTAATTGTCCTGAATATTGACGCCATCGAGGGTGACGTCCGAATACGAGGTGCGCAGACCGTTGATGACGGTCGCGGAATTGCCGTTTGAAACCACGCCGGGCTGGAGTTGGATGAGGCCGAGCGGATCGCGGTCGAAAATGGGCAGGTTCTTGATCTGATCGACGGTGACGGTGTCCGCGATCTCGGCATTGTTGACCTCGACGCCCTGGGCGTCGCCGGTCACTTCCACGGTCTCCGCCACCGCAGCCAGTTGCAGCTTGACCTGGGGCACGGAAGTCTCGCGGGCGGCGTCCACGGTGAGACCGCGCAGCGTGAATTTGACAAAGCCCTTGGCTTCCACCGTGAGGTCGTAATCGGCCGGCCGGGCGGCGAGGAAGTTGTACGCACCATTGGTCGCGGTCTTGGTGGAAAGCAGGGGTTTCTTGCCCCCGGCCATGTACAGATCCACCTGGGCGTCGGGAACCACGGCGCCGGAGGAATCGATTACCGTTCCGGCCACCCGCCCGGAGGACTGGGCGAACAGGGGAACGGCCGAAAGCAAGACGGACAGCAGCAACCCACACCGAAAGCGCATGTTCTATTAGAACCCAAAAAGCCGCCGGGCGTTTCAAACCAATCGGCGCTATCCAGACCATCGGCTTGTGTCGTCAGGCTGCCGTGCTTAGCGAGGAATGACAGACCACGAAAGGCGATGGTCTGTCCTACTGAGCGCTATTTCCGCGCGTACGTCACGATGACGGTGGTCTGGCCCGATCTGCCGGTGGCCACAATCGTCAGGCTGCGCTGGTCGCCTTCATCGGCGGCGACGACCGTGCCGCCTTCGCCGTTGGCCGTGGAAATGTTGACATTCATCGCCATGTCCTTGCACTTCCCTTCGTAGAAAGCCAGCACTTGCGAGGCGCCGTCCGGGGTGGTGAAAGTGAATTCGCCGCCTTCGCCTCGGGAGCTATTCGAGCCGCTGCCCGATCCCTGCGCCCGCAGGGCGAAGGCCGGCTTGGATCCCGGATAGGACGGAATCCATGACGGCAGTTTGCCCTCGCTTCCGAATTCCACCCTGCCGTCCCGCCCGGTGATTGCGAAGCCGCCTCCGCGCGTCCGGTCGAAGGTCAAGCCGGCCTGCCGCGCGCGGTGCAGCACGAAATACCCGATGCCCGCCGCGCCCAATCCGCACAAGACGAATAGTCCCAAAATCACTACCAGCACCCACACAATCGGGCTGGTTCGCCGAGCCAAAGGCGCTCCCGCCGATGCCATCGGCGGCTGCGCCTGAGCGGCGCCCGAGGACGCCCCGCACTTGGTGCAAAAGGCGCCGGTCATGGTGGCGCCGCAGGTAGAACAGAATGCCATGATTGCTGTCACCCCCGCACCAATGTACTGCACGTTGCCGCGCGGCGCAATGGCGAACGAAAGGCGTCGCGGCCCGCCTCTTACTTCAACTTCAACACAGCATCCTGGTACAGCAATTCGAGGGTCTTAACGGAGCTCGGCTTAGCGCGGTACACGAAGTAGAGAAACCCGCTGAACGCCGCGTGGTGGGGGCCTTCCACCAGGGCCGTCTCCACCGCTACTACTTCCGCCTTCACCTGCTCCTTTTCCACGCCGCTGGGATTGTCCTTTGGCGCCTCGACGCGCGGCGGAAGCTGGCTCCCCGGCGGATTGCTTCCCGGAAACGGATTCGGATTCCGCGGCGGGCCGCCAATCACCACTCCCGCATTCCCCGCGCTGGCGTCGATTTCCCCGTTGGGCCTCGGCTGTTCCCATTCCGGGTGTTGCAAACTGGCGGCCACCATGCTCACCGCCTCCGGCATCACGGCCTTCTTGCCGTTGATGCGCAGCGTAAAGTCGGCGTTGTGAACCTCGATGGTCCCGCCCTTCGGGGGAAACACGGCCACTTCCACCACCAGGTAATCCTTCGCCAGGAATGCCTTGTCTCCGCGCGAAAAGCTATGCACCATGTATTCCGCGCCGATGGCCGCGGCGCGCGTACTGGCGTGTACTTCGTAATCCTCGGGCTTCGGCTTGGGCTCGGTGCCCTGTCCAAACGCAGCCACCACCGAAAACAGCAGCAACCAATACCGCATGCTTGATAATACCCCCGGCCACCGGACGGCATGATACCCTGTTCCCTCAGGAGCGTATCCCATGACCAGACGCGAATATCTCAATTGGATGGCGGTTGGCGCGGCCGTCTCCGCCGCGAGTGACGCATCCCCCGAAGAGCAGTTGCGGCCCGGTGCGTCCCCCGCACCCCAACCCGGCGACGCCGACCGCGAAGCCCGCATGAAATGGTGGCACGAAGCTCGCTTCGGCATGTTCATCCACTGGGGCCTCTACAGCACGCTCGGCCGCCATGAATGGGTGATGGAAGAGGAAGGCATCCCGGTGGCGGAATACGAACAGCAGGCCAAGCTATTCAAGCCCAAACCCAACGCCGCGCGCGATTGGGCGCGCCTGGCCAAACAGGCCGGCCAGAAATACATGGTGATGACCACCAAGCACCACGAAGGGTTTTGCAACTTCGACTCGAAGCTCACCAACTACAACGCCGCCCAGCAGGGGCCCGGCCGCGACCTGGTGAAGGAATACGTGGAAGCCGCCCGCGCCGAAGGCCTGCGCGTGGGCTTTTACTACTCGCTGATGGACTGGCACCACCCCGATGGCGCCCGCTGCAAAAGCGCCGACGGTAAGATCGATGAGCCCGCGCGGCGCCGCTTCGTCGATTACATCCACGGCCACGTTCGCGAACTCCTCACAAATTACGGCAAGATCGATATCCTGTGGTACGACGTCAACTGGCCGCTCAACGCCCAGGAATGGGAATCCGAAAAAATGAACGACATGGTCTACAAGCTGCAGCCGGAGATCATCGTCAACGACCGGAACGGCCTGCCCGGCGATTTCACCACCCCCGAGCAGACCATCCGCGCCTCCACGCGCGCCTGGGAATCCTGCATGACCATGAACGGCAGTTGGGGCTATCAAAGGGCCGACGACAACTGGAAGACACCCAAGACCATCGTGCGCAACCTGGTGACTTGCTCCCACGACACCGGGAATTACCTTCTCAACATCGGCCCCAAGGCGGATGGCTCCATCCCCGAAGAATCCGTGCGCATCCTCACCGCGGTGGGCAAGTGGATGGAGCATAACGGCTCGACCATTTATAAGTCGGATAAGTGCCAGCCGCGCGCTTCCGAGTTCGCCGAATTCTCGCGCCAGGCGAATACGCTCTTTATGCACGTACACTTCTGGCCCGGCTCGACGGTATCGCTGGGAGGTCTGCGCAACAAAGTGAAGTCCGCGCGCCTGCTGGCCGGCGGCAAAGACGTGAAGTTCGACCAGGACGATTTCCGCGTGCGGTTCACGGGCCTGCCCGAAAAAGCTCCCGACGATCCGGTGACGACGATTGCGATCGAGTGCGACGGCGAGCCCAACCAGGACACCTCCAACTACGTCCGCCGCGAGCGCCCGCGACGCGGTGTGGGGGTCTAACTGGAACAGACGATCGGTGGCTGTGTCGTCTGTTGCAGTGGGCCTGAGGCCCGCGAAATTTCGTGAAAAAGTGTGGAGCGGGCCTCCGGCCCGCAACGTCGGCTTTCCAGCCGACGTAACGCCGACAGGAATGTCGGCGTTGCAGGCTAGAAAGCCTGCTCCACGGTTTTTCGACCCTGTCAAGCTGCCGTGCTTTATCGCGGCGTGACAGGCCACGAAGAACGATGGCCTGTCCTACAGGCTAGCTCGGGTAATAGCCTTCCCTCGTCTGAACCAGCAGCCCCTTCTGCCTGGTGGTGAGGTGAATGCGGCGGTACTCGCCGTTGTTGGGGGCGCCCTCGGGAGTGTAGCCGATGCTGTACTGGCTGCGCAGATCTTCCTGGATGGCTTCGTAGACTTTGTCGATCGGCATGCGCTTGGAGACCTCGAAGAACCGGCCGCCGGTTTCGGTCGCGATGCGCTGCAGCACCTTCTTCCCATCCTCGGTGTTTCCCATGCCTCTACCCGGCGGCATGCCCATGCCTCGCCGGCGCCCTCCAAATCCGCCGGGCGTACCCATGCCGCCGTACGCCTCCGGATCGGAGAAAAGGATGGAGTACACCAGCGTGTCGGAGCGCTGTGCGGATTCCACCGCTGCGGGAAGCGATAGTTTGCTGCCGGTATCCACGCCATCGGAGAGGATGATCATGGCCTTGCGTCCGTGCTGCTTGCGCATGATTTCGTCGGCGCCCAGATAGACCGCGTCGTACAGATCGGTGCCTCCGCCGCCACTGCGTCCGCCGCGTCCGCGGCCTCCGGGATAACCACCACCGCCAGGATAGCCACCGCCGCTGCCGCCGGTCCCACCGCCGCCCTGATTCCCCTGCTGGCGCCGCCCGGCCCCGATTTCCAGTTCGTCGAGCGCCTTGCGCAGGGTCTGCCGCGAAGAGGTGAGATCCTCCAGCAGCTCCACTTCGAAATCGAAATGGATGACAAACGCCATGTCTTTGTCTTCGCGCATCATCTTATCGAGGAAATGGTAGCTGGCCAGGCGCTCGTCGGCCAGAACGTTGCGCTGACTGCCGCTGGTATCCACCAGCAGGCCGAGGGTCAGCGGCAAATCGGTCTCACGCGAGAAATAGCGGATGACCTGCGCGCGGCCGTCCTCGTCGAGCAGGAAATCGGTCTGCGTAAGATCGTTGACTACGTGCCCTAGTTTGTCGCGCACCGTGGCGAGGACATTCACCACTTTGACATTAGTGGAAAAGGTGGCAGGGGGTTGTTGGGCCGGTTCGGTTTGCTGCCAGGCGCGCAAGAGGCGCGTGGCGGGAAAGAGCCCCAGCGCTCCAAGCAGGCTCCGCCGGGAGAACGTAGAGTGGTCTTTCATGTCGTTAACTTAAGATGCGCGGGAGCGGCGGAGGGTTACGCCACTTCCCGAGGTTTCACCCGCCAGGCGGGCTGCAGCGTCCCGTTGGACACAGGTTTGGATCAGCCTAGTTCCCGCGGCCGCGGCCGCCGCCGCCGCCGGCCGGCCGGCCGGGCTTGCGCGGCAACAGGTCCGGCCGGCTGGCGGTGTTATAGACGAACCAGGCCATCACCGCCGACGCCTGCTCCAGGTCGTTGGCCTGCAGGCGGTCGTAGACGTCCATGTTCGAATGGTGGGTGCGCGTGCTGTATTCGAGCGGGTCCTGAATGAACTGGAATCCGGGAACGCCGTTGTTGTCGAAGTTAGTGTGGTCGGTCGAACCGGTGGCGCGGATGGTCAGGGTGTCCGCGCCCAGATCTTTCAGCGGCGCTACCCAGGCTTCAAAAATGGGCCGCACGGCGTCGTTGTCCTGCATATAGATGCCGCGGATCTTGCCGCTGCCGTTATCCAGGTTGTAATACGCCGACATCTTGGCCTGTTCGGGCTTGGGCCCATCGGTGCCCTGGATGTGGGCTTGCACATACGCGCGCGAGCCCAAGGTGCCTTCTTCCTCGCCGGTCCACAGTCCCAAGCGGACGGTGCGCGGCATTTTCAGGTCGAGCGCCTTGAGAATGCGGATGGCTTCCATGGCCACGGCCGAGCCAGCCGCGTTGTCGGTGGCGCCGGTGCCGCCGGTCCAGGAATCGAAGTGGCCGCCCAGCATCACGCTTCCGGCGTTCGGATCGGCGCCGGGAATCTCCGCCGTGATGTTAAACGAATCGCCCGGCGGCGTGAACCTGGTCTGGATGTCGAACTCCAGGGTGACGGGGATGTTGTGCTCGATCAACCGTGCGATGCGGTTATAGTGCTCGTTGGTGATGATTACCGAGGCGATCGGCGCATTCTCTTCGGTGGTTTGCCCGCCCTGTCCCACCACCGTGCCGCCATCCGGTCCGTTGCCCGGCGAGATCAAACCGAGAACGCCTTCATCCTTGTAGAACTTCATGAGCTGCGCGCGGAAGCCGCCCGCTGCACCGCGGCCACCGGCTCCCGGAGCGCCGGGAGCACCGGGAGCGCCTGCCGCCCCGCGTGCGCCGGCGGCGGCCGCCCCGCGTCCGGCCGCTCCGCCGCGAGCTCCACCGGCCGCCGGCGCGCGCGCCGGGAAGCCCAGCGGCAGCACCGCCGGATTGCCGCCCGTGGGATCGGGATAAATTTCCGCAGCCGCCAGTTCGGCATCCGTCAGACGGTGGGCGTAGGGCGCCGTCACCATCTCGGACGCGTGCGGCGTGGCCGTCAGCAGAAACTTGCCCTTCAGCTTGCCTTTATACAGCTCCATTTCCTCGGCGGTCGTAATCACGGCCATCATCGCCTGACCGCTGACGTCGCCGTTGGTGCTCAGGCTCCACGGCTGCGCAAACCCGATGATGGGCTGGAATTCCGGCTCCTTCATCATGGCCGCGAACCGCGCGCAGCTCCAGCCGGCGCCGACGAATTTCCAGGTCTCCATCTGCACGTTGGAGAGTCCCCAATCCTTCAGCGCCTGCACGGCCCAATCGCCCGCTTGTTTGGCGGCGGGTGAACCGGTGAGCCGCGGCCCGTAGACATCGGTCAGGTAGAAGGCCGTATCCATCACCTTGGAGCGGCCGGCGAAGGCTTCCGTCTTGATCCGGTGCAGAACCCCGAGATCCACTTTTTCGGGGGCGGCGATTTGTGCCCACAGGCACACCCCGGCAACCGCGGCGAAACCAACGATCCATTTGCGCATGTTGCGCACTGTATCACCCTGCGCGGGAGGGCTGCAATCAGTGGGTCATGGCGTAGATGATATAGTCGACGCCCATGCGAATCGATTGGTCGGAGAACTTCTCCGGATAGCGGGCGTCGTCGGCCCACTCCCAAGAATCGCCGATGTCGGAGTTGTACGAAATCGCCACCATCACGCGGCCCCGGTCGTCGTAAATCGCGCGCCAGTGAGCGCCCTTGCCATCCTCGCCCTCGGGATACTGCGGGGTTTTGAAGCCCTGGCGGCGCCAGGACCAGCCGGGAATCTGCACACGCGTGCTCAGATCGTAGACAGTGTGGAAGATGGGGTCGTCGTCGGGCACGTCGCGGATTTCACGATCCGGAAACACCTGTTTGATGGCTCTCTCAAAAATATTCCATTCGAACTTGCCGTGGAAATCGTCGGCCATGAAAAACCCGCCGCGCAGCAGGTATTCGCGCAACGCCTGAGTCTGCTCGCGCGTCAGGCCCCACTCGCCCACCTGCACCGCATAAAGCCACGGCCAGTCGTAGGCATCGCCCTCGTCAAGGTTTACGCACTGCTCCACCGAGCGCACGTGCAGCCGCGTAAGCCGCCGCACGGCCAGCGAGAAGTGCCGGTCGGCGGGCGGAAAATCCTGGGTCCACAGGGAGTAGCCGACATGCCAGTCGAGGTCGCGGCCGTAGTAGCCGTTGATGCCGCCTTCGCCCGGCGGGTACATGAGCCGCGCGAAAGCCCACTCGGTTTTTTCCTGATAGTCGTCCGGCAGCGGAATTTCGCCGATGCGATGTTCGATGCCATCGAATTGGCGGAACGGGCGCTGAAACGCGTACAGCATGCCGGCCAACGTCAGGCCGCTACCGAGCAACGCCAGTGCTTTTGGGAAATTCATCCCCTCCGCCGTTACTTCGAGAATATCACGGCGGGTTTTGCGCGGACTCTATTGTGACGACAGGAACACGGCGGGCGCGCTATTGGTGTTGGTGGTAACCATCTTCGGGGCCAGAACCCGGCCCAGGTCCAGCGCGGTCATACGGTGGCGCTGGAGCTCGTCTTCGGCCACCGAGGGGTCCACCTGGCCAATGCTGTAGCTGATTGTGGTGGGCAGAACGCGGAAGTAGTATGGTCCGCTCGTCCCGATGGCCGCCGTGGTGCACTTGCCTTTCGTCGCGCAGAACTTGTAGGCTCCGGGCCGCGCGGCAACGTAGAAGTACGTGTTGCACGCCAGGCGGGCCAACTCGACCTGGTTGGCGTAGATGGTCGGTTTGAAGATCACCATTTCACCCTTCGGGCAGGTTCCGTAGATTCCCACCCAGACGCCCTCGGCAGGTTGATCCGCTGGCGTCTGCTGGCCCGGTTGCGGCGGTTGGGCTTCCGCCGAAACCGGCGCCGCCGGGACGGGCTGGGAAGCGTTCAGCATGGCCTTCAGAACCGCCTGCGTGACGCCCTGTTCTTTTAGACTGATCAATTGTTCGGGGTTGGTTTCGAAAGCGCTGGGCTTGTTCTGGATAGCCAACACAATGGTGTCCTCATCGAGCCCCGCTTTGACCATCTTGACGACGTCGGCATTCACCAGAGGCTTGGGCTGCGCCGCAGCCTGCCCCCCTCTGCCAACTCCGGCGAAGACCGACAACATCGCGACCGTCGCCATGACCGCCGTAAACCGTATCTGCACACATCACCTCCGAGCGATGGGTTCAAATCCATTCTGCGCCCACGAGGGTTCCGGGGCAAGCTTCTTCGCGGCGGGAGAATCACAGCAGTTGAGCCGTTTGTCGCAGAATTCTACACCCTGGTGAAAGCCGGGACAGCTACCGATTCCAAAGGCGGGAATTGGTAGCAGTCCCCGTTTTGCGGAGAGAGGCGCTAGAGCGCTACTGTCCCTCGTCCGGATGGCCCAGGTAAATGTCGTGTATGCGGAGCAGTCCCAGCGCGCGGCCGGCCTCGTCCACTACGGGGAGTACCGAAATCTGCGAGGGCCGCCGCTCCATCAGCTCCAAAGCCTCGCCCAGGGTGGCATCGGGGCCGATGGTTACCGGCGTGCGCGTCATCACGTCTTCGGCGCGCAGGGCGCGGATGTCGTCGTGATGCGTCAACACGCGCCGCAGGTCGCCATCGGTGACGAAGCCGGCGAGCGCTCCATCCGCCCGCACGACGCACGCGCCGCCCATGGGCCGCTCGGTCATGGCCAGGATCACTCCCTGGAACGAAGTCTCCGGCGCCACCGTGGCCACTTCGCCGCCGCAATGCATCGCCTCTCGCACTCTTAGCATCAGGTTGCGCCCCAGTTGGCCGCCGGGATGAAAACGGCCGAACTCCTCCGGCGTGAAGTCGCGCGCGAGCGCGAGCGCGATCGCCAGAGCGTGCCCCACGGCCAGTGCCGCCACCGCGCTGGCCGTGGGCGCCAGGTTGTGCGGGTCTGCTTCGCGTTCGACCGATGCATCCAGCAGTACGTCGAGGCGGCCGGCCAGCGGCGACGCGGCGCTGCCCAGAATGCCGATCAGGGGCGAACGGAAGGCGCGCAGCAGCGGAACCAGCGCCAGCAGCTCGCGGGAGCTGCCGTTCTTCGAAATCAGCACCGTCGGGTCGCCCGGAGTGTAAATTCCCAGATCGCCGTGCACCGCTTCGGCCGGATGCAAAAACACCGCCGGCGTGCCCGTGCTGCAAAGTGTGGCGACGATCTTGCGCGCGATGTGGCCCGATTTCCCGATGCCCGTCACCACCACTTTGCCGGGATGCGCCAGAATCAGATCCACGGCGCGGATCAGCTCGCCATCGAGGCGCGCGGCCGTCCGGGCCAGGGCCGCGGCTTCGATCTCGATAGCGGCGCGCGCTGCCGCCAGCCACTCCTGTTTCGAGCCAGACATGAGGAACCGACTATCATCGCATGCATCATGCCGCGCTAAAATGGCGGTCTATGTCACTCCGGCGTCTTCTTGCGGTAGCACTGGTCGCCTGCGTCCCGCTGGGCGCGGAGATCCGGTCGCTGACCATTCTCCATACTAACGACGTGCACGCCCATCTCATGCCCAGCGACAGCCACCTGGGCGGCTTTGCCTATCTGGCCTCGGTGATCCGCCAGGAGCGCGCCAACTGCGCCGGTTGCATCCTGCTCAATGCGGGCGACCTGGTGCAGGGCACTCCCGTCTCGACCATCTACCAGGGCTTGCCGGTCTACGAAATCTCCAACCTCTTCGGCTACGACGCCGCCACCCTCGGCAACCACGAATTCGATTACGGCTGGATGCAGGCCCGTAAATTCATCCAGACCGCCAGCTATCCCATCGTCACCGCCAACCTGGTCAACGCCAAGGGCGAACTGTTCACGCCCAAGCCCTACGTGATCCTCAAAGTGAACGAGCTTCGCGTAGCCGTGATCGGCGGCATGACGGAAGATCTCCACACCCTCACCAATCCGGACTCGATGGGCGACTGGCACACCACGCCGCTGGTGGAAGCCGTACGGAAATGCGCCGCCGAGTTGCGCGGCCAGGCCGACCTGATTGTGCTGCTGGCGCACATCAACGCGAACGAAGAACAGGCCATCCTGGAGTCGGTTCCCGAGGTTCAGGTTTCCGTGACGGGCCACCTCCACGACGGCCTCACCGAGGCGCGCTCGCACGATGGCCGCGTGCTGGTGCGCGTGAAAAGTTACGGCGTGGAGATCGGCCGCCTCGATCTCAAAGTCGATACCGCAACGCACAAACTGGCCGACTGGAAATGGAGACGGATTCCCGTGGATTCCACAAAGATAACGCCGGCCGCGGATGTGGCCGCCCTGGTGGATAAGTGGGAGGCGCAGGTGAAGGCCCTGGTGGACCGCCCGCTGGCGATTTCCAAGCGCGAGTTCAAGGCGCTCCA
Source organism: Bryobacteraceae bacterium (assembly GCA_050014595.1). Lineage (GTDB taxonomy): Bacteria > Acidobacteriota > Terriglobia > Bryobacterales > Bryobacteraceae > PALSA-129. The sequence goes on from JBEKDA010000034.1 coordinate 22,187, forward strand.
ACTCAAGCCACTCATGGAGAATGCGCTCCGTGAAGAGACCGGCGCCGATTTCGTATTCATCAATGCCGGAGGCGTCCGCGACATCCTACCCAAGGGCCAGTTGCTGGAGCGCAATGTCTGGAACATCATGCCCTTCGACGATATGCTGGTGATGGGCACCTTCAAAGGCAAAGACCTGCCTGCGGTAGTGCTCGGGGACCGAAAGGTCGACCCGAACCACGAGTACACGCTGGCGGTGAGCGATTTCACCGCCGCCAACCAATCCACCGCCGAGAACCTGCGCACCACCGGCCTCGAGTTCCCGCACCGGATTGGTATGGTCCGCGACCTCCTGATCGATTGGTTCCGCAAGAAAAAGGTGATCGAGTAGGACAGGCCTCCTGGCCTGTCCAGGCCCTTTTCCACAACATGCCGGAACGCCACCCCATGCTGATCGTCTTCGCCGGCCCGCCCTGTTCCGGTAAGTCCACCCTGGCGGCGGAGGTCGCGCGGCTTCGTGGCCTGCCGCATCTTTCCATGGACGCGACGCGCCAGCGGCTCCTGCCCGACGCCGCTCACACGCGCGCCGATCGGCAGGTGGCTTATCGCGGGATGCACTTTGCCGCGGAACTGCTTCTGGCTGCCGGCGCCGGAGCCGTCCTGGACGCGCCTTACGACCAGCCCGAAAACCGCGCGGAGCTCGCCCGCATTGCCGGCAGCGAGTGCAAGCTCATCGAGTGCCACGTCGCGCCCGACATCGCCGCGGCCCGCCTGCGCGAGCGCGGCCTCGACGACCCGGCGCGCCCCGATCTCACCGAAGAGCGAGTCCGCCGTCTCGTCCGCGGCTATCCCTACTCCGGCGCGGGTCTCGAGCTCGACACCACGGCGCTGGCGCCCGAAGCCTGCCTGGCGCGCATCGCCGCCTATCTTGGTGAGGGATAATGACGGTGATCCTATGCTGATTCTTCATGTGCATGTCCGCGTCAAGCCCGAACACATCGAGGCTTTCCGCCGGGCCACCATCCAGAACGCCGCCGCGAGCGTGCAGGAGCCCGGCCTTGCGCGTTTCGACGTGATGCAACAGGCCGACGACCCCACGCGCTTCGTGCTGGTCGAGGTCTACCGCAATCTCGACGCCACCGCGAAGCACAAGCAGACCAGCCACTACCACGCCTGGACCGCGACCGTCACCGACATGCTGGCCGAGCCGCGCACACGCGTCACCTACGAGAACGTCTTCCCCGCCGACCAGGGCTGGTAGCGGCATGCCATTCGACTTCTCGACCGCCTCGCGCATCCGGTTCGGCGAAGGAACCGCGCGGGAAGTCGCCGGCGCCGCAGCCTCGCTCGGCCGCCGCGCTCTGGTCGTCACCGGCCGGTCGGCCGCGCGCTGCGCCAGCCTGCTCGACGGTCCGCGCTTTGCCGTGCCCCACGAACCCACCATCGAGCTCATTCGCCATGGCACGGCATTCGCACGGGAAGAAAACTGCGATGTGGTGGTCTCGATCGGAGGCGGCAGCGCCATCGACGCCGGCAAGGCTTTGGCCGCGCTGCTCGCCAATCCCGGCGATCCCCTCGATTACCTCGAAGTCATCGGCCGCGGCCTGCCCCTGCAGAATCACTCCGCGCCTTTCATCGCCGTCCCCACCACCGCCGGCACTGGTTCGGAAGTCACGCGCAACGCCGTGTTGGCGTCGCCCGAACACCGCGTCAAGGCCAGCCTGCGCAGTGCTTCCATGCTGCCGCGGCTAGCCGTGGTGGATGCCGAACTGGCCTACGATCTTCCCCCCGCCGTCACTGCATCCACCGGGCTCGACGCACTGACCCAATTGATCGAACCGTACGTCTCTTCGCGGGCCAACCCCATGACCGATCTCTACTGCGTCGAGGGAATGCGCGCGGCGGCCACCGCCCTGCCCCGTGCCTTCGATCACGGCCGCGACGCGCAAGCCCGCCGCGCCATGGCCTGGGCCAGCCTGCTGGGCGGGCTGGCTCTGGCAAACGCCGGCCTCGGCGCCGTGCATGGTTTCGCCGCGCCCATCGGCGGCATGTTTCCCGCCCCGCATGGCGCGGTCTGCGCCGCCATCCTTCCACACGCCATGGCGGTCAACCTCCGCGCCCTGCGTTCGCGCGCTCCTCGAAGCCCGGCCCTCAGCCGCTGGGATGAGGTGGCGCGGCTCCTCACCGGCCGCCCTCACGCCACTGCCTCCGACGCGGTTGGCTTTGCCGCCGATCTCTGCCGGCGTTTCGAAATCCCGCCGCTCGCCGCCTATGGCATGGGTGCATCCGATATTGCCATGCTCGCCGAAAAGGCCGCGCGGGCCAGCAGCATGCAAGCCAACCCCATCGTTCTCTCGCTCGAAGAGCTTCGCGAGATCCTCACCCTGGCGCTTCCAGCGACAGCAAATTGAAACCCCGGCACGCCGGGCACCGGTAGCGTTCCCAAAACCAGAGCACGGCCCGCACGCTCGTTTTTCTGCGCAGATACGCCTCCGAATGCCCCGCGCCGCACCGCACGCACACGTTCACCCAGGCCTCTTGGGGAGCCGCCACGCCGGCCCCGCCGAACTCGAACGCCCAGCCGTAGCGGCTGAGGCCCGTCCCCAGACGCCGGTCCAACCAGCGCAGCCCCCAGTTCAGGAAGGCCAGGAAGCGTTCGTTGCCAAACGCGAACAACGCAATCCGCCGCGGCGGACGCGCCACGAAGTTGTGCGAATTCAAAAACGAAAGCGAGCTGTACAACGTTTTTGTGCGGCGGTGCTTCACCCCGGCCATCCGCTCCACCAGCCCGATCACTTCCTGCGGCGCGCCAAACGCGTTCACGTGCCCTCCGCCGCGGGCCAGCCACCGATAGATCCGGTCCGCCAGAGTGTTCGAGTCCGGCACCGCGATATACAGCGCGCCGCCCGGCTTCAGAACGCGCCCAGCCTCGCGCACCGCCGCCTCCAGCTCGTGGAAGTGCTCCAGACTGTGGTTGCTCACAATCAAGTCGAAGGCATGCGTCGCGAAAGGCATGCGCGCCGCGTCGCCCCAGACGTACCATCCCGCCGCCATGGCGTGCGGCTTCTCGAGGTCCAGGCGGACCACCGTCAGATCGTTCCGTTTCGCCGCGAAGCTCCCCGCGCTCGCGCCCATGTCCAGCACACGGGAGTGGGGCATAAGGCCTTGGATCAAGTGCATCACCAACGTCTGTTATCTCATAAACCCGAGATGTCAGTTGCTCCGAATATTCCCAGCCGTACCGGAACCGGACGCCTGAAGCCATTTTGGCCCGTCATGCGTCCAATAACCGAGGCAGTTTCGGACCCGAATCCGGGGGTTGCTCCGCCGTAATCCGTAAACTAATTTAAATCGAGAATTATGGACTTGCGCGCAGGTTCGGAACCTTTTAAGATAACAAAGTAACGTTACTCCGAATTATTTGGGGGGTTTAGGATGATTTATTCGCGCTCGGCCGAATACGCGATCCGCGCTTTTGTGCACCTGGCTACGGTGCAGGAAGGCAAGTACGCCATGGTGAAGAACATCGCGGAGCAGGAGGATATTCCGGCGCACTTCCTGGCTAAGATTCTCCAGCAGCTCGCCCGTAAAGGACTGCTTCGTTCCAGCAAGGGACCCACCGGCGGCTTCGCGCTGCGCGTCGATCCGTCCGAAATCCGCCTGCTGGATATCGTCGAGGCGCTGGACGGCCTGGCTCCATACCAACAGTGCGCCAGCGGCCTGTCCGAATGCAACGACGACATGCCGTGCTCCATGCACGATAGCTGGGTGAACCTGAGATCGCGTATCATGGATTATCTGGGGCGGAACACCATCCTGGACCTGGCCAAGGCGCTGGATCAGAAAAAGAAGTCGATTGCTCTGACCAAACAGCGCAAGTCCAGGCGCTCGGTTGCCGCCAAGCGGGCTTAGGCCCGATATTCTGGATAGTCCGGAGGCACGATGGGATCGGTATTAGTCCCCATGGTGGTCGAACAGACCTCAAGGGGCGAACGCGCGTACGACATTTATTCCCGGCTCCTCAAGGAAAACATCATATTTTTAGGCACGCCGATTGACGACCAGGTCGCCAATCTGATCATCGCCCAACTGCTGTTTCTGGAAGCCGAAGACCCCGAAAAAGACATCTCCATTTACATCAATTCGCCGGGCGGCTCGATCACCGCGGGCCTGGCGATCCTGGATACCATGGCCTTTATCCGTCCCGATATCGTCACCATTTGCGTTGGCCAGGCGGCGTCGATGGCGGCGGTCCTGCTGGCCAGGGGCACCAAGGGCAAGCGCTTCAGCCTGCCCAACTCGCGCATCATGATCCACCAGCCTTCCATGCAGGGTTTGGCAGGCCAGGCCGCCGACATCGACATCTACGCGAGAGAGATCCTGCGCATGCGGGAGATCCTCAACGGAATGCTCGCCGACGCCACCGGCCAGCCGGTCGAGCGCGTCGCCAAAGACGTGGACCGCGATTACATCATGGAGCCCGACGCCGCCGTGCAATACGGCATGATCGACCGCGTCATCACCAGCCGCGATCTGGCGCCACTGCCCATCAAAGGCTAACAGGGCCGCGTTAACACCAACTGGTAGCGCCGGCGGTCTTGCCGCCGGTGTCTGGTGCGCGCTTGACCATCGCCAAGGCCCCTCACTTCACCCTCCGCATCGCCACCAAAATGCGCGACCAGTGCGGGTCGGTCAGATCGTCGATGCGCACCATGGGGGTTTCGAACGTGGTGGCGTCGATGAACTTGCCGTCACCCAAATAGACCCCGGTATGGGTGATGCGTTTGTCGGAGCTTCCGAAATACAGCAGGTCGCCGGGTTGCAGATCTTCGCGTTTGACGGGCGCCAGGCCATTCCAATCGGCCTGCGGCTGCGCGTCGCGCGGCATCAACACGCCGCGGCGGCGCTCCAGCATTTGGGCAAAGCCGGAACAATCGTAGCCGAAGCTCGAAGTGCCGCCCCAGGTATAAGGCGCGCCCATGAACCGCTTGGCCAGCGCCAGCATTTCCGGGATGGAGAGCGGCTTCACGTGGAAGGCCGCGTCTCCGGTCTGGATCCACCCGGCGCGGTCGTCGGGCAGGCGCACCTGCAGCCACCGGTCCTCGGGCGAAGGTTTGGAAACGGCTTCCAGTCTGGTTTCAAACGGCACGGTGAGCAGCGGCGCGTGCCTGGTGACGCTGGCGTCGCGATAGATATGCGCGAACAGGCTGACTACCTCCGCTGCGCCATCGGTCGAGGCATAGGCCGGCCCCGGCCGCAACATGGAAAGCGGCGTCCAGCCGGTGTAATCGTCGGCCGTGCGGATGTGCGCCCAACCCTCGCGTTCCTCCATCAGCGTGACGTTGGCCCCGTAGATGGCCTGCGACACCACGTCGGCGTCCTCCGTGGGCTTGGAGTACATGTTGGCCACCGGCCGCAGCACTACGGCATTCGGCAACTCCGCGGCGAAAAGAGCGAGCACCACCAGTCCTGTCATTTCACCTTTTAGGGTACCGCAGGCCCTTTCGGAAAGCCGGGGTGAGTATCGACCGGATGGTGGACCGCCGGCAGCGTTCGCAGGTAGGCGTAGATGGCGCTCAACTCCTCCGGCTCCTTCTTCGCAAAGCCGAGCCACGGCATCAGCGTGAAGGACTGCGGCCCCGGCAACGGCGGCGGACCGCTGGTGGCATACTCCTTGAATTCATAAAACTTCTTCTGGAAGAACTCCTCGCTCCATTTGCCGATGCCGGTATCTGTGTCGGGCGTGATGTTGGCGGTCACCACCTTGCCATACGGCGTGTCGAACACCATCCCGCCAGCCAGGAACTTGCCGGGCAGGGGGTTGTTCTTCTCGTCCACCGGTGTGTGGCAATCGGAGCAGCCGCCCACCGCGACCAGGTACTCGCCGAACTTCTTGGGGTCCGTATGATCTACCGGCGCCACGCTGCCGGCCGGTTGCGGGGCGCTCTTGATCAGCACCGAGACCGGGAAGATCAGTTTGGTCTGCGGCAGCGGATTGTGGACCGGCGGGAGCGAATCGAGAAACGCCACCAGCGCCTGCACATCGTCGTCGCTGAGGCGGCGGTACGACTGGTAAGGCATCATCGGAAACAGCGCGCGGCCATCTTTATCGACCCCTTCGCGGATGGCGCGGATCTTTTCACCGTCGGTCCAGGTCCCGATTCCGGTTTCGGGATCGGGCGTGAGATTGGGAGCCACCACCCGCCCCGGCAACCCTTTCAGCAAATCGGAGAGCACGTTGCCGCGGCCGCGCCCCGATTCGACTTCGGGACCGTCCACGCGCGAGAAATCCCGTTGCGAATGGCAGCCGCCGCAATCCGCGACGCTCGTAAACACGTATCTCCCCCGCGCGATCCGTTCCGGCGTCATGGCCACTTTGATGGATGCCGCCGGCGCCATGGCCGGTTTGCGAAGAAACAGCCAGGCGATGCCGGCCCCGCCGAGAACCACGACCGCCAACACCAAGCTTCCGAAAATGAGCAAAATCTTCTTCCACATAAGCACCCAAGTATCTTGCCATACTTTTCCCGCGAAGGGAAACGATCTGGCTGGACAGCTTGCGTCGCAGCGCCTATCATGGATGTGCCGTTCAGAACGACGCACCCAGGGGGACAGCCGGAACGAAGCCTGGGGTGGGCGCTTATCTTGAGACCCGCACTTCTGCCTGACCAACGAGACCTGGGCAAAGGCGTTGACGCAAGTCCCCAGCTTCTGCAAACTTCAAGACCTCTCCGTGACATCCAAGGGCATCCACTGCACCCTGGATTGCGATATGAAGACTTTTCAGATGAAGGGCCCGACCGATATAATCTTTGACGGACTGGAGCACATGACCGGCAAGACCACAATCACAACGACGGCGGGCGGGAAGACCACCACCTCGGTGGCCACGACAGACTATCGCTGGAAGGGCGCGGCCTGCACGGATGCCGACGTCAACATGAAGAAGAAGGGCGGAGGCTAGCGAGCGAGCTGCGATATACTGGCATCCGGAAAAGATAGTCGGCGTCATTCGACCCTGTTCGGGAGGCCAATGCCAAATTATCGATTTTCGCGCCGGGACTTCGTGAAAACGGCGGGCGCACTGGCGGGCGGGTCCTTACTGGGCCAGACGGTTGGCTGCAAGCAGTCCTCCCTGTCGCAGCCTCAGGAGGGCGCTCGGCAAGCCGGCGGGCCTGCGGATTATACCCTGACCATCGCGGTGAAACCGGTGGAACTGGCGCCGAATCGCATCGTCTCCACGACTACTTACAACGGTCAATTCCCCGGGCCGCTGCTCCGCTTCCAGGAAGGCAAAGCAGTCACCATCGACATCCATAACCAAACGGACACGCCCGAGCAACTGCATTGGCATGGGCAGTTTCTTCCCACCGAGGTGGATGGCGCGGCGGAAGAGGGCACGCCGTTCATTCCCGCGCATGGAAGCCGCCGCATCACCGTCGTGCCGAAGCCTTCGGGACACCGGTTTTATCACACGCACGTGCGGGCGGGGGCAAATCTCGGCGCGGGACAGTACACGGGCCTAGTGGGTCCGGTATATATCGAACCCAAGAACAACCCGGGAAATTATGATCGCGAGGTGTTCCTCACGCTGAAGGAATTCGAACCGACGCTGAGCCGCGGCGGTGACATGGACATGGACTTTCTGCTGCCGGCAACCACAGTCAAGGAATTGCAAGACTCCGGCGAGAATGGCATGAAGGCCTCGCTCGCGAAAGGCATGCCGCATGGATTCGAGGTCGGGTATGGCTCCTTCACGATCAACGGGCGGATGTTGGGTAGCGGCGAACCGATACGGGTGAAGCCAGGCGAACGGGTACTGTTTCACGTCCTGAACGGCAGCGCGACGGAGATTCGAAGTCTGGCGTTGCCGGGACACAGCTTCACGGTGGTTGCGATGGATGGCAACCCAATCCCAAGGCCAGTCACGGCGCCGGGGCTTTGGCTAGGCACGGCCGAGCGAGTCTCCGCGATTGTCGAGATGAATCACCCCGGAATTTGGGTCATGGGCGATATGGCGGACGACGACCGGCAGCACGGCATGGGTACGGTGGTGGAATATGCCGGCCAGACAGGTAAGCCGCAGTGGGCCGCGCCCAAGCCGTTCCACTGGAACTACGCTCTATTCGGAAATGCGGGGGCTGCGGCGCCGGAGCCGGATCAAGTCATCGACATGACTTTTGCCAAGCAAAACGCAGCCGAGGGCGGATTCAACCGGTGGACCATCAACGATGTCGCGTTTGCGGAAGATCAGATGCAGGGGATGCACGCGATGCAGCCGATGTTTCGCGTGCAGCAGGGCAAACGGTACCGGCTGCGCATGCGGAACGCCAGCGACGACATCCATCCGATCCACCTTCACCGGCACAGTTTCGAACTGACGCGGGTGGCCGGGCAGGCGACGTCGGGTGTGATCAAGGATGTGGTGATGGTGGGCGGCTACCAGGAGATGGAGGTCGACTTTGTGGCGGACAATCCCGGCCTCACGCTGTTCCACTGCCATCAGCAGGTGCACATGGATTTCGGCTTCATGGCATTGTTCGAATACGTCTAGGCCCATTCGGCGTACCCTGCTAGCATGATCCAAGGGATGCCGGACAAAATCCGCAATCCGATTCTGCGAGGGTTTCACCCGGACCCCTCGATTGTGCGCGTGGGCGGCGATTACTACATCGCGACATCGACGTTCGAGTGGTACCCGGGAGTGGAGATTCATCATTCGCGCGATTTGGCGCATTGGCGGCTGGTGAGGCGGCCGCTGGAGCGGGCGACGCAGTTGAACATGCTCGGCGATCCGGATTCGTGCGGGATCTGGGCGCCTTGTCTGAGCTACGCGGACGGGCTGTTCTATCTGGTCTACACCGATGTGAAGCGCTACGGGCGCTCGACGGCGGGGCCCAGCCGGGGCGTCATGTTCCGCGACATGCACAATCACCTGGTGACTGGCGCGAGCGTGGAAGGGGAATGGTCGGAGCCGGTTGACTTGAACTCGAGCGGGTTCGACCCGTCGCTGTTCCACGATGAGGATGGGCGGAAATACCTGGTCAACATGGTGTGGGACTACCGGCCGGGACGCAACCGGTTCGCGGGGATCGCGCTGCAGGAGTACTCGGTTGCGGAACGGAGGCTGACGGGGACGGCGCGGGTGATCTTCGAAGGGACGGCGCTGGGGTTCACCGAAGGGCCGCACTTATACAAGCGCCGGGGTTGGTATTATCTGCTCACGGCGGAGGGCGGGACGGGATACGGGCACGCGGTGACGCTGGCGCGGTCGCGGGATCTGCGGGGGCCGTATGAAGTGCATCCGGATGGGCCGATTCTGACGTCGCGCGACCGGCCGGAGCTGGAGCTGCAACGCGCGGGACACGCGGACCTGGTGGAAACACAGCACGCCGAAACACAGCACGCCGAGACCGGGCGTGGCGAGACCTACCTGGTGCACTTGTGCGGACGGCCGCTGAGCAGGCGCGGGCGGTGCACGTTGGGCCGGGAGACGGCGATCCAAAAGATGGCTTGGGGCGAGGATGGATGGCTGAGGACGGCGGACGGGCGGGGGCTTCCCCGCCCCGAAGTGGATGCGCCGGACCTGCCGGCGTGTGTTTTCCCGGCGGCGGCGGCGCGGGAGGAGTTCGACGGCGAGAAACTTGCGGCGGACTTTCAGTGGCTGCGGTCACCATGGCCGGAGGAGTTGTTCAGCTTGACGGAGCGGCCGGGACACTTGCGGCTGTACGGGCGGGAATCGCTGGGCAGTTTGTTCCGGCAGGCGCTGGTGGCGCGGCGGCAGCAATCGCACAGATGCAGCGCCGAAACGGTGATGGAGTTCGATCCGGAGAGCTTCCAGCAGATGGCGGGGCTGGTGTGCTATTACAGCGGCGTCAAGTTTCATTACCTGTACGTGTCGCACGATGCGGAGTTGGGGAAACATGTGGGAGTCATGAGTTGCCATCCGGACGCCGGGCAGCCGGACCTGGCGATTGCGCCGCGGGCGATTCGCGAAGGAGCGGCCGTGGGGTTGCGGGTGGAGGTGGATCGCGAGCGGCTGCGGTTTGCGTATCGGGTGGGGCGGGAGGAGTGGCAGTGGATTGGGGAGGAATTCGATGCCAGCATCCTGTCGGACGAGGCGGGGCCGCCGGGTCCGAATTTCACGGGGGCGTTCGTGGGGATGTGCTGCCAGGACCTGGCGGGAACGGCCAAGGCGGCGGACTTCGATTTCTTCGAATACCTGGAAGCCCCGGAATGAGACATCCCTGACCTGCATTGACGGCAAGCCGGTCTGGGGGTGATCGGATCGCTCTTTGCCGTTCGGCTGCTCGAACACATGCTCTTTGCTGGCCAACTGGCGAAAAAGTGGGGCGGCCAATTCTGGCCGCGGCCGGCTTCAGCCGGCTTCCGGTGCTGCCCAGTTATTAAAGCTCGCGGGCCGAAGGCCCTCTGAAACAGTCTCCCTGATCCGCCTCAAAGCCCGAGTTTCTTCAGCAGCGCCTGGAAACGCGGCTCGCTGCGCAGGGAATCGAAAATGGGGTCGACGCCAATGTAATTCACGTCGGTCTCGTGGTGGGCGTAGCTGTTTTCCAGGCTGGTCAAAGCGCCGGCCTTGTCACCCAATCCGACCTGAATATAGGATGTATGCACCCAGCCGTTGCCCACATCGGGGCTGCTGTCTTCGGAGAGCATCTTGCGTAACAGCGCCTGGGCTTCATCGCGCTGGCCGGCCAAAGCCAGGGCATCGCCCAGGTATCCAGCCGCCGAGTCTCGATCCTCCTCCGGCACCAGGCGATACTCCTGGATCGCCTCGGCGTAGCGGCCCTTGGCCCTCAGGGAGTTGCCGATGATGATGTGCGCGAACCAAAAATTCGGGTCGATGGTCAACACTTGCCGGCTGCGTACTATAGATTCGTCATAGCGCCGGGCGACGTAGAGCGCGGTAGCGCGGTCGTTGCTGACCACGTAAGGCAGCGGATTGAGTTGGACCGCGGTATCGAGTTGCGCCAGGGCCTGGTCGAAACGGCCGCGCGAGAGCAGGGCGATGGCGAAAAAGCCGTGGCCGGAAGCGAAACTGGGGTTGAGGTCGATGACGCTGCGGAAGCTGCGCTCGGCGGCCGGCCAGTCATGGTCCTGGAGCCATTCGACTTCGGCCAGGGCCAGGTGGGCGTCGGGGTTGCGCGGATCCAACTCGATGGTCTTGACGGCTGCTTCCCGGGCCCTCGCGGTGCGTTCCTCGAATGCCCCCACGGTATGGAAAGCCATGTTCGCCGACAGGCTCGCCAATGCGGCCCAGGCCCCGATGTACTGGGGGTCGCTGCGCACGGCTTGCTCCAGGAGTTCGGCTGCCTGTGTCCATGCTTCCGTGTTCAGCTTCTCGGAGCGCAGATAGCGCGCTCTCCAGAACAGATCGCGGGCTTCGGCGGAGGGCTGGTGAGCCGGCGCAATCGGCGAGAGGTCGGCAACGCCCAGGCGGCCGGCGGCGGCGGTGGCGATCAGGTGGGTCACCTCGGCCTCAGCCGCCAGTGCGTCCTTGGCGTCGCGCTCGTAGGCTTGCGACCAGATGTGGTAGCGCGACCGGGTATCGATCAACTGCACCGTGAAACGAATCGAGCCGCCTTCCTGGCGCACGCTGCCCTCGAGCACGTTGGCCACTCCGAGGCGGTTGCCGACCTCGCGCACGTCCCCGTCTTGCGCGCGGAACTGCCCGGCGGATGCCCGCGCAATCACGCGAAGCTGCGGCAAACGGGCCAGCTCCGTGGTGAGGTCTTCGGTGAGACCTTTGCATAGACCATCCATCTCCGGGCCGCCCAGGTTCGCTATGGGCAACACCGCAACCGACGGGTCCGGGTGGTGCACCTTGCCGGAAGCGAGCCACCACGCACCGGCCACCAGCACCGCCAGAATCCCCGCCGCGGCGGCCATGGTCCAACGCGGGACCTTGCGGGGCCCGGCTGCGACGGCGCCGCCGCCATTCGCCCGCCGGAATACAGGCAGGTAAGATCCCTTGGGCACTTCAATCACGACTTCGTCCAGGCGGCCGGAGCCGGCGTAGTAGTCGCGCAGCCGCCTGCGAAGATGAGTGGCGTGGACCCGGACCACCGAGTCGCTCTGAGGATCGAAGTCGCTCCTGCGGCCAAAGACGTGGAGCGCCACGACGCTTTCCTTGATCTCATCCGCCCGGCCGTCCAGCGTCTCTTCGACCACGAAACGCAGAAATTGCTGCAGGCGGGGAGCTCCGGCAAAGTCGGAGGAAGCCAGGACCTTGCCGAGATGTTCAAGAACGTCGCGGGAATCCACCCGCCCGTCCGGCGTCGATCGAGGACCGGTCGCCATGGCTTTCAACGGGATGCCGATGTCCTAAATGTACTCCGATTGTTCCGGAGCTGCAAGAGGCTGCAAGAACAGGAGTTTAACATGTTAAATACAGCTTTTAACGAAGGGTTTAGATAAATAGCGCGTAGAGTGGATCGAGAAAGCGCGGACACGGGTCGCCCGTCCGCAAAGGAAGGAACAGAACATGAACTCTTGGCTGAGAAGATTCCTGATTGGCATGGTCATTTTGCTGGCCTTAACGATTCCCGTCGCGGCGGCGCAAGGCACGCCGCCTTCCTATGTAGCCTATCAGTGGCACACCTTTTTCGGCGGCGACGGAGGCGTCGAGGCCAACTTGCCCGCCACCGTAGTGGACGCCTATGGGAATCTCTATGCCACAGGGCAAACGCAGTACCCTTGGGACCAATATGGAAACCCCGCCAGCTCCGCACTTAATTACTGGGATGCCTACCTGACGAAAATCAGTCCCACGGGCCAGTTGCTTTGGACCCAATTCTACCCCAATTCCACCCACCCCAATGCGATTACCCTAGACCCGGCCGGCAACATTTACATCGCCGGCAGTAACAATACCGTCAATGGAGGCTGCTTCGTGATGGAAACAGACCCCTCCGGGAACATGATCGGGGCCGTCTCCAACTTTGGCTCTGGGATTTTTGGTGCAACCTGCTCGGCTTACGGCATCACCTACGATACCGTCCAGAATTTCGCGTATATCACTGGCATGGCCGGGGGGTGGTGGCTGGGAGGGCAGCCTGTCAATGGTCTGCCCACGAACGGCGCGACCGCGATGTTTATCGTGCAGGCGCAGGGTGTCGCGGGTGGTGTGGGACTTGGCTGGGTAGGCTTTTACTACACTGCCGATACGAACGGCGGTGGCACCAACGCGTACGGCCGCGCCATCACCATTGACGCCTCCTCAAATCTGATAGTTGCGGGAACTGAAAATGGTAATTGGGATGCGGCAGTCTGGAAGGTCTCCAGCAGCTCGGGGCAACAAGCTTGGGAGGCTGCCTATGCCTATGGCTCTGGCATTTCCTACGCTGTGGCGTTGTATGGCAGCAGTGTGTACGTCACCGGCTCCTCACCAAATGGGTGGAACGGGCCGCTCGGCCAAGCTCCGTTAAATGCCTTTGCATATGGAGGTAGTGCCCTTTGCTGCCGCGCGGTGGCGTTTGTCTTGAAGCTGGATACCGGCGGCAACTACGCCTGGCACACCTTCTACTATGGATACAATTGGCAATCCATCGGAGAGGGTATAGCCGTGGATGGCCCCACAACGGTGTATGTGGACGGCCCGGGCGACATCGTGGGTTATGGCGGTGCGCCTCCTCTGTACAACGGCGACGGCGGTCACTTCATCCTGCAACTGGATGATACGGGCGCCTACAAGTGGCACAGCCTCTACGGGGTCGGCCGATACGATTTAGCCAACTCGATAGCGGTGGATCCCCTGCACGACGTCTACGTTTCCGGGTATAGCTGGGGCAACTGGAACGGCGACAACAACACGCCTCCGCTGCACGCTGCGAGTGCGACGCCCGATTCGGTTTTTGTGATGAAGTTCGGCACGGCGGCGACGGTAGCGACCACCACCACAGCCGGTAGCGTCACGCCCATCACCTATAGCACCAACTCTCAGACCATCACCTTGAGCGCGACGGTCACCAGCACGTCCACAGTCAATAGCGGAACGGTCTCGTTTACATTGCTGAGCACCGCGGTTTCCGCCAGCGTGACGGGCGGTTTCGCCACTACTAGCTTCACGGTCCCCGGCGGAACGGTGGCGGGCAATTACACCATCCAGGCCGCCTACGTTCCCGGCACGGGCCTCGCGGCGAGCAGCGACAACAGCCAACAACTTGTGATTTCGAAAGCCACGCCGGTGATTACCTGGTCCAATCCCGCCGGTATCGTCTACGGCGCCGCGCTCGGCTCCACGCAACTGAACGCCACTGCCAACGTGCCCGGCACGTTCGTCTACACTCCGCCGGCGGGCACGGTGCTCCAGGCGGGCACGGGTCAGACACTTTCCACCACCTTCACTCCCACCGATACCGCGGACTACACCACGGCGACCAAGAGCGTGCTAATCAATGTCTCGAAAGCCACGCCGGTCATCACCTGGGCGGCGCCGGCGGCCATCACCTATGGCGGCGCTCTGGGGAACGGCCAACTCGACGCTTCCGCAAACACTCCCGGCACGTTCGTCTATACGCCTCCCGCCGGCACGGTTCTGCCGGTGGGCAAGGGACAGACGTTATCGGTTGCTTTCACGCCCTCCGACGCGGTCGACTACACTACCGCGTCTGGCTCCACCACCATCGACGTGAACGCCGCGCCGCCACCAACATCCGGGGTCAACCTGGTGGTCACCAAGGTGCTCACGCGCACGGGCGGCAACGTGGTGGTGCTGTTGACCATCGCCAACACCGGCGGAACGGCCGCCAACAATGTCACGCTGACCAGCGTGAAGGTAGGCACGACTTCGGCCACGCCGCTGCCGCAGAACCTGGGAACCATCGGGGCGAGCGCTTCCGTTCAGGCGACCGTCAGCGTCCCCGGTTCGGTGGGCGTCTCCGGGGCGGCCAGTTCGCTTACCGTCGCGGGGACTTACACGGGAGGAACATTCAGCTCGAGCATGCGCATCACTTTGCCGTAACAGAGGACCACATGAAAACTCTTTTGAACATTCTGGTGCTAACGGCGCTAGCCACGGCGGGGGCGCGGGCCGGCATCGTAGTCGTTTTTGACAACCCGGATCAGACCGGTCATCCGGGCGATCCACTATCGTTCTTCGGCACTATCTCGAACACCGGGCCCGATACCGTGTTCCTGAACGGCGACGATCTTACCCTCAACGGCGCCAGCTTCACGGTCACCGACCTGTTTTTCACCAACGTGCCGTTGTCGCTCGATGGAGGCGTGAATTCGGGCGATATCGAGCTGTTTGACGTGACGCTGAGTAATCCACTTCTGGATCCAACAGCAAAGTACCTGGGGAGTTACGCCCTGCTTGGCGGCGTTGACGGTGCTGCTATGGACAATCTGGGTTCGACCGCTTTCAGTGTGACCACGGAGCCAAGTGTGCCCGCAGGCACCCCGGAGCCGGGCTCCTGGCTGCTGCTGGGGACGGGGCTGGCGGGGTTGGGCATGGCGCGCCGTCTTCGCCGGCGAACCACGTAGATTCGGCCGCCAGTGTTCGGAGGCTTTCCGGGCGCAGGACTGGGGACACTGGCGGCCGCCTGAAGGGCTGTTGACTGGGCACGCAACCTGATGACACCAGACGTGTCGCACCCATCCACGACTAACCTGCCGGACAGCCGGGAGGTTCGCGGCCACCTGGAGAAAATCCTGGCGTCGAGTGCGTTCTCGAATGCCCCGCGGGCGCAACAGTTTCTGCGTTTCGTGGTCGGGGAGGCCCTGGCCGGCCGGGCGAATGATATGAAGGAACCGGTAGTGGCAGCCCGGGTATTCAACCTGAGTGGCAACTTCGACCGCCGGAGGACCTCCATCGTGCGCGCCGAAGCCAGCCACGTGCGCCGGCGGCTACGCGATTACCAAATGGGTGAGGGCGCTTCAGACTCCGTGATCATCGACCTGCCGCGAGGGGGATATGTGCCCCTGATTCGCACGGCTGCCAGTGGCGGAAACAAGCCCCGCAAGGCGCGCCGCGGACAATTGGCCGCATTCCTGTCCTTGTTTCGGCCGGGGAAGAGTGCCCCGCGCGAGTAGCGCAGGACTCACGCCGCGCGCTTTGCTCGGCGGAAGACCGGCGCTCCCTCACGCACGCTTGCCGGAATTGCCCAAAGACCAACTCCAATCGCGAATCTCCGGCATATCTTCGCCGTGTATGTGGATGTAACTCGTGTGGTCCAACAGCTTGTCGCGAAGATACTGTTTGACGTAGGCGACTTGCGAGCCCAAGCCCGGGACACGATCGATGACGTCGCCGGCCAGGTGGAAACGGTCGAGATCGTTCAACACCACCATGTCAAAGGGAGTGGTGGTGGTTCCTTCTTCTTTGTAGCCGCGAACGTGCATCTGCTGGTGGTTGGCGCGGCGATAGGTCAGGCGGTGAATCAGCCAGGGATAGCCGTGGAAGGCGAAAATGATGGGCTTATCCCTGGTGAAGAGGATATCGAAGTCCTTGTCGCTGAGCCCGTGGGGATGCTCGCTTTGCGGCTGGAGCGTCATCAGATCCACTACGTTGATGACGCGGATCTTCAGATCGGGGAACTGCTGCCGCAGGATCTCGACGGCGGCGAGGGTCTCGAGCGTGGGCACGTCGCCGCAGCACGCCATCACCACATCCGGGTCGCCGCCCTGGTCGTTGCTGGCCCATTCCCAGATGCCCAGCCCGGCCGTGCAGTGTTTAATGGCGGAATCCATGTCCAGCCATTGCAGCTCCGGCTGTTTGCCGGCAACGATGACATTGACGTAGTTACGGCTGCGCAGACAGTGGTCGGTGACCGAGAGTAAGGTGTTGGTATCGGGCGGCAAGTAGACGCGGATGATGCTCGCCTTCTTGTTCACCACGTGGTCCAGGAAGCCCGGGTCCTGATGGCTGAAGCCGTTGTTATCCTGCCGCCATACGTGCGAGGTGAGTAAGTAGTTCAGCGAGGCGATGGGCCGGCGCCAGGGAATGTCACGAGTCACCTTCAACCACTTAGCGTGCTGGTTGAACATCGAGTCCACGATGTGGATAAACGCTTCGTAACAGGAGAACAGGCCGTGCCGGCCGGTGAGCAGATAGCCTTCCAGCCAGCCCTCGCACAAATGCTCGCTCAGCACCTCCATTACACGGCCGTCGGGCGACACATGGTCGTCGATTCTCAGGATCTCCGCGGTGGACTCGCGATCCGTGATGTCGAATAAGTGCGTCAGACGGTTCGAGGCCGTCTCATCGGGACCGAAGACGCGGAAATTGCGGCGTTCCCAATTCAGTTTCATTACGTCGCGAAGGAACGCTCCCATTACCCTTGTGGCTTCCTCTACGACGACACCCGGCTGGGGCACGGCAACGGCATAATCGCGAAAGCCCGGCATCTTCAAATCGCAACGGAAAATCCCTCCATTCGCGTGTGGATTGGTCCCCATGCGGCGTCCCCCTTTGGGCGCCAGTTCCGCCAGTTCCGGAATGAGTTTGCCGCTCTGGTCGAAAAGCTCTTCGGGCTGGTAGCTCTTCATCCACTGTTCGAGCATCTTCAGGTGTTTGGGTTTCGTCGCCAATTCCGAAAGCGGAACCTGGTGCGCGCGAAATGTGCCTTCGATGGGCAAGCCGTCCACAACTTTTGGCCCCGTCCATCCCTTGGGAGTGCGGAAAACAATCATCGGCCAGGCGGGCCGCAGCTTAAATCCTTTGGTGCGCGCCTCGGTTTGAATGCTTCTGATTTCGGCGACGACGGTGTCGAGTGTTCCCGCCATCGCCTGGTGAACTTTGTCGGGACGGTCTCCTTCCACGAAGTAGGGGTGGTATCCGTAACCGCGCAAGAGTTGTTCCAATTCAGGCTGAGGGATACGCGCCAACACGGTGGGACCGGCTATCTTATAGCCGTTGAGATGGAGGATCGGCAGCACGGCCCCGTCCCGAACCGGATTCAGGAATTTGTTCGAGTGCCAACTGGCCGCCAGTGGCCCGGTCTCCGCTTCGCCGTCACCGACGACGCAGGCCACCAGCAAGTCCGGATTATCGAACGCGGCGCCGTAGGCGTGCGCCAGGGAATAACCGAGTTCTCCGCCCTCGTTGATGGAACCCGGTGTTTCCGGGGCGACGTGACTGGGAATGCCGCCGGGAAAGGAGAATTGGGTGAACAGCGCTTTCATGCCCGCTTCGTCCTGGGAGATGTTCGGGTACACCTCGCTGTATGTGCCCTCCAGATAGGTGTTGGCCACCAATCCCGGTCCGCCGTGGCCGGGGCCGGTGACGTAGATGACGTTCAAGTCGTACTTGTTGATGATGCGGTTGAGGTGCGCATAGATGAAGTTCAAGCCCGGGGTGGTGCCCCAATGGCCGAGCAGCCGCGGCTTGATGTGCTCCAGCTTCAACGGCTTCTTCAACAGTGGATTGTCGTAGAGATAAATCTGGCCGACAGACAGGTAGTTGGCGGCCCGCCAATACGCGTTCATCCGGCGCAAGAGCTCGGGCGACAGGGGTTGGTCCATGACAGGGTTCCTCGGGTTTGATGGCATGCTATTTGGTCTCCTCTTTCTCGCACCGCAGCCGGCAGTGCCGGTTGATGGTTCTTCTCATTATTGGCGTCCGGCCAAGTTGACGCTTTCAGAAGCTCGCTCACGTATCCAAAACCGCTTGCTGACGCGCGCGGCTCGCATGCGAGCCGCGACCGTGAGGGAGCGGTCTTCGAGGAATACGAGAGCGTATTTATGAAACGGCGCACTAAGTTGACGGGGGCCGGCCAACTGTGCCCCTGTTGAATCAGCAGACCTTGCGTCCAGTGCTCCATTCTAAGTCAGTTCAACGCTGCCACAGGATGCGGGCGGCTTCCAGGGGAACAGCGACGCCGGTAAAGTGAGGTATCAGGCGCGCCGTATAGTCGGCAGCCGGACGTGTCGCGGGCGCCAATGCGCGATAAGCGTAAGCTCCGGATGCGTCTGTCAATTGGCTGACGCGCTCCATCTCCTGTCGCACTGGATCGCCGCCGTTGACGCCGTCGGCATAGAGCTCTACCCGCGCGGCATGCGGGTCGGCGTCATTGAGATAGACCTCAACCTCAAACACGTGCTGCTCCCCGGTGGTTTCGACCTTCATTTTACCGAAGCGTATCGCGGGCCACTCCTTTTCCATGGATTCCCGCCAATCGACGATTTGCCTGCCTGCCGCACCCTTGCCGGCAGCCCGCTCACGGTAGGTTGCCGCACCCGGGAGGTAGTGTTGCTCGGTGTATTCGCGCACCGCGCGGTCGGCGGAAAAGCGCGGCGTCAAGCTCGCCATGCTTTTCCGCATCCGCGCCACCCAGGCCGTGGGGATACCCTGCCCGTCGCGGGCATAAAACTCGGGAATCACTTCGCGTTCCAGCAGGTCGTAGAGCGCGCCGGCTTCGGCAGCGTCCCAGGCCGGATCATCGTGATGTTCCTGGCCGTCCCCCAGCGCCCACCCGACTTCAGGCGTGTAGGCCTCCGCCCACCAGCCGTCCAACTCCGACAGATTGATGCCTCCATTGACCAGCACCTTCATGCCGCTTGTCCCGCAAGCTTCCCAGGGGCGCCGTGGCGTGTTGATCCAAACGTCCACGCCTTGCACCAGGTGCTCGGTCAAGAGCATATCGTAATCGCTGAGGAAGATCGCATGGGGACGCGCCTCAGGCCGGCGGATGAATTGCATCCATTCGCGAATCAGGGCCTGCCCCGCCTGGTCCTCCGGATGGGCCTTGCCGGCGATGATGAGTTGCACCGGGCGCTCCGAATTGCTCAGCAGACGAAGCAGGCGCGGCGGGTCATGCAGCAAGAGGTTCGGTCTCTTGTAGGTTGCGAAGCGGCGAGCGAAGCCCAGCGTCAGGGCGTTGGGATCGAAGAGATGCTTGGCTTCTTCGACGGCTTCGGGCGGCGCGCCTGAGGCGGTCAGGTCCAGGGACAATCGTTCACGAGCATACTCCACAAGAGACTTGCTGGCGTCAGTCCGAAATTGCCATAGCCTGGCGTTGGGGACCCGGCGAATGTTCTGCCCCAGGGTTTCGGTGGTCCCCAGCCAGCGGTCCTGTCCACAGGTCCCGGTCCAAAGATCGTCGGCAGGAGCCGAGTCCCAGGTGGGCATGTGGACTCCGTTGGTCACGTGGCCGATCGGGATTTCATCCTCAGGCCAGCGCGGGAACAGAGGCAGAAAGAGGCGCCGGCTCACCTTCCCGTGCAAGCGGCTCACGCCATTCGCCGCCCCGCTCCCGCGGATGGCCAGATATGCCATATTGAAAAGCTCCGACGAGTCGTTCGGGTTCTGGCGGCCAAGAGCCAGCAAATCGTGAAGTGCAATGCCGAGCTTCTGTTCGGCGTATCTCGCAAGGTATTGCTCGATAAGGGCGGGAGCAAAACGGTCAAATCCGGCGGCCACCGCCGTGTGGGTGGTGAAGAGATTACCCGCTCGGGTGACTGCCAGCGCGACGTCGAAGGGCTGCCCGGTCTCGTCCATGAAGTTGCGGGCACGTTCCAGGACGGCGAACGCCGCGTGTCCTTCATTCAGATGACAGACCTCCGGTTGGAGCCCCAGTGCGCGGAGCAGCCGCCATCCTCCGATTCCGAGGAGCAGTTCCTGCTTGAGGCGCAACTCCGGGCCGCCCCCATAAAGCTCGCTGGTAATCCCCCGATGCGCGGGGAAGTTGGCCGCGTCATTGCTGTCCAGCAGGTAAAGCTTCACCCGGCCCACCTGGACCTGCCAGGCGCGCAGCCAGACCGAGTATCCGGGCAACGCGATCTCCAACCGCAACCACTCCCCGTTTGGTTGGCGCAACGGCGTGATCGGCAACTGCCCGGGATCGTTATACGGGAAGAGGGCCTGTTGCTCGCCGTTCTTGTCGATCACCTGGCGAAAATAGCCCTGCTGGTAGAGCAGTCCCACGCCGGCCACCGGCACACCCAGATCGCTGGCGGCTTTCAGTTGATCGCCGGCCACGTTGCCCAGCCCGCCCGAGTAGATGGGCAGAGCTTCGCTCAACATAAACTCCATGCTGAAATACGCGGCGCAGGTGAGTGGAGCTTCCGAATGATTGCGCTGAAACCACGCGGGCGCTTCCGCCGCCCGCCGGCCGGCTTCCACCAGGCAATCTACGTTTTTCCGGAAGACTGGATCGGCCAACACGCGCTCGATCCGGTCGCGCGAGACCGTCTGCAGGACGACCCAGGGGTTATGCGTGATCTCCCACAGTCCGGGATCAAGCTGCCGCCACACTTCGTCGGTGGCATGATTCCACGACCAATGCATATCCAAGGCGAGCAACGCCAGAGAACCGAATCCCTCGATTTCGGTGGGCAGGAGATGGTATATGGGGTGGCTGACGCGGATGTCTTTGCTCATGATCTATTCTGGCGAGTCTTTGCCAATGCACGGTAGGCACCATTTTCAGCCGCCGCCGGAAAGGTAATGCGGCGCCCTTGCAGGCAAAGGGTGTTGAGGGAGACTTGGGCAACCGGGCAAGCCTGTTGGCGCCGGCCAAAGAACCCATCGGCTACAGCCAATGCAGGTCTCGTCCGGGAATGTGCAGGAGTTGCGTTACGGCATCCCCGCAAACTACGCGTTGGCCGCCGTTCTTCGGTGCTCCGGCAAAAAGAATACGGCCGGCACTCTTCCATGCGACCTGGAAAATAGCGTATTGTTCCGAACCTTTGCATTGATCTTTGCGGGGCGCGTGACCACCCACGGTCGACAGTCTCGCCGGGTATGTGCGATTCGTCACACCAATCGCTCTCAAGAAGGCCGGGTGGAGCAACCAGGGCGATTGCGAATTGGTTTGGGCCTACGCATGCTCTCCTTCTGTTGGGTTTCGGCATGTGGCGCCGCGGGAAAGTAAAGGAAGATAAACAATGTTGATACTAATTATCGTTTTGTTGTTACTGTTAGGTGGCGGTGGCGGGTACTATGGCCATAGCCGCTGGGGTTACGGCGGCGGTGCCGGCATCGGATTAGGCACCATCTTACTGATTCTCCTCATAGCGTGGATGCTGGGCATTTTCCACTAAGGCTAGTGCTTTGACCGAGTGATTTAGTGCTGGTGGACCTCCGCTGCCTTACGGTCGCGGCTCGGTGCAGAGGCGTGAGCGATGAGGGCGGGGTGCTCCGCAAAAGCACAAAATCACACGGTCGCGGACCTGGCGAAGGCTACAGGATTTAGTGGCGCAGACCCTCAGGTCTGCGCGGGTCCCCTTGGGCCCGCTGCTCGCGGGAAGGGTCAAGAGCTTGCCACTCGCGCAAGGCCGGCCTGGGCGCCGGCTGCGGCCGAGGGCGTCCGCCCCACAAAATCCGCGAACGGCAGTGCGGCGAGCGCCGCCGCCGCTCGCTGCCGTCGTGCCGCTTCGAAGGAACGCATGTAGAGTCCCGCCGTGTTGCTCCACACCATCGTGCGGCCCAGTTTGTAAGCGTTATCGCTCATGGCGTTGCGGCGCGTTCCATCGCGCAATAACCCACTCACCTCACGCGCAATCGCCTTCGGGTCAGCGAATGGCACCAGGACGCCACGCTGGTCCCTCAATAATTCGGCGGCATGCCAATAGGGCGTCGAGATGACGGCTTTGCCGGCGCCAAACGCATAAGCCAATGTTCCCGACGTAATCTGGGCCTCGCCCAGATAAGGAGTGACGTAAAGATCCGCCGCTCCAATGAACCCGGTCAGTTCCTTCAGATCCACAAAGCGGTTGTGGAAGATGACGTTGTTCTCCAGTTTGTTTTTCCTGACGATGGCCTCGAGGCCGAGGCGGTAGGCTTCGCCTCGCGTGTGCAACTCGTGGGGGTGCGTGGCGCCCAGCAAAATATAGACGAGGTCGGGAAACTCCGCCAAAACGTCGGGCAGAGCATGGAGCACATGCTCAATCCCCTTATTGGGCGAAAGCAGCCCGAACGTCAGCAACACCTGCTTTCCGGCCACGCCGAACTGGCCCTTGTAGTAAGCCGGGGCGACGAATGTTACGTCAGGAATACCATGCGGAATGAGATCGATCTTGGCCAGTGGCGCCTGGTACACCTCGCGCAAGAGGGTTCGTCCCCGCTCCGTCATGACCACCAGCCGGGTTGAGTGCGCGATCAATTTCTGCATCACGCGATGCTGGTCGGCGTTCGGTTTGAGGAGCACGGTGTGGAGCGTGGTGACGACCGGCGCGTTCAATTCGCGCAGCAGAGCCAATAAGTGGCTGCCGGCCGGCCCGCCGAAAATTCCGAACTCGTGCTGGACCGAGACAATGTCCACGTTGCTGCTGTTCAGGAAGTGGGCGGCGCGCCGGTAAGAATCCAGGTCCTGCTCCTCAATCTCGAAGCGCACTACGTCCGGATACTGATAGCACCCACTGATGTCATTGACCGGCACCGCGAAGCACCGGGCTTTGGGATGGCGCGCTGCCACGGCTCCAAGCAGGTCGGATGTAAACGTGGCAATGCCGCATTTGCGCGGCAAGTAGTCCCCGAGAAACGCGATGGTTCGAATGCTGGAGGCTGCTTTCACAACTGGACCCACCTTCTTCCCGCTCTGGGCCCTCCGCCATAGCGGGCGTTCATCCAACGGGGATCGACAAGCCGGCAAGACTGGCACTCACGCGGCATTGACGAGAGTCTCGCTCACAGCCGTTCTCTCCGGCCCATCCCGATCGGCAACCTCCTGGCACTGGATACAACGCGGCGCCCACGGCACGGCCGCGAGGCGTTTTGAGCTGATCGCCGATTCGCACTCAATGCAGGTTCCAAAACTGCCTTCGTGAATCCGTCGCAATGCGGCTTTTACGTTACGCAGCAGGGTGGACTCACGGTCCACGTTTCGAATCGCCAGATCTCGTTCCGTCGCGCCCTGAATCTCGTCCATCTGGTCCGCGCTCTTCTCGATTGCCATGCCGTCCCGCTTTCGCAGTACCTGAACCAGTTCGGCCTCTTCCCGTTCGAGAATCGATTTGACCCTGCCCATCCCGGTAGATGCTATCTTCATTCCAGTCCCCCTTTCGTGCGTCGGTGACCATATTTCCTTGCACGGGATGCTCCATAACAGAACCCTGCTTTGGGGAGGCTGAGGCGACTGAGCCAGCATGGGGTTAGCAGAAGCTTCAACGGGGCGAAGGGCAATATCTGCACCCGAAAACGCGGAATTTGCCCTCACACGATCGGCGAACGCCGGCTCCGACAGTAGTCCGTTCCCAGGCTCAGCCGCGGTTACGGAAAGGACATATCAGGCGCAAAGCAACAAGCTGTTTTAGGTCCGATTGCCTGGGTCCAGAACCTGGCGAAGGATTCGCCCAAGCGTATCCATTTCAAAAGGCTTCTGCAGAAAGAATGCACCCGGAGAGAACATGCCGGACTTCGAGACGATGCCTCCCGGGTAGCCGGACATGAAGACAACTTTGATGCCCGGCCGACGCGCCACGACCTGTTCTGCGATCTCTGGGCCGCTGACCTGTGGCATAACGACATCCGTGAGCAGCAGATCAATGGGACCGTCATGCTCGACGGCCATGCCGACAGCGTCTGAACTCTGTTTTGTTTCCAGAACCTTGTACCCTTGCAGCAGCAACATCTGCCGAACGAGTTTCCGCACCTTCTCATCATCCTCGACCAGCAGGATGGTCTCGTTCCCGTGGTAGGGAATCCGGGGCCCTTCCGGGCTGGCCGCCGGTTCTCCGGGTTGATCCGTGGCGGGCCAATAGACCTTGAAGGTTGAACCGAGTCCGAGTTCGCTATAGAAGGAAACCTCACCGCCGTGCTGCTTAACAATGCCGTAAACCATGCTCAGGCCGAGCCCGGTACCCTCCCCCGAGGGTTTCGTCGTGAAAAAGGGCTCAAACAGGCGCCGTTTGGTCTCAGCCGTCATGCCGATCCCGGTGTCGGTGACGGTCAGGGATACGTAGCGGCCCGGCTTGAGGTCTAAGGATCCTCTGACTTCCTGCTCCCCGAGTTCGACGTTCGACGTGCCAAACGTCAGCACACCTCCTTTCGGCATAGCGTCCCGGGCATTCAGGACCAGGTTCATGATGACCTGCTCGACCTGGTCGGGGTCGGCTTGCACACTCCAGAGTTCGGGGGTGAGATCCCTCTTCACTTCAATGTCCTCGCGAATCAGCCGCCGGAGCATCTTCTCGAAGTCGGTTAGCAGCCTGTCCAGATTAATCACGCGAGGACGGATGACCTGCTTTCGGCTAAAAGCCAAAAGCTGCCGCGTGAGAGCCGCCGCACGATTCCCCGCATTGATGATTTCCTGTGCCTGGTCCCGCAAAGGATCTTCGGCTTTCAGTTCGGACAGGATCATCTGGGCGTAGCCATTAATCACCACCAGAAGGTTGTTGAAGTCGTGGGCGACGCCGCCAGCCAACCGGGCGATTCCCTCCAGCCTCTGTGCACGCCGGAGCTTTTCTTCGAGGTGTTTGTATTCGGTGACATCCTGGACGGTGCCCAGGAGGCGGCCCCGATCGGCCTCATTGCCGAGCGGCTCGGTGTATTGCCGGAGAAAGCGCTCGGTTCCGTCCGAGAGGATAATTCGATGGTCGATTTGCGAGCATCCTCCCCGAGCGGGTGCACTTTGAATGGTCTCCCGAACCGACGCCCGGTCCTCCGGATGGACCAGGGAAAACAAGGTCTCGATGGTAGTATGGGACTCTGCAGGCTGCAATCCAAAAATTCGGCAAGCGTCTTCCGATAACCAAAGTTCTCCGCTTTCCAGATCTTGTTCCCAACTACCGAGGTTAGCCATTCTTTGGGCTCGCGCCAGACGTGCCTCACTGCTCCGCAGCCGATCTTCCTGCCTTTTGCGTTCGGTGGTCTCGACCGCCAGGATCAGAATGCGATCGGGACTGCCGGAAGGGCCGATCAGCGGGATCCAGGACGACGTAACGAAGATGGTTTCCGGTGGTGCGCCAGGTTCGCGTTGGATCATATGACGACTATCTGTCGAATCGAAAGCCCGTCCGGCCGAGATGACGTTCTCGATGCTTGCCACCGGGGGGTCGGACGCTTCACCCCAGACGTCCGAGAAACGGCGTCCCAGGATCTGCTTGCCGGGCGCCAGCGCCTGGAGCGCGGGATTCACTAGTTCGTAGATGAAATCCGGAGCCCGCACAACGGAAATTGCGACGGGAGACTTCTCGACTATTTCGCTCAAGATTTGCCGTTCAGCCTGAATTTCCAGAAGGAGCCCCTCACGTTGCATCTCGGTCTGCCGGCGCGCGGTGACGTCGCGAAGCCAGACCAACAGGCCTCCCGTGGTTGAGGGTGAGACACGGATTTCGAGCCACGTCTCCAAGGGCGGATAAAAGTGATCGAAAGTGACGGAAACCCGCTCCTTCATGGCACGCCGGTACTGGCGCTCGATTTCGGTTCCGATGGTTTCGGGAAACACATCCCATTGGGTTTTGCCGAGCAGTTCTGTTTTCGGTTTTCTAAGGAGCCGCTCGCCGTCACCGTTCAAATAGGTGAATTGGAACTCGGAATCGTAAACGAGAAAGCCGTCGGTTGCGTTTTCTAGCATGCTCTCGGCATCTATGGACGGCGCGGGCCTCGCCTTGAGCTGCACGACTTCGCCCTCGAGATCGGCAAGGCGGGCCCGGAGTTGCTCGATGCCGTGTTGGGGTGCGTCTTTAGCATGGTTCAGTGTGCTCATACAATGGTTACCTTTGGAAAGCGCGGTTAGAGGTTCTTCGGTCCTTAAATCCGTTTCCTTATTGGCAGATTTGGGCCCAAAGCAGAATGTCTATAAACACACACTAGAAGATCGAGGCGCCCGCGCGCAGGTGCAATTCCTGCCGTCCATCCGGCAATAGTTGCCACGTGGCAGACGCGTTGAACGCGCAATCCCCTCCCCAGGATACCTGTAGGAGTTCTGCTCAATAGCGGGAAGAAAGAAAACCGTAACGACAGAAGGCTAATCAGCCGGAGGCAGAGCGAAATAAAATGTCGCTCCCGCCCCGGGCGTCGACTCCATCCACATGCGGCCGCCGTGCCGCTCGATGGCCTTCTTGCAGTATGCGAGTCCCAGTCCGTTCCCGGGGTGTTCTTTTCCGTGCAGGCGTTTAAACACCCGGAATATGCGCCCTTGGAATGCGGGGTCTATCCCGGAACCGTTGTCCTCGACCGAGAATACCCATGCGGGATCTTCGCGTCTGGATGAAATGTGCACGCGCGGAGAAGGCGTTCCGCAGTACTCGATGGCATTTCTGATCAGATGATGCAGAACCTTGGCCAGTATGTCGAAGTCTCCGCACACCCGCGGCAAAGGGTCATGGGTAACGATGGCGCTCCGTTCGGTTATTTGCTTGTCCGTCGAGAGCAACGCCTGGCCAAGGACCGCTTCCATGTCCGCCCAGGAGGATTGCCGGTCCCGAGTGTCCGTGGCCCAGTAGTCCACGATGTCGGCGAGCAGTGACTGCATTCTTGCCGCCCCCTGCTGGATGCGATCCAGGAATACGCCGGCATTGGAATCGAGGCGCCCGGCATAGGTTTCGGCCATCAGTTGACTGAACGAGGCCACGTCGCGGAGCGATTCGCGCAGGTTGTGAGCCGCCATCGAGACAAACTCTTCAAACTCCGCGCCCGCCTGGTCCAACTGCCTCCGGACCTCGAGGCACGCCCGGGTTTCCGCGTCGAGCGCCTGGCGCAAGCGCTCGATTTCGTCTTCCGCGCGGTTTTGGTCGGGCTTGCCCATTTTCAGTTCACGGCGCGCGGCCGGGGTTCCGGGCGGTAGGTGGGAATTGTGAACTTGAACGTAGCGCCCCGCCCGGTTTCCGATTCCACCCAAATCCGCCCACCCTTGCGCTCGACAACCTTTTTGCAAAGCGCAAGACCGATGCCAGTGCCGGGAATTTCGCTTCCATGCAGTCGTTTGAACATGCCGAACACCCGGCCGGCGTCTCGCGGATCGATACCGATTCCGTTGTCCCGCACCGAAAACAACCAGCCTTCCGCGTCTCTCTCCGCCGAGATGTGGATTCTCGGCGTTTCCTCGCCTCTGAACTTGATCGAATTGGAAACCAGGTTCTGGAAAAGCTGCGTCAGCATAACCTCCTCGGCTACCACGGTTGGCAACCGATCGGAGGTTACGATGGCGCCACTTTCCGCAATGGCCGCCTGCAGGTTAAGCAGCGCTTTGGCGAGAACAGCGCCGCAATCGATCGAGGCGAAGCTGTCCTGTTCCCGCCCGGTAACCTCCCAATAGGCAAGCAGGGCTTTCAGCAGGGCCTCTATCCTCAGAGCCCCCTCCACGGAATAGGAGATGAATTGGTCCGCTTGTTCGCCCAGCTTTCCCGCATACTCCCGCCCCAAAAGCTCGGTAAAATTCACTACCATCCGTATAGGTTCCTGCAAGTCGTGCGTGAGCGCATAGGCAAAATTCTGCAGTTCGGCATTGGTTGTCCTGAGTGCTCCCTCCGCCTGCTTGCGGTCTGTTGCGTCCTCAATCGCCAGAAGGATGGTCCGCGCTTGCGCATTTGGATTGAAGATCTCGCTGGCGTTGAGCAGCATCACTTTGCGTCCGACATGTTCAAAGTCGTGGGTCACCTCAAAGTCCCGGAACGTTGAGCGCGCGGGGATGACGTTCTCCAGCAACTCGCGCAGTTTCGGGATATTCCATTGTCCGTTCCCCAGGTCGTAGATCAGACGCCCCTCCGTCCCGGCCGGCGCGGCCTGGAACGTTTCGTAGAAGGTCTTGTTGGCTTTCATGACTTGCAGGTTCTGGTTCAGGATCACCAGGGGCTCGCGCACCGTTTCTACAATGGCTTCGGCGAAGTCAAGACCGCGCTTGGCGGCATCGATATCGATCAACATCAGCACGGCGCCGTCGGTTTTGCCATCCGGTCCCACGGACGGGAGGATGCGGAGCGAATACCAGCGGCCGTGCGAGTCGCGGATATCGCGCGGTTTCCGATCGCCGCCCTCCATCGCATCCAGGAGCAACCGCCGCAGGTCGGGCAGTTCCATTTGAGGCTGAAGATCGGTGATCGACCGCCCGATATCGGAGGCGATCAGATTCAACATGGGTTCCATGGCGCGCGTAAAGCGACGAATGCGCAGATCCCGATCAACCATCACAAGGGGTATGCTGATGCTTTCGAGAAGATTGGTCAGATCCCGGTTGACCTGGCTGACTTCCGCGTTGCTGATCTTCAATTCTTCGTTCAGGGTGTTCAGTTCTTCGTTGGCCGATTCCAGCTCTTCTTGCGCGGTTTCCAGCTCCTCGTTGCCCGCCTGGGCCTCTTCGTTGGCCGCCCTGAGCTCTTCCAGGGTGGTTGCATTATCTTCGACGATGGATCGCAGATACTCTTTGGTTGCTACCAGCTCGCGCCGCAGTTGGGCGCTTCTCCCGTTTCGCTCGGTGGCGGGCTTGTGTATCGCCCTGGGGCCACCATTCGGCCCGGCGTCCTCGAACAGGACCAGGAAATAGCGTTCCTTGGAAGAGGACGAGCCCCTGATCGGGATTACCTTGATTGTGACCTCTATCAATTGGCCGCTGCCTTCGATGCGAAAGCCGTTTTCACGGCTTATGGCGTTGGTTTGCCTGGCAGCTCGGATGGCCTTACCCAGGCCCGCAATCAAGCCTTCGCGCGCCAGTTTCAAAAGATTCTGGGTCGGCTCGCCCGGCGAAAGTTCGAGGTACGGAGCGGTGCGGCCGCGGACCTGAGCGATATTCATCTCATCGTCGATGATGGCGCCGGGGGGGCCATGTTCGGCCAGCACCAGCCGGTCGGCCTCTCTCAGCACGTCCGGCCCCACTCGGCCCTCGGCAACTCTCTGCCGGAGACCCACCCGGCCTTCAGCGCGGCGGCCTTCGCTCAGGCGCGGCGCCGGCCTATCCGCGGCCGGTCGCATGCAATAGATCCTGTGGGTCTTCTCCACTTGACGAAATGACTCGGAAAGCGTGCCGATGTTTTCCGATGGACCGAGTACCAGGAAGCCTGTCGGCTTGAGGGAGTAATGCAGGATCGACAACACCTTGCGTTGTAATACGGCTCCCAGGTAGATCAGCACGTTACAGCAACTGATGAGGTCCAGCCTGGAGAAAGGCGGGTCCTGCGCCACGTTGTGCCTGGCAAAAACGCATACGTCGCGGATGATCTTCGCGACCTGGTGCCGGCGTTCCGTTCTGGTGAAGAAGCGCGCCAATCGCTGCGGCGAGACATGCGCCAACTCGGAGTCCTTGTAGGTGCCGGCGCGAGCTTTTTCGATCGCCGTCTCGCTGATATCGGTGGCGAAAATCTCGAACGGTACCCTCACTTTCGTGCCGTCCAGGAATTCCATCAAGCAGATGGCGATCGAATAAGCCTCCTCGCCCGTGGCGCACCCGGGCACCCAGATACGGATCGGATCCGCGGGTCCTCTATTCTCAACCAGAGCGGGGAATACCTTCTTTTTCAGTTCCTCGAAGACCGCCGGTTCCCGAAAGAATGCCGTGACGGTGATGAAACAATTTTCGCACAATGCGTTGGTTTCCTCGCGATTCTGCTCGAGATCCCGGCTGTAGTCTTCCAGCTTTTCGAACCCGCGAAGGGCCATGCGCCGCTTGATGCGCCGCGCGAGGGTGCTGTGCTTGTAGTGGGTGAAGTCCACGCCGGTCGAGTTCCGCACCAGCCGGAGTATCTTGGCCAGTTCTCGATCCCCCGGCGGCTCAAGCGCCTCGCGAGGCTCGCTGGCGATGTGAGAAGCGCGCGCGATGGCCACCAGTTGCCTGGCGATGGCGGCCGGCGGGAGGATAAAATCCACGGCACCGGCGGCGATGGCGCTTCCCGGCATGCCGTCGAACTTCGCGGTTTGCATTTCCTGAGCGAAGGTGATACCGCCCGCGGCCTTGATCGCCTGCAGGCCCAGCGTCCCATCGGATGCGGTTCCCGACAAAATGACGCCGAGGGCCTTGCTGCCGCGGTCTGCCGCAAGGCCGCGGAAAAAGCAGTCGATCGGCATGTTGCGGCCACTGTCTGGCCGGGCCGAAGTATGAAGGACTCCGTCGGAAATGTCTAAATTGCATCGCGGCGGAATCACGTAGACCCGATCGGCCTCAATGCGAGTTTCGCCCTTCACTTCGGACACAGGCATCTTGCTGGCTTTGGAAAGCAACTCCGCCAGATGGCTCTCGTGACTCGGATCGAGGTGCTGGATCAGCACGAATGCCATGCCGGTATCGCCCGGCAGATGGCTGAGAAACTCCGTGAATGCCTCCAATCCGCCGGCGGAGGCTCCTACGCCAACAACCATGGGGAGTGAACTGCCGTTGTCGCGCTCCTCGGCGGCTGGCCGCACAACCGCTCCCCCGGAAAAGGGCTTTACGGCTGCTGTGGGGGTCTTACCAGGCGAGCGAGTTGGTCGTTTTGGGCGGGGCGAGTCAGGCGCACGCGGAAAAGGCGCAACCCCGCCTGGCCGACGCTTGCCGGTCTTCTTTGCCACACGCCACCCTTACCTTTCTCGCCGGGACGAACTGGCTCATCACCCGAACGGAAGTGCGACGAACCAAGCACGCGGCGTGCCACTCTCGCAGCCGTATCCGCGCCGGTGCCTGGTCCTCGCGGTCGGCGGACAGCCAACTGACTGAATTGTAACGCCGTCTGGATCTCGCAAGAAGGCGCGCCGGATCCCACCGCTGTTCAGGCGGCTCTGGGACCTGCGAGCACATCCTTGATGATTTTGCCGATCTCCATGAACTGATCCAGACCCGAAGGCTTGGTGATGAATTGGGAAACTCCGAGGTCCTTGAGCACAGCCTCGTCTCGCCGGGACCGGGAAGAACTCCACACGCACACTGGAACGCCGCCGAGGTGACTGGCGCTTCGGATCTCGCGCAAGATGTCTTCGCCGGTATATTTGGACAGGTTCAAGTCCACCAGGATCAGGTTTGGAATTGCCGCATTCGCATAGGCCCCCTGCCTGCGGATGAAAGCGAGGGCTTCGCCTCCGTTCAGCAGGTGAACCAGTTCAAATCGGAGATCATGCTGATTCAGTGCCCGCTCGAGAAGGAAGACGTCCGAGGCGTTGTCTTCAATGACGAGAATCCGGGCTACGGAAGCAACCCAAGCCTGTTTCACGCTCACTCCCCGCGGCCACCCTGGCCGACCGCTCTTTATCATTCCACAGTTGATCGTGGCACCGTTCGGGGTGGCACCTGCATGGCCCTCACTTGCAATTCGGCAGCCAATCCTCAGCCGGATGGGCAGTATTGACGGGCATCGAAATCGGCTGGATTGGACCGGATCGCCCGCCGCCGGGGTTCGGCCCTTGGTGCGCGTCTGATCATGCAGCGCTTGCCTTATCGACGGCAGGACTTGCACATAGCAGCTTGCGGCAGCCTCGGGTTTCTGCCTTGTGTTGGCATCCATTCGGCTTTGGGCCCCCACCTGCACTGCACAGGCATGCAGAAGAGGTGAGAAAATGACGGCCCTGGTGGTTGTTCTTCTCCTGTTGTTTTTACTCGGCGGCGGGGGCTGGGGATATTCTCGTTGGCGCCGGTAACACCCACGGGCCGTTTGACCTGGTAGAGAAGTGAGCCGCAGGCGCGAAAAAAGGAACTGCAATGTCATTCGGGATCTATATCGTCGGCTTCTTGATTTTAATCGGCGGGTTAATCTATGGAGCCGTGATCCTCCATGTCGCCGCGCATTGGATCGCAGTGGGCGCCATTATACTCTTGGGCCTTGCGATTCTGAAGGGCGTCCAAGCCACGCGGGGCAAAGATCCGTCGAAATAACAGGTGGCTGTCGCGGCCCGGCCGCGACTCCATCTCATCCTGATAGTTGGCCATCAAGGGAGAAATATGAAAGCGTTTAAACCGTGCTTGTCCTTATTGGCGGTGGTGGTCGTTGGGACTCTGGCAGGCTGCTCAACGACATCCACGAAACCGCCCGACGTTTCCGCGAGCATCCGCACATCGCTGGATCAGGCGGGCCTCAAAGATGTCTCCGCAAGTCAGGATCGTGACAAGGGCGTGGTCACCCTGGGCGGACACGTGGCGGCATATTATGACAAGGCCCGAGCCGAATCCATCGCCAGGTCCATCGCGGGGGACCAGGTTGTGGCGAACCAGATTGCAGTGGTTCCGCCGGGCGCCGAGAGAGATACAAGAGCGATGAACTCGGACCTGGACAAGGGTATCGAGAGCAACCTGGATGCTGCTCTCATTATCGAGAAGCTTCACGAGAGCGTAAAATACGCCGTCAAGAATGGCGTTGTCACCCTGACTGGTGAGGTCAACTCTCAATCGAAACGCGCGCGGGCAGCGCAGGTCGCGTCTACGGTTCCTAACGTGCAGCAGGTGGTGAACGAGCTGCAGGTCAAAGGGCAAAAGGCCACCGAGTCGAGGTAAGAGCGGCTCAGCAAGGTGGCGCCTGACGGGCGCGAAGCGTAGAAGATGCACCCGACGCAGACGTGGCTGAAGTTCACACCAAACAAGTCCCGGAGGACGATGTGCCTGCGGAATACCTGGAGAGAGATTAGGCTGCGCGCGCCTTGGTAGCCGGGACTGTGGGAACACGCCATAACAGGCGCACACCGGCTACTCTTCGCCAGGCGCTGGATTTAGAGGGCTGTGACCGTGATTTGTGCCGTTACTGGAACTCTTCGTCACCAAACTGGGTGGGCGCCCCGGGGCGCGGTGGCGTTCATGCTCCAAGCGCTGCAGGTTAGAGATGGCAGCGTCCAGTGCGTCACGTTCGTCGCGCAATTGAGCCAGTACGTTCTTCAAATCCATGGTGATGTTCTCCTTGAAAACCATTGCAAACCAAGGGCCGTCCTATGTCAGATCATGCCGGATTGAGCTTCCCAACTGTTCTTGTTAGTTTCTTTGCCGGCCATTCCTTAACAAAACTGCTTCGACAATTCCTCGGTCGCGACATGCAAAGGGATGAGGCTGCTGCAAGTCGCCCCCTCCTGCGTCTTCGCTCAGCTAAATGTGCATTTCCAAAGGCAGATTCTGCACCTGGTCGCGCGGTCCTACCCTGGCATCTCCGCAACGCGGCGGCCCGCGGCGCTTGGCCCGGCTCGTGCACAGGCACAAACACGACTGTTCCAAGAAGGAGGAACACTGAGTGGCAAAGAATACATCGGTGATGGGACTTTATCCGGATCGCACAACCGTTGCGGAGGCCGTCAACGTCCTACACAAAGCGGGCTATCGGGCGGCTGACATCTCGGTCCTCTCGTCTGGCAACCAAGGCTCCAAGGATTTCGCGCACGAGAAACACACCAAGGCGCTGGAGGGAGCGGCGATTGGGGCGGCAGCGGGTGCCGTGATTGGCGCCGCATTGGCCTTTATCGTTTCCATTCAAACGGTCAGTACCACGGCCCTGGGACCGCTGGTCGCGGCTGGGCCTTTGGTGGCGGCTTTGGCTGGCGCCGGCGCCGGCGGGGCGCTGGGTTGGATCGCGGGGTTGCTGGCGGGCCTGGGTCTGACGGAATACGTCGCCAAGCGGTACGCGGGCAGAATGAGGCGCGGCGGCATTCTCCTCTCCGTTCACTGCGACAGTACGGAGTGGTGCGATCGGGCGAAGAAGACCCTGAAAGACACTGGCGCCCAGAATATCTCCTCTGCTTCGGAGACGGCTGCCGACTACGGGACGACGGATAGGCCGACGGAGCGGGTGTCGGCGGCCGTCACGGAGGTTGTCGAAGCGCCTGCCGAACCGCCGGCAGAACACGTTGTTACCGAAACCAAGAAATAGCAGGCCACTGCGGTGGAGCACAGGCAAGGCCAACTGGTCACCTGCGTGCACATCCGATAGCAGCCTTAACGGAGACCATCACTATGCAATTCGTACGATCTACCACGGCGGCCGCCCTGTTCCTGCTTTTCGGGACGATTGCCCCCTCTTACGCGCAGCAGAAGGAAGAACAAGGCAAGCCGCCTGAAAAGCAACAGCAACAGGCAAAACCCGCTCAACAACCGCAGCAGCAGCGGGCCCAACAGCCTCAGCAACAGCAGAAGCAGCCTCGGCAACAGCAGGCAAAACCCGCTCAACAACCGCAGCAGCAGCGGGCCCAACAGCCTCAGCAACAGCAGGCAAAACCCGCTCAACAACCACAGCAGCAGCGGGCCCAACAGCCTCAGCAACAGCAGGCAAAACCCGCTCAACAACCGCAGCAGCAGCGGGCCCAACAGCCTCAGCAACAGCAGGCAAAACCCGCTCAACAACCGCAGCAGCAGCGGGCCCAACAGCCTCAGCAACAGCAGGCAAAACCCGCTCAACAACCACAGCAACAGCGGGCCCAACAGCCTCAGCAACAGCAGAAGCAACCGCAACAGCAGCGCGCACAACCTGCTCAACAACAGCAGCAACGGGCGCAACAGCCTCAGCAACAGCGGCAGCTACAGGCTCCCCAGCAGGCCCGGCAGCAACCGCAACCGCAGCGCACCCAGCAGCAGGCCGTCGCGTGGCAACAGCAGCGGGGATGGGCGCCGCAGGGCGCCTGGCAGGGGCACAGTACCTGGCAGCAGGGTCGTACCAAAAATTGGGGAAGTGATCATCGTACCTGGGCGCAGCGTGGGGGCTATGGCGGTTACTACATTCCTCAGGACCGCTTCAGTCTCTATTTCGGAAGTCAACACTCGTTCCGGATTGGAACTCTCCCCACGATCTACATGGGGTATCCGCGCTTCTCGTACGGCGGTTTTTCGTTCCTGCTCCTGGATCCGTGGCCGGAATCCTGGGGGGACAACTGGTACTCGGCCGATGACCTCTATATCGACTATGACGACGGGTACTACCTTTACAACCGCAGGTATCCGAGCTTCAGACTGGCGATCATGGTCGAAATGTAGCTGACGAAATGACCGCAGCTATGATGAGTCGCGAGATTCAAGCCGAGTTCGAAAAGGAAGTGGGCGGCTATTTCAAAGCCGGCAAGGTGAAGCACAAGGAAACCGTCGTGCAAGGAATCGACCGGGCGGTAGAGGCTTTCATCGGTCTTTTCCAAGGGCAAAACGTCGGTAAGATGGTGGTGCAGTTGGCTTGATCCCGGGCCTCGCCGGCTTTCTTATGAGTGACATCGTTCTGGAAATCAAAGACCTTACTCGCCGCTTCGGCGCATTTACGGCGGTCGATTCTCTAACCCTTTCGGTCAACCTCGGTGAGGTCTTCGCCTTGCTCGGCTCCAACGGGGCTGGCAAGACCACCACCATCAAGATGCTCACCACGCTGTTGCCGCCCTCGTCGGGCGAGGCGCGCGTGGCCGGTTTCTCCATAACCACC
Organism: Bryobacteraceae bacterium; assembly: GCA_050014595.1. GTDB lineage: Bacteria > Acidobacteriota > Terriglobia > Bryobacterales > Bryobacteraceae > PALSA-129. The sequence goes on from JBEKDA010000034.1 coordinate 58,331, forward strand.
CAGGCGGTCGACGTTCGCCGCGCCATCGGTTACGTGCCGCAGGCGGTCTCCGTGGACGGTTCGCTAACCGGTTACGAGAACCTGCTCATTTTCGCCAAACTCTACGACCTGCCACACGGCGAGCGGCAGGCGCGCATCCGGGAGGCTTTGGAGTTCATGGGCCTGACGGCCGACGGCGGCCGCCTGGTGCACCAATACTCCGGCGGCATGGTGCGCCGGCTGGAAATCGCCCAGTCGACGTTGCATCGGCCGCGGGTGCTTTTCCTCGACGAGCCGACCGTCGGGCTGGACCCGATTGCGCGCGACGCCGTCTGGAAACATCTCGTCGATCTGCGGACCAACTACGGCACCACCCTGTTTTTCACCACCCATTACCTGGAGGAGGCGCAAAGCTATTGCGATCGCATCGCGATCATGCACCTGGGCAAAGTGGCCGCGCTTGGCACCTGCAAAGAACTCGAGGCCTCGCTGGGCGGCGACGGCCACACGCTGGATGAGGTCTTCGTGCACTATGCCGGCAGCGCCCTTGATTCCGGCGGCAACTTCCGCGATGTATCCGCCGAACGCGCCACGGCCCAGCGCCTTGGCTGACCCAACCCTATGGCCGCCACTTTCATTCACCCGTTAACCGGCTTCGTCGAGAAAACCTTCGTCATCACCGAGTTCGAGTTGCGCAAACTGCGCCACGATTTCACGGAACTCGTCACCCGCGCCCTGCAGCCCGCGCTTTGGCTGCTCGTCTTCGGGCAGGTGTTCTCACGCAGCGGGGCGATGCACACGGGTAACATTCCCTATCTGGATTTCATTGCTCCCGGCATCCTGGCGCAAAGCGTCCTTTTCGTGGCCATTTTTTACGGTATCAACGTGATCTGGGAGCGCGACCTCGGCATTGTGCAGAAATTCCTCGCCAGCCCAACTCCGCGCGCTGCACTTGTGCTCGGCAAGGGCTTCTCCGCCGGTATCCGTACTCTCTCGCAGGCCGCCGTCGTTTACGGTCTCTCGCTGCTGCTCGGGGTGAAGCTGAATTGGAGCCCGCTCGCGCTGCTCAACGTGCTGGTCGTCGTTGTGCTTGCCGCGACGTTGTTCTCGACGTTCTCGCTCATCATCGCGTGCATTGTGAAGACGCGCGAACGCTTCATGGGTGTCGGCCAGGTGCTCACTATGCCGCTGTTCTTTGCGAGCAACGCGATTTACCCCACCACCATCATGCCCGGCTGGCTGAAGACCATTTCTCACCTGAATCCGTTGACCTACGTGGTCGATGCCCTGCGCACTTTCATGCTTGCCGGCAGCGCGAGCACCTTCCGTCTGAGTCACGACTATGCCGTGATCCTGCTGACCACGATCGTCCTGGTCTTCATTGGCGCCCGATTGTATCCTCATCTTGCAGTCTAAAACGTAATTTCTGCCGGAAGCTTGACTCGCAGCAACTGCCGGGCGAAGTGCAGATTCTGCACTTTGCGCCGGTGGAATTTCCCGGCTAACTGCACTGCATCAATCCGGCAAGGTCGCCATCGTGCTGAATCTCAAAGATGTCAGCGACATTGACAGTACCGGGCTGGGGACATTGGTATTTGGACTCGCCAGGCTGCGCAGGGCCGGTGGAAGTCTGGCGCTGGTGAATCCCAATAAGTCGCACATGGAGCTTTTCTTGCTGACCAAGCTGGCCATTGCCTTTGAGTTCTTCAACGATGAGCACGATGCCGTGGACAGCTTCTTCCCGGATCGGGCGCTGAAACGCTTCGACATCCTCGAGTTCGTGCAGCAGCACGAAGGCGACTGCAATTCGGTTCAGGGCACTCGCTCCGACGCGGCCTGCTAGAATAGGAGGCGATGCCCCGAGTGCCTGCGGTTTCGGGCCGGATCCTCATCGTCGACGACGACGAGCGTCAGCGCGCCGCCATGACTGCCATGCTTGCCGATTGCGACTTCGACACGCAGGTCGCTGCCGACGGGCAGGAAGCGCTGGAACGGCTCACGGCTTTCAACGCCGACGTCATCGTGGCGGATCTGATCATGCCGCGCATGGACGGCTTTGAACTGCTGCGGCATTTAAAGGAACGCGGCGACCTCACTCCGGCGATCACGCTCACCGGCTTCGGCAGTATGGAAAAGGCGCTTTCCGCCGTGCATGACCTCAAGGCCTTCTGGTACCTGGAGAAGCCGGTGGAACCGCGCGCCTTCAAGACCCTTCTGGAACGTGCGATTCATTACAAAAGGAGTCTGCAGAAAGCCGACGCGCTGAAGCGCGACCTGAGCCTTCACGGCGTACTGGGGGACCTGGTGGGAACTTCCCCGGCGATGCAGCAGATCTTCTCGCTCATCCGGCAGGTGGCGCCCACTTCGGCGCCCGTATTGATCTGTGGAGAGAGTGGCACCGGGAAGGAGTTGGTGGCACGGGAGATCCATAAGTGCAGCCCCCGCGGTGAGGGGCCTTTCGTGGCGGTGAATGCAGCCGCCTTACCCGAGACTCTGGTGGAGAGCGAGTTATTCGGCCACGAGAAGGGCGCGTTTACGGGAGCCTTGGAGCGTTCGGCCGGCTGCTTTGAGCAGGCTCACGGGGGCACTTTGTTGCTCGACGAGATCGGCGAGATGCCGCTCGCTACGCAGCCCAAGCTGCTGCGCGTGATCGAGGACTTGCGAGTGCGACGACTGGGCGGTAAGCACGAAATCGCGGTAGACGCCCGGGTACTGGCCGCGACCAGTCAGGAACTGGGGACGCATTTGCGCGA
>JBEKDA010000035.1:0-60740 GCA_050014595.1 Bryobacteraceae bacterium
CTCGAAGCCGGCCTCTTCACTACGTGCCTCGACAAGGCTCTCGACCCCGAAGGCGAACCCATGCACCTGATGTCCCCCGAACTCGCCGGCGATGGCGACATCGAAATCACCCGCGTCCAGAACCGCAACTTTGTCCTCGGCGAAGGCTTCCACCGCTCCACCCAAAAGCCCCACACCTGGGCCCTGTTCCTGCGCTACCAGGCCCAGGCCGAGCGTCAGTACCGCCGCGCCATCCAGGAACTCGACCGTCTCCGCGCCCTGCGCCCCGAGTTCGAAAAGGAAGAAACGGAAGAAATCCCGAACGAACCCATTTCCCCCAGTCAACCCGAATCACCTCAACCAGATCCCGTCCCCCAAACGAACCCAATTCCTGTAGGGCGGACGCCCCCGTCCGCGCGCGACCCCCTGGTCGCGCTGCCCGATGACGCCACAACTCCCGCACCCCAAAAGCTCCCAATTGCGCCCCCCAGCCGTTTCGATCCCGACGCCTTCCGCTCCATCACGGGCCGCCCGGTCATGCCCAACGACCCTCAAATCGTGAGGCCAGGCGAATGACCGGCGGAAAGGGACGTCATTTCCTTCGCACCGCGATTTACCCATCGCTATGGCGCAAGAGACTTCAGGGTTTCCAGATTGCGCCGGTCGTCGCCTTCGATCTCCACGGGCGTTTCGGAAATGAAAACCTTGCGGCGCAGTTTGGCGTTCGCCAGAAGGCGCTCCAGTTCCCCGCGGAAGGTCTCAAGGGATTTGGCGCGAATCGCCGGATCCCGCGAGGCCAGGTTGACCAGGTAGTTGACGTGGATCGCCAGCGGCTGGATGTCATGCCGCCGGCGAATCTCGCGGAGCGCCTTCACCTGGGACGGGTCGGGAGCGCGGGCCCGCCACAGGCGCGGGCTGGCCGAAAAGATCTGGAGTGTTTCCGCCCCGATTTCGACGGCCCGCAGCGCGGCCTTTTCGAGCGAGCCGAAAGTGTATAGATGGATACCCAGGCGCAGAGGTCCATCCTACCAGGAAGGCTGCGTCCCCACAACCGGTTGGGATGCGGGCCTTTTCCCGCTTGACAACAGGAACATTCAATCATACGATTGAATCAATCGAATGATTGACACGCGGCAAAAAATCCTGGACGCAGCCGAGCGGCTGTTCGGCGAACAGGGCTACGGGGCCACCTCGCTGCGGCACATCATCGCCGAAGCGGGGGTGAACCTGGCGGCCATCCACTACCATTTCGGGACCAAGGAAGACCTCCTGGACCAGCTCATCATGCGCAAAGGCGGTCCGGTCAACGCGGAGCGCCTGGCGCTGCTGGATGCGCTGGAGGCGGAGGCGAAAGGCAAGGCCGTGCCGCTCGAAAAGCTGCTGGAAGCTTTTCTGGGGCCGCCCATGATGAGAGTGGGAAAGAATCCCGAGTTCGCCAGGCTGATGGGGCGGATGTATGGAGAAGGCCTCATGCCGTTGATCGTGGAACGCCACTTCCAGACGGTGGCGAAACGGTTTTTCGCGGCGCTGGCGCGGACGCTGCCGCACTTAACGCCGGGAGAAATGGCTCTGCGGTCGCAGTTCATGGTAGGCGCGATGGCGCACATCCTGATGGTCAAGGCGCCGGACGTCAAGGCCATGACCGGAGCCTCTCCGCCCAGAGGCTCGCAACACGTGCTGCGGGAGCTGGTGGCGTTCTTGAGCGGCGGGTTGCGGGCGCCGGCGGCGCGCAAGGCAAGACGGAGGATTCACAAATGAAAATAGCCTGGCTGATGTTGTGGGCGGCGGCGCTCGGGTTGGCGCAAGGCCCGCTGGCTTTGAGCATGAAGCGCGCGGTGGAGATGGCGGTCTCGCCGGAAGGTAATACGCGGATCGAGCTCACCGGAGAAGCGCTCAAGCAGGCGCAATCGAAAGCGGCGCAATCGCGGGCGGCGCTGTTGCCGGACGTGGAAGCCGCGTTCAGCGATCAGAGCCGCACCGAAAACCTGGCGTCGATGGGACTCAGTAAGCTCAACCTGCCCATCCCGGGTTTTCAATTCCCGACGTTTGTGGGGCCGTTCACCACGGTGGATGCGCGGGTGACGGGGACGCAGAACATTTTCGACTTCAGCACCTGGCGGAGGTTCCAGGCATCTAAGGTGGGGATCTCGGCGGCAAAATCGGACCTGGACACCGCCGGCGAGCAGGTGGCCGGGCAAGTGGCGCGCGCTTACCTGGCGGCGGTCAAGGCCGATACCGACGTCGATACGGCGCAGGCCAACGTGACCCTTTCCGAAGCGGTGTTGAAGCAGGCGGAAAACCAGAAGGCCGCGGGAACCGGCACGGGGATCGAGATCACGCGGGCGAAAGTCCAACTGGCCAACGACCGGCAGCGGCTGCTGGTGGCCAGGAACGCGGACCACGCCGCGCACTTGCAGCTCTTGCGCGCGATCGGGTTGCGCCTGGACACGGAACTCGACCTGACCGACCGGCTGCAATACGCGCCGGTGGACGCGGTGACGCTCGAGCAGGCGCGGGCGCAGGCTCTGGAGCAAAGGCCGGATTTGAAGGCGCAGCAGGACCGGGAAACCAATGCGCGGCTCTCGGCGAGCGCAACAAAACTGGAGCGCCTGCCGACGGTGGCGGCGTTCGGCGATTACGGATCGAACGGCACGGGTTTCGACCATTCGCTGCCGACGCGAACGGTGGGGATTCAGGTGCGGGTGCCGCTGTTCGACGGTGGAAGGCGGGATGCGCGGCGCGAGGAATCGGCCTCGCAATACCGGGCGGAAAAAGTGCGGACCAACGACTTGCGGGAGCAGATCGAGCTGGACGTGCGGCTGGCGCTGGATGAATTGAAGTCGGCCGACGACGAAGTGAAAGTGGCCAAGGATGGCCTCTCGCTGTCGGAAGACGAGCTGACGCAGGCGCGGCGGCGGTATGACGCCGGAGTGGCCATCGGCGTGGAAGTCACGGACGCGCAGACGCGCCTGGAGCGCGCGCGCGACAACCAGACGGAGGCGCTGTACTTGTATAACCTGGCGCGGCTGGATCTGGCGCAGGCCATGGGAAAAATCAGGAGCTTGGTGCAATGAAGAAGCCAATCATCATCATTCTGGCGGTGGCGGCCGTGGGAGCGGCGGTGTGGGTCTATCACGCAAGAGGAAAGAAGCCCGACAACCGGATTGTGGTCTCGGGGAACATCGAGCTCACGGAAGTGAACATCGCGTTCAAGACGGCGGGCCGGCTGATCGAGCGCACGGTGGATGAAGGCGACGCCGTGAAGAAGGGGCAGGTGATCGCGCGGCTGGACCGCGATCAACTGGTGGCGCAACGCCAGCGCGAAACCGCGGGCCTCGAATCGGCGCAGTCGCAACTGGCGCAGGCGGAGACCGCGCTCGCATGGGAAAAGGCGACATTGGCCGGCGACATTGAGCAGAAGCGCGGGGATGTGGCGGCTAACGAGGCGCGGCTGGCGGAGTTGCAGAACGGCGCACGGCCGCAAGAGAAGCTGGACGCGCAGGCGGCCGTGGACTCGGCGCAATCGGAGGTGGACCGTTCCAAAAAGGATTGGGACCGCGCGCAGACGCTCTTCAAGGACGACGACATCTCGGCGGCGCAGTTCGATCAATATCGCAACCGCTGGGAGAGCGCCACGGCGGCGCTGAAATCGGCCAAAGAGCGGCAGGCGCTGGTCCTGTTGGGGCCAAGGGCGGAAGTGATTCAGGCGCAGCAGGCGGCCCTCGAACGTTCGCGCGGGGCGCTCAAGATGGGGGAGGCCAACACGCTCGAAATGAAGCGCCGCGAGGAGGAGCTGGCCACGCGCAGAGCGGCGATTGCCCAATCGAGGGCCAGCATCGCGGTGATTGACTCACAGCTCGCCGATACGGTGGAGGCGTCGCCGGTGGACGGCGTAGTGCTGGTGAAATCGGCGGACGTGGGCGAGGTCCTGGCTTCGGGGACGACCGTGGTGACGGTGGGGGACATCGACCATCCGTGGCTGCGCGGGTATGTGAACGAAACCGATCTCGGGCGGGTCAGGCTGGGCTCCAAGGTGAAAGTGACGACGGATTCGTATCCGGGCAAAGTGTACGCCGGCCGGGTGACCTTTATTGCCGCCGAAGCGGAATTCACGCCCAAGCAGATCCAGACCGCGGAGGAGCGCGTAAAACTGGTGTACCGCGTGAAGATCGAGATGGACAATCCCCGCCACGAGTTGAAATCGAATATGCCGGCGGATGCCGAGATCGTGCTGGATTGAAGGCTGGATCGAAGATGGCCCCGATCATTGAAACCCTCGACCTGACGCGGCGCTTCGGCGAGCTGACCGCGGTGGATCACCTGAACCTGACGGTGGCGCCGGGCGAGATCTTCGGCCTGGTGGGGCCGGACGGCGCGGGCAAGACCACCACCCTGCGCCTGTTGTGCGGCCTGATGGATCCGACCGAAGGCAGCGCGCGCGTGGCGGGCCACGACGTGGCGCGCGAGCCGCAGGCGGTGAAGGACCAGATCGGTTACATGGCGCAGCGATTTGGGCTCTATGGGGATCTCACGGTGCAAGAGAACATGGTCTTCTACTCGGACCTGTTCGGGATCGGGGGCGCCGAACGCGACAAGCTGACGGCGGAGCTGCTGCGCATGACGCGCATGGAGCCGTTCCGCCAGCGGCAGGCGGGCAAGCTTTCCGGAGGCATGAAGCAAAAGCTGGCGCTGATGTGCACGCTGCTGCACCGGCCGCAGATTCTCTTCCTGGATGAGCCGACCAACGGCGTGGACCCGGTCTCGCGGCGGGACTTTTGGGCGATCCTTTACCAGTTGCTGAAAGAGGGAATCACGGTTTTCATGACCACCGCGTACCTGGACGAAGCCGAGCGGTGCAACCGCGTGGGGCTGATGTACAAGGGGAAACTGATCCGCTGCCAGGCGCCGGAGCAGATGAAGCGCGAGACGGATTCGAAGAACATGGAAGGCGCCTTCGTGAAAACCATCCACGCGGTGGCCGGGGTGGCGCGGCCGTGAACGGCAACGGATGGGCGGTCGAGATCGGCGACATGGTCAAGAAGTTCGGCGACTTCGTGGCGGTGGACCACGTTTCGCTGAAGATTGCCAAGGGTGAGATCTTCGGCTTCCTGGGGCCGAACGGCGCGGGGAAATCGACCACCATCCGCATGTTGTGCGGCCTGTTGATACCGACATCGGGTCGGGGATCGGTGAACGGATTCGATGTGGCGTCGCAGCCGGAAGAGATCCGCCGGAGCATCGGGTACATGTCGCAGAAGTTTTCGCTGTACGACGATCTGACGGTGGAAGAGAACATCGATTTCTTCACCGGGATTTACGGCGTACCGCAGGCGCTGCGCGCCGAACGGAAGAACTACGTGCTGGAGATGGCCAACCTGGCGGAACGGCGGCGGGCCATGACGCGCACGCTCTCGGGCGGCTGGAAGCAGCGGCTGGCGCTGGGCTGCGCCATCCTGCACGATCCGCCGGTGTTGTTTCTGGACGAGCCGACCTCGGGCGTGGATCCGATTGCGCGCGGAGCCTTCTGGCATTTGGTCCACGACCTGGCGGAGACCGGCCACACGATTTTTGTGAGCACGCACTACATGGATGAAGCCGAATACTGCCACCGGCTGGCGCTGATGTACAAGGGCAAAGTGATTGCGCTGGGGACGCCGGCGGAGCTGAAACGCGGGCTGACGGCGCACACGCTGCTGAACCTGGAAGCTACTGAACCGCTGGAGACCATGCGGGCGCTCGAGGGACTGGAAGGCGTGCGCGATGTCGCGGTATTCGGCGGAGGGTTGCACGTCACCGTGGACCACGCGGAATCGGGCAGCCGAAGCATCCGGACCGCCCTCGAAGCCAAGGGCATCGTGGTGCGGCGCCTCGAAGAAATCGAACCCTCCATGGAGGACGTGTTCGTGGCGGTCATCGAAGCCGAAGAGAGGAAGGCGGCATGAGTTACCGGCGGCTGCGGGCCATGTTCGTCAAAGAGCTGCACCACATCACGCGCGACGCGCGCAGCCTGGCGATGGCGCTGTTGATGCCGATGATGATGCTGCTGCTCTACGGATATGCGCTCAGCCTGGATGTCGACCACATTCTGACGCTGGTCTACGACCAGGACGGGACCTCGGCGAGCCGCGAGCTGATCCGGCAGTTTGAGGGCTCGCGCTATTTCGACGTCACCGGGTTCGCGCACGACTACCAGACCATCGAGCGGGGAATCGACACCAGCAAAGTGCTCATCGGGGTGGTGATCCCGCGCGGGTTCGGCGGGGATTTGGCGGCGGGGAAAGGGACCGTGCAGTTGCTGGTGGATGGCAGCGATTCGAACACGGCGTCGATCGCCATGGGGTATGCGGAAAGCGTGGTGCAGAACTATTCCGCGGGCGTGCGGGCCGACGTCTTGAACCGGCGCGGCGTGCATCCGCCGGGGATGGTGGATGCGCGGCTGCGCGTCTGGTACAACAGCTCGCTCGAATCCAAGAACTACGTGGTGCCGGGGCTGATCGCCGTGATTCTGATGATTCTGGCGGGACAACTGACCTCGTTGACCATCGCGCGGGAATGGGAAATGGGGACCATGGAGCAGGTGCTCTCCACGCCGTTGCGGCCGGCCGAGATTGTCCTCGGCAAAATGCTGGCGTATTTCGTGGTGGGGCTGGTGGACTCGGTGATCTCGGTCACGGTGGCGATTACCGTCTTCACGGTGCCCTTCCGCGGGAGCTTCTTCGTGCTGGCGGTTTCCACGTGCCTGTTTCTTTTGTGCGCCCTATGTTCGGGAATCTGGGTTTCGGCGGGCTCGCGTTCGCAGGTGCAGGCGTACCAGTTGGGCTTGCTGATTACATTCCTGCCGGGCTTCCTGCTTTCGGGCTTTACCTTCTCCATCGACACCATGCCGGTGGTGATTCAAGCCATTAGCTATTTTTTCCCGGCGCGCTACTTCGTGACCATCGTGAAAGGCGTGTTCCTCAAGGGGATTGGATTCCGGCTGCTGTGGGTGGAGCTGGCGTTCCTGTTGCTGTACGGGTTTCTGATCTTCCGCCTGGCGGTGCGGAAAATGAACCAGAAGGTGGCGTAACCATGTGGGAACGTTTGCGCGTGATTTTGCGGAAGGAATTCATTCAGGCGCTGCGCGAACCCCGCATGCGGGTCCTGCTGTTCCTGCCTCCCTTCATGCAACTGTTGATTTTCGGATATGCCGTGACGCTGGATGTGGACCACGCGCGGATTGCCTGGATGGACATGGACCGGACTCCGGAGAGCCGGGCGCTGCGGGCGCGGTTTGAGGGCTCCGGAAGATTCGACGTGATCGCGACGCCGGAGAACGAGGAGCAGGCCCAGAGCGTGCTGGATCGTGGGCAGGCGCATGCGGTGGTGCGGGTGCTGCCGGAATTTGCGCGCGACCTGGCGCGCGGACGCGCGACCGAAGTGCAGGTGCTGCTGGACGGCACGAACTCGAACACCGCGTCGCTGGTTTCGGCCTACGCCTCGGGCGTGATCGCCGATTTTGCGAACGATGTGATGGCCGGCCAGACCAAGAACCAGCAGACCATCAAGGTGCAGATCCGCGGGCCGGGGTTGGCGCGCAACGCCGTGCTGACGCCGGCGGCGGCCGGCAGCCGCGTATGGTTCAACCCGGATCTGCGCAGCCGCAACTACTTCGTGCCCGGCGTCATCGCCAACATCCTCTTCATGGTGACGCTGATGCTGACCTCCCAGGCGATCATCCGCGAAAAGGAAATCGGCACCATGGAACAACTGATGGTGACGCCCATACGGCCCATCGAGCTGATGCTCGGCAAGACCCTGCCGTTCGCTCTGGTGGGACTGATGAACATGCTGATCATCACCGGCGGAGCGCTGCTGATTTTTCACATTCCCTTCCGCGGCAACTTTTTTTTGTTGCTCTTCTGCGCCCTGTTGTTCCTCATGACCAGCCTGGGAGCCGGCCTGTTCCTGTCCACCGTGTCGCGCACCCAGCAGCAGGCCAACATGGGTTCCTTCTTCTTCACCACGCCGGCGTTCATGTTGAGCGGCTTCATGTTTCCCATCCGCAACATGCCCATCGCGGTGCAGTATCTCTCGTACCTGAACCCGCTGCGCTATTTCATGGAGATCGTGCGCGGCGTGTTTCTCAAGGGCGTGGGCGTGGAGGTGCTGTGGCCCAGAATGGTGTGCCTCCTGGTGTACGGAGTCACCGTGCTGGGGCTCAGCGCCGCGCGATTCCACAAGACGCTGGATTAACCGTGCGCCAGTCCGCCGGTCGCCGCGCCTTGAATGGTCCGGTGGATCGCGCGCATGCGATACTCCTTACAACCAGAAAAACCGCCAGCCAGTTGCCGTTACACCCGCCACGACCAGAATCCTGTTCTCGTTGTGTGTAACCACGCGCCCGAAGCATTCTGGCTTCTGTCTTTTGACTTCTGTCTTCTGACTCCCATATCCCGCGGGGATATCAAGGGCGAAGCCCTTGTCTGTTTAGAAGTTCAGCCGCGCCACGAACTCCAGGCTTCTGGCGCCAGGATCGTTCGTATTGTTGAGGTCGCGGAAGGCTGTGGTGGTCTGTCCGAACGAGCTGCTGATGGCAGTGGTGATGTTGCCGCCGGTGGCAGCGCCGCCCGGGACCATAATGTTCGGATGGTTGAAGACGTTCAGCGCCTGCACGCGGAACTCGAAATTCAAGCGCTCTTTGATTTGCGTGCGCTTCACCAGGCTTACATCCCACTTGGAAAGCCCCGGACCCCAGAGAAACACCTGATTGCAAACCTGCCCCGCCGTGGCGCAAGGTCCAATGTAGGGCGCGGAGGGGTTGAACGTCCCGCTGATCCCGAACGCCGCAAGCGTATTCTGCACCAACGACTGCGGCAGGTAATAGGCAGTCCCGGTGGCCACCCCGTTCGCCTGGATGGCGCTGGTAAAGTTGAGCCCCACGTCGTTTTGCAATTGTTTGGCGGTGAGGTTGTTCAGCACCACGCCGCCATCGTTCTGGTTGAACGTGTCGCGGCCGCTGGTGATGTTGATGGGTGTGCCGCTCTGCAGACGTCCCACTCCGGCGATTTCCCACCCTCCCGCGAGTTTGCCGAGTACGCCGTGCGCACCGGAGAGCAGCGTGCGGCCTGGGCCGAACGGAAGTTGGTAGATCCAGGTCGCCTTGATCCCGTTGCGGATATCGAAAGTGGTCGGACCCTTATTCCCGCCCCAATTGCGCAGCGTGGGAAGGTTGGCATCGGTCAACGACTTGGAGAATGCATAGCTGACCTGCAGTTGGAAGCCGGCGGCGAGCCGGCGGCGCACTTCCACCTGGCCCGAGTTGTAGGTGCTCGAATTGCGGTTGGTCATCTCGGTGGAGGCGCCGCCGTTGTTCGGGTTCACCTGAAAAAGATTGATGGCAGATCCGGCCTTGGTCAGGTTGGCCATGCGGGTGGCATTGGTGGCGATGGCATTCGCGGTTGCGCCGGCCTGACCCTGCATGAGCTGCGTGACGGTAGTCTGATCGGTGCTGCTTCCAATGGCTGTCGTGAGCAGCGGCACGGCCACCTGTCCGGACAATCCCGAGTTGCCGTAGTTGTTGGTGGTCAGCTTGGTGCCTGGGGTCAGGAGCTGCGCCACCGAGATGCCGTTGGCGATCGCCAGGTTGTTCTGCGCCGCCTGGAACTGGGTCGCGAATCCGTTTTCGACGGTATTCACCTCGTTGAGGTTCACGGCTGACCAGAGATCCACGCCGTGATTACCCACGTAGCGAAGTTCGACCACGGTATTCTGGCCCAACGGCCGCTGGAACCCGAATGTCCAGCTTTCGACATACTCGGGCTTGATGCTGGGATTGTAATCCTCCACGTTTTGGCCGCTCTGCACGGCCAGCGGGAAGCTGGGATTGGGGAACTGGGAGTCAATCGTGCTGGGCACCAGCGAGGGGAAAGAAGCATCGCCGAATAGCACACTCCCCGCCGTAAAGATGCTGGGAGTGGTCGACGGGTTGGCGCTAGTGCTAAGGCTGCGGCCCTGATTGCCGCTCCAGACGCCATCCAGAAAGCCGATGCCCTGTCGAAGTGTGGAGATGCTCAAACCGCCGCGCAACACCGAATCGTCACCGGTCAGCCAGTGGAAAAAGCCGCCCTTGGGAATACGGTAGGCCAAACCAAAAGAAGGACTGAAGTGGCCGATACCCGGAGCAAAGCCGCCAACGCCCGGCGGCACCAGCGAAAACACCGGCGCCGATCCGGTCAGGATGCCCGGCTTGAACAGATTTCCTACGCCCGAGACGCCGAACAGACCGGCATAGCCCGGCCGGGTGTACAGGTTGTCGAGGTTTCGAATGGCGCCTTGGCGGTCCCAGCGCACGCCGGCGGTCAGCGTGAGACTGGAAGTGGCGCGCCAGGAATCCTGGACGTAAGAAGCGAATTCGCGCATGTGGTCGCGATCGACGGCGAAGTTCGGGCCGTAGGTCTTGCTCTGTTCGCCGAGCACGGCGGAACTGGTTATGGCGGAGACCCGCCCCGCCAGAATCGCGTATAGATTCGCGGCATCGCTCAGGTTAGTGGCGCTGGCTCCGGGAAGCGTGGTGGTGGTAAACAACGAGGTAGCGCCAGTGTTATCCGGATCGCCGGTTGCCTGTCCGAGCGTCACCGTGTTGAGGAGCGAGGAATTCGCCGCCGCCTGCCACGCGTTGACCTGCGTGAAGTTGACCCCGAAGTTGAGCAGATGCCTTCCCTTTATGTAGCTCACGTTGTCGTTGACCTGGTACACCGGCGTGCTGCGGGGCGCGTAATTGGTGTAGTTGCCGTTATAAGGGTTGGTCATGTAGGTAGCGGCGCCGGCCGTGGCCGCGCCAAATTGCACGAGTTTTCCGTTCCAAATGCCGTAGTCGGCAGGCGAAAGGCCGTCGCCCAGCGCGTTGGTCCCGCCCTGGATTCCTCCGGTCAACTCGTTGGTGACATTTGTTGTGATGACCGAGCGCAATCCGATGGCCCCCGTCCAGTTCAGGCCGTACTGGCCTTCCAGAGCGGGCGAGCCCAGTTGTGTTCCCGTACCCGGCAGAATGGCGTACTCGAGATTCAGACCGTCGGGAGTGCGATCGTTCACCTGGTAGTTCCAGACGAAGTTGAAATGGTGCTTTTCGGTGATGTTATAGTCGATTCGGGCGGTTTGGAACTTGCGGTTGTTGACGGCCTTTGTCCCCCAGGTGAAGTTGTCGCGGTTGTAATCGTTATTCGTCGCGATGCGGCTGACCAAAGTGCCGCCGCCGATGAGCTGGTTAATCAGCGCATAGGTCTTCGCCAGGGTCGGATCGCCGCTCGTGGGGAAGGCACGAATTCCGGCCGCCAGCGAAGGATTTTCTTGCGCAGCAAGCGTGTACAGATTGACGGTCTTAACGGCCCCGCTGGCGTTATACGTGAAGATACCGCTGGCGGCGGTGGGCGTGAGCCAGGTTCCCGTTTCGGGGAACGACTGGGGCAGGTCGAAAAACTCGAACGATTCGAAAAAGAACAGCTTGTTCTTCATCACCGGTCCGCCGATGGTGAAGCCGTATTCGTTGAGGTTGATTCTATCCTTCCCGGTTCCCTGGAGGCAGTTGAAAAACGCGCAGGCTTCGAAATAGGAGTTCCGGTTGGTCTCGTAGAGCCCGCCGTGGAACTGGTTGGTTCCGCCCTTGGTCACGAATTTGATCTGTACCGCGCCTTCACCGGTGCTGTCGGCGCCGGCGGCAGCCGTGCTCATGTTCATCTCCTCGATCGCTTGAGTGCGCGGCTGGACCGCATTGAATAACGAGTCCGGATTGCTCTTGGTCGCATTGTCCTGGACGTTAATTCCATCGATGGTGATGTTGATGGTAGGTTGCGGCAGGCCGTTGATGGTGGCATAACGGACGCCATCGGCGTTCTGCGTGCCAGGCTGGCTCGCAATCAACTCGGTCACGTTGTGGCTGGTGAAAGGAAGATCGTTGACTTGCCGGCCCTGCAGGGTCGAGCTGACGGTCGCGGAATCGGTCTGCACGATTGTCGCTCCGGCCGTGACTTCGACCGTTTCCGTGGCGGCGCCCACGGAGAGGCTCATGTTTACGGTGGCGGGCACGCCGGCGTCGATCACGACGTTGTCGTTCGTGGCCACCTTAAAGCCCGGGTGCGTCACCGTGACCTTATAGGTGCCGGTCTGAAGGCTGGGCAGGACCCAATAGCCCTTGTCGTCGGCGGCCGTGCGAAACGTCTGGCTGGTTGCGGTTTGAGTCACCACCACCTGCGCGCCGGGAACCACCGCGCCTTGTGCATCGGTTACGACGCCATCCATGCGAGCGGTCGTTGTGACTTGAGTGAAGCCAGCGAACACGCTGGCAAAGAACAAAGCGCAAATTGTAAACAAACGCATCGAATCCCTCCAGGAGACTTTGATTTTAGCTATGGTATTACAACCAGACGCAAAAAGCCAAATGCTTTGTTTGAACTTGCAAGTTTTTTCGACGAGGATGCGCGCTGGCGAGAACGTGTGGCGGGGCATGCTTGCCCTCGCCCGCTTGCGTTGGCTTCGGAATACGGGGCTGCATTTATGAATACGGCTACTGGTTAGCCCCTGGCGGCGGCTTAGCCCCGCACCGCCGGGCGGCATGCACGAACGCGTAGGCGGCCCGTATCGCCATGAAATCGGCGTCCCGGAAATGAAGCTCGCTCGACGCCGCCGGATTCGTCCGTTCGGCTTTGAGTTTCAAGCCACCCGGGCCTGAATCATAATTCCTCTCTGTGACGCCGATCTTTTCTCCCACGGTGTTGAGACGGATCAGATCGTAATCGATCACCTGGACCATTACATTTCCGGGAGTCTGCCCGAGATCGAGGTCGCCCAGATTCAGGGAGTTCGCGTCCTGGTTCATCCCTCCGTCAAAGGTTTGCTTTGTCGTCCACTGCATGAGGCACCCCTGGAACTTGATGTCGCTCAAGGGAGTGGCGGAATTCGGGGGATCGTCCGGCAATTGCTTGTACTGGTACTGCTCCAAAACCTGTTTCAACCAGCTTGTGGTTTCCGCAAGCGTCTTCGCGCTGGAGAAATGCAACATTCTCAGGTCTTCCAGCATGCGGTCCGCGTTCCCCGCCTGCGGCGAAGGAGTCTTCTCCCAGTCGAATGCCGGTCCTGTGCCGATGACTCCACCAGCGGAGTCCGCGGCAGGAACACCACTTCCCGGATCGGTGCTCCGGCTACTGCTACCGCAACCGGCCGCCGTCAGAAGGCCGGCCGCCAAGAAGACGCGTGCAAGAACCGTTTCGATGTCCATATTATTTCCCGCTCCGAATTTCAGGGGCGCTATTACCGGCCCCGCTGGCTACTTCGGAAGTGTAGGCCCGGCCGCAGAATACCCTCGCGCAACGAACAGGTTGGCGGACAGGGAGCTGGCGGTGGAGCTCCCTGGAGTAAGCATGCTTTGGGCAGTCACCGGGCCCCTTAAGGCACTCAGAAAATTCGCTACTATGTTGCCCGGCAAGGTGCCGGCCGCAGCCGACGCCTCGATTTCGCTCGCGGTCATGACCATGTCGGGATCGACCACGATTGCCTTCACCCCAGCGGCTGAATCGAGTTCAAATGCGATGTTGCCCAGGTGGTTATCTATCAGAACGTAACCTTTTGCGATGAGCTTGTTGTTTATATCCTGCAGGGCTCGCGCAAATGCCGTCCCGGCGATCTGCCCCCCAGCCGGGACAAATCTCGTCACAGTGCCCGGCGGACTGTTTTTTAGGACGTTGTCGGTAGTCAGAGATCCCGGTGTTGTGGACGTGCCTGCATCCCAATTCGGATAAATCTTGGGAGTGCTCACCCCTGCCTCCGTGAGCCGGTTGGACCCTTCGATCTGCCGCGTGAATGACCCCGGGCTCTCGGCGGGATTGCTCCCGATCTTGACGACCTTACCGGGCTGGTCCACCCTTTCGAAGACGCTGCTGAAGGATCCATCGCCGACATGGTCCCCCAACTGTATCGTACCCTCTTTGATGGAAACCCACCTTCCGGTGTATTTGGGGAGGTTCTTTACGTCCCCCATCGCATCGTACAGTGCTTGTCCTTTTAGTGGATTCAGCCGAGTTACACCGGGTGTCAGCAGACCCTTGCCGGCCTTCGCCACGCCGGGAACCAGCCCGTAAGCGCACACCCTCCGCCCGGCGACTCTGCCCTGTTGATAGGCCGATACGCCCGACCCGACAACCTTCGTGTTGAAGATCTCCTGCGCGATCATTTGCAGGATGGGATCCTGACCAGGCTTCACACCCAGGATCGTAGCCGCGTCCTGGGAGTGTCCCTGAGCTATCATGGCCACGGCGGCAGCCAGGTCCATGAACCCCTTAAAGCAGTCGCTCAGGCCATCGGCAAACCCGCGGAGGTAGTCGAGCGGAGGGGGGGACGGGTTCTGGTTGGACGCGTTGTTTGGCGTCTTGGACGCGGGACCAGTGCCCTTCGACTGGGTCCCGGTGCTACCGGCGCCGGAGCCGCCGGACGCCGGGTTATTGGCCTTCGACTGGTTCCCGGCGCCGCCGGCGCCGGAGCCGCCGGACGCAGAAGTATTGGTGTTTGACTGGTTCCCAGTGCCGGCGGTGCTGGAGCTACCGGACGCAGAAGTGCCCTTCGACTGTTGATTGCCCCCCTTTGGGCCAGTGTTCCGGCCTGTTTTCGTCACGGTGCCTTTGAGCAGAAGCGCCGGCGGGTTCCCGCCCGTGCCGGTGCCCGTGGTGCTGGTCCCGCTCCCGCCCGTGCCCGTGCCGGTACCCGTGGTGCTGGTCCCGCTCCCGCTCGTGCCGGTGCCGGTACCCGTGGCGCCGGTCCCGCTCCCGCCCGTGCCGGTGCCAGTGCCCGTGGTGCTGGTCCCGCCCTGAATCGGTTGGCTCGCGTTCCCGCCTGGGCTGGTAGTCTGGCCCGTTTGGGTTGCCCCGCCTTTCAGGGACGTGCTTGTAGTGCATTTGTTCCGCGCGGTCGTGGCGGCGTCGCGTTCCTTCTGGATCTGACTGCTGGTCTGGTCCTGCCTCTCCCTCGCCGAATTCTGACAATTCTGGTCCCCCTGGCAATCGAGGAAGTCTTTCTGGTACTGAGCAACGTTGAGCGTACTTTTTTCGTTCAGCGCCTCTATCGCCGCGGCATATTGTTTTTCACAGTCGCCCATCTGAGCGTTGGCCAAGTCCCCTGCCAAGTCGACTTTGAGCACGCAATTGTCCCGTTGAGCCGTGGCGTCGATCTCTTTTTTTTGGTCGTCCCGCGCTCTTTGGTCCGAGCGCGCGATTGCCGCATTGTGGCAACTTTGGTCGCTTCCGCAGGCTGTGAGGTCTTGATTCAACTGTTTGTTGTTGGCATCCCTGTCTTGGTTCAACTGCGCCACGATCCCGCTATAGGTCTGTTCGCAGGCGGAGTGGCCGGAATTTGAGTTGGAACTGAAAACGTCCTGCGCGCTAGCGGCCGCGGCGCCAGCCAGCCACACTATCAGCGTCAACCGGAGCCATCGGCGGCCCGTGGAATTTCCCTCGTCGTGCATCGCTGGACCTCCCGGTTTCGTGGATCGTGTTTGGTGGCGATTATATCCCAGCCGCTCACGCCTTACAAGAAATTTCATCTCGTGCTGCCCGGCGAATCCTCCCGCGATGTGGCGGATTTCGCGCGGTGACCACCGGCCTGCCATTGGGGCACAGGGCTTGGGCGCATCTGGTTGAGATGTTCAGATCCCAAGGTCTTTTCCCTTGATTCCCGCGACAACCAATTACCCATTGCGTGCCTGGTCATCTCGCCGCAGAATCTCCTCACAGGGCGGAAGTGGCTTCCCGGAAAGTGGCCCGCGGGCGGGTGACGCAGCGTCGTTACTTCGGCAATTCCACCGCCCGCGCGAACTCCACGGCCGGATTCTCGCGCAGTTGCGCGAGCACGGATTCGGGCACCAGTTCGTCAGTCGAGACCACGGCGACAGCTTCGTGGGGCTCGCCGGCGACGATGGCGGTGTCGCGGCGTCCCAGCGAGAAATTGGCGATGTTGATGCGGTTCCGGCCCAGCACGGTTCCCACGTGGCCGATGACGCCGGGGACGTCGCGGTTCTTCATGAAGATGAGGAAACCTGCCAGCGCCACTTCGCAATAGATGCCATCCACCTGCGTGAGGCGCGGCTTGCCCAGGAAGACGGCGCCTTCCACGGTGGTGACGTCGCGGTCGGTCTCCAGTTCGATGCGGATGGAATCGGCATGGGCGGAGCGGCGCTCGTGGCTTTCCGCCACCAGCCAGCCGCGCTGCTCGGCGGTCTGCATGGCGTTGACCAGGTTGACGCGGCCGGCGGTGGAACGGCTCAGCACGCCCGCCAGGCCGGCGCTGCGCAGCAGGTTGGTGTTGGATTCGGCGATCCTGCCGCAGTAAACCAGGCGCACCGCGCGCGGGCTCCCGGAAGCGATGTGAGCGGCGAAATTGCCGAGGCGCTCGGCGAGCGCGGCGTATGGCCCCAGCGCGCGATACTGCTCGGGCGTCAGCGCCGGCATGTTCACGGCATTGATGGCGATGCCGTGTTGCAGGTATTCCACCACCTGTTCGGCGATGCGCACGCCGACAATCTCCTGCGCTTCCTCGGTAGAGCCGCCGATGTGCGGGGTGGCGATGACAGCGTCGGACTCGAAGAGCGGGAAGCCCGCGGGCGGCGGTTCGACGGCGAAAACGTCGATCGCGGCGCCGGCCACCTTGCCGGAACGGATGACTTCGGCGAGAGCAGTCTCATCCACCAGTTCGCCGCGCGCGCAGTTGACGATGCGGACGCCCGTCTTCATCTGCGCGAACGCTTCAGTCGACAGCATGCCCTGCGTTTCCGGCGTGGCGGCGACATGCAGCGTGATGTAATCGCTCGTGGCGTAGAGCGCGGGCAGGGCGACCAGATCGACCAGCAGGTCCTGGGCGATCTTGGAAGTGACGTAAGGGTCGTGAGCCACCACGCGCATTTCGAAGGCGCGGGCGCGCTTGACCACTTCGCGGCCGATACTGCCGAGCCCGACAATCCCGAGAGTTTTGCCGCGGAGTTCGCTGCCGAGGAACTTTTTCTTTTCCCACTTGCCGCTGCGCGTGGAAGCGTTGGCCTGGGGAATGCGGCGGGCCATGGCCAGCATCAGGGCCAGGGTATGCTCGGCCACCGAGATGGCGTTGCCGCCGGGCGTATTCATCACCAGAACGCCGGCCTCGGTGGCGGCATCCAGATCGACATTGTCGACGCCCACGCCGGCGCGGCCGATGACGCGCAGCTTGGGCGCAGCCTGGAGCACGGAGCGATCCACCTGCACGGCGCTGCGCACCAGCAAGGCATCGGCGCCGGCCAGGTGCTGGGCGTAGTCTTTGGGGTTGGAAACGACCACCTGCCAGCCGGGCTGGGCGACTAAGAGTTCAATGCCCGCGGCGGCCAGCGGCTCGGCGATGACGATCTTCATTGGAGGGCGGCCTTTTGGCAGATCTCCTCGGCGGCAGCGACGCCGGCGCCGAATTCCACCGGGAGTCCGTTGGCTTTGAGGATGAGTTCGAGGCCCGCGACGACCGCGAAGAGATCCATGAAATCGAAGTAGCCGAGGTGAGCGATGCGGAAAATCCGGCCCTTCATGGAGCCCTGCCCATTGGCGATGATGGCGCCGAAACGCGATCGGAATTCCTTGACGATCACGCCCGAATCGAGGCCCGCTGGAGCCTTCACGGCGGTGACGGAAGAGCCGGGCGAGCCTGGCGCGAACAGTTCCAGGCCGAGTTTCAGCACGGCCGCGCGCGTGGCCTCCGCCAGGAGCTGCGCGTTTTTGACGAGCTTGTCCATGCCGATTTGCTTGACGTAGCGCAAGGCTTCGGCCAGCGCCAGAATCAGCGCCGTGGAAGGCGTCCAACTGGATTCGCCGGCGTCGCCGCTCTTCTTTTCCTTCTTCAAGTTGAAGTAGTAATGCGGCAGCGCAGCGGTTTCGGCCAGCTTCCAGGCCTTGGGGCTGATGGACAGAAACGCCAGGCCGGGCGGGATCATGAAGGCTTTCTGCGAGCCTCCGATCACCACGTCCAGGCCCCAGCCATCGATATCGAGCGGCATGGCGCCCAGCCCGGTAATGGCATCGACAATGAAGACCGCGGGAGTTTTCGCGATGGCCGCGGCCATCGCGCGGATATCGTGGGCCGCGCCGGTAGAGGTTTCCGAAGCTTGTACGAAAACGGCCTTGGCAGCGGGCTCGGCAGCGAGCGCGGCTTCCACGAGTGCGGGCGATACCACCTGGCCGTAGGGGACGGCAAGAACGTTGGCATCCAGGCCGTATGCCTTGGCGATCTCGGCCCAGCGCTCGCCGAACTTTCCGGCGCAGCAGACAATCACTTTGTCGCCGCGCGAGAAGAGGTTGGAGACGGAGGCGTCCATGGCGCCGGTGCCAGATGCGGCGAAGAGCAGCACATCGTTGGCGGTCGCCATCACCTCCTTCAGGTCGGCCAGGCAAGACCGGTACACGCGCCGGAAATCTTCCGTGCGGTGGTGGATATCGGACGCCATCATGGCGTGCAGCGCCGGAGGATAAAGAGGCGTCGGGCCGGGCGTCAATAGACGTTGCTTGCGGATGTACATTGGGGAGTTAGTCCTCTAGAATATCAGATCATGCCACTCATCGATCAAGTGTCGCAGGACATGGTTGCGGCCATGAAAGCCCGTGCGGAAGCGCGGCTCAGCGCGCTCCGCATGATCAAGGCCGCGCTCATGAAGATGAAGGTGGATTCGCCCAAGCCGCTGGACGAAGCGGCCGAGATGCAGGTCTTGAAATCGCTGATCAAGCAGCGAATCGATGCCGCCGACATGTTTCGCAAAGCCGGACGCGCGGAACAGGCCGAAAAGGAAGAGGCCGAGCGCAAGCTCATCGAAAGTTACCTGCCGGCGGGCGCCAGCGAGGAGGAGACCGACGCCGCGATTGCCGAGGCCATGGCCGAGACCGGCGCGACCGCACTCAAGCAGATGGGCGTGGTGATGAAGGCGGTGCAGGCCAGGCTCAAGGGCAAGACAGTTGACGGCAAAGCGCTAAGTGATAAAGTGAGGTCCAGATTACAATGACACCTCCTCAGGCGGAAAAGAAATTCCGGTCGTACGTACCGGATAAAACCGACATGCGCGAGTTCACGCTGCGCGCCATTTTGTTGGGTCTGGCGATGACGGTCGTCCTCGGCGCCGCCAACCTCTATCTGGGCCTGCGCGCCGGCATGACCATCGCGGCCACCTATCCCGCCGCGGTGATCGGCATGGCCATCCTGCGGCTGATGAAGGGCTCGATTCTGGAAGAGAACATGGCCCGTACCATCGGTTCGATCGGCGAGTCGGTGGCCGCGGGCGCGGTGTTCACCATCCCGGCGTTCGTGCTTTCGGGTGTCTGGCCGGCGTTCGATATCGAGCACGGCTACTGGAAATCGGTGGCGCTGATGGCGGTGGGCGGCACGCTGGGCATTCTGTTTGTCACCCTGCTGCGGCGCGTGATGGTGGAGGATCCCGATCTTCCCTTCCCGGAGTCGGTGGCCGCGGCCGAGATCCACAAGGCCGGCCAGCAAGGCGCCAAGGCCGCCAAGATCCTTTTCAGTAACATGGGCATCGGAGCGGGGGTGTACTTTCTGGGCGCGCTCAACGTGTTCGCCGCCGGCAAGGATTTCCTGCTGCACGTCGGGAACCTGGGAACGAGCATGGTCAAGCTGGTGCGCGCACCGGGTTCGCCCACCGTGCAGGCCGGCGCCATGACGACGTTTTCCGCCCCGGCCATCAGCCCCGCGTATCTGGGTGTGGGGTACATTATCGGGCCGCGGTTGGGAGCGTTGAACTTCGCCGGCGGCGTTTTCGCCTGGGGGCTGCTGGTTCCGCTGCTGGCGTTCTTCCTGGGTCCGCAGTTGGGGACCGGCGCCACGAGTGAAGGCGACTGGGCGAAGACGGCGGGCGCCATCTGGTACCACATCGTGCGGCCCATCGCGGTGGGCGGCATGTTGGTGGGTGCGTCCTACACGCTGTTCAAGATGCGCAAGAACCTGGGCATTGGCATGAAGCGCGCGGTGGCCGACCTGAAGAAATCCGCGGTGGGATATGAATCCACCAGCCGCACGCAGCGCGACCTGAACAGCAAGGTGGTGTTTGGCGGGCTGGCAGCGGTATTCATTTGCATGGTGGCGCTGTACTACTACTTCGCCGGGCAAATCGCCGGGGCGGTGGTGGCGGCGATTGTCATGCTCGTGCTCGGCTTCTTCTTCGCGGCGGTTTCGGGAAACCTGGTGGGCATGATCGGCTCGTCCAACAACCCGGTCTCCGGCCTGACGCTATGCACGCTGGTGGTGGCGGCCCTGCTGATGGTGGCCCTCGGGCTGCGCGGCAACGCGGGCATCGCAGCGGTGCTCGGCGTGGCGGCGGTGGTATGTGTCTCTTCGGCGGTAGCCGGCGAAATGCTCCAGGACCTGAAGGCCGGCTACATTCTGGGCGGCACGCCGGCCAAGATGCAAATCGGCGACCTGTTCGGCATCGCCATCTCCAGCATGGCGTTATTCTTCCCGCTGATGTACCTGCACCGCGCTTACACTTTCGGCAGCCCGCTGCTTCCGGCGCCGCAGGCGGGTTTGATGGCCTCCCTGGCGCAGGGCATCGTGGGCGGCAACATGGCGTGGCCGCTGGTGGTGGTCGGCATCCTGATGGGATTCGGTTTGATCCTGGTGCAGGTGAAGAGCCCCATGCTGTTCTCGGTGGGCATGTACCTGCCGCTCGAGACCACCTTCGCGATCTTCGTGGGCGGCATCTTCCGCTGGCTGACGGACAAGTACCGCGACAAGGGCAACTTCAACGACGCGCAGAAGGCGCGCATCGAGAACGCCGGAATATTGACGGCGGCGGGGTTGATCGCGGGCGAAGCGTTGTGCGGGCTGGTGGTGGCGGGCTTCCGCGCGGCGGAAAAGAATTGCGGCTGCAAGATCCTGCCGGACTGGACGTGGCCCGGGTCGGGCTGGCTGTCGATCGCGGTGCTGGTGGCGCTGGCGGTGCTGATGATCCGGCTGCCGCTGAAGAACGCCGGCCGGCCGGATGAGCCGGCGCCACCGACTGCAATCATGTAAATGGAGGTCTTATGAACTATTCTCAAGAGCACCAAGCCGATTTTCTGGAAGGGTTGAAGACATTCCTTCGGATTCCGAGCATCAGCGCGCTTTCGGAGCACAAGCCGGATATCCTGCGCGCGGCGGAATTCGCGAAGAAGGAACTGCTCGGCGCCGGGATGACCTCGGCCGGGCTGATCGAAGATGCCAAGGGGGGCAATCCGCTGGTGTATGGCGAATGGCTGGGCGCCCCGGGCAAGCCGACGGTGCTGTTCTACGGCCATTACGACGTGCAGCCGCCGGACCCGCTGGATGAGTGGAAGTCGCCGCCGTTCGATCCCACGATCCGCGGCAACGACATCTTCTGCCGCGGCGCCTGCGACGATAAGGGGCAAGTCTACATCCAGATCAAGGCCGTGGAAAGCCTCATGAAAACCCACGGCAAGCTTCCCGTGAATGTGAAGTTCCTGCTGGAGGGCGAAGAGGAGACCGGCGGCGAGCACATCGAAGCGTATGTGAAGAGCAAGCCGCCGCGGCTGAAGGCCGACGCGGCGATCGTGTGCGACACCGAAATGTTCGCGCCGGAGATGCCGACCATCTGCATCGGCCTGCGCGGCTTGGTGTACTACGAACTGGCGGTCGAGGGCGCCGATCACGATCTGCATTCCGGCGTGTATGGCGGCGCCGCGCCCAACCCGATTATGGCCATCGCCGAGATTCTGTGCGCGCTGAAGGACCGCGACGGCCATTTGCAGATCCCGGGATTCTACGATCGCGTGGTGCCGCCGGCGGCCAAGGAGCTCGAGGCCTGGTCGCGGCTGCCCTTCAACGAAAAGGAGTACACCGAGAAGGAGATGGGCGCCAGGGAACTGGTGGGCGAGCCCGGCGTTCCGCTGTTCCAGCGGGTGTGGGCGCGGCCCACGCTGGAGGTCCACGGCATCAAGGGCGGCTTTGTGGGCGAAGGCGCCAAGACCGTGATCCCGGCGCGGGCCGTCGCCAAGATCTCGACGCGCCTGGTGGGCGACCAGCGGGTGGACGAATCCATCGAGCAGTTCAAAGCTGCGGTGAAAGCCGCGTGTCCGAAGGGCGTGACGGCCGAGGTGAAGCTGCTGAGCGCGGGAGCGCCGTCGCTGACAGACCCCGACAATAAGTACATCCATGCCGCGGCCGAAGCCATGAAGCAGATCTTCGGCAAGGAGACGGTGTACATCAGGTCGGGCGGGTCGATTCCGATTGTGGGCGTGTTCGACAAGTACCTGGGCGTGCCCAGCGTGATGATGGGCTTCGGGCTGCCGGACGACAATTTGCACGCGCCGAATGAGAAATTCCATCTGCCGAATTTCTATCGCGGGATTGAGACCGTGGCGCGGTTTCTGGAGATCCTGGGTTGACGAGATGCGCTTCAGTTAAGCGGTGATGGGCGTCCCGACACGCTTCCTAAGAAGCGCTTGACGCCAAGAACCGGACACGCTAGGGTGGATTGATGGAGGTGACCCTGCACATCCCGGACGAGATTGCTGCCCACCTGACCCAGGGTGGGGGCGATCTCACGCGTCGGGCGCTGGAATCCTTCGCCCTTGAAGAACTCCGGGCTGGCCGCATCACCGAACCAGAGTTGCGTAAGATGCTGGGGCTAGCTCGCATCCAGTTGGATGGTTTTCTCAAGTCCCATGGCATCTATCAGGACTATACGCTCGAAGACTTCGAGCAGGAACGCCAGGCTCTCAAAGATCTGGGATTGTAGCCGGTGCGGTTGGTAATCGCCGATACTGGCCCGATCCATTATCTAATCCAGATCGGCCATATCGAGCTTCTGCCCCGCATGTTTGAAAGAGTCGCGCTTCCGAGCGCTGTTCAAAGCCGAACTTTCCAACTCTCTCGCGCCCCCGCCGGTTCGTCGTTGGATCACCACTCCGCCCGCATGGCTTGAAATTCACGACGCGAGCGTCCTGCCGCAAGTTCCGGGCCTGGATGGAGGAGAAAGCGCCGCCATCGCCCTCGCGGAATCCCTCCACGCCGACCTATTGCTGATCGATGAGCGGGATGGAGCTATCGCCCGGTCCGGACCTCGTTTAGCAGGTGGGGGTGCCGGTCGAGCACCATGAGGAGTTTCACCAGCGCGAGCGGCGGCTTGGTTTTGCCGTTCTCGTAGCGCGAAAACGCATTGGCGCCACCGCCGAAAATCGCGGCCGCCTGGCGCTGGTCCAGCGCGAGCTTCTTGCGGACGCGCGCAATGAAACCAGGATCGACAATGGCGGCGTTCACCCGCTTATTGAACTCCAGCATCGCCGCGCTGACGCGTGACGATTCCGCCGCAGCAAGGACGGTTTCCCCGCAGGCGGGGCAGAAATCGCCGCGCACGGCCGGAATCGTGGTCGTTTCGCCTTTGTAGGTGTACGGGATATCGCGCGTGTCACGCACGAGTTTCGCCCCCGCGCAGGATGGGCATTTCATGGCATTGATCCTTCCTTCATAACTCCTTGAACGACACGATCAGCACGTCGTCCAAGACCGTGAGCTTCAGATACACCTCGCCGGCCGGCCTCTTCGGCCGGTAGACGTCCTGCCAGACGCGGCGATCAGCGTGCGTGGTCATGCTCTTGTAGAAGTCCCTCGGCGGAGCGCCGCGACGACGCCGGCGATCTCCTCGAAACCAAACCCCAGGGCCGCTCCGCCGGCGAGCGCCGAAACGGTGGCGCGGATTTTGCCCGCCGCGACCATGGCCTTGACGACCGCCAGCTTACAGTGCGGCGTCCGCTTCTCCATATGGCCATATTAACCTAGTTGGTTAATTTGGGCAATTCGGCGATAGGCTACGCGATCCCGAAACCCTCTACACCCATCACCCCTGATGTGTCCGGTCACGTCGACTTGACGCAAAACACCCATCGAGCGGATGTGCCCGCAGCCGCTCAACTGCGCCGCTTGGCAATCAACTCCCGGACTTTGGGAACGAGATCGTGAGGGACGTTCATGACCGTTTCGGACGGCTCCATACCAGCTTCGTCCTCCAAGAGGGCGTCTTCATCGGTCTGCTGCTCGTAGTGGGCCAGCACGCGTCGCACTTTTTCTTCGTCCCATCCGTTTGGAAATTTGCTCTGGCTCATTGTTGTTTCTTCCTTCTTCGCCTGCGAAAAGCCGCGAGTGGTTTCCCTCCCAGTTCGCAGGCCGTGATTACAAACACACTGTCCGGCGCCGGGTCGGGAACGTAGACGACCCGCAAATACCGACCTGAGACGGTCTGGCCCAATGCGATCCTGGAGCCGTCGCGTCCTGCCCGATCTTCGCCGGGCTTCTCCAAAACCTCCATCACTTCCTCCTTCCGACTCCCGACTTCTCTCTGATTTCCTCCCTAACCAAAGATAATCTGGAACCCGCTGTTCCCCGGCCTGCACAATACAAGTGGGTCCGCACCTGCCCAGAGACATGCTCCCGTTACTACTCCGCCGGGAATTTCCCGCGCCTTCGATGGCCGTGTTTTTCGCGCTACAGACTTTGGATGTGCTTACCACTGTGATCGGGCTGCACATGGGGGCCAAGGAAGCCAGTGTGTTCGTCGGCCGGTTATTGCAACTGGGGCCCGTGGCGGGACTGCTGATTTCGAAATGCTTCGCCATTATCCTGGCGGCGGCGGCTTTGGCGTTCCGGCGCCCGCGCGTAGTGGTCTTTCTCAACTACTGGTTCGCGGCGCTGATCGCCTGGAACCTGTACACGATCCTTTCTTCACTGGCCGCGCGCGGGGCATGAGGGATCACGTCGTTCTACCCTGTGACTACCAGTCACCGGCGACGGCATCGCAAAGACACCGGCGGCAAGACCGCCGGCGCTACCAGCCGGCGAGGCGGCAGCCCTTGGTTAGGAGCTGCCGATCAGGACGCCGGTCGCGAACACCAATGCGCCGCCAAGGCCCACCTGCAAGGCCGCGGACACCGCCGAGGTCTCCATGTACTTCTGGCGGATCCAGGAAATCACGCCCAGTTCCACCACCACCACACCAATCGCGGCGGTGAGCGCCGCGGAAAAGCTGGGGAGCAGAAACGGCAGGGTGTGGCCGATACCGCCGAGAGTGGTCATCAGCCCGCATACCAGGCCGCGCATCCAGGGATGGCCGCGGCCGGTCAGGCTCCCATCGTCGGAAAGCGCTTCCGCGAATCCCATGCTGATGCCGGCGCCCAATGAGGCCGCCATGCCCACCAGGAACGCGTCCTGTGGTTTGTGCGTGGCGAACGCCGCGGCGAAGACCGGGGCCAAAGTGGAGACGGAGCCATCCATCAGGCCCGCCAGGCCCGGTTGCACGATCTGCAGGACGAAGAGACGGCGATTGGCCTGGTCCTCCCGCATGCGGACGTCGCCGCCCAGTTTGTCCTCTTCGAGCGCTTCCGCGCGCTGCTCGTGGGAGCGCTCTTCCTGGGCGAGGTCGTCCAACAACTGGCGGATATGGGCATCCGCGGTGCGCGCGGCGGCCTTTTCGTAAAACTGCCGCGTCTCGATTTCCATGGAAGCCGCCGCATTGCGGACAATATCGAGGCCCAGCGGCCGGATCAGCCATACGGGTTTGCGATTCACGAAGCCGCGCACGTCCTGGCGGCGAATGAGCGGGATGTGGTCGCCAAACTTTTTTTGGAATGACTCAATCAGGCGCCGCCGGTGGCCGGACTCTTCCTCACGCATGCCGTCGAAGATGGCCGCCGTCGCCGGAAAATCCTGCCGCAGACCTTCGGCGAAGTCTGCGTAGACGCGCTCGTCCTCCTCTTCGAGAGAGATGGCCAGAGCCAGGATTTCGCGTTCAGACAAGCTGTCGAATGCGCGCATATTCCCACTCTACGCTCTCCGGCCGTGCTAGGATCAAGCCTGAATGGCCCTCATGGATTTGACCAAGCAATTGGCCCAGCAGGCGCTGCTCTCGGCCACCCAGGAGCCGGCGGCGGCCACGCCGGAGAGCCCGGGCGCGGTCATATTCGGTGAGATCGGCGCCATGCAGAAGGCGTTGAAGGATGACGAAGAGCTGGTGGTCTTCCTCCACTGCGGCGCGGAAAAAATCCGCGTCATGGAGATCTACCTGCCGTCGCCGCAAGTGGCAGTGCTGAGCGGTGTGGACGCCAATCGAACGCCGGCGCGCGTGGTATCGGCGGTGGAGGCGCTGCAACTGGTCACCCGAACCGCCAAGGTGCAGCCCGGAGCGAAAGCTGGGCGGGTCAACCTGGTGATATCGAGGGCGAAAAATTCCAGCAGGAAATGACGCGCGTTTCGCGTTCATAACCGAGCGTGCTCACCGAAGCCGTGCTCAACGCGAAGAGGCTTCCGCACCGCGGGTCGAGCTCGAGCCAGCGTGCGGTGAGGATCCGCAGAATGTGGCCGTGGGCGAAGAGCGCGGTATCGCCATCGGCAGCCAGGGCCCTCGCCAGCACGGATTCGGCGCGCGCCGCCACCTGCGCGATGGTTTCGCCGTGCGGCACGCCATCGCTCCACAGCGACCAGCCGGGCCGTTCCTTCTGAATATCGGGAGTAGTGCGGCCTTCGTAATCGCCGTAGTCCCATTCGCAGAGGTTGGGATCGACGTGCGCGGCATCGCCGTAGCCGGCCAGGCGGCAGGTGTCGCGCGCGCGTTCCAGGGGACTGGTGAGAACCAGTGCGAAGGTTTGGCCACCGGATGTCCGGCCTTTGAACCAGCGGCCAATCCTGGCGGCGTTGTCGCGTCCGGCGGCGGTGAGCGGAAGGTCGGCCCGCCCGGTGTGCGCTCCCGACCGGCTCCATTCGGTTTCACCGTGCCGGATGAGCCAGATTTCTCGCGTCATCTTCTACACTATAGAGGATGATTCGCACCCTGCTCCTGACGGCCCTGGCCGCCGTGGCCCCGGTGGCCCATGCGGCCAACCCCGCGCTGATGCCCATGCCGGCTAAGGTGGAGACCCCCGCCGGCAAGCTGGCCATCGACGGCACATTCGGCGTCACCGTTGCCGCCGGCGATCGGATCGCGATCCTCGGGCCCTATGCTCCGATCCCTCGCCTCGACCGCGCGGTGGAGCGCTTCCTGGCTCGCCTGGCGCGCCAGACCGGAATCTTCTTCGCGCCGGCGGCCAAAGCCGAAACCCTGCGGATCGAATGCGCACCCTGCTCCGTAACGACCCCCTCGCTGGAAGAGGACGAGTCCTACTATCTCGACGTCTATCCCAGCGGCGCGCGCCTGCAGGCCGCCACGGCCGAGGGCGTAATCCATGGCCTTGAAACTTTTTTGCAGTTGATCCAGCCGGGCCCCGACGGCTTCCAGGTCCCCGCCGTGCACATCGAGGACTGGCCGCGCTTTGCCTGGCGCGGTCTGATGATCGACGCTTCCCGCCACTTCATCCCGGTCGACGTGGTGAAGCGCAACCTGGACGCCATGACCGCGGTCAAGCTGAACGTCTTCCACTGGCACCTCTCCGACGACCAGGGCTTCCGCGCGGAGAGCAAGCTCTTTCCCAAGCTGCAGCAACTCGGCTCGGACGGCCTCTTCTATACGCAGGCGCAGATGCGCGAAGTGGTGAGCTACGCGAGCGACCGCGGCATCCGCGTGGTTCCCGAGTTCGACATCCCCGGCCACACCCTGAGCTGGTTTCCCGGCTACCCGGAACTGGCCGCGGCGACCGGGCCTTTCGCGATCGGCAGGCGGTTCGGCGTGTTCGACCCGGTGCTCGATCCCAGCCGCGAAGAGGTCTACACATTTCTGGATTCGTTCATCGGAGAAATGGCGGCGCTGTTTCCGGACCCCTTCTTCCACATCGGCGGCGACGAGGTGAATGGCAAGGCGTGGAAGCAGTCGGAGGTGGTGCAGTCCTTCGCCAAGGATCACGGGTTCAAAGACACGCTGGCCATTCAGACTTACTTCAACCAGCGCATCCAGAAGATTTTGCAGAAATACGGGAAGAACATGATCGGCTGGGACGAAATATTGGGCCCCGATCTTCCACCCGATACGGTGGTGCAATCCTGGCGCGGCCAGGAATCCCTGGCGGAAGCCGCCACCAAGGGCTACCGCGGAATCCTTTCGGCGGGCTACTACCTCGATCATGGAAGGCCGGCGGCCTACCACTACGGCATCGATCCGCTGGCCGGGCCGGCCGCGCAGCTCACGCCGGAGCAGGCGAAGCGCGTGCTGGGTGGCGAGGCCTGCATGTGGGCCGAGCTGGTGGATGCCGAAACCGTGGATTCGCGGGTCTGGCCGCGCGCCGCGGCCATCGCGGAACGCCTCTGGTCGCCCAAGGAAACCAGCGATGTGGATTCGATGTACGCGCGTCTCGAAGCCGTGAGCCGCCTGCTCGAATGGACCGGCGTGACGCACCGGGCAAGTTACCAGCCCATGCTCGACCGCCTGGCGGGTGACCGCAGAGCGGAGCCCTTGCGCATCCTGGCGGACGCTTCCGAAGCTCGCGGCCTGGGCACCGGGCGCCGCACCCGCCAGACCGACACGCCGCTCAACCGCTTTGTCGACGCAGCGCGGCTGGAGAGCGAAAGCGTGCGCGGGTTGGAGCTGATGGCGCGCCGCGCCGCCGCCGCCAAGCCGCCCGACGCTGCCGACATGGCTTCGTTGCGCGCGCAGTTCTCGCAATGGGCGGCCAACGATGCGCGCTTCCAGCCGCTGGCCGAAGACAACGCGCTGTTGGCTGAGGTAAAGCCGCTGTCGAAGGATCTCTCGGCCCTGGGTGCAGCCGGTTTGCGCATCCTGGACTGTCTCGAAACCGGCACGCCGCTTCCCGACGACTGGATGGCCGATGAGGCGCGGGAGATCGCCCGCCTGCAGCGGCCCAGCGCCGAGGTTTTGCTGGCGGCCGTGCGCCCGGTGAAGATTCTCTTCGACGAACTGTCGCGGAGGAAGTGAGGTGGCGCACGCGCGCGTGCGTGCCGCGCCGGCACTCCTGCCGACGCCCGGTCCCGATTCCATGTGGCCGAGGGCGATGCGCGCCGACCCGCTCAAGGCGCTGCGCTCCGGCTGATCCCACCTCCGGACACCGATTTCCCAAAAACGGCCGCCGCACCTGCCTTCCACCCCAGAGCCGCCGCAAAACGGGGACTGCTATCCAATTCCCGCCCTTGGAATTGGATAGCCGTCCCCGCTTTGCCCCCGGATGCCATTCCTGCTTAGCCAATCCAACGGAACGCGGCGTGCAATCTGCCAGTCATGGCCAAAACCGTTCGTCTTCGTGAACCGCTGTCGGGGTCTCCCACCCTGGACTACCTGAACCAGCGCGTGGCGGCCGGGTGGAAGCTGGTAGCGCTCGAATGGGAGCGCGAGGCCGAAGCGCAGGCTGCCGAAACGCCGCCGGCCGCCGAAGAAATCCCTTATGGCGTGCAAGTGTCGAGCGACGGCCTGCGGCTGGTTGAGAACCCGGTAGAGCGCGAGATCATCATCCTGGCGCTCGACCGCATCGTGGAAGACTGCCCGCTGTCGCAAGTGGCCGACGAGTTGAACCGCCGCGGCCACCGCACTCGCGACGGCCGGCAATGGACCCCCGCCGCGTTATTCAACCTGCTACCCCGCATGATCGAAGTGGGCCCCCGCCTGTTTGTGAGCGAGGAGTGGGCAGACCGCCGGCGGCGTTTGCCGCGCGTGGTTTAACCCCAATACTGTTCAGTTAAGTGGGACATCCATCGCCTTTCGTGGCCTGTCATACCTCGCTGAAGTACGGTGCTCGACAGAGGACAAAAACCGATCGTCTGCGTCTGCGCGCCGAGGCGGCGGATGGCGTGCACGCTAATCGCAGCCGGCATCGAATTGGATGATGCGCAGCGGCGGAGTCGCTCCGACCACCTCATCCCAACCGTCGGGGAGGTCGCCGTTGTCCTCCCGCAGGTATTTCCAGTGCTGCGGCTTGATTGATGCCAGCAATTCCTTCCGGCTCTTCACGGCGAGCGCCCGGCCGCGGTAAACTTTGCCCAGCTTCTCCATCAGCCGTTCCGGGAAGGCGCTGGTGAACATTAGCAGCGGCCAGGTGAAAGCCGGCCCATTGGTTTTTCGCAACTTCCACAGCCAGAGGAGAAACGCGCCCAAGCGCCATGCCGGCGGTCCCCACCAGCTATGCAGGGCCGCATTCAGGCTCATCTTCCAGCACTTCATCAGGATCTGCCACTGCAGCGGCGTCATTTCGTGGCTATCGATCACCCCTTTTTGCATAGCCAGCCGGGTATCGTGTAGAGGTGTGAAGATCGACGGGACGAAGAAAGCGAAAAGTCCGCGTTGCTCCACCTCGAAAATCAGATCGAGCGTGGCCATCGAGTCTGCGTCGGTTTCCCCCGGGTTCCCGATCATCAGGGTCAGCACAGGGAACCAGTTGTTGCGGTTGAGAATGGTGAGACCCTGGATGACCACGCTGGGCCATTCCTCGATGGGGAACGGCGCCGACTTGCCTGGCATGATCTGTTTTGCCATGCGAACCGAGCCGGTCTCCATACCGATCAGCGGCGAGAGGATTCGCCCCTCCGGATGGGTACTCAGCCGCGGCAGCTTCAGGGGACTCTTGTCGAGCAGCACCGCCGATAACAGCCCGATCAGTTTCGGGTCCACCACCGCGGGCGCCATGGTGCTGTGGCTGAGCAGGTGGTGTCTGACGCCCGGTGCGTTCACCACATCCGTGAAAAGGTCGACCAGCGCTTCGCGATGGGGGAAATAGAACGGCGTACCCGTGCGCACCTGCCCCCACATGAACATGTCCTCGGTGGCGAGCGAGATCAGGTCATTGCCTTCGCGCACGTTGGCACGCACGGCTTCCATAATCTTGTCCTTCGGGAAATCAATCTGCGGGTTGAGGTCCGGCAGGCAGAACTGACAACGCCGACCGCATCCGGTGGTCATCTCGACCACCCCGAAGGTGGTGCGCTTTGCAGGGGTCAGCAGCGCCTCGCGGGTTTCCGGATGGCTCACTTCCACGAAGCGGGGCAACGCGTCGCCTCGGATCGCCCCGTGAAACAATTCCAGCACCTGCTCCGATTCGCTGCGGCCTTCCACAACGCAATCGACCCCGAGGTCTTGGTAGCTGTCGGTTTGGGAAATCTGCCAGCCGCCCGACCCACCGACGATCACCTGGAAGGTAGAGCGGTACGGGTTTTCCCGCAGCGCACGAAATAACTGCTTCGCGTAATGCGCATTGATCGGCTCCCGTGAGGAGCCAAAGACCGAGGCGTACACACCCGCCGCGAATGTCACCCCCAGAGGATTGTGTGTGGAGACCCCTACGACGCGCGTCCGCGGGCCGATGAACCGGGAGAGGTCAGCGGGGTAACAGCAGCCCACGTCTTCAGCGGGGAATTCCCGAAGGAGTGATGCCTCCAAGAGCCTGACGCCCGCCGGCATGCACCGGGCCGACCCGTCCGGGTTGCGCTCGACTTCGCGCCACTTAGGATACTTCTGATCGATGGCAACTTCCATGCGCTTCGGCATGGATGCCAAGGCCATCTGGATGAAGTAGCCAGCATGATCGACGATCTCCGTCAGTGGAGCGGTGAGCACAATCAATTTGCCCCCGCCGGGGAAGACAGTGTCGGTCATCGCAGCGTCCCCATCTTCGACCAGCGCACGCGCCGCACCTCTTGCTCGACAACTTGCCCAACCGTTGCCCTGCACTCAGCTTACGACAGTTCCGCCAATAGAAACAGGAGTTCGACGTATTCGTTTGTAGGCATCATGGCAGCCACTCTATTTCATTCCACTCCGCCGGGGCTCTCGGCCGGCCGGCGTTCGGGAAGCCCTTTGGTTTGCGGCTTCTTCATGAAAGTGCTTTGTTTTCAGCACATCCCCGTTTTCCAGCAAGTAAAGACGCTAATACCCTCATTAATGGTATTGTGGGCCCTTTCATCTGGAACTATAATGACTACGGGTGGCGAACTAAGCACCTGCTCAAGGTGGGGCTATCCCTGGCCCCGTGGGAGGAATCGGCGATGACGACAAATACCAAGCCTGATCGAGGCAGGGTCGAGATGAATTCCGAAGAGTGCAAGGGTTGTGGCCTCTGCGTCGAGGCCTGTCCGCCCAAGGTGCTGAGCCTGGCCGAAGAGTTGAATCACTACGGCTATCACCCGGCCGTCTATCTGGGCAACGGCTGCACGGGCTGCGGGATCTGCTTCTTCGTTTGCCCGGAGCCCGGCGGAATTCGGGTGCTGCGCCGCGAACTGGAACCGGTCGCGGCCTGAGACGCGTTGGGAGAAAACCATGAAGCCACAACTCACCAAAGGAAATGAAGCCATCGTCAAGGCGGCGGTGCTGGCCGGCTGCCGCGCTTATTATGGATATCCCATCACCCCGGCGAGCGAAATCGCCGAAGCGGCCGCGCTCTACCTGCCGCAAGTGGGCGGGGTCTTCATCCAGGCGGAGAGCGAAACCGCATCCGTGAACATGCTGTACGGCGGGGCCTCGGCGGGTGTGCGGGTGATGAGCGGGTCGAGCGGCCCCGGCATCAGCCTCATGCAGGAAGGCATCAGCTACCTGGCGGGCGCCGAGTTGCCGTGCGTGATCGCCGACATCATGCGCGGCGGTCCCGGCCTGGGCAATATTGCGCCGGAGCAGGGCGACTACCACCAGGTTGTCAAAGGCGGCGGCCACGGCAATTACCATACGCTGGTGCTGGCGCCGGCGTCGGCGCAGGAAATGGCCGACTTGACGACTCTGGCCTTCGATCTCGCCGACCGCTACCGCAACCCGGTGGTCGTGCTGGCGGACGGCAATATCGGACAGATGATGGAGCCGGTACGCTTCGCCGATCCCATCGCGGTTCCCGCGCCGCCGGAATGGGCCGTGCTGGGAACGGCCGGAACGCGCCGCAACTTGCTGACTTCCATCTTCCTCGAATCCGACACCCTGGAGCGCCACGTGCGCAAGCTGGAAGCCAAGTATCAGGCGGCTGAGCGCGCCGAAGTGCGAGTGGAATGCTGGCGCACCGAAGACGCCGATATCGTGCTGATCGGTTACGGCATCATGGGCCGTACCCTGAAAGCCGTGGTGGAGCTGGCCCGCCAACGGGGTCTGAAGGTCGGGCTGCTCCGCCCCATCACGCTGTACCCGTTCCCCGCGCCGCAACTTCGGGAACTCGCCAAGCGCGTGAAGGGCTTCCTGGTGGCGGAGCTTTCCACCGGCCAAATGGTGGACGACGTGCGCCTGGCGCTCGCAGGCCGCTCTCCGGTGGAATTCTTCAGCCGCGTCGGCGGCAACATCCCGTCAGCCGAGGAAGTGCTGGAGGTGGTGGAGCGCAAATTCGCGTCGTGCTTCCAGCTCGAGGAGGTTTTGGTCCATGGCTAGCTTTACGGTGACCCACGAGAAATCCCCGTCGCTCTACGACCGCTTCGAACGCAAAGGCGAGTTGCAGCACCAGACGCACTACTGCCCCGGTTGCGGGCACGGCATCGTGCACAAGCTGCTGGCCCAGGCGATCGACGATTTGGGGGTACAGGACCGCACCGTGCTGATCAGCCCGGTAGGCTGCTCGGTATTTGCCTATTACTATTTCGACGTCGGCAACATCCAGGTGGCCCACGGACGCGCGCCCGCCGCGGCCACGGCGGTCAAGCGCAGCCGCCCGGATTCCATCGTGATCAGCTACCAGGGCGACGGCGATCTGGCGGCCATCGGCACCGCGGAGATCATCCACGCCGCCAACCGCGGCGAACCCATCACCGTGATCTTCGTCAACAACGGCATCTACGGCATGACCGGCGGCCAGATGGCCCCCACCACGCCGCTCGGCAAGAAGACCACCACCTCCCCATTCGGCCGCAACGCGCACACCGAGGGCTACCCCGTGCACGTCTGCGAATTGCTGAACTCGCTGGAGGCCCCGGTCTTCATCGAACGCGTTGCGCTGGGCAACAACAAGCAGATCATGGGCGCCGCCAAAGTGCTGCGCCGCGCCGTGGAGAACCAGGTCAAGGGCCTGGGCTTCTCCTTCGTGGAAGTGTTGTCGCCCTGCCCCACCATCTGGAAATTCCAGCCGGTGGAGGCCCAGCGGTTCGTGCGCGACGAAATGGCCAAGGTGTTCCCCGTGGTCAACCTGCGCGACCGCACCAAAGAAGCGCAGCGCTGGGCCGGGCCTCCGGCGGCGCCTCCCGTGACGGACATTCCGCGCATCATTGGCCTTGAGGACGACGGCCTCGAGAACGGAGCCGGCCAGGTATCCGTCGAGCCGCCGGCCGGGCGCGCGCTCGATCTGCGCATCAAGGTGGCGGGGTTTGGCGGGCAAGGCGTCCTGATGCTTGGCGAAGTGCTGGCGGAGGCCGGTCTCGAATCCGGTTACGAAGTTTCCTGGCTGCCTTCCTACGGGCCGGAGATGCGCTCGGGAACGTCCAACTGCAGCGTCCGGCTTTCGGCCTCTCCCATCGCGTCCCCGTTGATCTCGCGGCCCAACGTGCTTCTGGCGCTTAACGAACCATCGCTGCGCAAGTTTCTGCCGGTGGTGGATCCGGGCGGCATCGTGCTCTACAACGCGGCCGAGCTGCCGGAAGATTGTGTCCGCAAAGACCTGCGCATGATCGCCATGCACTTCTCCTCGCTCGCCGACAAACTGGGCGATCAAAAGGTCGGCAATATGGTGATGCTTGGCGCACTGCTCGAAGCCACCGGAATGCTGGAGCCCGAGCAGGTGACCGGCGCGCTCCACAGGCTGGTGAAGAACAAGAAGTACCTCGACCTCGATCTGAAGGCGCTGGAACTGGGCGCCGAAGAGGCCCGCAAAGAGCCGCTGCCGGTGGGCGAAGACTACCTGTGGGGCGTGTGATGGAGACGAGTCCCCGCTGAGAAAACCATTCGACGGACAGAGCCGAGTTCCTCCGTCGGGTGAGAGCCAAACGCCACAGCCCTTTGCCCGATGGCCGAGGAATTTGCGTTCCCCGACCGGAGCTTCAGATCCCGCCTCGCGACGGGCACCCTTGCCTGGACGGGTGGTTCCGGTGACTTCGGTCCCTAGGGGACTTGCACCCCCTGAATGCCCATCATACTCGACACACCGGGCCAGGAGGCCTGTCCTACTTTGGGGCTGAGCGGTCTCCGGCGGCTTTCGCTATACTGGTTATTCCCCTTTTGAAGACAGGAGTTTCCGGCATCCATGTTTGATCTATTTAGGCTTGGCAATCGAGAAAAACTCAAGAAGTTCGGCATGGTAGCACTGCTGCTGATGGTCTCAGCGTCCATGCTGCTGTATCTGGTACCGAATTACGACCGGAGTTCCGGCTCGGGCGATGTGGTTGTGGCCCAAATCGGCAAGGAAACACTCACCGAAACCGAGGTGCGGCACACCATCCAAAACCTGACCAAGGGCCGCCAGCTTCCGGCGGAAGTGCTGCCGAACTACGTGCCGGAAATGATCGACCAGATCATCGCCGAGCGCGCCATGGCTTACGAGGCCGACCGCCTGGGACTGCAAGTGACCGACCAGGACGTGGCCGATGCGCTTCGCCAGATGTACGCCGGCCTGTTTCCGGACGGCAAGTTCGTCGGCAAGGATGTCTACGCGGCCATGCTGGCGCAGCAGGGCACGACGATCGAACAGTTCGAAAGCGATATGAAGCGGGACATGCTGATCGCGCGGCTGCGCCAGGTGGCGCTGGAGGGGACCATTGTGACGCCCCTCGAGATCGAAAACGAATACCGCAAGAAGAACGAGCTGTTGAAGATTCAGTTCGTGAAAATGCCGGTCGACAAGTTCAAGAAGGAAGCGGAGCCCACCGAGGAACAAGTGGCCGCGTATTACAAGACGAATCTTTCGCGCTTCACCGTTCCCGAGAAGAAGAACCTGGTGATCCTGGTGGCGGACCAGGCCAAGATCGAGGCGAGCCTGAATCCGTCGGACGCCGAGTTGATGACGGCGTACAACCAGAACCTGAGCAACTTCCGCATGCCGGAACGCGTGCAGGCCCGGCACATCCTGTTGATGACTCAAGGAAAGCCGGCATCGGATGAGCCGAAAGTCAAGGCCAAGGCCGAGGACATTCTCAAGCAGCTTCGGGCCGGCGCGGATTTCGCCGAAATGGCGAAAAAGAATTCCGAAGACACCGGGTCTGGCGCGAAGGGCGGGGACCTGGGCTGGGTGACGCGCGGACAGATGGTGCCGGAATTCGAGAAGGCGACCTTCTCCCTCAAACCCGGCGTGATCAGCGACCTGGTGAAAACGCAGTACGGTTACCACATCATCCAGGTCCAGGCGCACGAAGACGCGCGGGTGAAGCCGTTCGCCGAAGTGAAGGACGAGTTGAGCAAACAGTGGAAACAAATGCTGGCCGGCCAGAAGATGCAGCAGGTTGAAGACACCGCGCAAGCCGCTCTGCAAAAGGACCCGACGCACGCGGAGAAAGTGGCAGCCGATTTGGGAATGCAACTGGTGCGCGCCGATGGCGCCGAACCGGGCAAGGCGCTGCCGGAAGTGGGGAGCAATTCCGATTTCGACCAATCGATCGCCACTCTGAAGAAGGGCGAGGTCTCGCAAGTTGTGCCGCTCGGGGCCAGCAAACTGGCGCTAGCCGAAGTAATGGACATCATTCCCGCGCGGTCCGCCACGTTCGAGGAGGCCAAGGGGCAGATTCGGCAATTCCTGAGCGGCCAGAATCTGAACATCCTGTTGCAGGAGCGTGCCAAGCAACTGGTGGCCGCAGCCAAGGCTAGCGGCGATCTGGCCAAGGCCGCCAAGGCCGTGGGTCTGGAAGCCAAGACGCCGGAGCCATTCAAGCGCCAAGCCACGGTGGAAGGATTCGGCTCGGCCGCCTACATCGATGACGCGTTCACGAAGCCCGACGGGACCATCATGAATCCAATCCCCATGCCGGATG
The DNA here is from genome assembly GCA_050014595.1 of Bryobacteraceae bacterium. Classification (GTDB taxonomy): domain Bacteria; phylum Acidobacteriota; class Terriglobia; order Bryobacterales; family Bryobacteraceae; genus PALSA-129. The sequence goes on from JBEKDA010000035.1 coordinate 36,781, forward strand.
CCACCGTGATCGTGAAGTTGATGGAACACGTCCCGGCAGACATAGGCCAACTGGCGGAACAGCGCGACAAGATTCGCGAAGACCTCAAGGTGCAAAAAGCGCGCAGCCGGGGCAACCTGTTCCAGGGCGGCCTGGTGGACGAACTGGTCCGGCAAGGACGGGTGAAACTGCACCAGAATGTCATCAATCGGATCATCACCAGCTTCCGCGGATAGCGCATGATCCATGCCATTCTTGATTTCCTCCGATCGCTGACGAACCCGGATCGGTTGATTCACCTGCTGGCAACGCTGTTATCCGGCTGGCTGGGCTACGCCGTGCTGTTCGGCGTGGTGTTTTCCGAAACGGGGCTGCTGGTGGGGTTTTTTCTGCCCGGAGATTCCCTGCTCTTCACGGTGGGCGTGGTGGCGGGCGCGGGCCAGTTGAAAATCGTGCAGGTGAACGTGGTGCTGATGATGGCGGCTATGCTGGGGGACTCGACGGGATACCTGCTGGGCCGGCAGACCGGTCCGCGCATTTTCAGCCGCCCGGACTCGCGCTTCTTCAAACAGGAGTACGTCAGGCGCACCAAGGCGTTTTATGAACGGTACGGCAGCAAGACCATCATGTTCGCGCGATTCTTGCCCATCATCCGGACCTTCGCGGCCTTCATGGCGGGCGTGGGGCAGATGCCCTACCTGCGATTCCTGCCTTTCAGCGTGTGCGGCGGTGTGGGGTGGGTGTTTCTGATGACCATGCTGGGATACAAACTGGGCAACGTGCAGTTCGTGCACAATCACTTCGATGCGGTGATTCTGGCGATCATTTTCATCTCGCTGCTGCCGACCGTGATGCACGGCGTCAAGGAACGGCGGAGAGCGGGCTAGCGGCGTGTTCAACAGGCGCGAGGGCGCGACCAGGGGGTCGCGCGCAGGCGAGGGCGCCTGCCCCACTTTGGTTTAGTTATACGCGCCTGCCAAGCAAGCCGGCAGCGAACAGGCGGTCATCCACGCGCCCCAGGCGAGCGACCAGTCGCGCGGCGAGCAGCGGTGTATGCCGGATGCCGCACAGGTATATGGGCACTTCCCAGACGTCTTTCTCCGCCGTCATCCAGTGAATCGAATCGAAGCGCCGCAGGTCGACGGGGCGGGAGTAGTTTCGGAGGGTCTTTTCCTTGCGCAGATTGAAGTAGTGCTCGAAGTACGACATGGCCAACTCGCGCAGCGTCCGGTATACCGGTTCGCGGAAGCGGAGTCCCGAGAAGTTGGATTTCGCCAGGGCGCCCCAATGCCCGAAGCGGCGGAAGACGGCGAGCACGTGATCGTCGTCGCGGACGGCTTCGAAGTCGAGCAACAGGGGTGGCTCGCCCATCATGCGCAGGGCCGCGGCGGCGAACAAGGCGCCCTCGATGCAGTGGGCGGTGCGGTCCCTGAGGACGCCGCGCGGCGAGCGGCAGGTGGGGCCGTTCGGTTCCTTGTTGTAGCCGAGGTCGTCCAGGAACCGCTGGATCTTCTCGGGAGACTGCAAGCGGCGGAAGACCGCGCGCTCGCTGGCGGTAAAGGAATGGCGGGGCATGGCGGATCGGGGTAATCTCAGGGTAGCGTAAAACAAGGGGCGGCCGGACTATACTGGGTAGCCGGTAACTACTATGCCATTTCTGCTTCCTGTTCTACTGTTCGCCGCTGCGGCCAATCCCTACGACATGGTGATTCGGAATGGGCGCATTATCGACGGCACGGGCTCGCCGTGGTACCCGGGCGACATCGGGATCCGGGCCGGCAAAATCGCCGCGGTGGGGCATCTGGAAGGCCAGCCGGCGCGACGCAGCATCGACGCCCGCGGCATGGTGGTGGCGCCTGGATTCATCGACATGCTGGGGCAATCGGAGACCAGCATCCTGGTGAACCCGCACCTGCCCTCGAAAATCTACCAGGGCATCACCACGGAGGTGACCGGGGAAGGCGGGTCGATCGCGCCGCTCAACGACGCGGTCGTCAAACTGGACCACGTCACCTGGGAACACTACGGCATCCAGCCGACGTGGCGGACGTTCGGCGAGTACTTCGCGCGCCTGCGGAAGCAGGGGATGGGGATCAACCTGGCGAGCTATGTGGGAGCCACCCAGGTGCGGCGCGTGGTGGTGGGCGAAGACAACCGCGCGCCCACGGCGGCGGAACTCGAGCGCATGAAGGCGCTGGTGAGGGACGCCATGCGCGAAGGCGCGGTGGGGCTTTCGACATCGCTGCAATACGCGCCGGCGCCGTACGCCACGACGGAGGAACTGATCGCGCTGGCGGCGGAAGCCGGCAAGTTCGGCGGCATTTACGCTTCGCACATCCGCGACGAGGGAAACGGCATCCTGGGGGCGCTGGATGAGGCCTTTCGCATTGGACGGGAGGCCAGAATTCCAGTGGAGATCTGGCACCTGAAGGCGGCCGGCAAATCGAACTGGGGACGGATGGCGGAGATTGTGGCGCACATCGAAGCCGCGCGCAAATCGGGAGTGGATGTGGCCGCGGATACGTATGCCTACACGGCCGCGTTTAATTCCTTTTCAGCCGTCATCCCACCCTGGGCGCACGAAGGCGGCGACAAGAAGCTGATCGAACGTCTGAAGGACCCGGCCCAGCGCGCGCGCATCCGCAAGGAGATGGAGACGCCGGGCGGCGATTGGAACAACGAATGGCAGCAGGTGACCGGGCCGGAAGCTTTCATCGTGGGCGCGGTGCAGGACCCGAAGCTGCTGCCGCTCGAGGGAAAGACCATCGCGGAGATCGCGAAGCTGTGGAACAAGGATCCCATCGACACGGTTTTCGATCTGCTGATCGAGGATGAAGCCTTCACCCAGGTGGCGTTTTTCCTGATGTCGGAGCCGGACGTGGCGCTGGCCTTGCAGCAGCCCTGGGTTTCGGTCTGCAACGATTCGCAGGGAACGGCGACGGACGGGTTGCTGGGCAAGGAGCATCCGCATCCACGCGCCTATGGCGCCTTCCCGCACATTCTGCGCCAGTACGTGCGGGAAGAAAGGAAGCTGACGCTGGAAGAGGCCATCCGCAAATTCACGGCCCTGCCGGCGGGGCGGATGCGGTTTGCCGACCGGGGCGTGTTGAAGGCCGGGATGTGGGCCGATGTGGTGGTGTTCGATCCGGAAGCCGTTCGCGATGTGGCGACGTTTGAGAATCCGAATCAGCTTTCCGAGGGAATGCAGTTCGTGCTGGTGAACGGAGTGCCGGTGATCGATAGCGGGAAGATGACGAACGCGCTGCCGGGGAGGGTGGTGAGGCGGTGAGCGACATAAAAGTGGGACTCCGGCTGGTTTGTATCAGGGCACGGCCTTTAGCCGGCTAAAGCCCAACTTTCCGAGCAACCCTACGGCACGACTAAAGCCGTGCCCTGATACAAAGCCGAAGACCAAACCTCGCGTACCCCTACGCTCAGATTCCTGCGGAGCAAAGCGGGTACAGCTACCAATTCCAAAGGCGGGAATTGGTAGCGGTCCCCGTTTTGCGGCGGCGCGTGCTCCCGGGGCTATTTTCGAGAGCGGCAGTTTCGGATGGCGCGCTCGAAGCCGGGGAGCGAACGCTCGATGGAGTCGAGGGGGATGGTGAGCGAGAGACGCATGTAGCCGCCGCGGCCGAAACCAGCGCCTGGGACGGCCAGAATGCCTTCGGACTGCAGCATGCGGATGAAGGCCACGTCGTCGGGAATGGGCGTCTTGGGGAACACGTAGAACGCGCCTTGCGGGCGCGGGGCGTCGTAGCCCATGGACGTCAATGCGTCGCAAAGGAGATCGCGCCGGACCTGATAGGGGGCCACGTCGACGGCGGCGTCGGGCGCCTGGGCGACCACCAATTGCCAGATGGCGGGCGCGTTGATGTAACCGAGAATGCGGTTGGCGAAGGTGCAGGCGTTGCGCAACTCGGCGGCTTCCGGCAGGCGCGGCGGGATGGCCAGGTAGCCGATGCGCTCGCCGGGAATCGCCATGGCCTTGGACCAACTCCACGCCAAAACGGCGCGGCGCAGCAGCGGCAGCGTCTCGGGGGGTATGAGGCCGTCAAAAGTCAGCGCGCGGTACGGTTCATCGCTGACGATCAAGACGGGCTCCGGAATGATGCGATCGAGCGCGCGCAGCACGTCGGCGCCGTAAACCACGCCGGTGGGGTTGTTGGGCGAATTCAGAATCAGGGCTTTGGTGCGCGGCGTGATGGCCGCGGCGATGCGGGCGATATCGGGCTGGAAGTCCGCGCCGGTTTCCACCGGCACCACGCGGCCGCAATGGTTCTCGATGTAGAAGCGATACTCCGGGAAGTAGGGGTTGAGGACGATCACTTCGTCGCCGGGGTCGAGCACGGCTTTGAGCACGGTGTTGATGGCTCCGGCGGCGCCCGTGGTCATGAGGATGTCGTCGAGCGTGAAGGGAAGGCCGGTGCGTTCGGCCAGCCGGCCTGCAATGGCGGCCCGCACGGCGGGGAAGCCGGCGTTGGGCATGTAGCCATGGCTGTGCGGCCGGTTCTCGGCGACCACGCGGCGCAGAGCCTCGATGACCGCGGCGGGGGGCTCCATGTCGGGATTACCCAGCGAGAAATCGAAAACGTTGGCGTAGCCGCGCTCTTTGCGAAGCTGGATGCCGATTTCGAACATGCGGCGAATCCAGGAAGTCCGCTCCATCTGCTCGGCGATGGAGCACGAGATGCTCATGGTTTGCGTGATCATACGCGCGCACTCCAAACCCGATTATAACGCAACACCACTTTCAGGTGGGAAACTCTTCTAGGTCCTTGACCGCGAGGAAACATTCGCGGGACGGGCGCCGCTCCCTCACGGTCGTGCGACAAGTCGCGGCTCGCCTCGGGGCCACCAGCGTGAGCGATGGCCGCTTTCATCGCGGCCGGCGAAGTCGAACGTGCGCCCGAAAGACCCTTCTGGGAACGCCGCCTCTGTCATACAATGAGCCGTGACCCCGACTCAAGTTTCTTCCGCTCGCTGGCGCATTCTGGCACTGCTTTTCTTCGGGACGACGTTGACCTACCTGGATCGCGTTTTCCTTTCCAACCTTTGGCCGACCCTCCGCGACAGCATGCACTTCAATGCCGAGGATTACGGGAATATAACCGGGGCGTTCGCCCTGGCGTACACCGTAGGCTACCTGGTCGCAGGTAAGTTCATCGACCGCTTCGGCAGCAAGATCGGCTATCTGGTTACCATCGCCTGGTGGGCCGCCGCGTCTGCACTGGTGGGCCTGCCGGTGCTCTCGGCTACTCTGACGGGCCTGCTCATTTGGCGCGGTTTGCTCGGCTTCGGCGAAGCCGGTAACTTTCCGGCCGCCATCAAATCGGTAGCTGAATGGTATCCCAAGCAAGACCGCGCGTTTGCCACCTCTGTCTTCAATTCCGGAAGCAATGTGGCCGCCATGTTCGGCCCGGCCCTGGCTGGGGTGTTGGCTCTGACTTGGGGATGGCGTGGCGCCTTTTACCTGAATGGTGCGCTGGGCTTGGTCTGGGTGGTGCTCTGGTTGACTCTCTACCGGAACCCGCCGGTAAAGCCTGAAGATGAAGGCGTGATCACGGCCAAGATCGGCTGGATGGGCTCGCTGAAGTATCCGGAGGCTTGGGGCTTTGCCCTTGGCAAGTTCCTCACCGACGGTGTGTGGTGGTTTTACCTGTTTTGGCTGCCGCCGTACCTGTATGATGTGCGCCACTTCAATTTGAAAGAAGTTGGCTGGGCGATGCCGGTGCTCTATTCGGCGGCCAGCGTGGGCAGCCTGATCGGCGGGGCGATTCCGAGCTATCTGGGCCGGCGCGGTTGGGACATGCGCAAGGCGCGGCCCACGGCCATGGCCCTCTGCGCGCTGTGCATGCCCATTGCTGCCACGGCAGTTTGGGTGAAGAACCCCATCCTCATGGTCGTACTGATTTGTTTTGGGCTGGGTGGCCACCAGGGCTGGTCGGCGAACATCTTCAGCACCACGTCGGACTCGTTCCCGAAGGGAGCGGTAGCCTCGGTCACCGCCATCGGCGGGTTTGCCGGCGGCCTGGGCGGAATCCTGTTCAGCGCCAAATTGCCGGGCTTCATCATCGGCCATTTCGGCAGTTATGTGCCCATGTTTGTGATGATGGGCAGCCTGCACCTGATCGCCTTGCTCGTCATGAGCCAGCTTTCCTGGCGCAAGCGGAAGCAAGTGGCCGTAGCGGTATAGGTCTGTGCTGTGATCCGGTCAGGTGGGGCAGGGCTTGGAAACCTGCCCCGCCTGGCGTTCCTTCAGGGCCGCATACGTTCCGTCTGCACCTCGGTCCGGTCGCGCCGGAATTCACGAGCAGGGGCGGCAGCCGGCGCTCTGGCACAACTGGTAACCGGCTACGTCGTGCGGTTCAGCTATTTGCCGTGCTTCCTCTACGCGGGCTCGGCTTACCTGCTGGCGGTGGGCGTCATCCAGCTTTTGTCGCCGCGGCTGGAGCCGGCTGATTTAGACTGAGGAAGTGCTGACTCGCCGGCCGGCCCGCGTTTTCCCGGCAGTGGTGCTGTTTGTCGTCCTCGGAGTGCTGGGCGTCGAGGTGTATGGATTCTGCCAGGGCCATTTGTTTGCTCAGCATGTTTGGGACCCGGACGGCCTCAAGAAGCTGGGCCGGTTGGGCGGATGGTATCTGGCGGTAGCCGGTTCGCTGCTGTTGGTCGCGCCCTGGACGTTGGCTGCGGCGACATGCGCGCTGGTCGCGGCGTTGACGGTTGCCGCGGTCGGCCCGCAGCCGGTTCTCGCGGTTCTCTTCTTCCTGATTTCAGCCTGCGCGATGGGAATGAGGCTTCTGGGGCGCGACACGGAGGAATCGGCGGAGACACACCTGCTGGCGACTCTGCTGGGCACCGCCTTTTACATCTTCCTAATGAATTTGCTGGCGCGCGCGCCGGTGCACTATGCGGCGGCCTGGGCGGCGCTTTTGGCCCTCCCCATCCTGCTGGATGTCCGCGGCTCCGGGCGGCGCCTGCTCTGCTGGGGCAGGTTGATTGGTTCCCTGGAGTTGCGAGCCTGGCCGGAGCGCGCCGGTTTCGCGCTGCTGAGCTTCGTCCTGGTGATGCACTGGCTGGTCGTTCTCAAGCCGGAACGGAGCGCCGACGGCTTGGCTATGCACCTGGCGATTCCCGCGAACATCGCCCGCAACCACGCCATGACATTTCAGCCGGCGGTGTTCGTCTGGTCGGTGATGCCGATGGGCGCCGATTGGACCTACTCCATCGTGTATCAGCTGGGGGGCGAGTTTGCGGCGCGGCTCTTGAATTTCGCCGCGTTGCTGCTGGTGCTTGCGCTGCTCTACTGCGTGTTGCGGCGGCGGGTTTCGCAACCGCTCGCCTTTCTTCTGCTGGCTTCGCTCGCGACCACTCCCCTGGTTCAACTGGTGACGGGATCGCTGTTTGTCGAGAACCTGCTGGCGGCCATGATTCTGGGCATGCTGGCCGCGCTCTGGCGCTTTGGCGGGACCGGAGAACGCAAGTTCCTGTACCTATCCATGACGCTGGGAGGAAGTGCGCTGGCCATCAAGACCGGGGCGTTGGGGTTTGTCGTGTTGACGCTTCCGTTCGCCATGTTGGAAATCCGCCGGCAGTGGAAATCGCTCGGCCGCAGACCGGCGGCTTCCTGCATGGTGGCAGCCGGACTGTTGCTGGCGGCCGCGTTGCCCACTTACGTTATCGCGTGGCGGATGACGGGGAACCCCATCTTTCCCTATCAGAACAGCAAGATTCATTCGCCGCTGGTCGATCCGGCGGTGGAGTTCGAGGACATCGAATTCCGCCAGCCCCTTACCTGGCATACGCCGTACGACCTCACGTTTCACACGCATGCCTACTACGAATCGCAAGACGGCGCCTTCGGATTTCAGTATCTGCTGCTGGGGCCGCTGGTACTGCTGGGCCTCGCGGTGGTCGATCGCAGGCGGGCGCTGAGCGGCGCGGTGGTCGCGCTGGGGGCGGCGTTGCTGGTGCTTCGGTTCGAACCAAACGCCCGCTTTTGCTACGCGGCGTTTCCCCTGCTGCTGGTTCCGTTCGCGGAGCTGATGCGCTGGCTCGGCGCGCATGGGCCAAGGACGTACCGCGTCCTGGTTGTATGCCTGGTTGTCTCGACCGCTTTGAACCTCTATTTTCTGCCGGCTTCGGGATGGTACCAAAAAGACTTCTACATGCGAGCGGCATTCTCCCGCGGGGCCCGGGAACGGTTTATCCGGGAATCTGTTCCCATTCGCAAGGTAATGGCGGACTTCAACCGGGCGCACGCGGGCGCGCCGGTCTTCCTGGCCGCGGAAGACGACCTCGCCGACGCTTCCGGAGACGTCTACCTGAACAACTGGCACCAATATCCGATTCTGGACGAGTTGCGGCGGGCGGCCAGTATGCAAAAGACGCTGGCGCTTTTTCAGAAGTGGGGGGTGCGTTATTTTGTGGGGCGCAAGCCGACGGCCACCGAACATCTGGAGCCGGAGGCGCTGCGCAGGGTTTTGGAGACGTGCACCGCATCGGAATCCGAATTCGCCGATTTCTACGTATCGCGGTTGGATGAGGCTTGCGGGAATCTGGACGAAGCGGCGCTGGCCGCGCGCCAGCCAATCCAGCCTTCGGTTGTATTGCCGGCTGGCATCTACGACGACTATGATCCGGCCATCTGGTACCGCGGCAGTTGGACCAGACATGGCGGCATCGGCGGAACGTGGGCCCACACGATGACCGAGTCCGATACGCCGGGCGCGGAGATCTCTTTCGCGTTTGCGGGAACGGCGGTGACCTACGTGCACAGCAGCGGACCGGACCGGGGCCTGGCGGAGATCTCGATTGACGGAAACAGCCAGGGGAAGGTCGACTTGTACGCTCCGCGTGTCGAATGGCAGAGCCGGTCAAGATTTTGTTGCTTCGACAAGGAGCGGCACACGGTCGAGATCCGGGTGGCCGGGCGGAAGATTGTGGACCTGGACGCATTTGTGGTGGAGTAGCGCAAGATGGAGATTGTGAAAGGCATCCGTCCGGCCAGCGACCGTTCGCTTCACGTCTCGTTCGGCGACGAGATTTCCATGGAGTCGTATGGCGCGGTGATGCGGCTCACGCGGGCACTCGCGGGCGCGCGCGGCATCCTCAATCTTCACCCGGCATACGCTTCGGTGCTGGTGGATTTCGATCCCCGGCTGCGCACCCACGAGCAAATTGAGGCCCTGGTGCGGGAGTGCCTTGGCGCGCCGGATCGAGCCCCCGCGGAACAGCCGCGCACCATCGAAATCCCGGTGCGGTACGGCGGCGAATTCGGTCCGGATCTGGAAGATATCGCGCGCCACACGGGCTTCGCGGCGGAGCGCGTGGTGGAGCTATTCGGCGCGGCCGAGTACCTGGTTTACTTCGTGGGCTTCTCGACGTGCTTTCCGTATCTGGGCGGCCTCCCGCCGGAGCTGGCCACGCCGCGTCTCTCCGCGCCGCGCAAACACGTGCCGGAAGGCAGCGTGGCGATTGGCGGCGCGCAGGCGGGCGTGTACCCCCTGGCATCGCCGGGCGGCTGGCGCCTGCTGGGCCGCACGGCTTTGCGTCTCTTCGATCCCCAGGGAGCGCCGCCGCCCCTCTTGCGCATGGGCGACCGTGTGCGCTTCGTCACGGAGCCCTTTGCGGGGCGGCTGAAAGAGCGCCGCGCGTGAGCTCGATTCGGGTTGTGTCTGCGGGCTTTCTCACGACCGTCCAGGATCTCGGCCGGTTCGGCTGGGCGCACTTCGGCGTGTCGGCATCCGGCGCAGCCGACCCGCTGGCATTGCGCGCGGGCAACCTGCTGGTGGGCAACGCCGAGAATGCCGCCGCGCTGGAGATGACCCTGACCGGCGGCGAATTCGAATTCGAGCGAGCCGCCACCATCGCGCTCACGGGCTCGGACTTTTCGACGGACCTGCCGCTCTGGACCGCCGTGGAAGTGAAGGCCGGTCAGACTGTGCGGTGCGGCCCGTCGCGCTCCGGCGCCCGCTGTTACCTTTGCGTAAGAGGCTCCATCGGTGTGCCCAAGGTGATGGGGAGCGCTTCCACTCACCTGATGACCGGAGTGGGCGGCCGAGCGCTTCGCAAGGGAGACGTGCTTCCGATCGGCGACCAAGCCGTGCGCCGCCCGCGCCCGGGCAGCACGGTTCCGCCATTCCCGGTGGCCGGGCCGCTTCGCGTCACCGACGGCCCGCAGGCCGATTGGTTCGCCGGCGAACTGTACCAGGCGGAATATACCATTTCCGAGGAATCCAATCGCATGGGCCTGCGGCTGCGCGGCGCGGCAATTCCGAGCCGGTCGGGCCACATGCTCACCGAAGGAGTGCCGCTCGGCGCCGTCCAGGTGCCGCCCGACGGGCAACCCATCATCCTGTTTGTCGAGCACCAGACCACCGGCGGATACCCCAAGCCGGCCAACGTGATCTCGGCCGACTTCTGGCGCCTCGGCCAACTCCGCCCGCGCGATCGGGTGCGTTTCGAACGTGTTTCCATCGAACGCGCCCTCAAATTGATGCAGGAGCAGGAAAAGTGGTTGTATGGGATATGAATTCAACGCGGAGGCGCTGAGACGCGGAGTTTTGAGAAAGACGGAGTTCACCGCAGAAACGCTGAGACGCGGAGTTTTGAGAAAGACGGAGTTCACCGCAGAGACGCTGAGGCGCGGAGTTTTGAGAAAGACGGAGTTCACCGCAGAGACGCTGAGACGCAGAGTTTTGAGAACACATTGGAACGTTGTGTGTGCGACGGCTACCTTAGGGTTAAGTTATATTTCTTGGTTTTTCTCCGCGTCTCAGCGCCTCCGCGGTGAAAGCATTTTCCGGAAAGGCCTGCTATGATCATCGATCTCAATTGCGACATGGGCGAGCTGGAAGACGCGGCTCATGAAGCCGCTCTGATGGAGCACATCACATCGGCCAATATCGCCTGCGGAGGCCACGCCGGGGACGAAGCCACCATGGAGCGCACCGCGCGGCTGGCGCTCGAACGCAAGATCCGCATCGGCGCGCATCCCGGTTACCCCGACCGCGCCAATTTCGGTCGCGTCGAAATGGCCATGACGGCGGAGGAGATCGAGCGCACGGTCCGGGAGCAGATCGAGAGGCTGGATGCGGTGGTGCGCCGGCTCGGCGGCACTATCGTCCACGTGAAACCGCACGGCGCGCTGTACAACGTGGCGGTGCGCAACCAGGAAGTGGCGCGGGCCATCGGCCGGGGCGTGGCCCGGTGGAACCGCGGTGTTCCGGTGTTTGGCCTGGCCGGTTCTCGCATGCTCGACGTGTGGCGCGGCATGGGTTTGGCGGTGGCCGGCGAAGGCTTCGCCGACCGGCGTTACGAGCCCGATGGCTCGCTGCGTTCGCGCAAGTTTCCGGATGCGTTGATCACCGATCCCGAAGAAGCGGCCGCGCAAGCCCTGCGGCTGGCGCGCAGCGGCGGCGTCGAGACCATCTGTGTGCATGGCGACACTCCAGGGGCGGTGGCCATTCTGAAAGCCTGCCGGGAAGCGCTACCATACCAATGATGAGGTTGCTCCTGCTGCTGGCCGCCGCTGCGCGGCTGTTCGCGCAAGCATGTTCCTATTCGTACGCGCCGGTGCCGGTTCAGCCCATCAGCGTTACGGCCAATGCCTCCACCAACTCCATCACCATCACCGCACCCGCGGGCTGCGCCTGGAGCTACGCCACGGACGTCACCTGGATCACGCTGCCAGCCGCCAGCTTGCAGGGCACGGGCAACGGCACATTCACCTGGCTGGCCGCGGTGAATCCGTTTGTTTCGCCGCGCACCGGCCACATCGTCGTAACGAACACGGCCTTCTACACGACGACTACCTTTACGGTGGTGCAAAGCGGGGCCACCTGCGTGGTGACGCTCGCGCCGGCGTCGGGCACCGCCGTAGTGGCGGGCGTTACCGGCACGTTTCAGGTGCAGACTAACTGTGTGTGGGCGGCAGGCTCGAATGCGAGCTGGATCGCGCTGACCGCTCCAGCGAGCGGCACTTTGAATGGCGCGGTGGGCTACACGGTGGCCGCCAACACCTGCGTGAGCCAACGTTCCGGCACCGCGATCGTGTATGCCGGCAGCACCAGCGGCCCCTCCGCGACATTCTCGCTGGTGCAAGACGGCTCACTGAACAACCTGACGCTGGCGCCCAGCGGCCTTCCAGCCGTGCCCTCGACCGGCGCCAATGGCCTTATCACGGTCACGACTGGCGCGAGTTGCAGTTGGTCCGCGTATAGCGACGTGGGCTGGATGAGCATCAACGGCGCCAGCTCCGGCGCCGGCTCGGGCAGTATCGCGTACAACATCATCGCCAATACCAGCGTTGCGCGCACCGGCAACATCCACGTTGGGGCGCTGCTGTTCATCGTGACGCAGCAGCCCGCGCCGGCGCCGCCGGTGCAGTTGAACGCCGTTTTGAACGGCGGGAGCTACGCGCAGGGTGCGGTTTCGCCCGGAGAGGTGGTGGCGGCGTTTGGTGTCAACATCGGCCCGGTTGCAGGCGTGTCCCCTGCGGCCGGCACGTTCCCCAAGACGCTGGGCAACGTGCAATTGCTATTCGATGGCGTGCCCGCTCCGCTGCTCTACGCCTCCGCCACGCAGGTGAACGCGGTGGTGCCGTACGCCGTGACTGGCTCGACGCAGGTGCAGGCGCAATACCAGGGCACGCCTTCGAATACCCTGACGCTTACCGTGCAGGCAGCCACGCCGGGGCTGCTGACGCTGGACCGCTCCGGCCTCGGACCGGGCGCGATCCTCAACCAGGACTATTCCACGAATACCGCCGCCAGTCCAGCGGCGCGCGGCTCGGCAATCATGATCTATTGCGTGGGCGGCGGCGTTACCAATCCTCCCAGCACGGATGGCGCCATCATTACGGCGCCGGCGCCGCCAGCGTTGCCGCCGGTGCTGACGCAGCCGGTTTCGGTCAACATCGGGGGTATCAACGCGACCGTGCTGTACAGCGGCGCGGTGCCGGGCTCGATCGCGGGCCTGACGCAGATCAATGCCGTGATTCCGGCCGGCGTAACCCCCGGAGCGAACGTGCCGTTGGCGATCCGCATCGGCAACTGGCAGAGCCAGACCACCGTCACCGTGGCCGTCCAGTAGCTTCGAGCGCAGCGGCGCAGGCGGGGCAGAGCGGCGCCAGCACCTCCCTTGTAAAGCAGATAAAAGAATCTTATACTACAGACAGCCGGCCTACGATAGGACCGACTGGTTGATCGCCCCTTGTGTTTGGCTGAAAAGGAGGCATGACCATGGGGTTGCGAATTGTTGTTGTCTTTTTTCTGGTGGCGCCCTTGCTTCTGGGGCTCACAGCCTCTTCGGGCCAGACGGCCCAGGCGGAGCCGGAACCGCGCTACGATTCGGCCGCAACGGTTGACATGATGACGGTTGTCGCCGACCTGCGGGAGGTTCCCCGCGGGAGCCCGCTGACTGGAACTCATCTGATCGTCCGGCCGGAATCGGCCAAAGAGAATTCCGAGACCATCGATGTTTATCTTGGCCCCGCTAATTACCTGAAGGATTTTGAAGTCACCTTTGCCAAAGGTGACCGGGTCCAGGTGATCGGCTCGAAAGTGAAGTACGGCGGCGCCCCGCTCATTCTGGCGCGCCAGGTGCGGCGCGATTCCACCACCTTGTATCTCCGTGACGAGCACGGCACGCCTTACTGGAGGGGGAGAACCTAGCGCGTTGACCGGCTGATGTGGTCCTTTCCCCGGGAAGCCACTCCCTCACGGTCGTGGCTCGTAGCGGAGTCGTAGACGTGAGTGAGCGATCGCGGAAAGGCGCCAAACCACCCGGTCAGAGGACCAGCGCGCGGGTTCACTCATTGCGCAAGGCGGCGAGCGGGTCGACCCGCGTGGCGCGGCGCGCCGGGAAGTAGCAGGCTAGTGAGGCCGCGCCCAACAGCGCCGCGGCTACGGCCAGATAGGTCAGCGGATCGATCGCGGGCACGCCGAACAACAGGCCGCTGATCCAGCGCGAAGCGAAGGCCGCGGCGCCGAGTCCCGCGCACAACCCGGCGACTACCGGGCTCAGGCCGTAGCGCGCGATGACGCCCCACAGGTGCCGGCGCTGCGCCCCAAGTGCGATTCGAATTCCCATCTCCTTGGACCGCTGGGTTACCGACTGCGAAACCACCCCGTAGACACCGATGGCAGCCAGGAGCAAAGCGGAAAGCGCGAAGGCCAGAACCAGACCCAACTGGAATCGCCGCTGGCGCACGGAAGCGTCCACAATCTCCTCCAGAGTCAAGGGCTGCGGAACCACCAGTTGCGGGTCCATACGCCGAATGGAGGCGCGCAGCGCGCCGGCAATGGTCATCGGGTCCATGGCGGTGCGCACGACCAGCGCAAAGCTGGAGCGGTCGCGTTGCCAGTAGGGCAGGTAGACGGTCAGGCTGGGAGCCTTGTGGAGGCTGGAACGAACATCGCCCGAGATCCCGATGACTTCGAACCACGCGTCGCTGCCTAACTGGAAGCGGCTGCCGATCGGATTCTGATTCGGCCAAAGCCGGCGCGCGGCCTGGGCGGAAACCACGGCTACCGGGCGATCGCGGTCGGATTCGGCCATCAACCTGCCCTCCAGGAGGGGGATGCCCATGGCGCGAAAGAAACCGGGCGTCACCGTACGATAGTCCACGACAGGCTGCTCCACCGCGGGAAGATTCGCGCCCTCCACGTTGACGCTCAAGTTGCTGCCTTCGCCGCTCAGCGGCCCGCGGTTGGAGATGCCCGCGGCGACCACTCCGGGCAGCGTCTGCACCCGGTCGAGCAGTTCCCTCACAAAACGCACGTGCGCTGCGGAATCGGGATAGCGGACGCCGGGAAGGCCCAGGCCGATCTCGACGGCGCGGCCGGTCTGGAAGCCTTTATCGACGTGAATCAACCGCACGAAACTGCTCAGCAGCAGGCCGCCGGCCACCAGGCAAATGGCGCCCAGAGCGACTTCGGCAGAGATCAACAAGCGGCGCACGCGCCCGCCGGCGCGGTCCGTGACGGCGTGGCCGGCGGACTTCAGCGCCCGCTGCGGATTGGTGCGGGCCAATCCCCACGCCGGCAGAACGCCGAACAAAACGCCGCTGGCCATACTCAACAACGCGGCAAAAGAGAGAGCGGCGAAATCCATGTGCAGATCCTGCAGGCGCGGAATGTCGAGCGGCGCTTTCCAGATGATGGCGGTGAGCGCCCACTGGGCGGCCAGAGCGCCCAGCAGGCCGCCAGCGGCCGCCAGCAGCAGGCTTTCGGTGAGCATCTGACGCACCAGGCGGGCCGTGCCGGCGCCGATGGCGGCGCGAATGGCCAGTTCCCGGCGGCGCCCCGAGGCGCGAGCCAGCAGCAGGTTGGCGAGGTTGACGACGACGATCACCATCACCGCGCCGGCCGCGCCCAGAAGCAAGGTGAGGCTGGTACGGGAACTGCCCGTCATCTGTTCTTGCAGGCCGGAGATGGTGGCGCGCAGTTCGGTCTTTTCGGGAAGCGTGCCGGCGATGGCGCTTTGGATCACGTTCAGATCGGCCGTGGCCCGGGAGATGGAAACACCGCGTTGGAGACGGGCCAGACAGCCGAAATCGAATTCGGCCATGATGGCAAGGTCGCTATCGGCGATGGCGAACGGTTTCCAGAGGTCGGCCGCGGCGTCGTAAGCATTCGACAGGCTCGCGGCGCTGGTAACCAGAGGCGAGCCTTCGAGCTGGTTTTCCGTGGGGATGCGGGCCTCGGGCGGCAGCACGCCAACCACCTCGTAAGGCGCGCCGCCGAGCAGAATCTTGCTGCCGACGATGGCTGGATCGCGATGGAAGCGGCTCGTCCACAGGCGGTCGCTGAGCACCACGACGTGGTCGCTGCCGGGCTGGTCTTCCGCTTCGGTGAACGTCCGTCCGAGCGCGGGCTGAATGCCGAGCAATGGAAACAGGCTGGGTGACACGCGCTGGGCGTTCACCAACTCGGGGTCGCCGCCGGAAGTGAGCGTGAAGCCAAGACCGCCGACCAGCGCCAAGCCATCGAACGAGCGGCTTTGTTTGCGCCACTCGCGGAAGTGCCAGGCAGCAACTGGCAGAGCCGGCCCGAAGCGGGCCCACTTGGGAACGACTTCCTGCACGGCCACCAGACGGTCCGGTTCCGGGTAAGCGAGCGGCCTCAGCAGGACGCCGTTGAAGACCGTGAAGATGGCGGTGTTGGCTCCGATGCCCAGGGCGAGGGTCAGCATCGCGATGACGGCGAAACCGGGGCTGCGCATCATCGTGCGCAGCGCATACCGGATGTCGAACCACATATTACTAAAGACGCTAAAAGCGGAAAAGAGTTGGCAATCTTGCGTTACGATCAGGGAAGATACCAAGCCGGATGCGTGCCGTGTCGAGACTCTCCAGGACCCTCGGCGTGATTTGTTACTGCGAAGGCAGGCAAGCGAAAGCCTGCCCCGCCAAAGGTTGCCAGAAATTGGGGCTGCTGCCGATCCTGCTGCTGCCGGTCCTGGCGATGGCGCAGCAGGCGCCCGTCGGGACCGAGATCTCCATTCGTCTCAAGAGCGCCGTCTCAACCCGGAGTTCCAAACCGGCCGACCCGGTGGAGGCGGTGATCATCGTCCCGGTAGTGGCGAATGGGCGGACCGTGATCGCCGCCGGCGCGGTGGTTCGCGGGACGGCAGAGAAAGTGGCGCAGCCCTCCGCGGCCGGCGAGCGCGCGGCGCTGCTGCTGTGCTTCACCGAACTTGAGGCCAGCGGCGCCCGGCGGGCCATTGTGGGGCGCGTCGAAAGCGTGGACAACGCCCGGGAAACAGTGGACGATCAGGGCCAGATCAACGGGATTCTGGCTTCGGAAACCATGACGGGCCGGTTGGACGCCTGGCTGAGCAGATTGAGCGACGAGTATACCGGATTGGCCGGCATTCTGAGTGCGGCGAAGAACGCCGTATTTCAGCAAGCTTCCACCGACATCAGCTACCTTCCGGGCGTCGAGATGACGTTGCGGCTCGCGGAGCCGCTCGATCCGCCGCCGGGTAAGACTGCGCCGTCTTCCGCTGGCGCCCGGCCGATTGCCGGCCGCGCCGCGCTGGCGCAACTGGTCTCGCGCCAGCCATTCCAAACCGTCGCGCAACGACCGCCCGAGCCCTCGGATATCACCAACCTGTTGCTGGTCGGGACCGAGGATACGTTGCGCCGCGCCTTCGCGGAAGCCGGATGGTCGGGCGCGGCGAGCTTGAATCCGCTGTCGAAGTTGGAGACGCTGCGGGCGCTGGGGGAGGATCGCGGTTACAGCGAAGCTCCCGTATCCGTACTTCTGCTGGACGGCAAACCACCAGACCTGGTCTTCGAAAAAACCAACAATACCTTCGCGCGCCGCCACCACCTGCGCATCTGGCGGCGGCCCGGCAGTTTCCGGGGCAAACCCGTCTGGGCGGTTGCGGCCACGCACGATATCGGCATCGACCTTTCGGAGGCGGAGCGCACCTTCATCCACCGGATCGATTCGCAAATCGATCGCGAACGCGACAAGGTGGTTGACGATTTGCTGTTCACCGGACACGTCGAGCGATTCGACCTGGTGGAACGGCCCGCGGTTCCACGGCAGGGACGGAATTCGACCGGCGATAGTCTGGAGACCGATGGCCGGATCGCTGTACTGTTGCTTCATTGACGGATATAATAGTGCCCACTTGCGTAACCTATATGAACCGTCATTTGGTGTTGACTGCCTGCTTATTCGTTGTGCCTTTCTCACTGGCCGCGGCATCTCCGGACGTCCACGGCGCGCTCCGGCGCTTGCCGCTGCGCTTTGAAGCCGCCGCGGACGGAAGGCTGGTGGCGCGCGAAGGGCCGTACAGCCTGATGGTGGAAGCGGGCCGGACCACCGTGACCGTGATCGATCGCACCAATCACCGCTCCGCCTCCGTGACCACCAAACTGGCGGGCGCGGAACCTACGTCGCGGCCGGTCGGGGCAGATCCGTTGGCGGCCCAAGCCACTTATCTTTTGGGTAATGATCCGGCGCGATGGCGCACCGGCGCTCCGCTGTTCGCCCGCGCCGTGTACCGCGGCGTTTATCGCGGCATCGACCTGGTGTTCCACGGCGACGCCGGCTCGCTGGAGTACGACTTCGTGGTGCAACCGGGGGCCAGCGCGCGGCGGATCGCGCTCGATATTTCGGGGGCCTCCGCGCTGCGCCTGGAATCGGACGGGGCGCTCGAAATCGCCACGCCGGCCGGCGAGATCCGCTGGAAGAAGCCGGAGGTCTACCAATGGAAAGACGGCGTGCGCCAATCCGTGGCCGGCGCGTTCGCCGTCCACGGCCGCCGCGTGACTTTCGCCATCGGCGCGTACGACCGCGGCCGGGAACTCGTGATCGACCCAACCCTCACCTACGCCACCTACCTCGGCGGTTCCGATAATGAAGGCAGCCGCGGCGTGGCCGTGGATGGCTCCGGTAATTTCTATGTCACCGGCTTCACGTATTCCCTGAACCTCCCGCACACCACCAGCACTTCCTTTCAGTTCTCTTATCACGGCGGCGGCGCCTTTACCGATTTGGGCGGCGACGCTTTCATCGCGAAGTACACGCCGGCGGGCGCGTTGGCGTACGTCACGTATCTGGGCGGCTCGGGCGACGATGCGGGTGCTGCCATTACGGTGGACTCGGCGGGGAACGCCTATGTCACGGGGTTCACTAACTCCACGGATTTTCCGACGATCAAGGGATGCTACCAGACCAAGTTTGGCGGGGCGGGAACCGGGCAGTATTCGCAGGCCTTCGGTGACGCGTTTGCCGTCAAATTGAATCCCGCCGGGACGGCGTTGGTCTACTCCACGTATCTGGGTGGATCGAACGACGAACAGGGCACTGCCATTGCCGTGGACAGCTCCGGCAACGCTTATGTCGGCGGCGCGACGCTCTCAACCAACTTCCCGACCAGCAGCGCCTATCAATCCGCCTTTGGCGGCGCCGGTGGCAGCCCCCCGTTCTGCTGCGGCTCCAACGCTCCTTTCATCAGCTTTGGCGACGGCTTTATCACCAAGCTGAACCCCACCGGCACCGGCGTGGTGTTCTCCACTTACTTCGGCGGAGAGTTGGATGATGCGGTGACGGCCCTGGCGCTGGACAGCTCCGGCAACGTGTACGTGGGAGGCAATACGCTCTCCACCAAGTTTCCCGTGCTCAACGCCTACCAGGGCAAGTACGGCGGGGCCGCGAGCGCCAGCGCACAACCGGTGATCACGACTGGCGACGGCTTCGTCGCCAAGTTCGATCCCACCGGCAAGCTGCTGTACTCCACCTACCTGGGCGGAAGCGGCGACGACGCTGTCATGGGCCTTGCGGTAGATAGCACCAGCGCAGCCTATGTGACCGGCTTCACTTCATCCTCCAACTTTCCTGTGAGCGCGACCGCCGCGCAGAAGAGCTTCGCCGGGCCGGCCACTATCACCGGCGAAAGGGGATTTGTGTGGGGCGATGCGTTCGTAGCCAAGCTGGCGCCCTCCGGAAGCAGCCTGGTCTGGGCCACCTATCTGGGCGGCAGCCAGGACGATGCCGGAATGGCCATCGCGGTGGATGCCGGCGGCAACGCGATTGTGGGCGGCTTCGCCAACTCCACCAACCTACCGGTCAGTACCAACGCCCAACAAAAAACTTTTGGCGGCAACAACGGCCCACCGGCTTTCACGGATCCGACTGGCGACGCGTTCCTTGCCAAAGTCAGCGCGGACGGCACGTCTTTCCTGTATCTTTCCTATTACGGCGGAAACTCCAGCGATGCCATCACCGCACTCGCCTTGGATGCGCAAGGCGACGTGATTGTGGGCGGCGCCACCACTTCTACCAACCTGCCGACCGCCGGCAACCCCGCGCAACCGGCCTTCGGCGGCCAAGACATTCAGAACGAGACCGAGACCATGGGCGACGCCTTCGTGGCCGTCTTCTCGGGGATTGCAACGGTTTCGGTCACGGCCGCCATCGCCTCGATCGAAAATGACGCCTCCTTCACCAGTGCGCTGGCGCCCGGCTCGGTGGCGGCAATTTTCGGGTCGAACCTGGGGACCAGCGCCGCAGCCGGCGCCCTGGTGGGCGGACAGACGGCTCAGGTCTTGCTGGCGACCGCCACGCAGTGGACCGTGGCCATTCCGTACAACGCAGCGACCGGCTCCTCAACTATTCAGGTCGGGACGTCCCCGGCCTTCCCCATCACGTTGAGCAAGTATGCGCCGGCGTTCTTCAGCGTCGATGGCAGCGGCCAGGGGAATGTCGTGGCCCAGCGAGTCCTGGGCAGCAGCACTCCCAGTGTGAGCGCCTCCGCTCCGGCCATTCCCGGCGACACGATTATTCTTTACGCTACCGGGCTGGGCGCGATTGACGCCAACGGCAACACGAGCCCGCTGCCCACAGTAACGGTGGGCGGCCAAGCGGTTACGGTGGTGAGCGCCTTGGCGGGGAGCACCAATCCCGGCACGTACCAGGTGACCATTCAACTTCCCGTCACGACGCCCAGCGGAAGTCTGGCGGTGGTTCTGTCGATCGGCGGCTCCAGTAGCCAGTCGCTCGCTCTGCCGGTAGGAGTTCTTACAGGCCCCGCCATCACCAATGTGGAGAACGGCGGCAGCTTCCTGACGGGGTTTTCGCAAGGCTCCTGGACCACCATCACGGGTGCGAACCTCTCCGGCACCACGCGCATCTGGACCGGCGCGGACTTCAACGGCCCGAATCTCCCCACGCAACTCGACCAGGTGAGCGTCACAATGGACGGTAAACCGGCTTTCGTGTATTACATCAGCCCCACGCAACTCAACGTGTTGTCGCCGGCCGACACGGCGGTGGGACCGGTGCCCGTGCAGGTGACCTACGCGGGCAAGACCAGCAACGTGTTGAACGGGACCGAAGCGGCCTTCGCTCCGGCGATGTTTATGTTCGGTCCGCTGGGGCAGAAGTACGTGGCGGCGGTGCGTTCCGACGGGCAGTACCTCGGGCCGGCCAACCTGTATCCCGGTCTCACGGTGCCCGCGCATGCCGGCGACGTGATCCTGCTTTACGGCACGGGCTTCGGTCCGACCAACCCGGCCACCAACTTCAGCCAGACGTTCAGTGGCGCGCCGCCGACGGTCAACACCGTGACGGCTACCATCGGCGGCGTTCCGGCCACGGTGCAGTTCGCTGGGCTGGTGGCTCCCGGCGAATACCAATTCAATATCCTGGTGCCCAGCGTCCCCACCGGCGACAACCTGGTGGTGCTGAAGGTGAGCGGAGCGTCCACGCAGCCCAACGCTTACCTGACGGTGCAGTAAGCGGCGCCTCGACTCATTTATATTTCACCAGCCGCGCGCTGGCGGAGACAAAAGCCGCGAAGGCCGCGTCCAATCCGCGCGCCTCAATGCGCGCCGGCGGATGCACCGGCATTTCCGTCAACAGCAGATAGCTGGCCGAGAGGTCGTCTTCCTCCAGCGTGGGCGGCAAATTGCCCAGCGCGATCGGCGGAATGACGAAATGGCCGTCGCGTGCCGGCGCCATACACAGGCACATGGCGGAATCGCCACTGTAGCGGTCGGCGTTGGCCGCCAGGATCAAGACGGCATCGTCGCCGCTCGCGGCTTTCCATTCCAGCGTGACACCGGCATCCCGCTCCACCTCGGCAGTCCGGGCGCGATTCTTCCACTCGATGGCGCGCGGCACATCCAGCTTCAAAGAGAATGGGCCGATATCGGCGCCGCCTGGCGCCGATACGGTATACGCGCCGGCGCGCAGGTAGAGCGGCTTCGCCGGCTGGCGCGAAAACGGCGGCAAGCCGCCCAGGAATGCATCGTAATAATCGTGCTGGCGCGCATCGCGATTCAGCGCCTGGGATCCGGCCGGCCCCGCAATCGTGACTGCGGAGCCTGCATCCAGGCGCCGGTTGCCGGGAGTCCTCTGAGGAATCGAGGTCCACTCCGCGGGCGAGCGCGTCTGTCCCACGATCTGCCGCAGGTTGATGCGCGCCGTGAATACCGTGCACGTATGCGGCGGCGGAAGCGGCGGGAAGACGCGCTGGCCGGACTCCTGGCGGCCAAAGCTGCCGACGCCATAATCGAACTCGAACTGCGAACCGGAATGCGGCGCGAAGCGGATGTCGATGGAGACGCGGGCCAGCACCACGAACCCCGCGCGCGCGGCGTGCTCCACGCTGTCGCGAAACCAATCCACTGCATCGCGGCAGGCCTGGCCTGGCGCGTGAACTGCGATGGGGACGGCGTTGCTCGGACGACCGTCCCGCGTGCGCGCTTGCACCGGCACGAAGCAGCCCTGCGGCGCGCCGGCCGGCACGCGGAATTCGACCCGTTCCACGCCCTTGCAGCAAGCCGCCGCGGCCGCGTGAACGGCTTCGGCCGGCGTGCCGCCCACGAAGAGATCGGGAGTGGCGTCTCCCAACCCGGTGCTCCAGAGGGTCACCGTGTCGCCGGGGGCTGCCGAAGGCGCCTGCTTCGCGGCCTCCAGCGCGCCGGGCGCGGTCTCGCTGGAGAAAAAGCCCACGCTCGCGCGCACGATCGTCAGCGCGTACGGCTCGCTGGTGCGGCCCTGATACGTGACCGTGAGTTGCGCGTCGCCAAGCGGCGCCGAAGGCGGCAGCCAAGCATCGATGCGCGTGGCGCTCACGAACAACAGCCCGGCCTCCGCCGTGACATCGCCCTGCCTGATCCGCACGGAAACTTCGGCCAGCCGCGCGGGCGGATCGGATTGGCTGCCGTGAGCGCCGGCCTCTGGTCCAAGCCGCACGCCCGGGATGGTGAACCGCGCGCCACGTGCGATGGCTCCGCCCCGCAACGACGCGGGCAGCCGGCTGGCGGCGTTGACGATGCCACCCGGAGCGATGGCCGGCGGCGCGGGGGCATCCGCGCCCGCCAAACCCAAAAGTGCAGCCACCCCTGTCGCCAGCACGTTCCGGAAGCGCCGCATCATCGAACTATAGTAGCGCCGCGGGTCCTGCCGCCGGTGCTTTCCTGGCGCGCGCTCACGTGTCCGCCGATTTCGGCGAGTGAGACCGCGCGAGCGATCCTCCACCAGGCTCGCCGGCAGCCCGCTCAAGCGATCGCCAGGCCCTGAAGGGTTTCCTCCAGCCTCCGGTTGAACTCCTCGGGGCATTCGAGCATGGGGAAGTGGCCGGTATGCGTCAGCACCACCGCGTCGAAGTCCCCGATCACGCGCCGGATTGCCTCCACATCCGTTGGAAAGCGGTCGCCGTTGATGCACCTCACCGGCATGCGCAATTGCCGTGCGGGTACCCCCGTATCGTAGCCGCCGAAGCACCGGAACATCGCGCAGACGGCGTCCAGAGGCATTCTGGACATGCGCCGCCGCACGTCCTCGACCAGAGACGGAGCCGTATCGGGATACAGCAGCATGCGCAGCATTTGGTCCAGCATTCCGTGGGAATCCCGCCGCCACGCCTCCGCCATCTCATGCATGCGGTTCAAATCCATCGTCTGGCCCATGTCCTGGAAGCTATCCACGCCGATCACCGCCAGCGTGCGCGTACCCGTCAGCAGCGCCGCCTCGATCACCGCCGGCCCGCCCAGCGAATTCCCGATCAGCACCGCGCGCGGCACGCGCTCCGCGTCCATCGCCGCCGCCACATCACGGCCGAATTGAGGGATGCCCCACTCCCGCCGGTTTTGGCCGGATTCCCCGTGCCCCGCCAGATCGAGTGCGACCACGCGAAACCGGTCCGCGAAGGCCGCGTGCTGCCCGTCCCAGAACGACCGGTCCGCCATTCCGCCGTGAACGAAGACGAGAGCGGTGTCCGCCGTCCCGGACACCGTGTAAGCGATCGGGACGCCATCAAAGGAGGTTGTTGTCCGATTCAGCATTTGCTCAAATTGTACTGCGGACGTAAGGCCGCCGGCGCTTACCTGGCGCTAGCTCCAGTAATTCCGGTCCAGGCTGCGGTACTGCACCGCTTCCGCCACGTGCTTGGCCGACACCGTCTGCGATTCCCCCAGGTCGGCCACCGTGCGCGCCACTTTCAGAATGCGGTCG
>JBEKDA010000036.1:0-59111 GCA_050014595.1 Bryobacteraceae bacterium
TGGTGACTTCCTCCTTGAGCTTGGCTTCGATGGTCTCGGCCTGCCTGCGGTTGGAAGTCCCGGTGGAAGACTGATGGCGGATGCCGTCTTCATAGAAGTACGACCACCAGACGCTGCCGCGTTTAAACAGGCTCACGTAGCTTTTCCTCCTTTTGCTGTTGGTTTTCGATCCAGCGAATGATCTGATCCCTGTAAAAGATCAGTCGGCCGCTGGCGCTGAACCTGAAGTGGGGGAGACCTCGACGAGGGATCAAGGTCTGTCTTATGGTCCAGCGCGAGCAGCCGATGAGTTCGGCGGCCTGTTCGATACCAAGGGGCTGTCCGAGCGCCGAAGCTGGCGGGCCGAAGGCCGGCGCGGGCGGCCGCAGAAACGGCCCGTGTTGCGCAGGATTCGGCCCAGGTTGCCCCGGCCAATGCCCCGGCCAGCATTGGCCTAGGGATGGAGCCGAAAAGGGGCGTAAACGCGCGGGTTTGCGCGTCTTAGGCACTCCGGCCTTCGGTTCAGTAAGGAACTGTTTTTTGTTCTTTGAATTCGGAAGTCTAGTGGCCATGATCGTCTCGCTGAGAACGGCTGAACAAGCGGGTAAGGAATCGCCGCAGGAATCTGGGCAGATGCATGTAGAGGTACCAGACGAAAGCCAGCATCAAGCCAACGAGCATGAACTGAAGTAGAAGCTGAGGGCTGCTGGTCAGGGCATTGACAAAGCCGATCAGGAACAGCAGCGTGACGCCGATCAGCACCAAGCCGGGCAGGGCCGACAGAAGCAGCAGCAGCGGGGCCAGCCACAGCGGAACCCGCGGATGAGGCATGGAGAGGTCGCGGGAACCGCATTGGCTGCAGATCTCGGCATTGCGGGGATTGGGATGCCGGTGCGGACAGAGCTTGAGATTGTAGGACCGCCCGCAGAAGTTGCAGAACAGCGGCTCACCCGGCGTGATGCGATGGCATTGGTTGCAATAGCGCATAAGGAATCTCACAAAAGCGAGAGCCTCTGGCCGCCGGTTGGCCGGAGCCAGACCGGCGACCAGAAGCCGTCGCGGTGAATGGTTTCAAAGGTTGTGAACCAGAAGATCTTGTCCGTGGACTTGGCCACGGTCGCGCGGATGTTGGCCAGGCGCTTTTCCGAGCTCGCCACCACCAGCACCCGGACCTGCGGCTGTCCGAAGCGCTGGGTGAACTCGCCCGAGACGGCAAGCTGGAGGTAAGAGGCGGTTTTTTGCTGCCAGACCTTCAGCGCCTCGGTACCCAGGTCTACCTCCAGGAACATGGCGCGTATGGAGTCGCCTAAGGCGAACTCGAAGTAGCCATCCGGCGTCAATTTGATGGCTTCGGAGATGGACTGGCGGAAGTTGATCCAGCGGCGCAGGCGGGTGCCAGCCTGTGGAGCGGGGGCGTGTTTTACGGCAAGATAAATCTCGTTGATGCTGGTCTGGTGCTCGACAAAGGCGTCGCCGATAACGAGCCGGCCGGCCGGGCGACTGATGCCGCCGAGCTTGGCTGCCACGAGATCACCGCCTTTAGGCGAGAGGGTGTAAACGGCCTTGCGGCCGTGGGCGATGCTGCCGACGAAGAATCGGCGCAGAAGGCCGGTCCGGGTGAGTTGCAGCAGCCGCGCGTTGGCCCGGCGGGTGGAGCTGAAGCCGGCTACCAGTTTGGTCATTTCGCGGTCGATAATCCGCATGACGGCGAGTTCGGACAGCAACTGCCGGTCGCGTTCCTGGACCACTAGGCCCGTGCGCTTACTCCCAGTCATTGAGCACCTCCTCGGTCCGGCGGTTGGCCTGCTGCTGGCGCTGGCGGATTTCGGCCTCGATGTCGACGCGGCGTCTGGCCCAGCGCGCCCGACAGCGGTTGTACAGGTCGGTGTAATCACCGTCGAGGTCGGCGACATTGGGTACCAGCACTTCCTGGGGCCGGCGGCTGCCGCTCTTGATGACCAGGTGCCGCTTGGGCAGGTTCTTGAGCAACTCTGCGAGGCGCTTGCCGCCGTCGAGCGAGTTGGCCATCTTGTCTGCGTCGATGCTGGAAAGCTGAAAGAACGCGTGCGTGCCGACGGCCATGATGGCGGCGCGCATCTGCGCCGGATACTGCTCCAGGAACTGGTTAGCCGAAACAACACAGATGCCGAACTTGCGGGCTTCGGAGAGCAGCGTGTCCAGGCCGGCATCATACGCGACAAGGTTTTGGATCTCATCGCAGTACAGGGTGAATAACTGCCGCCGCGTGCGGGCAAACAGGGCGTTCTTGAGTTTGGTCAAAAGCAGGCTGCCGAGGGTCGGAGCCTGTTCGCCGAGCCGCCCCTTGTCGAGGTTGAGGATCACCCACCGGCCTCGGTCCATGGCCTCCAGCAGGGAAAACGTCGAGTGCTGCTGGCCCAGGATGTGGCGGAAGCGCTGGTCCGTGGTAAAGCCCGAAACCTTATTTAAGATCGCGTCGCGGTAGACTCCCTGCATGGCTTCGCTGCGGGTGTCGAAGCGGGTGCGGAAGTAATTGGAGACTTCGCCGCTCTGCACCCGGTTGAGGCAGGCTGCCCGGAAGGCGGCGTGGGTGAGCAGCGGCGAGATCTCCAGTAGCGTGCAGCCGTTGTCCGCCAGCACGTGCAGGGCGTTGCGCAGCAGCTCTTCGGTCCTGGCCCCGAGCGAATCCAAATGCCAGCGCGCTTTGAGAATCTGCGCGAACTCGGCAAGCTGCACATAGCTTTGCTGGCCCGCCTGGGCTTCCAGCACGTTCAGCCCGACCGAAAATTCGGGGTCGCCGGGTTCGATGACGATCAGCTTTTCACTGAGGTCAGCGCCCCGCTTGCGCTCCTCCGCGGCAATGAGCCGCAACAGGAACGGCATGGTGTCGCGCCACAAGGGGCATGTTTACTACCGCTGCCAAGTCCGCGATTGTCCAACCACGTGCGTCCGAGAGGAGACGGTTGAGCAGGCCGTTCTTGCGCAGTTCGCCCGGCTCCACTTCGCAAACGACGAGTCCGCCTGATTCCGCCCAAAACTGGCCCAAATGAAACTCAGCAACACCGAGGAGCAGAAAAACATCGTGAACGCCTTGACGCTACAACTCGGCCAGATCGAGGACCGGCTGAATCGACTGACCGACGCCTACATTGACCGGCTAATTGAGAAGGATCTGTTTGAGCAACGCAAAAGTGCGCTCCTTGTGGAGCGCACCGACGTGGAACAACGGTTGGCGGAGTGGAAAGGCGGCAAGCGCAATCCGGCGGACGAACTGCTTTGTTTCCTCGAACGCGCGGATAGCGCGTATTTGGCCTACAAACTGGGCTTGCCGGAGGAAAAGCGCGATCTGCTGGATTCCGTTACCTCGAACCGGCTGGTTTCAGGAAAAACCCCCGAGATCATGCTGGCTTCGCCATTCAACGAGGTCGCAAACCGCTTTGAATGTACGAGTGGTGGCCCGCGTCGGAGCATCCCTCGAACCTGGCACGCCCTAATCAAGCGCTTGCTGACCATTGTCCCCGGCACACCGTTCGGCGCTCCAGTTCCGACAATCACTACCTAAACCCTCCGCCATTGGCATCCTTGGACTGGCCTGGTAGGACCCACGAATCGTGCCATTGTTGCATGGCGACTTTGGTCGTGGCACGGGCAGAGTAGCAGAAATCAAAATTTCTGCATAATAGGGAGAATGTGGCTCAAGTGCCACAATCCTGCTTTAACGGTGGATAACCTGGAGTCCCCCTGCCAGGACAGACGAAATTGCTGTGTGCTCGCTTCGTCGATGAATCGTTAGCCTACGGCCGCTGATAGCTTCTGCCGGGAGCGGTTTCGATTTAGATTTCGATCAGCTGTAGGCTGGCCTTGATGGCCAAGTCAACCGCATGCATGCTGGCGGCGTCGGCTCTACCCAGGCATTTCAGCAGGCGTCGGCGGTCGATAGTGCGCAACTGATCCAGGCGGACGGTCGAGACGACCTGCAAGCCTGAAAGAGCCGAAGGCTGGATGACGGCCTCGTTTGGATAGGACGGCGTGTTGACCTTGGAAGTGATGGCCGCCACGATGGTGGTCTGGCTGTACTGGTTTGAGACGTCGTTTTGGATAATCAGCGTTGGCCGGGTCTTTTTTATTTCGTGGCCAAGCGCCGGGTCGAGCGCCGTGAGGTAGATTTCACCACGCCGCGGGTAGTTTTTGCCGTAGCTCGTTCTTCGTGTTCGAGTCTCTGCCATACTTCTTGCTCCACTGGAAACCACTCCTCGGCAAGTTCCAAGTTCAGCTTGGCGTTGGCCAGAGCTCCTGCTTTCAGCTGTTCTCTGAGATTGGCTGTACCTTCGGTCTTAACCAGGCGCAATACGGCTCGATCGATAAATCGGCTGCGATTGCCTTTGGGTGCCAGGCGGTCCAGCACGGCCACGGTGGCCTCGGGCAGGATGATGTTGATGCGTTTGCTCATAGGGGTGTTTGACGGTTAATTATAAACATGGATAGCATACACACTTCTAGTGTGCCTGTCAAATTCAATGGTTGTCAATTTTGGGATGCCACACCGTCAGAGACCCAAAAGCCCAAATCGGAATCGAACCAAGTTTGGCTTGGCTAGCTCCGCTCCTGATTCCAGCAGCGGCCCTGCGTTTCGCTTGTGCCAGCAGTGGCATGACCACGACGGAAAAGGCGGCAACGATGACGCCGGGTATGCTCCGCTGCGGAATTTCGCGGCCGATCAGGGTGGAGCCGGATTTGTACAGGACGTAAACAGCAAGCCCCACGACGGGAACTGGTACCGCACGACTGAATCGCCATATCCGATCGCGCATGTACCTTTCGGAATTCGGTGTCTACCTCGACTTCGGCTCGTTTGGATCCGGTGGAAGGCCCTTGGGTATGCCCGGCGGCAGGGCCTTCTGTGTCTGCTGATGAAGCGCGTCTATTACCGGCTGAACAATTGGAATCGTGCCCGTAAACGGATTCATGCTCACGTGAGAAATATCCACGTGCTTCAGTACTTCGATCAATCCGACCTTTTCCGGTCCGATGACACTGGCTAGTCCCTGCAGAGCTATCACCTGCGCCTCTGTCAGCGCACGAGCCTGGCTGGGCTCCAGGAAGGCCACCCGCACAGCCTCGAGCTTCTGTTGATAAATCGGCGGCAATATTAGTTCTTGCACTTCGAGCCTCTCTATCTCGATTCCGTAGCGTAGCGTCTTTTCGTTCAGTTTGTGTTCGGCTTTTCCGAGTTGCTCAGAGAAGTTTGGGAGAGCGTTCCCCTCTGGAAGCAGCTCACCCTCCGGCCCCCGCCGAACCTGCAGGTACGCTTGAACGTAAGGAGAAATCAGCTTCTCGGCTGGCAACTGATTAACTTCCTCTCGAAGCGTTCCCGCAGCTAATTTCTTGATCCAAAATTCTGCCGCTTCGCCAAGATTCTCATTGCGGTGCTGTTCACCTTCATGGTAATCGGAAGCGATTGCCGATACATAAGTACCAGGGTTAGTAATCCTCCACCAGATCCCAACGGCGAGGTTCACAGCGAGTCCATCACTCGTAATAATGGGATCACTCTTCCAAGTAGAGAACTGTGTCTTATAGGAGATGCGCCCCTTGTATTCCTGTCCCTTCCAAGCAGAAATGGTACAATAGCCGCCTTGCGGGTCCATCATTGGTACCAAGCGCTTGTGCTCTAGGAGGACGACAGTTTCACCGGGTTCCCAAAAAATCCATTCGGCATTTCCAAACCAGAAAGGAGATCTCTTCAAGCCTTTTCGGTATGCCCGATACTTGGCGCGTGTGCGGTCGGTTAATACCCAGAGTGCGGCCAAGATGAGCACCCCTGTGCTTCCTTCTATTGCATAGTGAATCATTGTCTTGTTTCTTGTTTCATCCTGTTCTTGGGTGAGCTGCGCCCGCTTCTCGGCAGCGGCGGCGATCCGGTCGGCCAATGCCTTTCGCATCAAATAGGCATAGTTCAATCCCTGGTCCTTGTCGAGGCCGGTCAGAACATTGGTGAGCTGGCCCGCCTCTTCGTATCGCAAGAATCGTAGCCCATCTTGATAGAAACTCTTCGTGCCTGGATCAAGTGTGGAGTTCTGAATTAACAACGGCAAATTTGGATAGTCTTTGCCGATATCTCGATCTTCAAAGTGCTCCATTGCGGAGTTATAGAAGCTTTTGGTTTCTGCTTCGTAGACAGCATTGACTTGGGCAATGAGGCCGGATTCGAATTCCTTGCCCGATGCTCCAGCCAAGTCCTGCCACCGTTGCGTCACTCGTCGGATATGTGCGGTCCGGGCCTCCTCGATCTCGTTTAGTCGTCCAGGGTCCGAGAGCGCCGAATTGCGTTCACACGCCGCGACATCGAGGCGCAGAAACGTCCGCCGGGCGGCGAACGCCTCAGTAGCTGCGACAAAGGCCGCCCAATCGGAGAGCGTGGCGTTTACTGCCGCGAGATCCTCCGGGGCCCTGGCTTTTGCGAGAGGCGCGCTGTCCACAAACTCCTCCTCTAACCAAGTGCCACAATCTTGTACTCAGGAGGCGCAACACCGCACGATTTGAATTCGTACAAGACGGAACTGGCCCGTTTCGCGCTGAGATGCCAATTATAAAGAAAATAATCTCGATCTGTAGCGACGTTTTGGGGCTGCGTAGAATCAGTGTGGCCTTCAATCGAGATTTCAAGTTCTTTCGGATGGTTCTGAACTGCTCCGAGGAGCCCTTTACACGCTTGGGCGAGTCTCTCCCTGTAGGCACCTGAAATCCCATCGTCATTAGGGGCGAATTGGACTGCTACGTCCAAGCATATGTCGCCGCCACATGGCCGCGAGTGTCCCCCCAGATACTTTTCAAGCGCTGTCTGTCCTTCTTTCTGCAAGCGTTCGGCCTCCACATCCACAGGATTCCGCGGCCCTGGTCCAGGACCAAGGAATCCGGCAAACAGCATCAAGCCGCCGAATGTGGCAACCACTAGGCCCGAAAAAAGGTCCGCAACGGCAGGAAAGGGATCAACATGTTGTCTCATGAGGCTGGACCTCCCCCGGCAGCGTCACGTGCCTTCGATCGAGGCTGCTTCGAGCCGAACAACCTAAAGAAGAGACTACTTTTCTTCACCACATCGGTCAAATCGCCAATTGCCTCGCGAACCCGAACCATCTCTGGCCGCATAGGCCGTGCCTGGGTCGATAGGCAGACGCTTCTCCAGCACGATCCCATGCTCCCAACTGTCGCCCATATCGTACGTATAGGTGCCCCAGGGCTTGCATGACGTGGCTCTTGCCTACCCCGCTCCAGCCGACCAAGATCAGGTTGGCACGGCGCCGGATGAAATCGCCGGTGGCCAGTTCTTCAATCTGCACGCGGTCAAAGGCTCTCGGGGTGAACTGCCAGTCGAAGCTTTCCAGGGTTTTACTCTCGGCGAAACGGGCTTGCCGGATGCGGCGCGCCACGGCGCGTTCGCGGCGGGCGCCAGCCTGCTCACCCAAAAGCAGATCGAGGAACTGAAGGTGGGACAGGCTTTCTTTTTCCGCCCGGGACAGGAGTGCATCCAGCGAGGTGGCCTCCAGCGGAATCCCCAGCGTGGCGCAGTGGCTCAAGCATTGGTCACGCAGTGGAGTTGTCGTCTTGGTCGTCTTCTTCATCGTCCATCGCCGTTTCGTCCAGCAGCGGCTGATAGTCCACCGTGGAGCGCACCGGCCGTTTTCGCCCGCGGGCCTCTTGCTTCTCGAGATGTCGTGTAGGATTCTCGATAGGGCCCATGGGAGGTGAACACTCCCAGAAGCTCAGGCCCTGGAGGGGAATGCCAATCCTCTCCGGGGCACGATGATCTCCGGTTCAGCGGACAATCAACACTCTATCTCACAACGGTGGCGCTGGGTTTCCCCCCTGCGGCGCGGTTGTTTGTGCCGTGGTTGATTCTCTTTGAAACCAGTTGACTCTTTTCTGTAGACTTGGATCCCTGGATTCCGGCGAGGCCTATTTCTCAGAGAAATAGGCCAGCCCATTTTCGCGCGCCTGCCGAAGCCCCACCCTACCCTGATTCCCCGCTCTGCCTTCCTGATCGTTGAAGCCTGCTGGTCCACTCACCGCCATCGATCATTCGCGCCCTGGCCCATGCTGGCTCCGCCAAAATGGCCCCTTCGCCCGCCGCCATTAACATAGCGGCGGAAAATGTCAAATGTGTGTGTTTGCGGTGCTAATGCGAACATCAGAGGCCCCGGTTCTTGGAGGGCAGAATCGTCGGCTCAAACTGACGGCTCAAACTGACGACTTCTCGGAGATCGCCGAATCCACGCCACCTGCGCCGAGGGCAAACGCGCCCCGCGCCTCTCGAACCTTCCCCGGTTCCCGTCGTCCGGCAACCATTATTAGCCCTGCCTGGCTGGGGGATGTTCTGGTGAAGGCGGGCGGGAGGCCGTACTTGCCTATGAAGGGGGAGAGTTACGTCATATTCGAAGGATGGTCGGCCCGCTGACACTTGTACTTAAAACCTCTTGCAGACCGTCGCTGTGATCCGAATTGATGAGCTGAGAGAGAAAACTTCGGGGGAGAACACGTCTACAAGATTAACTACAGCGGCTCACGACCTGATTCCCAAATCCTGTCTAACCTATTGAAAAGGCTGGTCGGGCCGCCGGGATTTGAACCCGGGACCTCTTGCACCCCAATCAAGGTGCCGTTTTTGATTTACGCACTGTTGTTGAATCTTGGGGAAAGCCACAGCTACAAATTCATCTACAGAGGGTTTTTCACGACCGTCCTGGATGGCCGTAACTCACTGATTCTATTGGTCGGGGCGGGCAGATTCGAACTGCCGACCCCCTGCGCCCAAGGCAGGTGCGCTACCAGGCTGCGCTACGCCCCGACAATTGCTGCTGCCTCAATTCTAGCAGTTTTCAACTTTGCGCCTCCCGGCGCTCGTCATCTTCCTCTAAGCGATCGCCACCGTGACTCGGGACTGCTCGGCCTTTAAGTAGGCGGTGGGGTCGTGCTCCAGGCCCCCTTCCGGCAGCCATTCCCACAAGGGCCCCAAATCCTTGCGCACCTGGTCCACGTAGAACTGGGGAAGCTCGCTGCTCCGGTGCTCAAAGTAAGGAAGGAATTGCGGGTCGCGGTCCAGCCGGTTCCGAATCTCCTGGTAGTATTTCACCCTTCCCCAACCTTCCGTCGAAACCGCGCGCACCACGTTCATCCAACGCGCGGTCACCCCTTGCGTCGCCCGGAAGCGCTGAAAGATGGCGCGCGCCGAAAAGGAATACTCGGTCAGATCGATGACCTGTTCGTAGAAGCTCTGCCACGAATAGTTCTTCGGTTTGACGTTCATGGCCCCGTTATTGTTCAAGAAGTGGAACGGGAAGGGCAGCACGCGGTTGTTGCGCTGATAATCCAGGTTGAGCGGCGCGGCCCGGCCGAAGGCGGAAAGCAGCGAATAACCTGGAAAAGCCCCCGGAGTCATATCCAGAAACCGCTTCGTTAGTTCAAAGGGCTCCGGCCCTTCGTCGGTATCCAGTCCCAGCACGAAGTTGGTTTGTATGTATGGGATGTACTTCAGAATCATATTGACGTGCTCGGATACCTGGCGGACTTTCTCCATTCCCAGCCGCGCTCCCGTCTTCGACTTATCGCCCAGGGCGAACCACGATTCGACACCGGGTAAGACACCTTTGAACCCATTTCTCTGGAGCCGCTTGAGGTGCGGTTCCGAAAGCAGCGACAAACTGCTCTCCGCAACAAAGTCAATGCTGCCCGGAGGCACGGCGTCTTCGATCATGTCCAGGTAGTCGTCAAACCGGACTCCGAAGTTCGGATCGTGCCAGGCTACCAGCGGCCGCCTGAACTTCTTCCGCAGGAAGCGCAGATCCTCACGGAGCGCATCGAAGTCCATGGGCTGGTAGGGCACGGTCGCATCAATACAAAAACTGCAAGTATAAGGGCACCCCAGGCTGCCCAGCATGGGAACCATCTTCAGCAGTGGCGCCTTCTTGAGCGTCGGGTCGATAAACTGCCAACGCTCGCGCACCCCGGGCAGCGTTCTTGGCTGCTGCCTGGCCGCCATCTGCACACCCATTGGCCGGTGTCGCGAGCGGTCGTGCAGAACGTTATGGAGCGTTTCCTTATCCGTGAAGCCGAGCACGTAGTCGAAGTACCGGGCCGAGTCTTCCGGATAGCATCGGGCGTGAGGCCCTCCGATCACCGTGATCGCCCCCCTCCGGCGGAAGAGATGGCTCAGGGCGTATGCCGTGTGTGCGGCTTCGGTGAACGCGCCGATGAATACCACGTCGACGTCGTCCGGTAACTCGGTCAGCAGATCTTCAAAACCGGTGTAGCAGACGAAGGTAACGTCATGGCCCTCCTCTTTGCACCAGACGCCAATCACTTGGGGCATGATGCTGGCCAGGCTGGCATTCATAACGCGCGCGTACAGAGCCCGGGTAGGGCCCTTGGACACGATATCGATGATCCCAATACGCAGTCTTCTCATGTGTGCTCCCAGGCAGCGCATCCTTTAATTCCCGTGAATTCCCGACGACGTGTGACCCAGTTTTGAAGGATTCCCGGGCTGGGGGCGTCACTGAGCGAAGTCCTGCCCTACTGGCGGCTGCCATGACCCGCTGTCCAGGACTTCTAGTTGCGCCATCCAGTATACACTAGTCCATGCGCGCGGAGGTGGTCAAAACAGGACACTGCCCGGAAATAGGGTAGTGTGGCTGCACTGCCCGGGACGAGCCCGGCACAGTGGGTGTCTCTCCGAAGCGTTGCGGGGCTGCGCGCTACCGGGATGCTGCCGGCCGCGTGGTGTCATAGATGTACAGCGAGTGGCCGGCGATCGCCAGAGGCGGCGTGCGGCGCAGCCAGTCGCTGGCTCCCGGGTATGCGGGTATGCGCGCCACCATGTGCGCGGTAACTGCGTACAATCCCGGCTGCGGTTCCACCGCCAGGTCGTTGGGATCGAGCTTGTGATAGCGGATGCCGTAGACCTCCGCCGGGAACCCGAAAGTGTTCAAGAGCAGGATCTCGCGGCCCGCCGCGTTGCGGCGAAGCCAGGTCTTCAACTGCTTCAGACTCTGGCCCCAATCGACATTGCTGTCGTCCAGCCAGAGCGGCCCGCAGCGTGTGCCTCCATCCAGTCCGATTTCGCCGGGATCGCGCAACAGGCAGGCGGATTCGTTGAAGTAAGGCAGGTGGTCGGGATAGACTCCCAGCGCGGCCACCACCACCCACGCGCACAGAATCACGGCAGCGGCGCGCGCCCACCAGGCCGTCATGCGAAAGAGCGTTGCCAGGCCGACGCCGCCCAGCAGGTGACCGAACGGAAATGCGGGCATTACGTAACGCACCCCCACTTCGTCGGCCAGAATCGCGGCGCCCAGAAACATGGCCGCCGGCGGAAGCAGGAGAAACAGCTTCGCGGTGATGGAAATCCTCTTGCTGCGAACCAGCGCCACCAGGCCGATAGCCGCCAGAACGACGGTGGCCAGCGGTTCCTTCAACAGCCAGGCGAACACGAAGTAACTCAAGAATCGGTCTTGAATCCGGCCGGCGAAGTAGATCGGGTAGTCCTTGATATGGTCGGCATTGACCCTCTGGAAACCTTTGACGTAGAGGAGCGGGTCGCTCGAGAACAGATAGACCGCCTGAATCACTACCACTGCCAGCACACACATCACCAGGAAGGCGTAGAGGAACGGAAGCGCTTTGCGGAGCCGATCTGGCCTGAGAGGTGAAGCGGGCCTTGCTGCTCCGGTTGCGCCGTGGCACGCCTTGAACTTCTTACCGCTGCCGCAGGGGCACGGATCGTTGCGGCCGGCTCGGTAACGCGGCGCGGCGCTGGGCGCTTCGACGTCCGCTTCGGGGGGCCATAGCGCCGATGCCAGCAGCAGCACCGGAATCACCGGAAGCATCAGCACGGCTGAAAACTTCGTGCAGAGCAGCGCTCCCAATGCCAAGCCGCAAAGCGCCAGCCGCTTCCTGCCGGGGTGCCGCACATAGTTCCACAGCGCAAAGAGAAACAGCACCAGGGCCGCGGTGATGCCCACGTCGGTGGTAACCAGATACGAGTGGCCCAGAATAGTGGGATCCATGGTGTACAGCAACACGGCGCCGGCCGCCGCCAGTCCGCCTGTGAGCTGACGCCCCCACAAAAAAAGCACCGCCGCCAGCATGGCGGCCACCAATAGCAGCGGCGCGCGCGCCCACATCATCACGCGGTCGGCGCCGTTGGCGGCGATCAACTGGTCGCCAATCGCCCATTCCGGCTGCTCTCCCGGCTTCAGTTCACCCTGAGTCAGATGCGCGGTCTCCGCATTGCGCGGCCAACGGATGCCGCCTGCCAGCAGTGACAGCGCGGCCAATTCCTTCATCAGCGGCGGATGCTGAGGGTTTGCGCGAAACGTGTGGGTTTCCAAATACGACAGGCCCGCGGCAATGTGCGGAGGCTCGTCCGAAGTCGGGCTCTTCAGCCGGCTCTCCAGGAATGCCTGCAGCAGAAAAATCAGGACCAGGGCAGCCGCCGCCAGGCCCAGCAGCCGCGACTCACGTTTCGCTGAAGGCATCGCCGCACATTTTAACATCCGCTCTCGGCCTGGCTCATGTTTCCAGGGGCCCGGTCTGGAGGAGCCAGGCCGAGCGGCGCGCTATGGCGAAGCGCATCATGGCGACCAGCCGCCGCATGCTGCGGCTCCAGTCTGGGAACAGGTCGACATACTGCAACTCCCGCTGGATCGAACGCGGTATGGGACAGCGGTTTAGCCGAACCGGCACGATGAA
This sequence comes from Bryobacteraceae bacterium, assembly GCA_050014595.1. Lineage (GTDB taxonomy): Bacteria > Acidobacteriota > Terriglobia > Bryobacterales > Bryobacteraceae > PALSA-129. Next base: position 12,706 of record JBEKDA010000036.1, read on the forward strand.
AATCTCATCCAGGGGAATCTCGCGGGCACAGTCCAATGCGTACCGAATCTCCGCTTGGAATCCGCCTTTCTTGCGGACGGAGTTCCCGGAATAACACGCCACAAAAAAATCCGACGTCTCGATGGCGGCTTCGATGGCCCGCGGCCAGTTTTGCCCGGGCAGCAGCTTGCGGACGTCCATCCAGGGGCTGAAGCCGGCGGCTTCCAAGGCGTCGCAGAGCCGCTCGGCGTGCTCCGCATCCTCTTTTACATAGGCGACGAATACCTGAGGAAGCCGGCGCGGCTCAAAGCGGAAGCCATTGACAGCGTCTGGTAGAAACGAACCCAATCCGTCGATTTCTACCACATTGCCGGCCGCCAGCCCCCTGATCACGACCTGTGCCAGTTGTTCCAAAGCGGAGTATTCAGCCATGGGAGCCGCCTTCGTCCCGTTGAAACGCTACGCGCCCATCGGGACCTTGCGTAAACTTGCCCAGCCCGGGCAGGGCAGCGTCCATTCCGGCACGCAGGTCGGAGACGATCTGGTGGACTACGCGATCCAGTTCGTCCGCCGCCTCGGCTTGGCTGACGCCGGCCCGGCGAGCCATCCGTTTGGCAATATCAGGCTTCTTCATCCGCTTTTAATGTAACAGCGGTGTGTCCGGAAAGCGGCCGGGCGGCGCGCCAGCCAAGCCCGTAATTCATTCAAAACACAACCACTTCCATCCATTCAAAAAATGTGCAAGTAGTTGTGATCGGAATTTTGACGATTAGATGAAGTGATTTTAATTACGGATTAAGAGATCCTTCATGTGCCGTTCGCTATGATTACCCCAGACGACCATAATGGTCGCAATCCAAAGGAGAACCGCCAAATGAAGAAACTGATGACGCTGATGGCCGCTGTCGCCCTCACTTTCGGTGCCGTTACCATGTATGCTGCACCCCAGAAGACCAAGAGCACCACTGTTACCAAGAGCACCAAGACCGCCACTGCCAAGGGCACCAAGACCGTCAAAAAGAGCACGAAAACTACTAAGTAGTAACCCGGCTTCCACGAGCCAAATTTTGCTGGGAGCCGCGTAGTGCCATGCAGCCTGCGCGGCAATCCAGTCCCTCCTTTTTTCTCCTTTGATTCCAATCCTCTTTCTATTCAGACTCCCTTTTCCTCCTCGTCAAGTAGCCCTTTAGAGTCATATATATATAGCCCTTTTGAGCTATTATATAAGTGTTTTGTTTTCAAATGCTTGCGTGTGCCGGTCGGACCTCGGCTGGGTAACGCCCCACAGTCACCCTGCGCCTCTGCTGATGTCTATGGACATTGGTAACAGGACTGGCCGATGAAGGGAATGTTTCTAGTTCTTTCTTTACTTTGGGTTGAGTGTTCCGGCCATGCTCAGGCGGCACAGGCCACCGCTCCCGCCCGGGCGCAAGTGGCGGGCACAGTCACGAGTGTCGCCGCCCAAGCCAGTCAGTTTGTGATGAAGACGGATAAGGGCGACAGCATTACTGTCACCACCACCGATAAGACGGTGATCCTGCACATGCCGGCCGGTGTGACCGACGTGCAAAAAGGGATCAAGATGACGGTTGGCGAAATGGCCGCCGGAGATCGCGTGGTGGCCTACTACAAGGGTGCTGCCGACGAAAAAGCCGTGCAGGCCACTTCGCTGGTGGTCCGGACGACCGCCGATCTCGCTGAGATCGCCAAGCAGGAACTGGCGGACTGGCGCAAACGGGGCACGGTCGGTACCGTGACCGCGACGGACCCGGCCGCTAAGACCATCACTTTGAAGGTGGGATCGAAGACCGTCACCGTGACGGCATCGGATAAGACCGAGTACCACCGTTATTCGCTGGATTCCGCCAAACCGGCCGATGCCAAGGCCAGCTCGTTTGCGGAGATCAAGGTGGGCGATCAGGCTCACGTGCTGGGGAACAAGAACGAAGACGGCGCCGCCACCACCGCCGAATCCATTTATGCCGGGACGTTCCGCCAAATGGCGGCGACCATCGTCTCGATCAATGCGGCGGCGGGTGAAATGCAGGTCAAGGATCTGGCGATCAAGAAGCCGCAGCCGCTGACCATCCGGGTGGATTCCGACTCCGTCATGAAGAAGCTGGATCCTGGGATGGCAGACTCGCTGGCCCGCCGTTACGGTGCTGGCCGGGGCCAGGATCAGGCCGGTGCGGGAGCCGGCAGGGGCGCACCCGGGCGCGCAGGACGTGGCGGAGGAGGGGATGTCGGACAGATGCTCGACCGTCTGCCGGCCATGCCGCTCTCCGCACTGAAAGCCGGCGACGCTGTCATGGTCTCTACCACCATGGGTACCGACCCGACGCGCGTTACCGTCATCATGCTCCTCGCGGGAGTCGAGCCGATTCTCACCGCGGCCCCCAGCGCTACGCGCGACCTCATGGGCGGCTGGCTGAGCGGCGGTGGTGGCGAGGGTAACTAAACCGGGACCACGAGAGTCCCTAAATAGAGCTTCGGGATTTCGATCAAGGCAGTACTTGAGGGAGTATGAACAACTTGCGCAGGTCAGTTTTTTTGTTTTTAGGAGTTGCATGGGTCGCATCGGTTGCTGCGGCCCAGCCATCCGCCGGAACGGTCAAAGGCGTTCTGACCGACGAGTCGGGCGCGGGCATTCCAGCCGCCACGCTGACGATTTCCAACACCGCCGGCAAACGCGCGGCACAATCGCAGCCGGACGGCACTTACACATTTTCGGGCGTCCAGCCGGGCGATTACACCTTAAGTGTGACCTACCCGGGCTTCGCCACGTATAACAAGGCGGTGACGGTGAACGCCGGGGCCACGGTGCAACTGCCGGTCCAACTTACGGTCACCACCGAGAAACAGGAAATCACCGTGAAGGGCGAACTGGGTCCCAGCATCAGCGTGGAGCCCGACAACAACGCGACCGCGCTGGTGATCAAAGGTGACGACCTCATGGCGCTGCCGGACGATCCCGACGACTTGGCTGACGCCCTGCAAGCGCTGGCCGGTCCCGGCGCAGGTCCCAACGGCGGCCAGATTTACATCGACGGCTTCACTGGAGGCCAGTTGCCCCCCAAGGAATCCATCCGCGAGATCCGCATCAATCAGAATCCCTTTTCTGCCGAATACGACAGCTTGGGAATGGGACGCATCGAGATCCTCACCAAGCCGGGCACCGACAAATACCGGGGCAGCGCGTTCTTCAACGATACGGATGCCACGTGGGACTCGCGCAACCCATTCGCCAGCAACAAGCCGCCCTACTCCGTTCGATACTACGGCGCCAACGTCGGAGGCCCCATCAACCACAAGACATCCTTTAACTTCGATATCAACCGGCGCCAGGTCCAGGACAACGCCATCACCAACGCGTTTTACGTGGACCCCACCAGTTTCAATGTCACCCATTTGACTGACTCCCTGGTGACACCGAACTATAACACCACCATCACGCCGCGTCTGGATTACCAATTCACCTCCAACAGCACTCTCACCGTGCGATTCGAGGAGCGCTTCAACTCACATGACAATGCGGGCTATGGCCGGAGCACCCTTCCGCCGCCCTACAGCGTGACGGGCTTCCCCAACGCCGCGGGCTACAACTCGACTGGCGACGGCCAGAACCTGATGGTGACAGAGACCACGATTGTCACTTCCCACCTGGTCAACGAGACCCGGTTTCAGTTCACGCGGAACTTCTCCCAGTCGTTGGGCAATCTCATTCCCAGTATCGGCGTGGCGGGTGAATTCTCCACCGGCGGCAACGGCATTGGGAACAATTACGACACAGGCAAACACTTCGAGCTCACGAATATCAGCACTTATGTGCACGGCGCACACACCTTCCACATGGGCGCGCGCGCCCGGCGGGAGTCCGACCAGAAACAGAGTCCGTCGGGCTTTAATGGCTCGTTCAGTTTTCAGGGCGGCAACGAGCCGGTATTGAATGTAGCCAACCAGATTGTGTACGATTCGAGCGGCAACGAGGAAATCACGCACCTCACCGCGCTCCAGCAGTACATTCGGAACCTGCAATTGCTGCAGGCCGGGTTCAATGAAGCGCAAGTCCAGGTGCTGGGGGGAGGACCGAGCAAGTTCAGTATCGAGGCAGGACTGCCGTACGTCAGCATGATCCGTTGGGACGCCAGCCCGTTCATCCAGGACGACTGGCGCATCCGCCCGAACTTCACGTTGAGCCTGGGTCTGCGATACGAGGTTCAATCGTTGATGAGCGATTACGGGGACTGGGCGCCGCGTATCGGTTTCGCGTGGGCTCCCGGTTCGGCCAAGAACGGCCGGCAGAAGACCGTGATCCGCGGCGGTTACGGAGAGTTCTACAACCGCACGGCCCTCGGGCCCTTCGAGAACGCCTTCTTGAACAACGGCGTCAGGCAGTTGGAATACACCGTAACCAACCCCGTCTTCTACCCCAACATCCCCAGCCTTTCGGCGCTCAACCCGGGCCAGAATACCACCAACATTGTGGATCCCAAGCTGAAGGCTTACCGCAGCTTGCAGAGCGCCATCGGGGTGGAGCGCCAGTTGCCTTGGAATACCACCGTGGCAGTCACTTATACCAACCTCCGCGGCAACCACTTGACGCAGAATGTGCCGATCAATACGCCTTACCCGGGTACTTACAATTACTTACTCGGCGCGCCCAGTCCCACTAACGGCGTGTTCCCGTATGGTTACGCGGCCGGTAACATATACGAGATGGAATCCGGCGGCATCCTGAAGCAGGACATCCTGATGTTCAACTTTAATACGCGCTTCAGCCGGCGCGTGTCTCTCCAGGGGAATTATCAGTATACGCATGCCAACGATCTTCCCGGCACGCCGACCAATCCCTACAATTTCGCGCAGGACTGGGGAACCTCGAACCTGAACCGGCGCTCCAATTTAACCGTCATCGGCACCGTACAAGGTCCCTTCAAGATTTCGATGGCCCCCACCATCGTGGCCCACTCCGGAGCTCCTTACGACGTTTCAGTGGGCCAGGACGTGTACGGCGACAACGGCACCGCCCGCGCGTTCTTCGCCGCGGCCGGCAGCGCGTGTAATGTAAACGGCGTGGTCTGTACGCCGCTCGGGAATTTCAGCACGAATTACCCGCTGGGGACTGCCCTGAACGGCTCCGTCATTCCACCCAATCTGGTGCCGCGGAACTACCTGACCATGGCCGGCACTTACTCGATCAACATGCGCATCTATCGCGTGTTTGGATTTGGTCCGAAGCGCAGCGCCGAGGCCATGGCTGCCGCTGCCGCTAGCGGGGCCGGCGGACGCGGCGGTGGTGGTGGTTTCAGCGGCGGTGGTGGCGGTCGCGGCGGTGGTGGCGGCGGTGGTGGCGGACGCGGCGGCGGTGGCGGTGGAATGCGCATGGGTCCGGCCACGGGAGGCCGCGGCGGTGGGACCACCGCGTCGGACCGGCGGTACAGCATCCAGGTTGGGGCCAACATCTCCAACATGCTGAACCACCTCAACCCCGGCGGATACTCCGGCGTCCTGACCTCAAACCAATTTGGCCAGCCCACCAGCGTCAACACCGGTTACGGTGGTGGAGGAACGGGAGGCGGAGTGGGCGGAGGCGGCAATTCCGCAGCCAACAACCGCCGCATCGATCTTTCGGTTCGATTCAACTTCTAGCGGTGCGAGGTGGGACCGGCCTCCTGGCCGGCCAGAAGGCCTGTCCTACTCACCATTGGGTGCGCGACACGGAAGTGGAGAACTCACCATTTGCGCCTTCGTGTCCCCTCGTCCTACAATCTCTACTGGGATAAAGGGGATTGGCCCCTCACCGCCTACATGAACATTTCCGTCAAAGCTGAATACGCCTTGCAGGCGATTTTCGATCTGGCGGCGCAGCGCCCTGGGGAGCCGGTGCGCATTGCCGACATCGCCCGCCGGCAACGAATTCCGCAGAAATTTCTGGAGTTGATTCTCGCTGGGCTGAAGCAGGGTGGCTTTGTGGAATCGCGGCGCGGCGCCGAGGGCGGCTACCTGCTGGCGCGACCCGCCGATTCCATCACGGTGGGCGAGGTCACTCGTTTCGTGGAGGGGCCGCACCAGGGCAGAACCGGTCCTCGCCGCAAAGCCGAGACCCCCTTCTCCGATCTGTGGCTACAGGTGGACCACGCCGTGGCGGAGATCGTCGACCGAACCACCTTTGCCGACCTGCAGCGCGGCTGGACCGAGAAACAGAACAAGTACGTCTTGAACTGGGAGATCTAAGTTGAGAGTCTTCGAAGACAATTCCTTCAGCATCGGCTCGACGCCGCTGGTTCGCCTCAATCGAGTCACCGATGGCGGCAAGGCCACCGTGCTGGCCAAAATTGAAGGCCGCAACCCGGCCTACTCCGTGAAGTGCCGGATTGGCGCCTCGATGGTTTGGGATGCGGAAAAGCGCGGCATCCTGAAACCGGGCAAAGCGCTCATCGAGCCCACCAGCGGGAACACGGGAATCGCCCTGGCGTTCGTGGCCGCAGCGCGCGGATACCCCATTACCCTGACCATGCCCGAAACCATGTCGGTGGAGCGCCGCAAGGTGCTCAAGGCGCTGGGCGCCAACCTGATTCTCACAGAGGGTTCGCTCGGTATGGCGGGCTCCATCGTCCGGGCGGAAGAAATCGTGGCCTCCGATCCGGGGCGCTTCGTGCTGTTGCAGCAGTTCAAAAACCCCGCCAATCCGGAGATCCATTTCCGGACCACCGGTCCCGAGATCTGGGAGGATACCGGCGGAGGGATCGACGCGCTGGTTTCCGGCATCGGAACAGGCGGAACCATTTCGGGCGTTTCGCGTTACATCAAGAAAGAGAAGGGCAAGCCGATTCTATCGGTGGGCGTGGAGCCTTCCGCCAGTCCGGTCATCACCCAGCGCCTGGCCGGCCAACCGCTGAAGCCGGGGCCGCACAAGATCCAGGGTGTGGGCGCCGGATTCATTCCCGATACACTCGATCTTTCCCTGGTGGACCGCGTGGAACTGGCGACCAACGAGGAATCCATCGAAATGGCGCGGCGCCTGGCAAAAGAGGAGGGCATTCTGGCGGGCATTTCCTGCGGGGCGGCCGTTGCCGTAGCAGTCAGGTTGGGCAAGTTACCCGAATTTGCCGGCAAAATTCTAGTGACAATCCTGCCCGATGCCGCCGAGCGCTACTTGAGCACATCGCTGTTTGAGGGATTGTTCGACGAATGACCCGCACCCCGACCGTAACGGAGCGGAGGCCCACCGGCGTCAAATCACCCGGTCAAAGTACCGGCGTCCGGCGATTGCCGGACAAAAAGAGAAAAGCGGGCGCGGTTTGGGTGATAGGGGTGAGTTGCGCCCGCTGTCGTAACGGGGATTTACCTACTAGACGCCTTAACCCGTGAACGAGTTACAGGTTGCGCAGAAATCCTGCCCTGAGCAATATAGCCATTAACAAATAGCCCTTTAGGGCCATATCACCTCACGCTACAATTTGAGAGGCATGCAGTTGCGATTTGTCGGCTTCATTTTCGCGATGGCCGGGTCTTGCGCCTGGGCTCAAGATCAGCCGCCGGTCCCGGCTGCCGGCACGCCATTCACTGCAGCGCCGGTAGTTCTCGAGAACTCAGGCAAACCCATGGTGCTGCCTTTCGCGTGCACACCGGATGACGTGCAATGGGCGGGCCTGAGCTGCCTCGAGGATTCCCCCTGCCCAATCTTTTTGGAGCTGACCGCCGCGACGTCGGCGGGCGACAGGTTTTTCGCAGCGGGTAATATCCATTCCGCCGCAGTGACTCTTTACTCGGTCCTGCTTGGCAGCGATGATGCCGGCCGGTCGTGGCGGGAAATACATCCACGCATTCGCGGCGCCGGTCTCGATCATCTCCAGTTTGTAGACACCGAAGCCGGGTGGGCCGCCGGGCAGCAACTTTTTCCTTTGCCGCAGGAGCCGTTCGTGCTGTTGACCACCGACGGCGGCAAGGCGTGGCGCCAGCAAAACATCCTCAATGAAAACGCCGAGAATCGTTTTGGCTCGATTCTGGAATTCCGTTTCGGGTCCAAGACCAGCGGCGGCGTGGTGATCGACCACGGGCAGGGAGGCGACGCCGGCCGCTACGCACTCTTTGAATCACCCAACGGCGGCGAAACGTGGCTGATCAAAGAGGAGAGCAGCAAGCCGCTGCATCTCAAACTGGCTTCCACGGAGCCTGCTGGGTGGCGGGTACGCGCCGACGCTCCGTCGGAGTCCTTCCACCTGGAGCGCCGCCTGGGGGACCGTTGGATCTCTCGCGCCGCCTTCGCGGTAAAGATCGGGGCCTGTAAGCCGCCGGAATAGCAACGGCTGGTGGGCAGTTTTGCCGCAAGGCGGCCGGGCTGTCAAGCAGGTTGCTGTACACTTTTCCCGCCCGTAGAACTCCGGCAGTGGCGCCTTCCACCGCCAGATCGACCCAAATTATGCCCGCACAGGGGTTTTGCAGGGCCGCCCCGAAAAATTCCTGGCTTCGCATCTACGGCCCCTGGATTGCACTGCCGATATGTCAGATGAGGGACGGCACATGATGGTCGCAGCGGGACTCGCGGTTTTAGTGGTGTTTTGCTTACTGCTCTCCATGGTGCAGAAGCCTCCGGCCATAGGACGATGACACACCCGCGGGTCAAACCGACACACGCCTTTGTGCCTCTACATATTCTGATGTCTCTGCAGAAGTACGAGGTATCCGCCATGACGCCGACTAAGTCCGATCCTCCCAAGGGCACCATCGATCTCCTGATTCTGAAAGTGGTCAACCCTGGACCCATTCACGGCTACGCGATCGCCCAAAGAATCCAGCAAATCTCCCGCGAGGTTCTGACGGTCCGGCAGGGCTCGCTCTACCCGGCGCTCTATCGGCTGGAGAACCGGGGTTTGCTGGCCGCCGAGTGGAAGGCCTCCGACACCGGCAGGGACGCCAAGTATTACCAACTCACCTCCAAAGGCCGCGCGCAACTCCAGAGTGAGACCGCCGATTGGGCGCGTCTCACCGAAGCCATCAGCTTGGTTCTCGAAACCCCCGAAGGAGAAGCGCCGTGAACTGGTGGCAGCCTTCAGCATCACCGGCGTCCTGATCGGCGCATAGCCGAGCATGCCCTTCAACGCGTCCAGACGGCTAAGCCCTCTATCCCTGCCGGCTCGAGGCAATTCGCGGCGAACTTCGTAACCCGCGATCTCCGGAATCACGACTTCGACGCCGCTGTAAGCCAGACTGGCGAGCCAGTTCTCACATGCTTCGCTCCCGGGGGAACTCTTCGGATTTGTGACCATTCCAAGCGGACCGGCATCCAGCAGATCGATCAGGCTCATGAAAAGAGCTTGCAGCCCTCGGGTCGATCTTCATCCAGGGAACGGCGCAGGAATCAGAACGTCTCAGGCTGGTCATTCTCGTCGCCCTGCATCCACTCGTCCAACAGATCACCAGCCTTGCACTCCGAGTCCGTCGGTCTCAGGCAAGGGTGACGGATATCGCGCCGTGTTCCTTGCGCGTGGGCCTGACCGTGATTTCAACGTCCTGGCCGAGGGCGGTCAGGAAGGTCATCAGGCGCTCGACGGAGAAATTGCCGGAACGGTTGCGCATGAGTAGGGACACCTGCGGCTGGGCAATGCCGATGACGTTGCCGGCCTGCGCCTGGGTGAACTTGCGGGCCTTGATGATGCGGTAGATTTGCAGGGTCAGGCGCGCCTTGAACTGTTCCTGTTCGGGGTTGGGCAGGCCACCCCTCCAGGACTTGCTCGAAGTCCAAGGGAAAGTCGGGGCCAAGCTACGAACCCCCGTAGCCACCACCATCCTGCCTGGCCGGGTTTTTCGAATAAGTCTCTTGTTTTTAATAAAATGGTTCGGCCGACCACCGGATCGACGCGCCGGCTCGCGGCTCAGCGATGCGAACCGAATCCGTGGGGCCAGGCTTTCAGTCTGCCGCCGGGCTTCTGCCCCGCGTCTCGCCACCGCCCCAAAGAACGCCGGCTGATAGCTGGCGGCAGGCTGAAAGCCTGGCCCCACAGGGGCGCGTCCTGCCTTGCGCACACAAGCGCTCAGATTCAATCCGTTTTGCTGATGAACCACGTTGGCTCCCACTTTGGCGCCGCGCATCCCGGCCGTCATCCCCGTTTGCGGCGCCCCACCCGCCTGATCTATACTAAATACTTGAGATAAAATGCCGAAACGCACCTTTCAACCGAATAATCGTCACCGCGCGAAGACGCACGGATTTCGCACCCGCATGGAGACCAAGAATGGTCGCGCGGTGCTTGCGCGCCGCCGGGCCCGGGGCCGGAAAAAACTCACCGTCAGTTCCGAGAGGTAGTGCTCCATCTCTGGTTTTCCGAAACGTGTCCGCCTCCTGCGATCGAAAGATTTCCGAAGAATCTATGACGAGGGCACCCGGTTTGCCGGCCCTCTGTTCGCGGCCTTCTGCCTCCGCGAGCCGCAGGCTGCCGGGCCGCATATCGGGTTCACGACGCCACGCGCCCTCGGTAAGGCGGTGGCCCGGAACCGCATCAAGCGGCGCGTCCGGGAGGCCGTGCGCTTCCACCTCGATCGGTTGAACCCACAGTGGTCGATTGTCATCAATCCACGTCGCAAAGCGCTCGATGCCCCGCTGGCGGATCTCAAGCGGGAAGTGGAGCGTCTCTTTCTGCGCTGCAATGGATCTTAACGCTGGCTCTCAGCGTATACAAAGTTTGGGTATCTCCCCTTCTGCCGTCGGCCTGCCGGTACCGCCCGACCTGTTCGGAATACATGCGGGAAGCCATCGCTCGGCACGGCGTACGAAGGGGGATCTGGATGGGCTTGCGGCGCCTGGGGCGCTGCCGTCCGTTTCACCACGGTGGTTTCGACCCCGTGCCGTAACGGCAAGCCGCAACGGAATTGCGTAGGAATGGTGTAAATGGCCGAAACTGGCGGTACTAAAAGTCCGGGGCAAGGGCCCCAAGAAATGTCGATGGAGACGCGGCTGTTGCTGGCGTTTCTGCTGATGGGCGCAGTGATGTTTCTGACGCCCTATTTCTTCCCCTCCGCCACCACGCCTGCGAAGAAGACGACGGCTCCGACGACTCAGACAGCGCAAGGCACTCCGCCGGCTGCGGCGCCTGCCGAAACGACGGCGCCCACGCAAATCGTGCACGAAGCCGAAAGCGCGGCGACCGCGCCGGTGACCCAGGCGAAGTCCGAGCCCACGTTCTCGATCGATACCGACCTCTTCCACGTGACCTTCAGCAACCAGGGCGGCAACGTGCGGAGCTGGCTGCTCAAGAAATATAAGGCCGATGGCAAACCGCTCGATCTGGTGAATCCCGGCGCCGCGGTGGAAGATCCCTTTCCCTTCTCGGTCTACCTGCCTGACCAGAAGCCGCTGACCAAGAAGCTGAATTGGTCCTACTACTCGCAGACCCCGGAGGCCGACGGCCTGGGCGTCACTTACGAATTCTCCGACGGCCACAACACGCTCCGCAAAACTTTCCGCTTCCAGAAGAACAGCTACCTGGCGCAGATCACCTCTGAACTCACCACCGACGGCAAGCCGGTCCCGCACATGCTCGAGTGGCGTTGCGGCTTCGGCGATCTGACGGTAGCCACGGCTGCGGCCGCCGAGAAGACGCTGTACTTCGATCTTGCCAGCAACAAGCTTGTGGAGCATACCGCCAGCGCCGCCAAGAATGGTCCCCTCACCGACAGCGGCCACTTCTCGTTCGCGGGCCTGGAGGACGCCTACTTCACGGCGGTTGTGCTGCCGGAAGGCGAGGCCAACGTGCAGCAGGTGACGTTCGCCGACACCATGCAGGTGGCTGGAAAGCCGGTGACTTACATTGGGGGAGCGGTTTCCGCCGGCGACGTGAACCATTTCGAGATGTTCGTGGGCCCGAAGGATTTCGACCTGCTGAAGCGCGTGAACCCCAAGCTGGAGCAGGTGATCAACTTTGGCTGGTTGTCTGTCCTGGCCAAGCCGCTTTTCCTGATTGTCAACTGGTTCAACGACCACATCGTTCACAATTTCGGATGGGCCATCGTGCTGGTGACGGTGGTCATCAATTTCATGCTCTTCCCGCTGAAACTTTCCAACATGAAGTCCATGCGGAAGATGCAGGCCCTGAAGCCGCAGATCGACGCCATCAACGCCAAGTACAAGAGCGTCAAGATTACCGACCCGAAAAAGGGCGACCAGAACCAGGAAGTAATGGCATTGTATAAGAAATACGGAGTCAATCCCATGGGCAGTTGCGTGCCCATGCTGTTGCAGATTCCGTTTTTCTTCGCGTTTTACAAGGTCTTCACGGTGTCGGTGGAAATGCGCGGCGCGCCGTGGCTGTGGGTGACCGATCTGTCGCAACCCGAACACCTGGCTATCCGCATTCTGCCCATCATCATGATCGTCAGCCAGTTCGTGATGCAGAAGATGACGCCGCAGGCCGCCGGCGATCCCAATCAGCAGAAGATGATGATGTTCATGCCGCTGATCTTCGGCTTCATGTTCTACCAATTCCCCAGCGGCCTGGTGTTATACTACTTGACCAGCAACCTGGTTAGCGTGGGGCAGCAGTGGTTCTTCAACCATACCGAGACGGCGCAAGAGGCCGCGCGCAGCGTGGAGACGCCCAAGAAAAAGAACGGCAGGAAATAGCCAGTGACTGATCGAAAGTATTCCGTAGCCTCCATCGGTTCCCGCATCGACGGTTTCTTGCGGCTCACCCTCCAGAATGCCGGTTTCAAAGCCAATTACCAGATTCAGGACGTGGAATCGTCGGGGGACGATTTCGAAACGCCCGACGTGGCGGTAAAGTTTAGCGGGCCCGATGTCGACCTGATCCTGGCCAACCGTGCCGAGCTCCTGCTGGCGCTCGAGCACGTCACCATGGAAATGCTGCGCATGCCCTCCGAGGACCACTCGCGCATTTCCTTCGACGCCAACGATTACCGCCTGCTGCGCATCGAGGAACTGCGGCTCAGCGCCCTGACCGCGTCCGAAAAGGTGAAGCGCACGGGCGCGCCCTTCCGCTTCAATCCTATGAACAGCCGCGAGCGGCGTGTGATTCATCTGGCGTTGCGCGGCGACACCGCCGTGCGCAGTGAAAGCGCCGGGTCGGGGCCGCAGCGGCAAGTGGTGGTTTATCCCGCCGGCATGGCCAGCCTGCCGGAGCTCCCCTATACTCCCGCACCGCGCCGCTCCGGTCCGCCCCGCGGCGACCACGGCGACCGCGGCGGCCGGGGACGCGACCGCGGCGGCCGTCCTCCACGACGCCGGCCGTAGCGCTCTGGCAACTCTGCTTTTGCCACTCTGATTTTGCAGCTTAACGACACCATCGTCGCCATTTCGACTCCTCCCGGCAGGGGAGCATTGGGAGTAGTGCGCCTCTCGGGCAAGGACGCGCGCCGGATCGCCGGCGAGATCTTGCGCCCCCCTCTGGAACTTCAGCCTTGGCGCGCGCAATTGGCCGAGCTGATCGATGACCAGGGCCACACCGTGGACCAGGTAGTCGCCACGTTTTTCGAAGCCCCGCGTTCCTATACGGCCGAGCGGCTGGTCGAAATCTCCTGCCATGGCTCGCCGGTGGTCTTGCGCCATGCGGTCGAGCGCGCGCTGGCGGCGGGCGCCCGCCTGGCCGAGCCCGGTGAGTTCACGTTACGCGGTTTCCTGCACGGCCGCATCGACCTGGCCCAGGCCGAAGCCGTGCGCGACCTCATCGAAGCCACCACGCTCTACCAGGCGCGCATCGCCGCGCAGCAAGTCAGCGGCTCGGTTTCGCGGCGCATCGCTCCACTGAAGGAGCAGTTTCTGGAATTGATTGCGCTGCTCGAAGCCGGCATCGATTTCGCCGAAGACGACGTCAGCGTGGCTCCGCCCGCCGAGATCCTGCGCCGCCTGGCCCCGATTCGCGACGGCATCAACCGCCTTGCCGAAAGTTTTCAATATGGCGCGATGGTGCGGTCGGGACTGATGCTGGCCATCGTCGGCCGTCCCAACGTCGGCAAGAGCAGCTTGTTTAACCGGCTGCTGGAGCAGCCCCGCGCGATCGTCACCGATATCCCCGGCACCACTCGCGATCTGGTCTCGGAGACTGCCTCGATCGCCGGCATCCCAGTGAAGCTACTCGATACCGCCGGCATACGCGCTGGCGCGGATGTGGTCGAGAGCCTGGGAATCGAACGCAGTTACCAGGCGATGGCCGATGCCGACCTGATCCTGGTGGTGCTCGACGCATCGCGTCCGCTGGATGCGCAAGACGAAGCTCTGATCGCCCGCGCCCGGGCGCAAGGCCGCCACCTGGTGGCCGGCAACAAGTGCGACTTGGGCAGCCTGACTGGCGCGGGCGCTCCCGCGTGTGTGGCCGTCTCCGCGCTGACTGGCGAAGGCATCCCGCGCCTACGCGAGTTGATCCTGGAATCGATCGCTCCGCAAGGCGCCTTCGAGCAGGAGACCGGCTTCATCACGAGTTTGCGGCACGAGCAGTTGCTGCGCGAATGCGCGGCGTACCTGGAAAAAGCGCGCGGGGCCGTGGAAGCGGCCATCCCGCACGAGATGCTGCTGCTGGATCTTTACGCCGCGCTGCGCCCCATCGACGCTATTACCGGGGCCACCACGGCCGACGATATTTTGAATCGCATTTTTTCCACTTTTTGCATCGGGAAGTGAGCGGCCCCTGCGGGGCGTGAGCCGGGAGTCGAGGAAGTCAGGAGTAAGAATCCGCGCCAAGCGCGCTCCATCATTCTGACTCCTGACTCCTTCTTACTTCTTCTTCCGGGAGAACTTCTGCTGCACGTCCGGCCAGAATTCCGACATCAGGTTGCCGACTACGCCGCCGAACAGGCTGGTGTTGACGCGGCCGAGCATCACGGAACCGCGGACGCTGGCGGCGGGATAATAGGCATTCGACGCCGCGATCCCCAGCGCCATGCCGGCGATGTTCGATGCGTTGAAGGCGGCCTTGCCCGAATCCTGGCGAGCCACGACCAACCGTGTTATGGAATAAAACACGCGCGGGAGGAACTTCGATTGCGGCCCCAGGCGGAAGTAACGCGGGTCCTGGTGCAGCAAGTTGGCCATGACGCCCGCGCTGAAGTAATTCTGCGTAGCGCCATCGGCCAGAGCCGCGCCGAACCGTTTGCCGTAGGCCGGCCAGCCTTCGCCATATTTCGGCGTCTGGTTGCCGCCCTGGGAGAAGGCCGCTGTCATCGCCGCGCTGGCGATGTTGAAAGGATCCAACGTTTCCTTTTCCGCCAGGAGCCACTTCTGGCTCGGGGTCAGGGGAGCTACGTAGCGGTTGGTGTCGCGGACCGTTTGGTAATCCGGCATCACTCCCAGGATGCGAGCTTCGTTCAGCGGGCTGGGGGCAGGGAAGACATAAGGCGCAGGGATGGCTAGCGGCGCGGAGGCCGGCGTCTCCGCCGCGGAATCCAGCACTTGCGCCGATCCAGGAGCGACAGCCCCTAGGATCAGGGCAGCGAACACACGTAGATTCACTTCATTGGGGAGACGGCGGGTGCCGGTTGCCGGTTACCGGGACCTATCCGTATGGCTCATAAGAGCTATTCTTTTGGTGTGGAAGGGAACATTTGAGCCGCCATTGCCGTATGGGTGGACTGAAGGAGATTCCATGGACTCCAGATGTTTGGTTGTGGTCGCCGGCGCGCTGTGTCTGAGCAGTTGCGTGATTCAGGTGAATACCGGCCCGACGCGGCACGAAGTTCGCGAGTTCGATCGTCAGGGCGTGGAGCGCCTGCGCGTTGAGCTGCGGATGGGCGCGGGAGAACTGAAGGTCCGCGGCGGAGCGGAGAAACTGGCGCGCGCCGATTTCACGTACAACGTGGACGCCTGGAAGCCGGAAGTCCGCTACCACGGCGCCACCGGAAGCGGCGATCTCACCATCGAACAGCCCGGCAAGAATCATTCGAGCATCGGCGACACCACCTACCGCTGGGACCTGCAACTGGCCAACGACGTGCCCGTTGATCTGATTGCAAATTTCGGCGCCGGTGAATCGCAGATGGATCTGGGCTCCTTGGACCTGCGCCGCGTTGAAGTGCAGATGGGGGTTGGCGAACTGCGCATGGATCTGCGCGGGAGGCCGAAGCACGATTACGATGTCCGCATCCGCGGCGGCGTCGGGGAAGCGACCGTTCATTTGCCGCGCGATGTGGGTGTCTATGCCTCCGGCCGCGGCGGCATCGGCGAGATTCACACGCAAGGTCTGCGCCGCCAGGGTGACCACTGGGTGAACGACGCCTATGATAATGCAAAAGTCCGCATCCACGTGGATGTGGAAGGCGGGATTGGCGAGATCACGCTGATCGCGGATTAGCCTCTGGACGTTTTCACACCTGCTGGCAGCGGCAGTGTCTCCCGAAGTGCTGGGCATTTACAACTCCGACTTCACGCCGAACTCGGCGTCCAACCCGGCGCAGGCCGGCTCCATCGCGACGTGGTACCTCACGGGCGGCGGGCAGACCGTGCCCGCCAGATTCGTAGAGCCGGGGCCCCGCTCCCTTACGGTCGTGCGACAAGTCGCGGCCCGGTGGGGAGGAGCGTGCGGCAGCGATTGTTGGCGATGGTGTTGGCGGTCGGTTGTATGCCGGGCGCAAAGCCGATGCACCGGCTCTGCATCTGGTATCCAGTCACTTCGTTGTCTTCGATCACATTCCCGCGCGAAGGCTCCGGCCATAGAATCCCGCGGCCCAGGTAGATGCCGGTCTCGAGCGCCTCGGGCTCGCCTTGCGGGTAGTAACAGCCGAACTCGGCGGCCTCCTCGTTGCAGTGCGCCAGATTCACGTTCAGCAGACGGTTATGCGCGATGGTATGGCCCGTGCCGAACAGGAAAATGCCGGTATACTTCACGCCGTCGAGCAGATTGCCGATCACCCGGATGCGGTTGGAGCGCGTGCGCGGATTGCTGTCGTTGAATAGAATCCCGATGTTGCCGTAAGGGTACAGGCGAGCGTCCGGAGTGTTGACGCAGGTGTTGTCCAGAACGTCGCCGTCGTGAAAGCCGTCGAGGTCGATACACTTACCGTCGATTTCGGTGAAGTGGTTGCGAGAATATGAGGTATCGTTGACATCGCCCGCCGTGTCGATGGCTGCCGGGTAGGCCTGGCTTTCGATATCGACTTCTTCGGCCGGGTAGCCGATGCGCGTGCCTTGGTTGCTTTCGACCCGGATGCGGGTCGCGTGGCCCACCTGAATGGCGTCGCGAGCGACGTTATTGAACCGGTTGAATGCGATCCAACCGTCCTGGTTGCGGGGCGATGTAAAAAGCGAGTGCGTCCAAACGCCGTTGCCTCGGATGTCCTGGAAGAGACTGCGGGTGACCCGGAAATCGGTGGTGCCCTCTTCCAGCAGAATGCCGCCGGTGGAGTTGTTGCGGCCGAGGGGGTTGCGCGAGCCGCTGGCGGCGACCGAGACCTGGTCGATGTGGATATCGCGCGCGCGGCTCACCAGCACGGCGAAGCCCGCGATATTCCGGAACGCGACGTTCTCAATGCGCAGGCCGGAAACGCCCGCGGCCAGCACGCCGTTCGAACGCGTGAATTCGGAGAAAGGCTTGTCGGAGGGTGGGAGGCCGGTGCGGCGTTCGAGTGCGTCGCGGTTGCCGTCGATGGCGAAGCCGCGCAGCGTCACGCCGGCTCCGCGCACCACCAGGAGGGCGCGGCCGTCGAAATCGGCGGCTGCGTGCAGGACCGTGCCGGCAGCGGCTCCGCGCACTTCCACGCCGTCCGAGACGGTCCACTCATGGTGGAGTTCGATGACGCCGGCCGGCAGCCTGATGACGCGCGGCCCCGGCCCGGGCAGGAGCAGGATCCAAGCCGCCGCCAGGATTGCCAGTGGAAGCAGGAGCCTCACGCCACCTCGATGGTAATGGGTTGAAACGCGCGCCTGCCCAGCGCGACGCGCAATTCGTGCGGGCCTGGAGCGGTGCCGGAGGGCAGCCGGAAGTTGAATTCGTAGCACCGGTTCAGCGGGTCGGCCCGGAAGGAATCGGTTTCCAGCACGTCCCGGCCGTCCACGGTGGCGTGGAAAGCCTCCGGGTCGGCCACTTCCAGCAGCGTCACCTTCACCGCCCCGGAAGCCGTCCGATGGTCGAGCAACAGGTTCACGCCGTCCGTGACAGTAGTGAGGCGGGGCACCGAAGGACCGGGCGGGATGATGCGCACCCAGGCGGTGGGGCAGATCGTTTGTCCCAGCCACTTTACGCCCACCGGCACCATGCCGGTGCGAATGCCTTCGGGGAGCCAGACGTTCACCTGCTGCACGCCGTCGATGGCCGGCACCCCGAGGTATTCGGGGCGGCCCGGGATTCCGTCCACGGTAACGGTCATGTGGTTGAGGTCGCATTCATCCGGCAGGCGCTCGATCCAGAGCGAGAGCGCGGCCATGGGACCGGACGACGGCGCCACCGCTTCGCTGGTGAGGGCATTACTGACGTTGCGGATGGCCGCGGCGCTTTCGACGCGCCGTCCGGCGAGCGACTCAATCCAACCGGCCGGGCGTTTGCGGAGGGTGACCCACATGTATTGCGTGTGGATCATCTCGAGCGCCAGCAACTGGAAATCGTTCTCCAGCGAAAACCGGATGATCTCCTGGGGCTGGATGCGCACGCCGCTCCAGGTGTCGTACTGTTTGGCGGCTGGCGGCAGCCCGTTGATCTGGCAGCGCAGAATTCCGCGGGGCTTAAGCACGCGGCGCGCCTCGCGCAGGTAATGAAAGACCACCTCGCGGCTGGGAATGTGCTG
Source organism: Bryobacteraceae bacterium (assembly GCA_050014595.1). Classification (GTDB taxonomy): domain Bacteria; phylum Acidobacteriota; class Terriglobia; order Bryobacterales; family Bryobacteraceae; genus PALSA-129. The sequence continues at coordinate 31,405 of JBEKDA010000036.1, forward strand.
GAAGACGGCGTAGGAATACACGAAATCGAACTTCTCGCCGGGGAAGAGCGAAAGATCGGAGCCGGAGTTGTGGTGCGGAAAGGCGTTGGGCGTGTGGCGCAGGCGTTCGCGCGCCAGAGCGATCATGGCGTCGGAGACGTCCACTCCGTGAATCTCCTGGAAGTGACGGCTGAGCGGCCGCATCAGGCGGCCCGGCCCACAGCCGATTTCGAGCGCGGCGTCGCGGCCGGAAAGCCGCGGGAGGTCCCGCTCCAGCCACCTCACCACGGGCGCGGCAGTGGCAAAGAACTCATCTTCATCCTGGTCGCGCCGCCCGAAAGCGACGTAATAATTGGCATCTTCGGCGGCGCGGTGGTTCCAGTCGTCGCGCATGCGGTCAAGAATTTGAGGATCGTCCATCGTGCAGTTGTTATTCTAACGTTTATGGCTCTCGCATTTCGCCGTGTGACCAGTGGTCCGTTGCAGAGTTTCGATGCGGCCGCGCCGGATGGCGTGGTGGTTGGCATTATCGGGGAGAATGGCTCCGGCAAGGGACGCCTGCTCAGCCTGGCGGCCGGAGAGGAAGCGGCCGCTTGCGGTTCGGTGGAACCTTCCGGCGCCGTCCGCCGGCTGGGCCCCGATGACGCGCTCGATCTCTCGCCCGTGCCGGTTCTGCTGATCTACCACACGTTTGCCCGCCAGGATGCGCTGGCGCGCGAACAGGCCGCTATGGCGCTCGATGGCCTGCGGAGAGCCGGCACAACCACTCTGTTGGTTTCGCACGACGAGGACTTGCTGCGCCGGCTCTCGGACGAGGTTTGGTGGCTGCACGAGCGAAAACTGGCGGGCCGCGGCGATCCGGGAGAAGTGCTGACGGCCTACCGCCGCCACATCGCGCAACGGCTGCGAGCCTGGGCCGAAACGGCGACCATGCGGCTCCAACCGCGCTGGCGCCGCGGCGACGGGCGCGCCGAGATTCTGAGCGTCGAGACCATCGGCGAGAACGGCCACGCCACGCTGGTCTGGCGCAGCGGGGAACTGGCGGTGGTGAAAGTGCGCGTACGCTTCCGCCAAGCGGTGGCAGATCCGGTGATCGGCATTATGATCCGCACGCGCATCGGCCTGAATGTCTACGGCACCAACACCGAGCTCGAGAAACTGAAGCTGGGTCCTTGCGCGGCCGGCGATTTGCGCGAAATCAGCTTCGCCTTCCGCTGCGAGCTTTGCCCGGAGAATTATACTCTGACGGTGGCCTCGCACGATCCCGATGGCCTCTGGCACGATTGGCTGGAAGATGCCGTCTCTTTCGCGGTGGGCGATGACCGCTACACCGCCGGCGTGGCGAACCTGCGGGCCACGGTCACGGTTACTCAAGGCTGACCGGCTGCAAGGCGACGTGTCGAGACTGTCTCGTCCCAGTATGCGGCCTGACAGGGTCGAAAAAGCAGGGCGCCTACGGAGTGGGGCAGCCAATCCTGGCTGCAAGCCGCCTTTCAGGCGGCTGGACCAGATGGAAAGCGAGTCCGCGGGCTGTATAGCCCGCCCCACGAACGGCGAGGGTCCTCACGGTTTTTCATGAAATTTCGCGGGCCGAAGGCCCTCTACCCACGAAAGCGATGGTCCGTCCCACTGGGGGAAGCAGGCTAACCTCTTGGGTCGACGATGAAGGTGGGCACGATGCCGGCGGCGGAAGAGAAACCGGCTCTGCCGGCCGAAAGCCAACTCGAACAGCCGTGTACCTTACCCAGGTACGCGTGCGGGTGCACATCTACCTGCATTTCGCGGAATTCCAAGTGGCCGAATGTCATCAGCGGAAAGATGGAACGCACCGGATCTACGCGCTCCTGCACCACGTAAGGCGAACGCATGGCCTGCTTGATGGCGCGGTCCCATCCGTTCGAATCCATTTCCCAGCCGAAGTAGCTGTGCTGGTCGCTGTAATCGTCGTTGGGCTTGAGCGCCAGGCGCTCGCGGTTCCGCGCGACGAATTCCAGCAGGTCCACGGGCTTATCGTCGTAGGTGGTTTTCGCCGCCGTCACCAGGCGCGTCCAGGGCACGTGTTCGCGAATGGCTTTGCGCTCCGCCGCCGGGAAGCGGGCGGTAAAAGTCTCGTCAGTGAGCAGGCCGAACATGGCCTTCTTGTGCGCCACCTCCGAACGGAAGCTGTTCACCACGCAGACGGCGCGGTCGCGGTAGGCCTGCACCAGCGGATGAGTCAGATCGAAGCGTAGCAGGAATTCCTGCACGCCCAGCCGGCGATAGACCAGGTCGATTTCGAAAGCGCCTTTCCGCAACACGCCGTTGCGGTATTCGAGCTGCTCGGGGGAGACGATCTCCACCTGATACCCCTCGTCGCGGAAAAAACCGCGGTACAGTTCGTATTCGCTCTGGCCGAAATTGTAGGCCGGACGGAATTCCACGATGGCAATGCACGGCTTCTTGGAATTTCCGCCAAACTGCTTGTAGGATTTCAGCAAGGCCTGGAGCAGATGCTTGCGGCTGCCGGTGCGTGTGAGCGAGTATTTCTTGCGGAATTCTTTCACCGGCGGGCAATCGTAAAAAAGGTCCGCCAGCGCGTCCGCATAACCCGCTCCGGTGGGCGAATCGGCATTGTACTGCACGAAATGCAGATGCCCGTTGACCAGGTGAGTATCCAGTCGCGCGGCCACTTCCAGCGCCTGGTATCCGGGGTCGATGGCCGCCAGCATCTTCTCGGCGGGAAGCAATTCCAGCCGGGCCAGCAGCGCCGGGTTGCTCAGCACCATCTGCTGCACGCGGTCAATGGCGCCGATTAGCGCTTCGCCCGTCTTGACGAGTGAGTCGTACTGCCGCCGGGAAATGAAGTTGGGACGCAGAAAGGGACAGATCAAGCGTCCACCCGCGACCAGGTTGGAGCTTTCCATGCGCTGCTGGAGCGCGTCCACCCAGGCCAGATCGCGGAACGGGCCGCTCTCCAGGAGCTTGTTATATCTTACGACTGCCTCATCCAACTGGGACATTGCTTGACTTCGAAACCTTCAATCTACTTTTGAGTATCCCACAGATGTCAAAAAAACGATAGGTTTTGAGTCAGCGATTTGATGATAAGTAGTCTATTATCAATTGATTATGGGGTATAATCAAGTTGCACACAAATTCACCTGAAACCCCCACTCTGGGATAAACCTGGCGGATTGTGGGCCCAGCCGGTCTTGCAGCCGGCTATTGCCTTTTGGTTTCCTGCGCCAACTTGACGCGAGCGGCGTCCAGTTTGGTTCCTACCTTAGTAACCTCTTCGGGATCGACTTCGGACGGCAATTCGTCCTTGAAGCCCTTCAAAGAAGCGGTCCATTGCGCGATGGCTTCTTTGGTCTTGCCAAGCTTCAAATAAACGTCGCCCAGGTGATCGTGCACGGTGGGATCCGCGTCCAGATGGCTGGTTGCTTTGATGAGGCAGCCCTCGGCGTCGGCCAACTTGCCCTGGCGGAAATACACCCAACCCAGGCTGTCCAGGTAGGCGCCGTTATCGGGATCCAGATCGACGGCTTTCCTGATGAGCTGATAGGCTTCATCCAGCCGGAGGTTGCGGTCCGCCAGGGTATAGCCCAGATAGTTCAGCGCTTCGGCGTACTGCGGATTGAGGGCGAGTGCCTGGCGGAAGGCCGCTTCGGATTCGTCGTATTTCTTCATGCGCTCGAACATGGCGCCGCGCATGAAAAAGACCCTCTCTTTCTCGGCGTCGTTGGAGGCGAGTTTTTCGGCCTCATCCAGGGCCTTGCCCATGTCCTCCCAACGTTTGCCTTTTTCGTAGACGTCGGCGGCCGTTGTCAGAGTCAGAAAATCGCGTGGGCCATTCATGAGCCCGCGGAGTTCACTGGCGGCCTCATCGGTCTTGCCCAGGTCGCCAAGCACCACGGCGTGCTCGCGGGCAACCATGTACTCGTTGGGAAACTTTTTCAGAGCGGCTTCGGCTTCGCGTTGGGCGCTGACCATATCCTTGGCGAAGCGGTACGTATCGACGATCTCCACGGCCATTACTTGCTCGCTGTCTTTGTAGACGGCGCCCATCTGTTTGAAGGCGTCAATGGCCTCCGGGTAATGGCCGGCCCTTTGATTCAACTCGCCCAGTTCCCTATACCGATCGGCGCGCTCCTGCTGCTCTTCCTTGGAATAGATCTTGCGCGCGGTGTCGGCCAGCAAACTGCTCATGGCAGCGATGGCCTGATCGAGTTTTCCTTCGGCCTCGTACAGCTTGATTTCCTCCTGCCGCGGTTCCAGGCCGTCCGGGTCGATTTTTTTGGCCTTGTCGATGGCTTCGTGGGCCTTGGAGTAATCGCGGTTGTTGCTGTATATGTCAGCCATGCGCAGCGGAATCATGGGATCGCGCGGAGACCGCGTTGCCAGGTCCTGGTAAATCTTGAGCGCCTCGTCGGTCTGGTCGGAGAAATAAAGGTCTTCGGCCAGGCCGCGCGCCAGGCGGTCGTCGTCGGGCGAAAGAGCCACGGCCTTGCGCAGGGCATCGGCGGCGTTCTTATAATCCTTTTGCTCTTCGTAGGCTTGCGCCAGAATCCGCAACGAGCGGTCGTTGGGATTCTTGTCCGTGGCGGCCTTGAGCTTTTCGATGGCGCGCTTGGTGTCGCCCATGTTGCCGTACAGCATGGCGAGGCCAGTGAGCGCTTCTTCGTTGTCCGGCTCGATGGCCAGCGCGGCGTTGTACGCTTTCTCGGCGTCGGGTGCGTTGCCGGAAGTGCCGTACAGCTTGGCCAGCATCACCCAACTCTCCACATCCTTGGAATCCTTGCCGGTGACCTTCTCGTATTCCTGGATGGCCATGTGGAGGGCACGCTCGTCGATCTTGCCCTGCGGGGCGTGGGCCAGTGCCGCGGTGTAGATGCGCCCCAGCATGCGGTGCGCGCCCACGTTATCGGGGTTCTGCTTCAGGATATCCTGCGCCAGAGCGGTAGCGTCGTCCAGGCGGTTGATCGCCAGGTAGAGATCCGTCAGCTCATCCAGGATGATGCCAGCCTTGGGGTCGGCTTTGAGCGCCTCCCGGTAGTGCTGGATGGCCTTATCGATGTAGTCCTTGTTTCCATCGGCCTGCGCCAGCTCCGCGTACACCCGTCCCATGGCAAAATTGTAATAGGCGCTAGCCCGGTTGTCCGGCGGCGCACTGTTCTGGTTTTGCGGGGACGCCGCCTGCGCGAACGCAACCGCAACCAGTGAGGCAGCAATCAAAAACGCTTTGGCTAACCGAATCATGGAAACCTAACCTCTTTTTTCAACCGACTGGTACCCCGGCAGGCCGAAGATTACCTTTATATTGTATAACGGGGCTGTGCGGCAAGGCCCCGGCACTCGAAACTGTGACCGACCACCAACAGCAATCCGCCTCCAGCGCCGCTATACCAGCAGACGCGCCCGAACGGCCGCTGGTTGCGGTGGCCGGTCCCACGGGCTCGGGAAAGAGCGATCTCGCACTGCTCATTGCCGAACAGTTCGGGGGCGAAATCATCAACTGCGATTCCCTCCAGGTCTACCGGTATTTCGACATCGGCACGGCGAAACTGCCGCTCGCGGAACGCCGCGGCATCGCGCACCACCTGATCGATATTCTCGATCCCGACGAGCCTTTTACCGCTGGAGAGTACGCGCGCATGGCGCGTGAAGCCATCGCCGCCATCTCCGCTCGGGGTCGCCTGCCGATCCTGGCCGGCGGCACCGGCTTCTACCTGCGTGCTTTGTTAGACGGACTGTTCGAAGGTCCGTCACGCGACCAGGAACTGCGCGACCGTCTGGCGGCCCGCGAGCGAAAGCGCACGGGCTCCTTGCACCGCCTGCTCGACCGCATCGATCGCGAAACCGCGCGCAAGATTCATCCGCACGACGTGCCAAAGGTCACGCGGGCGCTGGAAGTCTGTCTCCTCACGCACCGGCCGGCCAGCGAAGTCTTCCGCCAGGGCCGCGACGCGCTGCGCGGCTACCGCACGCTCAAAATCGGCTTGCTGCCCGATCGCGACGCGTTGCACGGGCGGCTCGACCGGCGCTGCGCCGCGATGTTCGCCGGCGGGCTGGTGGATGAAGTGCGCCACATCCTGGCGCGCGGGTTCGCCGAAGCATCCAAGCCTTTCGAATCCCACGGTTACAAACAGGCGCTGCAACTCATCCGTGGCGAGTTGAATCAACGCGAGGCAGTTTTCTACGCCCAGCGCAACACGCGGCAATACGCCAAACGGCAACTGACATGGTTCCGCCGGGACCCCGGCCTGGCATGGTTGCACGGTTTCGCAGACACTCCCGGAATCCGCGAAGACGCGCTCGACCGCGTGGCGGAATTTGTGGCCGGCCGGCACGTATAATCGAGGGTAAGGCCCATCCTTTATGAGAAAGCGCCTGTTGTACTGGTTCGCGGCGGTCTTGCTGGTCATCTCGGTGGTGCTCGTGGTGTGGCAGGGCTCGTTCGGGCTGCGCCAATTCGGGCTGAGCCCGTTCGATCATCCCAGCCCCGGCCAGACGCTGATTTTCTGGGCGATCTCCATCCTGATCATCATCCTGATGCTCACGCTCGGCTGGATCCTGTTCCGGACCGGCATCAAGCTCTACATCGAGCGCCAAAGCAACCAGGAAGGTTCCCGTATCCGCACCAAGCTGGTGGTGGGCGCCCTGGCGCTCAGCAGCCTGCCGGTTTTCTGCCTGCTGCTGTTCAGCTACGAAGTCATGAACGTCAACCTGAAGGGTTGGTTCACCGAGCCGGTTCAACAGCAGGTGGATGTTTTCGTCGGCCTGGCTACCACGCTCCACAAGGAAGTGCAGGACGAGACCGACGCCCAGGCGGCCTTGCTCGCCGCGCAACCGGAGACCCGCCAACTGCTGGCCGGCGGCATCCGCACCCCGGGCTTTTTGGAGCGATTCTGCAAGGATCAGGAACTCGAATCGGCAGCCATTTTCCCATCCCAGGGAGGGCCGCCGCTGGACTCCTGGGGGCCATACAGTGCCCGCACGGATGCCGACCGTGAAGTGAACGCGGACTACTTCGTGCGCAACGGCCCGGACGTCGCCGGATCCGTGGTGCTGAGGGCGCGCATTCCGCTCGACACCGCCACTGAAAGAGCGCATATCGACCAATGGGTCGGCGAGTGGCACCAGATTTTCGCCCAGCGTAAGGATGTTCGCCGCGTCACCACCATGCTGATGGTGCTGATCGGTCTGTTTGTGCTGTTCGTGGCTGTCTGGCTCGCGCTGTTCCTGGCGAAACAGATCAGCGTGCCGATTACCGCCATGCTGGAGGCTGCCAGCCAGGTGCGGGCGGGCAACCTGAAGCACCGGCTGCGGGTCAAAGCCGTCGACGAGCTGGGCTCTTTGGTGCGCGGCTTCAACCAGATGACCGAAGAGCTGGAGACCAAGACCGCCGAACTCGACAGCCGCCGCCGGTTCACCGAGGCCATCCTCGAAAGCATTCCCACGGGCGTTCTTTCGATTGGCGCCGATGGCTCGCTGCAGCGCGTTAACCAGGCGTTGTCGAAAATCTTTCCTCCGGACCAAGTGGCGCGGGCCGGCCGCCTGGAAGACCTCTTCTCCCGCGAAGACACCACCGAGATCAAGTACCTCATGAAGCGGGCCCGCCGCACCGGCCTGGCGGTTGGACAACTGGAACTGGCCACCGAGAGCCGCAAGCTGCACCTGGCGGTGACGGTTTCGGCGATTGAAGAGAAGCTAACCTCCGGATTCGTGGTGGTGCTCGAGGACACCAGCGAGCTGTTGCGCGCCCAGAAAGCCGCGGCGTGGCACGAGGTGGCGCGGCGCGTGGCGCACGAAATCAAGAACCCGCTCACCCCCATCGCGCTCTCGGCGGAACGCATGGCCCGCCAGCTCGACCGCGTGGACCTGCCGCCCTCGACCGGCCGCATCCTGCGCGAGTGCGCCGAGACCATCTCGAAATCGGTCGATTCGGTCAAGACTCTGGTGGACGAGTTTTCGCAGTTCGCGCGGTTTCCCTCCGCGCAGCCGGTGCGTTGCGATCTCAATGAAGTGGTGCGGGGCGCGCTGGCCATCTTCCAGGGCCGCCTGGACGGCATTTCCATGCAGACCAGTTTTGCCGCCGGGTTGCCGCCCGTAAACCTCGACCGCGAGCAGTTTCAAAGAGTGGTGGTGAACCTGGTGGACAACGCCGCCGAAGCCATGCAGGAGGCGCTCGTCAAGAAACTCTACATCGCCACCCAGGCCGGCGGGGCCGATACCGTGGAGTTGGTGGTGGCGGATTCCGGCTGCGGCGTCAGCGCGGACGAAAAGGAGAAACTGTTTCTGCCCTATTTTTCGACCAAGAATCGCGGCACGGGCCTCGGCCTCGCCATCGTGAGCCACATTGTGGCGGAGCATGGCGCGCACATCCGCGTGGAAGATAACCGGCCGGTGGGCGCGCGCTTCACCGTCGAGATCCCCATCCTGGCGGAGCCGGAGGCGGCCGAGAGCGGGGCTCCGGCGGCGGCCCGCGTATGAAGCAGCGGCGCATCCTGGTGGTGGATGACGAACCGGGCATCCGCCAGTCTCTGAGCGGAATCCTGGAAGACGACGGTTATGCGGTGGAAGCCGTCGAGAGCGGCGAAGCCTGCCTGGCCGCTCTGCCCGGCGCCGGCTTCGAGCTGGTGCTGCTGGATATCTGGCTGCCCGGCGTGGACGGCATGGAAGTGCTGGCGCGCATCCAGGAGATCCCATTCGGCGAGCGGCCGGTGGTGATCGTGATTTCCGGCCACGGCTCCATTGAAGCCGCCGTGAAGGCCACCAAGCTGGGGGCCTTCGATTTCCTGGAGAAGCCGCTCTCCATTCAGAAGGTCACCGTGGTGGTGAAGAACGGCCTGGAGCACCGCAGCCTGTTGATCGAAAACAGCCGCTTGAAAGGCGACAGCGGGGCGCGCTGGCGCATCATCGGGGAGAGCGTGCCCATGAAAGCTCTGCGCCAGCAGCTCACGCTGATGGCCGGCACCAATGGCCGCGTGCTGATCTACGGAGAAAGCGGCACCGGCAAGGAGCTGGTGGCGCACGCCCTCCACTCGCTGAGCCCGCGCGCCGCCGAGCCGTTCGTGGAAGTGAACTGCGCGGCCATTCCGGAGGAGCTGATCGAAAGCGAGTTGTTCGGCCACAACAAGGGCAGCTTCGCCGGCGCCCAGGAGGCCAAAATCGGCAAGTTCCAGAAGGCCGATGCCGGGACCCTGTTCCTGGATGAAGTCGGAGACATGAGCCTGCGCACGCAATCCAAGGTTCTGCGCGTCATCGAAGAGCAACGCTTCGAGCCGGTGGGCGCCTCCGAATCCGTGCAGGTGGACGTGCGCGTGGTGGCCTCCACCAATAAGAACCTGGATGACGAAATCGAGCACGGCAATTTTCGCGAGGACCTGTTCTACCGGCTCAACGTGATCCCGTTCAACGTGCCGCCCTTGCGCGACCGGCGCGAAGACATCCCGCTGCTGGCCGAACACTTCCTGCGCGAGTTCACCACGGCCTATGGCCGCAAGCCCAAGGAACTCACGGCCGAGGCCTTCAAGGTGCTCGCGGAGTATCACTGGCCCGGCAACGTGCGCGAGCTGAAGAACCTGATCGAGCGGATCGTCATCCTCAATCCGCAGGTGCGGGTGGATGCCCGGCACATCCCCTTGAATCCCTCGAAGCGGCAGCCCGACCGGTCTCTCGACCGCTTCGGCAGCCTGCAGGAAGTGCGCGAAGCCGCCGAGCGCGAATACATTCTCAAGAAGCTCGAAGAGACCAACGGCAACGTGACGCGCACCGCCGAACTGCTGGGGCTGGAGCGCAGCAATCTGTATAGGAAGATGAAGACCTTGGGGATTGGGCCGAAGGAATAGGGGGACGTGATGGACGGCTCGTAACTAGCCGTATATGGTCATGTGACCCGGTATGGTCAGGCCACCAATTGCCCTCTTCACCGGGAAACCAGCGGCGAATTCCTATGCTTGCGGAATATCCGTCCTTTTGAAACCCTCGCCGGTCGAAAGCAACGGCATGCCTGCGACCGATGCGACCGCATACGACATGCAGTCCCCGAAGTTCAAAGCGGCGGGATGGCGGCCCCGTCCGAACCGGATAAACGCGGTTGCCGCGGCGTCGAGGTGTTCCTCGTTGAACGGTATCACCTCGGCTTCCACGCGGCGCAGAAAAGCCAAGATCGTCGGACGGGCATCCTGTCCCAGCCGCGCGGTCAATACCATTGCTGTTTCGAGTAGAGTGGGTACTCCCACCACCACCACTTCGGCAGCGTCGATTTTATCGATCAGCCGTTCGTGGCCCGGCTCCCGCAAGTGAATGGCGACGATGGTGGAACTGTCCAGAACCATGCCTCAGTAACCTTCCGCCCCATAGCCCAGGATCTGGTCTTCTTCCTCGCGACTCATCACCCGCCCCAACTCGGCGGCCGGCACCATGGGCCAAACGTTCTGTTCTGGGCATTCCCGCCGGCTCTTACGGCCGCCGGGTTTACCGGCCCGGGCCTGGAGTCGGGCCCGGCGCTCAACCAGTGCCCGCCTGATGGCTTCGGTCTTGGTTTCATGGGCCAGGCTCGCTACTTCACTGGCCAGCCTTTCGACGTCGAGGTTTTTGATGTTTAGCGCCATGGTAGAAAGATGCCTATAATCTACCATTTTCTACCTTACGTCAAAGTCAAAATGACCCCGTTTCTTCCCGTCCTGCGCTTGTCCTATTAGGAGGGGTTCTCAACTTAAATGAAACGGATCAATCGGAAGACCCCTTGCTTTTCGAGGCAGACTGGCGCCGGGTATCGCCAAAGGGTGTTCGAAACGAAAATCCCGGACTGAAACCGGACCGGGTCCAAGAATGGAAATTCCGGTTTCAAACAGAAGGAGAAAGTTCAAATGAAATCGACTTATCTGGTGCGTGTGGTTTCCGCTCTGGTTCTTATGTCGGCGGCACTGACCGCCCAAACCGCACGGGGGCGTGTTGAGGTTCCCGTCCAGAACTGGGCCACTCCGCTGTACTGGCAGCCAAACCAGGCGGAGAGACAAGCCGCCGCGACAGCCTCGCCGAATCTCGTATTTCCACCAGTGCCCGGCGTCATATCGACGGATGCTCTCATCTTTGTGGCGATGACGCCCTGCCGCCTGGTGGATACACGAGACTCGACGGATTTCCCCCCCGGTTTTGGATTTCCCGCCGGTATAGGGAATCCCTCAGGGCCAATCACGAATTCAGGCCGAACATTCCCGGTACAAAACTTTACATCGGTCAAAGGCAATCTTGCCTGCAGTACCCCGCTACCCTCCATCGCCCAGGCCTATTCGTTGAACCTGACGGTGGTGGCCGGCGCTGGTTCAACAGGTTACATTACGGCCTATCCGACGGTGGCGTATCCGGTCAGTCCACCCTCGGCGTCGCCGAACACTCCACCTTTAGAGGCGACCCTGACCTGGTCGGCACCCATCGTAACCAACTCGGCCATTGTTCCGGCCGGACTAGGTGGGTCAGTGACCGTAGTCTCCGGCGGCTCCAACAACGGCACCGATCTGGTCATCGACATTAACGGCTATTTTGCCGCGCCGACCGACCTGAATAATAACACTGCTCTCGGGTTCCAGTCGCTTCAAAGCGCTACGCCCGGCACTACCGGGACCGATAATACCGCCGTCGGCACTATGGCACTTGCCTCCAACACCTCGGGCAGTTACAACACGGCCGTGGGCGAGTCGGCAGACGGTAACAACATTGCAGGCGGCTTCGGCGCCTTCTATGGCTACAGAGCCGGCTACCACAACGGCGGAGACTCCAATTCTTTTATTGGCTATCAGGCTGGCTTTTATAATACCGGTAGTGGGTCCGCCAGTGGCACCAGCAACTCCTTTTTTGGCCGATCCACTGGTTTCAACAGCACCACCGGAAGCTACAACACCTTCCTGGGCTCCGAGGTAGGTTACAACAACAACGGCGGAAGCTACAACACGTATGTCGGCTACTCGGCAGGCTTGAACTCCACGGGTTCCAGCAACCTGTATCTGGCAAATCTGGGAGCTGCTAGCCTTACCGAGAGCAACGCCATCCGCTTGGGATCGAAGGGAACCGGCGCGGGTCAGCATAGCAGCGTTTTCGTCGACACCATTCTTCTGCATCCGTGGGCGTCTTTGGACTCCCTGGTGTCCATAAACAACACAACCGGACAACTTGGGTACCTCCTCTTCCCCAATGATTCCACCAAGGTGTTGCTCGGCAATGGCACGTTTGGCACAGGTGGAGGGCCCCAAGGACCCCCGGGACCCCAAGGACCCCAGGGAATTCCCGGCCCCGGTGTCAGCGCCAATTGCCCCCCGACAATCAATTACGTGACGAAATGGTTGAGCACTACTTCCGTAGGGTGCAGCCAAATCACTGACACGGGAACCAATGTCCTCGTCGAGAACCCAGCTCAGACTTTTCCGGCCCAGACTTTTACTGCCAGCCTCACTAACAAGCTTGCCGCCAAGATGGAGATCAAAGATCTTCAGACCAACACCCCAGGGTCAAACGCGCTGCGGTTGACCAACATTGGAATCGCTAACGGTGGTTTCGCCGAGGCGGGGCTCCTGTTTAGCCCCGGCATATCTGGTTACCCCTATGACGCGGCAAGGATCTACGCGAAGTTTAACAGCCAAAGCTCTCCCCATGGGGGTAGACTCACGCTGCAAAGCGTGGCCGGGGGCATCGCGGACAACCCCATGGTCGACACCTTGACCGCCTTCAATGGCGCGGTTGGCATTGCGACGATTCAGCCCAACTCAACCTACACCCAATCCAATGTCACGGTTAAGCTCGATGTTAACGGGTATGAGCGCCTGAATTTGCCAAACGGGGCAGGGACGATCCCAATATGCGGCTTGCAAAACGGGACTTCGGATAATGGTCAAACGGCTTATGTCCTGATGAATTGCGCCTCTTCGGGCCGCTTCAAGGAGGATATCGTGGACATGGGCGAAAACAGCAGCAAACTGCTCGAGCTGCGCCCGGTGAACTTCTATTACAAACCAGAGAACGACGATGGAAAACACCAACTGCAGTATGGCCTCATCGCCGAGGAGGTAGCCAAGTTATATCCCGAACTGGTTGCATACGACCAGGACGGTCAGGCCTTGACGGTTAAGTATCAGGAACTCGCTCCCATGCTGCTGAACGAATTGCAGAAGCAGAACGCGCAGATTCAGAACCAGGCGCAAACCATTCAAGCGCAGCAGGAGGAGAATCGGAAACTGGAGGATCGCCTGGCGGCGCTTGAGGCTCTGTTATCCGTCAAGCTACCGGCGGCCGGGGCTCAGCGGTGATTCATCTTAGATCAACCAAGCGACGACTAGCGGGAGACGAGGGTGGTTAATTATGCGACATAAGCTTACTTACACGATCCTCCCGGCCGCAGGTGCGGGATGGAGACTTGCTAAGATTCTGATTGTTTTGGTGATGTCCGCGGTGTGTTGTTCTGCCGTCGAGTACACGATCGTTTGCGCGGGCGACGGAACGCTCTACATTGTTACCGACAGCGGCTATACCCAAATCAACAACGGTTGCACCGGAGGCCCGTGGCGATTGAGAGTGAGTGCGGCCGCAACTGCCAACCCGGTGCCTGTGCCGAAAGTAATTCCGCAGTTCGTGGACGGAGCAGGCTGGGAGACGACCCTCGTATTTACCAACACGACCGCGAGCACAGCTACGGCCAGCGTGAGTTTCTATCAGGAAACCGCTGTAGGCGATGGCTCCACGCAGGCGTGGAATCCGACCTTCCTGGAGGGGAGTTCCACGCAAAACCTGAGCCTGGCCGGAGGAGCCACGCTCTTCCTCCACACACCAGGCACAAGCTCGACCCTCGCGGAAGGCTGGGGTCAGGCAACCGTTTCGGACGGCGTGGAGGTCTACGCCGTCTTCAGCACGAAGGGCGGAGGGCAAGGCACCTCGCCCGCCGTGATCAACGCGAACCACATTCTGCTGCCCTTCGACAACACGCCCGGTAACGTCACCGCAATTGCCGTGGCGAACCCCACGGCCGTGAGCGAAACAGTTTTCGCGTCATTCCAGAGCGAGGGCGGAGCGATTTCGCAGTCGTCCATCACCATTCCGCCCCAGGGACACAAGGCCCTCCTATTGCCGGCGCAGTTCGCGGCGACCGCAGGGAACCATGGACTCGCCGAATTCTACACGGCAAACGGCGGCATCTCCCTGATTGGACTCCAATCTGGTGCGGGAAACTTTTTCACTACGGCTCAGACTTATCCTCAATCCGCGGCAACTATTATCGGCGCCCCCGACCCCGAGGCGTGCTGGATCAACCCGTTTTCTCCGCCGTGCCCGCAGCCTGCAATCCTGGCGACATCGTTCGCCGCCACTATCGCCTCGATCCCGGTCCAAATCGTGATCACACCCGGTACCAACGCCGGTACGTATAACGCCGAAGTGAGCGGGACCGGCAACGGTGCAACGGTCAGCGGGTCTTTCGTCGGAGGAACAGCCACGGCTTCGGCCGGCCAGAGCACCTTCACCTTCACTTCAGTCAGTCCCGGATCCACTTTCGGCAGCGGCTCGCTGAAATTCACCTTGGCGGAAACATCCTTTGATGCGGCTGCCGGCGTGGCCGTGGGGAACGCTACCGGCTCGTTAACGTTGAACAACCTCGGAACTACCGCAATCAGTGGCCCCTACACCGCGGTTGTCTCGGTGCAATCCAGCGTGCCGGCGCCGGTTTTGACCCTCTCCCTGCAATCGCGTCCGACCGGTTCGGCGAATCTCTCTATGGCGGTGACGAATTCGGGAGGTGCGACGGCGACAAACGTGACCGTGACGGCGATCACAGCCATCACGGCTACCGGCGCCACCCTCGTCTATAACCCCGGACTCCTGGCGATTCCGTTCGTCATTCCGGGAGCAGCCTCGCTGGCTCCGGGCGCCACCTCAGGTTTCAATCTGAACTTCACGGCAACCTCTGGCAGCGCTGGAGCACCGTTCAGCTTCGTTATCACGGTGAAGGCGGATAACGTCGCGCCGTTTACGACGACCATCAATGTGAACTGATCGACCGCTCGTACCCGGCAAGCGCCGGCTGAAAAGCCGGCGGCAGCCAGGATTGGCTGCCCCACAAACCCCGGCGGACCCTCACCGGCATTTTCCCGCCGAACCGGCGCGGTAAATCGCCTGGATCTCGGCCGCCGTATGCGCCCGGTGATAGAAGCTGAGCTCGTCCATTTCGCCTTCGAAATAGAGATCGTTTCTGGGCATCGACTGGTTGGCGTGGTGGCGGCCGAGCCAGAGCGGAGCCGCGACATCGAGATCCACCAGCGGCGCCATGCGTGTGCCCACATCGGTCTGCTTGACTCCGTCGACATAGATCCACAGAGGCTGCGGCGGCAGGCGCTGCGCCACACCCGCCACATGGTGCCAGCGATGGTCGGCGACATTCACCGCATGGGCGACCGCGGAAGCCGCCTTATCGCCGTTGGCGACCTGAAAGCCCGGATGACCATTCCAGATGTAGATCAGGTAACCCAGCGGCCCATGGTCGCGCTTGTCCACCAGGCTCCGCGTAGTCAGGGAATCGGCCGTGCGGATCCAAAGCTCGATAGTGAAGTCGTCGTCACCCATATCAAGACCGGGGGTAGCGGCGGGCAACTCGAAGTACTGGTCCTTGCCGTTGAACCGGACCGCCGAACCGACTTGGCCGGGGACCTGCCAGGGACGGAATTGCGGCTCGTCGAACGTAAACCACGCCGACAGTCCGGCCGGCACGGGTGCGCAGCGGGGCTGCGCACAGAGGGGCAGGCCGAGGACCGCGAATCCCGCCCACCAGCAGAGATTAATACACCAGCGTGAGTTTGATGTAGTCGACGGTAGTGTCATCTTGAATCGTGAAATCCAGCGATGTGATCTTCTTTCCCACTTGGGCGCGCTGCACATCGAGCAGGAACTCCCGCGTGATCGTGAGGGTCAACAAACGCTCCGAAACGCCCGGTGAATCCACCCAGAGAGGATAGGGTGGCGCTGAGACCAGGCGCCCCCCACCCCACGTCAGGGTATCGTTTTCATAGCCGGAAATGCCCTTTCGAATGCGGGTCTCCAGACGGCCTTCGCAGAAATTGAGCGGCGGCAGGATCAGGGAGACGAACAGCGCCTGGTCGTCGCGCAACTCGTCGAATTGTTTGAGGCGGCCGTTCTTTGGCCAATCCGAAACGGAGGCGAGATCCGGATTGACATAGGGGATGGGATCAAAAGGCAAAGCGAAGTGGTCGTCTTCGCCCGCCATAATGGTGACGGAGCGCTCACAGGGGCCGTACCCGGAGCCCGCTGGACGCGGCAAAAAGCCGAGCAGCGACGGCAGATCGCGGCGCGCCAGGTCGGCATCGCCACTCTGCACGCGCGCGAAACCGCGGCGCGCGGAAACAGCCCGGACCATCTCCGCGTCGCCCGCGGCGCCGAAGTAGGTTTCGGCAAGCAGGAATTCGCGCTCGGCTTCCTTCCAGCGGTTTTCTTTGGTGTATCCCATGGCGAGCCGCAGGTGCGCAGCCGGCTGGTTCGGCGATTTGACCGCGACCTGTTTCCAATGCGCCCCGGCTTCTGGCCGTCCGAGTTGGTCTTCGAGCAGCGCCAGATCGGCCAGCGCGATGGGTTGCCCGGTGGCCATGGCCCTCCGCTCCAGCAGCACGCGCGCGGCTTCGCCCTGGCCGGCCAACTGCGATCCGACAGCCTGTGCGAACTGCCGGTCTGGTTCGGGCTGAAGCGGCTTGTAGAGCGCGCGATTCAATTCGTCCCGCGCTTTTCCTTCGAAGCCCGCAGTGTGCCACGCCAGCGCCAGATAAGCATGAGCCACGGCGGGAAGCCGATGCTGCGCCAGGGCGCGCTCCAGCCGGCGCGCGGCTTCCACCGGTTCGCCGGCCTGCAGGTTATATATACCCTCCTGCCAATCGGCGACGGCTTCGGCGCGCGGCTCCGGGGGCCAGAGCCACCAGGCAGCGGCCGCCAGAAAGCCAAGGGCCGACGCCGCGGCGGCGAGCTTGAGTTTGCCGCCATGCCGGCGGCGCAACAGCTTCCACATCAGGCGGCGCGGGCTGCGCGTCTCCAGGTGGGTGAGGATCTCGCGAACGTCCTGGAATCGCTTCTTGGGCTCAGGCTCCAGACACTGGCGCAGGGCGGCACGCCAGGTGGGGCGCAGGGCGGGCGCCAGTGTCTCAGGTGCGACCGGGCGCTCGCGCGACTTCTTCACCGCCATAGCCAGAGGCGAGCTCTCGGCGTATGGAAGCTCGCCGGTGACCATCTCATAGAGCACCACGCCCAGCGCATAGATGTCGGCGGCCGGACCCACTCGGCCACCCTGGATCTGTTCCGGCGCCATGTAAGCGGGCGTGCCATAAGCGGCCATGGTGGCGGGCGACCAGGTGGAGGCGGTGGCGCGGCTGTCCGGCGGGATGGGCCGGGCGAGACCGAAATCGGTCACCACGGCGCGGGGCGGGCCATCGGCGCGCGGCACGATCATGACGTTGCCGCTCTTAAAATCGCGGTGGACCACGCCGGCCTGGTGCGCAGCCGCCAGTGCGGCCACCATCTGGCGAAGCAGGGGCAGCGCCTGGCGTTCGGTGAGCGCGCCATCGCGGCGCAGCTTCTGGGTCAAGGTCTCTCCACCAAGCAGTTCCATGGTGAGGAAAACCACGGGGCTGCCGGACATGCTTTGGGTTTCCACCAGGTCGAACACGCGGCACACGTTGGGATGCTGGATGCGCCGCGCGGCTTGGACTTCGCGCTTCAGCCAGAAGACGTGGTCGGCGCTGGCCAACTCGCCGCGGACGGCTTTGACGGCGACGCGAGAACCCAGTTCCAGGTCTTCGGCCTCGTACACCTCGCCCATTCCTCCCACGGCGATGAAGCGCACGATTTCATAGCGTCCGGCGAGCACTTCCCCCTGGTAGAAGACCTGGTCCCCGGCGGCCGCCTGAACCAGGTTGCCGCGCGGCTTCAGCGCCGCCAGCCGCTCTTCCGCGCCGTCATCGAGTTGCAGCAGGCGCAGAACCTCGCGCTCCATTTCGGAGTCGGCGCCAGCGCACTGCCGGACGTACGCGGCCCGGTCGGCTGCGGGCTTTTCGGAGGCATCGGCGAAGATCTCTTTGACCCGTGGCCACGTTTCCGGATTCACGCTTGCGCCGCCTGGTCCAATTCTCCGCGCAGCCAGGCGCGCGCCACCGCCCAATCGCGTTTGACGGTCTTCTCGGAAACATTCAGCGCCTCGGCCGTCTCCGGCACCGAGAGGCCTCCGAAATAACGCAGTTCCACGATCTCGGCCTGGCGCGCATCCACGCCGGCGAGTTTTTGAAGCGCGGTGTCGACCACCAGTAAGTCTTCCAGGTTGGCGACGACGACCGCGTCGGCCTCATCCAGATTCACGCGCACTCCGCCCTCGCGCTTCATCGCGGAGCGGCGGCGGGCGTGGTCCACCAGCACGTGCCGCATGGCGTGGGAGGCGACGCGCAGGTACTGCTGCCGGTCGGTGGACTGCAAGTGCCGGTTGCCTGCCAGCCGCAGGTAGGCCTCATTCACCAGCGCCGAAGTTTGCAGGGTATGGTCCGGCCGCTCCTGCCGCAAGTAGGAGGAAGCCAGCCTCCTCAACTCGTGGTATACGAGTTCGAACAACGCCGACTCGGATGGCAGGCCCGAACCCTCAGTCATGCGTACTATAATCCGGAATTTCCATATTGGGCTCGCGGGTGCTGCTTAGTATACACCCAGCCACCTTCCTTTAATGGGCGAGTTGCATTTTCCCTCCGGGCGGCGTCTTCGCCGTGGTACTCTGTTGCGAATTCAGAGGGACTGGAATACGCTGTGAAGGCTATGCCATCCAACCGGCGTGAATTCTTCGCGGCGCTCTTCGCCGCCGCCCTAGCCACGAAGCTCGCCCGCAGCGCGGACGATCCCCCCGTCACCATCGCGGGCAAGCGGCCCATGATTCTGCACAACGACCGGCCGGAGGACCTGGAAACGCCGGTGCGCTATTTCGACTCCTGGATCACCCCCATAGACGCGTTCTTCGTCCGGCAGCACCTGCCCCGTCCCGCGCCCATCGACACCGAAGCCTACCGCCTCACCGTCAACGGAATGGTCGCGAAGCCGCTCCAATTGACGCTGGCCGATCTGCGCAAGCTTCCGCAGTACACCGTGCCGGCGACCATCGAGTGCACCGGCAACGGGCGCGCTTTCTATAGTCCCAAACTGCCCGGCATCCAGTGGACGCGCGGCGCAATCGGCAATGCCGAGTGGCGCGGCCCGCGGGTCAGCGACGTATTGAAAATGGCGGGCGCGGCGGGCACGGCCGCCTACATCGAAACCGACGGGGCCGACACGGGCCTTGCGGCGACCCCGGATTTCGTGCGCTCCCTGCCGATGAGCAAGGCCCTGCACCCCGCCACCATTCTGGCGTTGACGATGAACGGCCAGACCCCCGATATCCACGGCTTCCCCGTGCGGCTGATCGTTCCGGGCTGGGATGGCACCAGTTCCGTGAAATGGGTGATTCGCCTGTCGGCCACCGCGCAGTCCAACGGGGGCTTCTTCATGAATCCCGGCTACCGCTATCCCAAGTTCAACCTGCCGCCGGGTTCGCCGCCCAAACCGGCGGAACTGGAAGTCATCGAAGGCATGCCCGTGAAATCCTGCATCACGGCGCCCGAGGATCAGACCAAGGCTGCGCCCGGCTCGATCGCCATTCGCGGATTTGCCTGGGCCGGCGAACAGGCCATCGAGCGCGTGGAAGTTTCCACCGATGGCGGCAGCCGCTGGCGCGACGCGCAACTTTCGACGCCGAAACTGCCCTTCGCGTGGCGGCTCTGGCACATCGACTGGCGGCCGGACGACCCCGGGTATTACACGATCCTGTCGCGCGCCACCGATGCCGCCGGGCGTGTGCAGCCGATTGTTTCACCGTGGAACCCGTCCGGCTATTTATGGAATGCCATCGATCGCGTGGGAGTCACCGTGGAGAAGCCCGCATGAAAGCCCCGATTCTCATTTGTCTTGCCGTGGCGGCAGCGCTGGCCGCCGACCAGGCCGCGCTCGATCGCGGGCAAAAGGAAGAAAGCCGCAGTTGCCTGCCGTGCCACAGCCTGCGCCTGATTCATTCGCAGCGGCTGTCGAAGGCCGCATGGAACAAGGAGCTGGACAAGATGACCGGCTGGGGCACGAAAATCCAGGATCGGGATGCCCTGCTGGAGTATCTGCTGGCTAACTACGGAGACGACAAGCCCGCTGCGCCGCCAGCGACGTCGGCGGACGGCTCGGCGGCGAAAGCGAAGTAAGCAGCCGCGATCACCTGAAGCGGTGAAAAAACCACGGATCGCAGGCGGCGCCTGCGCCACCAAAACGGAGCTTGTCTTGGCAGTTGGTGGGGCAGGCGAAGCCGCCTGCCGGGCCGCGTTTACACCGGCACCGTCGAACGATCCCTGCTCAGCAATTTCCGCTCGATGGCGAAGGCTTCCAACTCGCCGCGGAACTTTGGATCCGCCACCTGGATCAGCGCCTCGGCGCGCTGGCGCAGCGTCTTGCCGTGCAGGTAGGCTACACCGTGCTCGGTCACCACGTAATGCACGTCGCCGCGCGAGGTGACTACGCCGGCGCCCGGTTGCAGCATCGTCGCGATTCGGGAGACCGCGCCGTGCTTCGCGGTGGAAGGCAGCGCGATGATCGGCAAGCCGCCTTGGGCCCGCGCCGCGCCGCGCAGAAAATCCACCTGGCCGCCGATGCCGCTGTAGATCGTCTGACCCATGGAGTCGGAGCAGACCTGCCCGGTGAGATCGACTTCGATCGCCGAGTTGATGGCTACCATGCGGTCGTTGCGCGCGATCACCAGCGGGTCGTTGCAATAGCCCGTCGGGTGAAACTCGAACATCGGATTGTTGTCGATGAAGTCGAACAGCCGCTTGCTGCCCAGCACGAATCCGGCGATCACTTTGTTGGGATGCAGCGTCTTTCTCTCGCCATTCACCACGCCCGCGCGGATCAGATCGATCGCGCCGTCCGGCACCATCTCGGAATGGATGCCCAGATCCTTATGGTTCCCCAGCAGCGCCAGCGTGGCTTCGGGGATTCCGCCGATCCCGGTCTGAATGGTGGCGCCGTCCGGGATCAGACCGGCCACGTTGCGCGCGATGGCGCGGTGCTGCTCGGTCACCTCGTGCTGCGGGTATTCGGAAAGCGGGTGCGACGTTTCGATGAACGCGTCCACGCGGCTGACGTGCAGGAATGCGTCGCCCAGGGTGCGCGGCATCTGGTCGTTGATCTCCACAATCACGTGGCGCGCGCACTGCGCCACCGCGATGTTCACGTCGATGGACGTCCCCAGGCTCATAAATCCGTAACTGTCCGGCGGGGCGCACTGCAGCAACGCCACATCGATCGGCAGGGCGCCGGAAGAGAACAGGCCTTCGATTTCGCTCAGGAAAACGGGCGTGTAATCGCCGCGGCCCTCCTGTATGGCCTGCCGCACGTTGCCGCCGATGAACAGGGCGTTGGTTCGGAAGTGGCCTTCATACTCCGGCAGGCTGTAATCGGCGATCCCCATGGTGGCCATGTGGATCAACTCGACGTCCTGCAGGCTGGGGCCGCGGCGCGTCAGGGCTTTCACCAGTTCGATGGGCTCGGAGCAACCGTTGTGGATGTAGACGCGCTGGCCGCTGCGCACCTGGGCGACCGCCTCATCGGCGGAGACAATGCGGGAACGATAGTCGTTGGTCATGGCCGCCTCCCGCGCAGCGTGTAGAGGCCGCGTCGCAGGTCGGAACAGGCGTCCACGGCTTCCTCCACGCCGTAGTCGGCGATGGTCAGCACATAGGGCAGCATCGCCTGGGCGATGGCCACGCTCGAAGAGCGCCCCAGGTCGGCGGTGAAGTTCGGCACGCAGAAATGGGTCACGCCCTTGTAGACGAAGGTGGGTTGCGCCAGCGTGGTAAGCCGGCTGGTTTCGACGCAGCCGCCTTCGTCGATGGAAACGTCGATGATGGCCGACCCCGGTTGCATGGTCTCGACCATCGCGCGCGTGACCACGTGAGGCAAGCGGGTGCCCGCCACCAGCACCGCGCCGATCACCACGTCGGCTCCGGCCACCGCTTCGGTGATGGCGTCCGCGTCCGCCAGGCAGGTCTCGACTCCGCGCACGTGTTCGATGATGCGGCGCAACTTGCTGGGCGCGACATCGAAGGCCATGACGCGTGCGCCGGCCGCCACGGCGGTGCGCGCCGCGGCTGAGCCTACCGCGCCCGCGCCCAGCACCATGACGCGCGCCGGCGGCACTCCCGGCGTGCCGCCCAGCAGGATGCCGCGGCCGCCCGAACTCGACCGCATCAGGTGCGCGGCGATGGGGACCGTCATCTGGCCGGCGATCTCGCTGATCGCCGCCAGCACCGGCCGCCTGCCGTTCTCCAGTTGGATGATTTCGCTGCCGATGGCCGTCAAACTGCGCTCCGCCAGCGCATCCAGCAGGTCCCGGTCGGCCACCGCCATGTGATAGAAGGCCATTACCGCCGTGCCCGGCCGGCAATAGCGGATTTCTTCCGGCGTGGGCCGCGACACTTTCGTCACCAGGTCGGCGCGGCCGATCACCTCCGCCGGCGAGTACGCAATCTGGGCGCCGGCGCGCATGTACGCCGTATCCGGAAACATGGCGCCATCCCCGGCGCAGGACTCCACCCACACTGTGTGACCGGCGCCTGCCAGGCGGCGTACCACCGGCGGCGTGAGAGCCACCCTGCGGTCGAACGGACCCCGTTCTCGGACCACCCCGATATTCATCGGCGCTCCTCGCTCAAAAGGTTAGTGCCCGGCTCCCACCGGGGTGTATGTGTCCAGCAACTGCACCCGGATGGAGTGCAGCCGCTCCGCCATCACCGTGAGGATGGCACGCATCAAGGCGAACCCGAACGCATAGTCCTGCTCGCAGGCGTGGCGGAGGCGCGTGCCATCGAAGGCCAGGGCGTGCACTTCTTCGAGAGCGCGGGCCTGGAACTGCTTGCCCGTGTCGCCGGTGAGCGACGACCATCCGAGGACCTCGCCCGACACCAGGGTGGTAACCCGGACCGGCCGGCCCGGCGCAACTACTTCGAGCGCAACGTTCCCGGAAATCAGCAGGTAAAACAAGCTGGAATGATCGCCTTCGTGGAAGATCAGTTCCCCGGTTTCGAAATGGACTTCGCTGGCCATCCCGGACAGCCGCGCGATGTGGTCCGGCCAGAATCCCTGGCAGAACGGATGCTGCTGCAAAAGGTCGTTCATGATCTCAATGCTCATAGCACCTCTCAAAAGTGGTGGCGCAGGCTCCCTACAATTCTATAATCGGACCTTTTAGGATGAAATGCAAGTAAGGCGGCGCAGCGAGCACGAAGATCGTTAGCAATATGCTTTTCATTGGCGTCGTTTGTGTTTTTATAAGTTCTCCTGGTTTCCCTACTGTCCTTTGCGCGCGATCGTCCCATAATGGAACCCGTGCTGTCTGAATTCAGTTCCCTTCCGGCGGCATCTGGTTCTGCTGCGTGTTGGCCGTCAGGTGTGCCATGTCCGACATCTCGCAGTGCCACTCGCCGGAGGTGTTCTTGTAGCAGTACCCCGTGGCGGTGGGCATATCGTTCGTGCTGCAGTTGTGCGTGCGGGCATAGGCGTTGTCCCAGGAGGCCGCTTGGCTGCACTGGTATTGCGTGAAACTGCCGTGAATGTCCCATATCGGCTGACTGGGGTCGAGGTCCCCCCCCAGGATCGACCGGCTTGGCGGGTGAGATGCCGGCGCAACCTGCACCTTCACATTGGTAACCAGGAACAGGTGGCTCGCTAACTCATGCTCCGCATCGCAAATGAAGTACTGCCTGGCCTGGTCGGCCGAGGGGGCGCCCTTGGCCGGAGCAGTTCGGGTGGCGCATGTTTTGGGCTCCCGAGTGCCGTACTTCGCTCCCAGGCCATTACCCTTAGGCTGACGGGCCAGGGCGGCGGTCGTTTCGGCTTCTACTCTCTTATCTTCCGCGGTGGCCGCGCGGGCGCGAATGTATTGCGGACTGGCGACCACTCTATAGTTGTTTGGGCCGCAGGAGACGCCGTATGCGTTGCCTTGCAGTGGGCTGCTCACCGTGCAGGGAATCCACTTGCCCCCAAACTGGGAGTCGACGTAGTCGCCGACTTTAAATGGTTGGGCCTGGACCGACTGCGCCACGCCCGTGAACAACACGAAGGTCAATAAAACCACGTTTTTAGTCATGAGAGTTCCCTTTCTTACTCTGTCATCCCGCCGCCGGCATCCCCGCTCCACAACGACCAATGCCGCCGCGGCGATCGGCGGCACGGTGGAGCTGCTGGAGAGTCGGCATTCCAAGACCACGGAGGACCGCCGCTTCGGGTCATAGTACTATATTTCCACCCCAAGCCGCCGGCCAAAAAAATGGAGGTCCCACTGTTTTTACCCTCCGGGCAGAAATACCCGCTGGAAGATGAGTCGTCCGGCGCGGTCCGTTTGTGACAGCGACCGGCGCGTGAGGGCAGACGAAACGATTCTGGTACCCTCTGTTTATGGCCGGACGGCTGAAGCCGCTGATCTTACTACTGGCTGCCGGGGCACTTTGGGGGCAGCCGGATTTCAAGGCGACCTTGACGGGGTCGGAAAAGAGCAGATCTGGTCGATGCTCGCGGACGGCACCCACCGCCATCAGTTGACCACGGCCGGCGCCAACAAGACGCCGGTGTGGAGCGTTGGGCGGTAGAACCAGCCGCAGTGGTGATAATATGAGGGGCTAATCCAAAGCAGCGTTATGGACCATATCCTCTCGATTGTCCTGTTTGCGCCCCTGGCGGGCATGGCGATTCTCCTGTGCATTCCCTCGTCGAATGCGCGCGCCATCAAGTGGTGGGCCAACATCGCATCCTTTATCGGATTCCTGATCTCGCTGCCGCTGGTTTTCAATTTCGACCACACCAAGGATTATCAATTCGTCGAACGAGCCGACTGGATTCCCGCGCTGGGCGCCCATTACCATCTGGGCATCGACGGCTTCGGCTTGCTGCTGGTGATGCTGACCACGCTGCTCGGCTTCATCAGTATTCTTTCGAGCTGGACCGCCATCAACACGCGGCTCAAGGAATACTACAGCTTCTTCCTGCTGCTCCAGACCGCCATGCTGGGTGTTTTCATGGCGCTCGATTTCCTGCTGTTCTTCGTGTTTTGGGAAACCGTGCTGGTGCCGATGTACTTCATCATCGCCATCTGGGGCGGCCCGCGCCGCAGCTACGCCGCCATCAAGTTCATGGTTTATACCTTGATCGGCAGCGTGCTCATGCTGCTCGGCATCCTGACCCTGTACTTCCAGCACTATTCGCAGTTCCAGGTTTACAGCTTTGAAATTGCCGACCTGATGCGCACGCAGCTTTCCTCTACCGTCCAATGGTGGGTCTTCTGGGCCTTCTTTATGGGCTTCGCCGTCAAGGTGCCGATGTTCCCGTTCCACACCTGGCTGCCCGACGCGCACGTGGAGGCGCCCACCGCCGGGTCGGTCATCCTGGCCAGCGTTCTGCTGAAAATGGGGACGTACGGATTTCTGCGCTTTTCGGTGCCGCTGCTGCCGGATGCCGCCAAGAATCCCACCATCGTCACGGTCATGGCGGTGCTCTCGATCATCGGCATCGTTTATGGCGCGCTGGCTTCGCTGATGCAGAAGGATTGGAAGAAACTGGTGGCCTACTCTTCGGTGAGCCACCTGGGCTTCTGCACACTCGGCATTTTCGCGCTCAACCCCGCCGGCATTTCCGGTTCCATCATCCAGCAGATCAACCACGGAATTTCCACCGGCATGCTCTTCCTGGTGGTGGGGATCGTATACGAACGGCGCCACACCCGCGAGATCTCCGAATACGGCGGCCTGCTGAAGATCATGCCGATCTTCACGCTGGTCTTCGGCATCGCGGCGCTGAGTTCCATGGGGATGCCGCCGCTCAACGGCTTCATCGGCGAAATCACGATTTTGCAGGGCGCCTACCAGATGTCCATCAATTGGGCCTTCTGGGGCTGCGTGGGGATCGCGCTGGGCGCGGCCTACCTGCTGTGGCTTTTCCAGCGGACCATGCTGGGGGACGTGAAAGAAAAGAACAGTTTGCTGAAGGATCTGTCGTGGCGTGAGATCGCCGTCTTCGCGCCGCTGGTGGTTTGGGTCTTTTGGATCGGCCTGAACCCGCAGCCGTATTTCCGGATTCTGGAAAGGCCGGTGGCGCAGATCGTGGAGCGCGTGCACCCCGGCTACTATGCGGAGCGCCATTTGCCGAACCCGCTGGAGCCGGTGCCCACGGCGGCGTTGCGCTAGCCCGGAGGGCGGAAGATATTAGCCCACGGCGTAAGCCGTGCGGAATCGGGGCGTGGCAATACAGAGCCCCGGAACGGGGCGTAAGACCGGGCAATCTCTCTGGCGCCCGACCGCACAACCCGGAAGCCTTCGGCAAGGGGCCCCTGCCCGCCGATGTGGTCGCCGCCTGCGACGGCGTGTGGAACAACCTGCGTGGCATCACACCGAAATACAACCGTTAAGAAGCCCGGCGCGGGCTTTTCCGGCAAGTGGCTGTTGGCGGCCATCGCGGCCATCGCGCTGGGCGTGGGCGGCGGCGCTTTCTGGCTTCATTGGAAGAATCGCGCGCCGGCCGCGCCCATCCGCAAGAGCGGCGCGGCGCTGCTCCAGAGCAACGGCGAAGTGACCGTGTCCGGCAAGATCCGCCCGCAGCACATCGCGCCGGTGAAGGCCGGGATGGATGGCGATCTCGATGCCTTCCTGGTGGACGTTGGGCAGGACGTCTTCGAAGGCCAGGTGCTGGCGCGCATCGGCGCTTCCGGACTCGAGACGGCTCGCGCCGCGGCCGAAGCCGCCGTGAATGCCGCGCAGGACCAGGTGGCTCGCGCCGAGTCCGCCGTGGGCGCGGCGCGTATGGAATCTTCCCGCGCCGATGCCGACCAGCAGCGCTCGCGCATGGCCCGCGACCGCGCGCAGCAGGTTTGGGACCGCCAGCAAACGCTCTTCCGCGCCGGCGCCGTCTCGCGCCAGGCGTATGAAAAGGCGCAACAGGATTTCGAGAACGCACGCCAGGAATCGGAAATCAGGGACAAGGCCGCGCGCGCTTCCAGCGAACTGCTCACCTCCTTGCAAAGCTCCCTGAGCGCCGCGCAGAAGGACCTCGCCGAACGCAACCAGGATCTGGAGGCCGCGCAGAACAACATGCAATCGGCCGAAGTGCGGTCGCCGGTGGATGGGCTGGTGGTCGGGCGCAACGGAGAACCGGGCAAGCCCGCGATAGGAGAGTTATTCGAAATCGCCACCGACATGTTCGCCCTGGAAGCAGTGCTCGAACCGCCTCCGCTCGTTTTGAACCGCCTGCGGCCCGGCCAGCAGGCGCTGGTCCTCATCCCCGATTTGCAAAGCGCGGGAATGCCCGGCACGGTCAAGGCGATCAACCGCGGAGAAGTGGTGGTGGAGTTCGAATGCACGCTTCCGGCGGTGAAGCCGGGCATGCTGGCGGATGTGCGATTCAAGCTGGAGTAAGGCCGAAGTGGGACCGGCGATCGGTTTGTGTCGTCGGCCGGGCTGCCGTGCATGTGCGAGGCTGGACAGACCACGAAAGCGATGGTCTGTTTGAATGTATAAGGGCTGAAATGGCGAAGGGTTCTCCTGAAGGGTACAATGCCGAGACCGGCTCTGAACAGCCGGCTCAGAAACTTCAAACAGGAGAACCCAATGAACGTC
>JBEKDA010000037.1:0-56986 GCA_050014595.1 Bryobacteraceae bacterium
GGGTTCTCCTGTTTGAAGTTTCTGAGCCGGCTGTTCAGAGCCGGTCTCGGCATTGTACCCTTCAGGAGAACCCTTCGCCATTTCAGCCCTTATACATTCAAACAGACGCTTTCGTCTGTCAATCCGGCTGCCGACCGAGCCGCGCCCGTCAGGGAGCGGAGAGCCTGGCGAGGCGTGAAATGACCGAATGCTGCGACGCGGTGGTGGTGGGCGCCGGGCCGACGGGCCTCGCCTGCGGGATCGAACTCGATAAGCGCGGTGTGAAGACAGTGTTGTTGGAGAAGGGTTGCGTCGTCAACTCGCTCTACAACTATCCCACCCACATGACCTTCTTCACGACGCCCGAGCTGCTGGAAATCGGCGATATCCCGATGACCAGCCTGAACGAAAAGCCCAACCGCACCGAAGCGCTGAAGTATTATCGCCGCGTGGCGGAGCATTACAAACTGGATATCCGGCAGTACGAGCGCGTAGAACGCATCGCGGGCGCCGACCATGCGTTCCAGGTCTTCTCGACCGACCGGCTGGGATGCGCGCACATTTACCAGGCGCGCAAGCTGGTGCTGGCAACGGGCTATTACGATGTCCCGAACCTGTTAAACGTTCCGGGCGAAGAACTCGATAAGGTGCTGCATTATTACAAGGAAGCGCATCCGTATTACAACCACGATGTGGCGGTGATCGGGGCGAAGAATTCGGCGGCCATTGCGGCACTGGAATTGTGGTGGACGGGCGCGCGCGTCACGCTGATCCATCGGGGCGCGGGAATTTCGGACCGCGTGAAGTACTGGATCCGCCCGAACATCGAGAACCGCATCACGAACGGCGAGATTGCGGCTTACTTTCATTCGCGCGTCGCCGAAATCCGGCCGGATTCGATCCGGGTTGAGACGCCGCGGGGCGCAGTGACCCTGAAGAACGATTTCGTGTTTGCGCTCATCGGCTACCGCCCCGATCTGGAATTTCTGAACTCGGCCGGCATTACACTCGAGCCCGAGACCCAGCGCCCGCGCACCGATCCCGAAACGCTGGAGAGCGAATGCCCCGGCGTGTACCTGGCCGGCGTGATCGTGGCCGGCATGCACACCAACGAGATCTTCATCGAAAACGGCAGATTGCATGGGCGGCTGATTGCGGAGTCGATCGCGGCCAGGCTCTGAGAGTTGCGGCGGCAATACGCCGGCTGAAGCCGGAAATTCCGACTTTGCCGGACGGCTTTCGCTGCATGCCGCTCTTACGCCGTGCCCGCGAGGGGAGCTTGCCACCGGAACAGAAAGAAGTGGTGACCGCAAAGAGAGCACCGGTAGGGTGCAAGGAGCCAGTGGATGGCTCTCTCGGTGGCGTTTCGGACGCCTACACCCCTAAACTCGATGGATTTGCAATGGGGACAGCATGTGGAAGACAGCCGTGCTGCGGCGCGGGTCATGGCTCTGGGTCAGCTTTCGCGGTACTCTCCGCGGCAGGGCCGGCGCGATCCCGGATTGGCGGCGTGGAGTAGTATGCGGGGGGGGCGTTGCGCCGGCCGCCGGCCGGGCGGCTCGCCTCGCGCGCCGCTCTAACTTGCTCCGGTGTTCTCAGGTCGGGCTCGGACAGCCTGACTCGTTCTCTGGCGCGTGAAACCTGGCGCTTGTGCCGCTTTAGGATTCTCTTATTCATCCGTGTCCTTTACTCGCCCGCCGACGAAGCACCTAATCTTCCACTTCCTCCACAGCCTCGCACACCATGGCCTCGGTGGTGAGCATGAGAGAGGCGATGGAAGCGGCATTCTGCAGAGCCGTGCGAGTTACTTTGGTGGGATCGATCACGCCGGCTTGGACCAGGTCTTCGTACCGTTCGGTGGAGGCGTTGAAGCCGAAGTTAGGATTCTGGTCAGTCTTGATTTTCTCGACCACCACGGCGCCCTCGGTCCCGCAATTCAGCACGATCTGCCGCACCGGCTCCTCGCAAGCGCGACGCACGATGGTGACGCCGAACTGCTCGTCGCCCTCGAGGTTGAGTTTCTGTAGCGCGACCGAGGCTCGCAGCAAGGCAACGCCGCCGCCCGGTACGATGCCTTCCTCCACCGCGGCGCGCGTGGCATGCAGGGCGTCCTCCACGCGGGCTTTCTTCTCTTTCATCTCGGTTTCGGTCGCGGCGCCGACTTTGATGATCGACACGCCGCCGGCTAACTTCGCCAGGCGCTCCTGGAGTTTCTCGCGGTCGTAGTCCGAGGTGGTCTCTTCCACCTGGGCCCGGAGTTGCTTGATCCGGCCCGCGATGTCCTTCTGCGAACCGGCGCCGTCGACGATGGTGGTGTTGTCCTTATCCACCGTGACGCGCTTGGCGCGGCCCAGATCTTCCAGCTTGACGCCTTCCAACTTAGTGCCGGTCTCTTCCATGATGGCCTTGCCGCCCGTCAGGATCGAAATATCTTCCAGCATCGCCTTGCGGCGGTCGCCGAAGCCCGGGGCCTTCACGGCGCAAGTATTGAGCGTGCCGCGCAGCTTGTTGACCACCAGCGTGGCCAATGCTTCGCCTTCCACGTCCTCGGCGATAATCAGCAGCGGCTTACCCGCGCGCGCGATTTGCTCGAGAATCGGCAGAAGGTCCTTCATGCTGCCGATCTTCTTATCGTGAATCAGTATGTAGGGATCCTCGAAAACGCACTCCATGCGCTCGGCGTCGCTCACAAAGTAGGGTGAGAGGTAGCCGCGATCGAATTGCATCCCATCCACTGTTTGCAGCTCGGTGGTCATGGTCTTGGATTCCTCGACCGTGATCACGCCGTCCTTGCCCACCTTCTTCATGGCCTCGGCAATGATGTTGCCGATGGTCGAGTCGCTGTTGGCGGAAATGCTGCCCACCTGGGCGATCATGTCGCCGGAGACGGGCTTGGAAAGCTTCTTGACTTCCTCGACGGCCACTTCCACGGCCTTATCGATACCGCGCTTGATGGCCATCGGATTGGCTCCCGAGGTGACCGCTTTGACGCCCTCGCGGTAAATGGCCTGGGCCAGAATCGTGGCCGTG
This sequence comes from Bryobacteraceae bacterium, assembly GCA_050014595.1. Taxonomy (GTDB): domain Bacteria; phylum Acidobacteriota; class Terriglobia; order Bryobacterales; family Bryobacteraceae; genus PALSA-129. The sequence goes on from JBEKDA010000037.1 coordinate 3,010, forward strand.
GTAGTGCCGTCGCCGGCAACGTCGGAGGTTTTCGACGCCACTTCGCGCACCATCTGGGCGCCCATGTTCTCGAGCGGGTCCTTCAGCTCGATCTCTTTGGCCACCGTCACGCCATCTTTGGTGATGGTCGGTCCGCCATATTTCTTCTCCAGAACGACGTTGCGCCCCCTGGGGCCGAGGGTCACCTTCACCGCGTCGGCGAGTTGGTTGACGCCGCGCAGGATCGCTTGACGGGAATACTCGCTGTAAACAATCTGTTTTGCCATGGATGGTTTCCTTATGAGTGGAGCGTGAATTAGGTGGCTTTCTTGGCCGTTTCGGCGCCCGAATCCAAAATGCCGAGAACGTCGTCCTCGCGCATGATGATGTACTCAGTGCCAACCACCTTCGTTTCGGTGCCGGAGTACTTCCCAAAGAGGACGCGGTCGCCGATCTTGACGTCGAGGGCCACCAGTGTGCCATCCTCGAGCCGCTTGCCATGACCTACGGCCATGACTTCACCCTGCTGCGGCTTTTCCTGAGCCGAATCGGGGATGATGATGCCGCTGCGCGTGGTTTCCTTTTCGTCGATCCGCTTCACCACGATGCGGTCGTACAGGGGTCGAATGTTCATAGCGCTACCTGCCTCCAGTTGAGATGAGATTGTTCCAAACTACCGTTGGCCGGAGAAAGTCAGGCCCTTCTGAAGATGCCGCGGGTGAGCGGAGACGCTCACATAGGGCACCTTCAGGAACGAGTTACTGGTAACCTGCGCGATCTCGATACTGTTGCAGTGTTGAGATGTCACTTTGGCGATGAGTCGCCGCAGCGCGGTGCGTAGTGTCTTTCGCCTGTCAAATCCGAAGACCGTGGTTTTGATCTCGCCAGCCAGGAAGAACCAGGTCCATCCCGCTTCCTGAAGTTCCTTCTCGAACGTGGAACGAGCGGTTCTGACCGCTGCCCATCCGTTCAAATCAGACTCGCTTTGGAGCAGGAGGGACTCTGGCAAAGTCATGCCTTCTCTAATCAAAATGCTCCCCGCTGCGATGGGGTCCGTCATGCCGCGCCTCATCGGGGCCGCACGGATACCGCGCGGGCCATGTGCCGCTCCGCCCTGGTCTTCCCACGCCTGGATGTCTCTGGTCGTAGAACTGCTCATTTCGGCATTCCTTCCGCGGCCCCGGGGTCAGGGTCGAAACTTCGGTTTGTTCACGAGGCGGGCCTTCTCAAGCCTGGCTCGCTCTGTCTCGTCTTCCTTCGCTATCCGGTCGGCTTCCCTTTGAGGCGCTTCTTGGTCGTCGAGCCGCGCCGCTTCGATGATGGCGGCTTGAGCCGGCGCTTCCAGTTTCTTCAGGACGCCAACCAGCTTGAAAGTAGGCCCGTACGAAGAACGGATCAGGTCGAAGCGGTACTGGGAATCCTGCCATTGGGCGAGGACCTCTTCCTGGTCGTCGTAGGGCCCCGGCACGGCCTTTGCCGGAGCTGGGGGCATTGCGCCAATTCCATACGTCGCCGAGATGGCTTCCACCAGATCGTCGGGTGTCAATCCCTCGGTCTCGGAGCGGTCATAGTGGATCGCGATCCGAAACAGTTGGTTGTTGTAGAAGCTGAGGACTGCCTCCTCTGCCGCTTCCGTTTGGGAAGAGGAACCGGGAGGTTGGGGGCGCCACTCCAGCTCTTGGATGAGGGCTGGGCGGCGATGGATGGTCTTGGCCTGAGATGGGTTTGCGCCCGCCTGTTTGGCGACCGCAGGCAGGTCCGTTCCGAGTTGGAAGTTGCGGTACCGGGAAAGATTGTTTGCTACTGGCGGCGTCACTCCGAACCCAAGGAATGATGGGAGAGCCGATAAGGTCCATCCAAAGTTAGTCATTGTGTTCAGGCCTTGCATGGCGCGATTACCTGGCCGCGCCACTCATCCGGCAACAGCCGCCGGCGATCCAGTGGGGCCGGACAGCAAGCTACCGGCCCCACCTCGCCAAACGCGGTCACCTTCCGATTAGCGGTTGGCGATCGGTATGCCGATCTCCGTGCCAATTACTTCGCCGGAGATCACCAGTTCCACACGCCGATTCTGCTGCCGCCCCTCCGCGGTGTCATTGGATGCCACTGGTTGAGTCTTGCCGAATCCCTTCGCCGTGACCGAACTCCCCTGCATTCCCTGCATCATGAGGTAATCGCGCACCGACGTGCCGCGCTGTTCGGAAAGCTGCTGATTGTACTCATCCCCGCCGACGCTGTCCGTGTAACCTTCCACGTCCAGCCTCAGACCCGGATGCCCGGAGACGATGCCGGCCACCTTGGCCAGCTTCTCGCGCGCCAGGGGCCGTAACGTAGACTTGCCGGTGTCGAAGAGCACATCCGACATGTTCACGATCAAACCGCGCGCTGTATCGCGGGTCTGAAGGATGGCGTTGAACTGGCTCAACAAGAGGGTTCGCAATTCCACTCTCTCGGTCTCCAACCGGGCCGTCTGTTTGGCGGCGCTGTCGAGCGCGGCCTGGCTAGCCGCTCTTTCCACATCGTTCTCGCGCTTGAGCCGATCCGCCTCGGTTCCCGCGGCAGCCATCCGCGAATCGCTATCGATCCGCTGACGATCCGCACCGGCCGCGGCGGCAGCCAGGCGCGCGTCGCTATCGGCCCGCTGGCGGTCCGCATCGGCGGCGGCCGCAGCCAGGCGCGCGTCGCTATCGCGCTTCACACGAACCGCTTCAGACGAAGCGGCCAGCGTCTGCTCATCCTTCTCCCGTGTCAGGCGCTCCGATTCCTCCCGCGCCTTGACCCGCGCCGCTTCGGCTTCCCGGGTGACGCGATCCGTCTCGGACTGTGCCACTGCTCGTCCGTTCTCCGCGCGTATCTCGCGCTCCGCCGACCCCTGCCGCTCCGCGGTCAGGGCCTCGTCTTCCTGACGTTTGACCGCGATGGCCCGCGAGTCTTCCGCCATCTGCACGGCTTCGCGGGCCGTCATGGCGACAGGCTTCTCACCGGCTTTCCGCGCCTGGTAGGCTTCCGCCTGAGACAGGTTCTTCTCGGCCTTTTGGAAGGTTTGGGTGGCAAAGCGGTCCGCACCCACGGCGCGCGCGATCTGAACCGCGTTGCGCGCTTCGTAGAGTTCCAGCGGCAGTTTCCGATCCATCTTCAGCGCCAGCGGGTTCGCCAGACGCTGATATTCGCCGCGCTGCAACAGTTCGTACTTGGCGTCGACCTCCTCGATCTTTCCCACGGTGTCGGCGCGCACCACGTTCTCCATCACAATCAGGTCGCTGGGCTGCCTCACCGCATAATAAGGTTCCGCGGTGACCACCAGCGCGAAGACCTGGAGTTCGGTGGTTACCTCCAGTTTGCTCTTGGTTCCATTCAGGAGGACCTCACCCAGGTTGGCCGTGCGCCCTTCGGGGGTGACGGCCCACAACACATAAGTGAGGTATTCGGCTCCGTTTCTTATGGCCGGTTGCAGACCATCGAATTCCACCTCGATTTGCATGCGGCCCTGTTTACTCTGGACTTTGGCCTCGCCACTAGCGCCGGGGAGGAGCTCAGTTCCCCGGAAGTCGATCTTGGTCGCGCCGCTGCGGTGCTGGTAGCTGATCGCCTTGGCGGTCCGTGCTGTTACGGTGACGCGGTAAATGGGCTGATTCTGCAGCCCCTGAGCCGATAAGACTCCGCATACCACAAGGAATACTCCGGTAAGTTTCATTTAGGGTTACCTTAGGTTTCTTTCTTGCCAGATTATTGGTTGGCGCTGCTGGTCGTACCCACGCGCTGTGCCGAGTACTTGTTGAGCAGCTCAAGCAGTCTTTCTGCGCCCGCGGGCGCATGCATGCCCGAGGTCACAATTTCCCGGTTCTCCAGCCTTTTGCCGTAGAGTTCGGCATTATCGTCCAGATCTTGCCGCAGCGTGGCTCCTTCCAGAGCGATGCCGGCAAACAGTCCCTGGGACCGCGACCACGAGAGAATCTCGGCGTGCATTTGAGCGTCGGTTTGAGCGGTCGTCGTACGTCCCACCGGCCCGGCCGCGACTGAAGCTTCCGCGCCCAGAGTGAACTTACTGGAAAGCAGTTTGCCTTTGCCCCCCTCATTCATCACCAGCATGATCAGGTCCGTCTCCGAGGCGCCGATCTGGAAGCCAAAGCTGCCCCCCTCGATGCGGATCGTGCCCGGCGCCGTCCAACCGACTCCGTCCTTATTCCGGCACGACAGGTAGCCTTTTCCATACTTGGCGCCAACCACGAAGGCCGCCGTCTTAACACCAGGAACGATTACGATGCAGTGGGATTTTGCCAGCAGGTCTTCCGGAATGCCCTTATCCGGCGTCGCCATAACCTCGCTCAGCACCACGGCGGATTCGTTGAGCCGCTTGATAGAGTCGTTGTCTTTGGCCAGCAGGGGCACAATCGCCAGAGCAGCCACTAGAATCATTCGCATATTGACCTCTTCTGTCGGCCCGGTGAGTCCCTCATGGGGCTTTGGGCGACGATGTTCCCAGTGCACGAGTCGCGCCAACTTAGGGTTTTGTTGAGCCGATTCGCCGTGGATGCGTCGCGCGGTTGGTTTGGAGGGAACAGAGTGCCGACCGAGTGACCACCGATGGTCAAGTGACGAGGCATGGTCAGGGTGATGGGGGCGCCCACGAATCGAAGAGTGGCGCGATGGTCAAGCGGTAGCAAGACACCGGCGGCAAGACCGCCGGCGCTACCAGTTGGTCTTGGCGGAGCCTGAAAAACGGAGAAAACTCCCCGACCGGCCAGGAGGCCGGTCCCACTTGTCAGACTAGAGATCCTTGCGGGAGATGCCGAGCTTTCGCATGATGGCGTTCAGGGTGGTCCGGTGCAGTCCGAGACGGGTGGCCGCGGTGCTGACCACGCTGCCGCTCTCCCGGAGCACCCGGACGATATGGTCCCGCTCCACTTGCTCGAGCGTCGCGGTGCCGGCGGATTCCTTGGAATCGTGCCGTATTTCGGCCAGCGGCGCACGCAGGCTGGGTCCCGTGGAAAGGATCACCGCCCGTTCAATGAAGTTCTCGAGCTCCCGCACGTTTCCCGGCCAATGCCAGCTCACCAGAGCGCTCATCGTGTCCGAGGGAATCTTATCGATCTGCCGGTCCATCTTGGCGGCATATTTCTTGGTGAAATGCCGGGCGAGTATGGGTATGTCCTCAGGCCGATCGCGCAACGGAGGCGTCGTGATCGGAAAGACTCTCAGCCGATAGTAGAGATCGCTGCGGAAGAGTTTATCCCCCATCATCTGCGCGAGATTCCGGTTGGTTGCCGCCACCAGCCGGACATCAATCGGAATCGTCTTGGTGCCGCCCAACCGCTCAAACTGCTTCTCCTGTAAGGCGCGGAGTAATTTCGGCTGCAGATCCAGCGGGATATCGCCCACCTCATCCAGAAACAGGGTGCCCCGGTGGGCCATCTCGAAACGTCCGATTTTTTGCGCCAGGGCGCCCGTAAAGGCGCCTCTCTCGTAGCCGAACAGCTCGCTTTCGAGAAGCCCGGTGGGGATGGCCGCGCAGTTCAATGTGACGAAGGGAAGATTCTTGCGCGGGCTCATCCGATGGACCGCGCGCGCCACCAGTTCCTTCCCCGTGCCGGTTTCCCCCAGGATCAAAACGTTCGCATCCGTAGGCGCAACCACCTCGGCTTGCCGCAGCACGCGCTTCAGAGCCGCGCTGCTGCCCACCATCTCCTCGAAGTCGTGTTTGACCGCGACCTCGTCTCCCTCAACGCTCTCGATCCGATCCCGTTCCCGGAGGTCCTGCACAAACGTAATCCATCGGAAGGGAGAGAGCTTCAACACCGCCGTGGCAACCAGGACCGGAACCCGGGTCCCGTCCTTTCGAATCAACTCCTTTTCAAAAGGCGTGCAGGCTCCGAACCTCAGACCTTCTTCATGCGCCAGCTCATCCAGTGGGGCGTATTCCGGCGGAGTAAGATCGGGCCAGTTTAGCCGGCCCGCCAACAAATCTTCGCGGCTGTATCCAATCAGGTCGAGAAACGCATCATTCACCTCGGGAACACGGTCAAACTCACCGGAAGCGACCCCGGCGATGGTCGATTGCGATGAGATGGGCCGGATGCGCGCGCGGCTGCGCCGCAACTTTTCGTCCCTCTCGTGACGATCGCTAAAGTCGCGCACCACCCTGGCAAACCCCTGCAATGCCCCGCTTTCATCTTTGAGCGCCATGGTAATGACATTGGCCCAGAATCGCGCCCCATCTTTTCTGGCCTGCCAGCCTTCAGTCCCCAGATGGCCTTCGGCCGCGGCCCGCGTAAACTCTTGCTGCAGCTTGATCCGTAGAGTATCTTCGCCGGGATAGAGAAAAGATATGTTTTGGCCCATGGCCTCATCGGCAGCATAGCCGTAAATGCGCGCCGCTCCCGCATACCAGGCCGCAATACGCCCCTCGATATCCAGTAAGTAGAGCGCGTAGTCCTGCACCCATGACGGAATGCCCCGAGCGGAGGCGGACTCGGTTTCCTCGGGTTCAGTCTTGTCGCGCAGGACAAGGACGTGACGCACGGGCAACACGTTGCCTTTGGCCGTGTATTCAACCTCCCGCGGAATTCCATCCGATCCCACCAGCCGGAGCGTACCTTCCTGTTCCCCCTGCTCCTGCAAGGCTCTCCAAAGCTGCGAAATCTGAGGCTTGAAGCCGGGCGGCGCAAAGTCATCGACCGGGCGGCCGATGATCTTCTCCCGCGACAACCCTAAGAGTTTGCCCACGCCGACGCTGGCGTCCCTGGAATTGCCGTCGTCGTCGGTGAGGAGGATGGGAGCGGAAGGGTGATAGACAATCGCCCGGAACAGCAACTCAAGCTCTTTCGGACCGTTCTCCACCAGCCAGCGGGCGGCTGGTGACCGCGAGCCCGCGGAGCACATGGCGTTTCCACCTTCCCGCCGTCGATCCGAGCAACTCAAGGCCGCCTGAAAGACGAAATCGGTCCGCACCGATCAATATCCCGCAAACAGTGAGAGGCTTGAAAACGGCAGCCAGAGACTATTTTAGCACCCGCTGCAGGAGTGCCGATGTACTGCTTCGACCACATTCGGTCACCGAACCGCCGCCGGAGAGCCGTGACCGCGGTTGGCGCCGCGCGGGCGCCGGGCGGCGAACCAATTTGACCGTATCCGGTCACCTGACGCACAGGTGGCGCACCGACCCCGGCGCACACAGTTCCAAAGCCTTGCAGGACAAGCCTTGCCGGCGCCCCGGGGATCGGGCAATCGATTGCTCCTCCCTGATTCGAGGAGCACCAGAAAAATGCCTTTGCTGAATATTGTCGTTCTCTTGATCGTAGTCGGGATCGGGCTGTACCTGATCAACCGGTACATTCCCATGGCCTCCAGCATCAAATCGATTCTGAATGTCGTCGTGGTGGTTGTCGTGTGCGTCTGGCTCTTACAGGTCGTCGGATTGTGGGGAAATGTAACTAGTTTCCGGCTTCACCGCTGACCAACTGCCGAGAGCACACGAGAAAGAATGCCTGTACCCCAAACGGAGCGACACCGCGCCGCACGCGTCGGCTGGCTGCGCGCAGCGGTATTGGGCGCGAACGACGGGATCCTTTCCACGGCGAGTCTGGTGCTGGGCGTCGCGGCGGCGCATGCGACTCACGGCAACGTAATGGTCGCTGGGGTCGCCGGCCTGGTCGCCGGGTCCATGTCGATGGCCGCGGGTGAATACGTGTCCGTGCACTCACAGGCAGACACCGAAAAGGCCGATCTCAAGCTGGAACGCGGGGAACTGAAGACCGATAACGCGGGCGAGCACCGGGAACTGGCGGCGATCTACGTCGCTCGGGGGCTCGATGCCCAGCTCGCCAAACAGGTTGCCGAGCAACTGATGGCCCACGACGCCTTGGGCGCGCACGCCCGCGACGAACTCGGCATCTCCCCGGCTTTCACCGCGCGTCCCATTCAGGCGGCGTTAGCGTCGGCCGCCAGCTTCGCCGTCGGAGCGGCCATGCCTCTCGCGGTCACAGCCCTGGCCCCGGAGGCGGCTCTGATTCCCCTGGTGGCTGGAAGTTCACTGTTGTTCCTGGCGCTTCTGGGCGCGCTGGCTGGGCGCGCGGGAGGCGCAAACGTGCGGCTGGGCGCAATCCGCGTCACGTTTTGGGGCGCCCTGGCCATGGCGGCGACTGCGGGCGTCGGGGCGCTGTTTGGAAGCGCCGCAACCGGGACTTGAGGATCCTGACCGAGCTGGTAGTTCGAAAAAAGAATCTCCATTTTGGTCGGGCCAAGCAGCAGACTGGATGTGATGGACCGCACGTGCCCGGGCAGCCAGAAACCCTGCACTTCGATGAAGTCCTCGCTGATTGTGGGCGCGCCGATCAATAGGGAACTGCTGGCCGCGAACTGGCCTTCCAGCCGCACCACGCCGTAACTGTCGGCGTCCACCCAAGCTTTCCCCGCGATCAGGAACTTGCTCTTGATCTTTGGCGACAACTCCAGGACATAGCAACTTCGCCCCGCCGCGACTTCGGTCCCGAGCAGTCGAACCCGATAGTTGGCGGAACTTATCTGGTGGAGGGCATTCTCCGGCGGCAAGCTGGCGCCCGACTCGGACGCGAGCACCTTATCGATTACCCCGTTGAGGCTGTTGGAGCCGGAGCGCGTCAACACGGTGTAGCGCTCGCCTTCCGCCTGGCGGTAATTCATCATCACGTCCACCGCCGCGCGTTTGCCGAACCGCGGGTTTTGCAGCGTATATTGCCGCGAACCCGAGTACTCCTTCAACAGGACATGACGTCTGTTAGTTTCGCTCTCGATCCTGGCGAGGATCTCATCGCTGGTGGGCGCCACCGAGTCGGCCGTGAGAGTACCGAACAATCCACCGATAACCATCAAGCGCCCATAGGCGCAAAGCCGCCAGCGGACTTGCGAGGAGAGCCTCGATGGGCCGGTCATTTGGCAACCGGGCCGCCGGCAACCGGGACGCCAGGTGCGTCGGACACTTTGGAGCTCGTCGCCGAAAGGTCCCGGTCGATGGCCTCCAGATGACTGAGTTCTCCCTGCAGCCTTGCCCAGTCGCCTTCGCTGGCCTTGGTCGCGATAGGAAGGCTGAGGTCCTGGTAGAAAGCCAGAATCTCGCTCCGGAGGTCTTGCGGCATCTGGGCGTAGTGACCTTCCAACTTGTTCAGAAGTTTCGCGTACGCGGCGTCAGCCAGCTTGTATTCGCCCGGCTTTGTGGCTGCTCCCACGTCAAAATTGTCATTGGGCAGGCGAAGCCGGCCGCTACCCACGTCGGCAAGCAACCCGCGATACCGGTCGATCGACGCGTTGAAGCTGGCCATGTACAACTGTTCGATCTCGGGCGTCAACTTCTTAAATGCCAGCGCCTTGAATGGGCCTACTCGGGGCACGATGCGGAAGAAGCCCGCCAGCATTCTCGACCGGATACCCGGTCGCTGATAGGTGGCGCCCCAGTGCTTTTCGTAGCTGGAGCGGGACAGATTGTAGAGGAATTTCTTGCGGGTGATATTGGGAGCATCCTTCCTGATCTCCTGACTCTTGATTTGCCACGCGACTTTGGTCAGGGCCGGAAGAACTGTCCCCACCGCCCGCCGGTACGATCCGATCGTCAGGTCGAGGTCGAAGAATACCTGCTCGATCCTCAGTCCATAGGTGTCCTGAAAGGCCCGCTGGAGCACCGGTTTGGCGACTTGAAAACCGATAAAGTCTTTGTAGGCATCCGAGGCGTAGTGGTTCTTCGCAGCCTGAAACACATCGAATGCAAACTCTGTTTTCAAGTGCGAGAAGGGGTCGTCCGCATACGTCACCGACTTTCCGAATCTCAAGTCCAGCTTCGGGTAGAGCAGCGGCACCGAGAGGTTCACGGCCATGCGGTGGCCCTCGTTGTCGGCGGCGTAATGCGCCAGCGCGCCCAAGGCGAATGCGTACTCATCCAGATCCTGAGACTCGCGAAGCATGTTGAGGATGAAGTCGCCGCTGCGGACGTAATGCGTTAAATCGCTATAAAACTTGCTGCCGAACGGATAATATCCCAAATCCTGGATGATGCTGCCTCCGTAGGCGTAAGCGTGCGCCTGCGTTAACTCCTCCGTGGTAGAATCGGGAAATTGTCTCAGGAGCAGGGGCTTAATCGCACTATCCCAGGTGGAATCGATAATAGCTTCGTGGGTGAGAACGGAATAGGATGAGGCGCTCTGAACTGAGACTAAGACCAACAGGCCCAAGGCGGCGGAGGATCGCAGTTTCCACGGCCGGCGCGATTTTTTATGCTGAATCATGGCCCCACTTTCCGGCGGAGTACCTTACTTTTAATGTCCGGCCAGAACTCCGCTCCCAGATTTTTGGCCAGATCGAACCCGAGCGTCATGGAACCTTGGATAAACCCGAGGTGTGCGTTATCGAGACGGTCGGGATACCACAGGTTGGAAAGAAAGGCCGAGCCGTAGGCGCTGCCGATACGCCAGGTGGAGAGTGTCTCGCCGCCCGCGTCGGTCCGCGTGAGGATGGTTCCGCGGATCGCATGTGCCGTCCGGCGCCAGAACCCCGTGCCGCCCGATCGATAGTAACGCGGGTCCTGGTGCAGAGCGGAATCCATTCCAAAAGCCAGAACGCCGTGGATCCCCGAACACGCGGCCGTGGAGGCGACACGCGTGCCGTAGGCGTCGCCGCCCTGTCCCCACTCTTTGGGAGAGTTCATCTCCTGGAGGATGCCAGCGTATGCGGCCAAGCCGACGACGGCCAACGGGCCATAGGTGCTTTCGGTATGAAACTGCAGCTTGCCTTGCCAGTCGAGCGCATCGGGGGTCTGCGCAATCCCTGCAACCGGAATCGCCACCAGGAGCGCGAGCACCAGTACTGCGCTGACCTCGCGGCTTGGTCGAGGTGGCGTTAGCAGTGTCTTCACAAGAATCTCCGTTTTCTTCAGTCGGCCGGTAATGGTTGCGTCCGGAATGCCGCGAACAAGGTGATTAGGGCAGCAATGCAGGTGAAGCCCATCAGGAGAAAAATCTTAACCGCGAGAAAGAGCGGGCTGAAAACCACCACAATCGCAACAAATCCGGCAGCCCAAAAGTACTGCTTTAACCAAACCGCGCGATGTACAAAGAGGATGGCGCCCAGACAGATCACGAAATCCATCAGGGGTTCGTAACTCGCGGCGAGACACGAAAACATAGCGGCAAGGAGTAGGACCGGAATCGAAACCCACTTGATGATTTTCGTAACCGTTTGAAACATCGTGTTCTCTTCCGCGGGCACTGCCGGGGCGGGACCCGCGTTCTCAATGAGGCATTCCGGGGTCCATCCGTACCGAATCCGCGTAAGCCATATGTGCCTATGCGGCAGCCCCGCGCGGGGCCGGAGCGAGCGGGCCGGGGAACTGACCGCGCGGTGTCATGTGGCAGCATTTGGTCAATGCGGAGGCCATTTCCGGGCCGGTCCTTAGAGGCTCGATGGCGCTGTTGGCTAACAACGTGCCCAACAAGAGAAGAGGAGTCAAATCGTGAAAACTAAATTGCTTGTGTTGATGTTGTTGGCAGCGGGAGCTGTGTTCGCGCAGCTTTCCATCGGAGTGAGAATCGGCCCGCCGCCGCGGGCGCGGGTCGTCAGGGTTCAGCCGCGAAGTCCCGGCGCCGGCTATTCCTTTGTAGGGGGCTATTGGTACCCTGTGGGCCATCATTATAAGTGGCACGGCGGATACTGGACCCGTCCGGCGTACGCCGGCGCACACTGGGTGGGACCGCGACATGATGGAACGCTTTTCTATGAAGGCTACTGGGATGGCGATCGCGGCCGAGTCGCCCACGACCACCGTTGGGACCGTGACCGCAACCGCGACTATGATCGCGAACACGACCGTCACTAAACCATGGGCGGGCCCTGACCACATTCGGTCACATGACCCCGTACGGTCAGTTCCTCATTCGACTGTTCCAAATTGCGTGAGGCCGCCGAACGCGGGCCTATATGACCGAACAAGGATTCGGTGCCGACGGACCCTGAAATGCTTATGTGAAGAACGCGGGACACGCCCGCCGAGATCTGCATCACGCCGAACCGAAGGGGACGGCAGACTACAAAATCTGGAGCAAAGGGAGAAAAGAAAGAAATGAAGCGATTTAAAGCAGCGACGACAGTATGTTTTGTGGCGCTCATGGGCGCGGTGCTCGCGCCAGGCGCCAAGGCCGACGATTGGAACAGGAAAACCGTAATGACCTTTAGCGGTCCCGTGGAGATTCCAGGGGTTCACCTCGTAGGGTGGGGTGTGTTGCCCGCCGGCACCTATGTGTTCAAGATCCTGAATTCGCAGTCCGACCGCCACATCGTCCAGATCTTCAGCAAGGACGAGAAGACCATCTACGCCACGATTCTGGCTATTCCGAACTACCGCCTCAAAGCCACCGACAGGACCGTGGTCACATTCAGGGAAAGACCGGCCGGTGAGCCGGAAGCTCTGCGCGCCTGGTTCTATCCCGGCAGAAATTGGGGCGAGGAATTCGTCTATCCGAGGGCGCAAGCGATCACGCTGGCCAAGGAAACCAACCTGCCCGTCCTCTTCACGCCGGTCGAACTTCCTCTCGAAGTCGCCGAGCCGGCCAAGTTGGCGGACGCGGCTGTTGTAGTGCAACTGCAGCAGGCACCGATCATGGCCGTCAAGCCGAGCGGAGAACAAGTGCAACTCGCCGAGGTGGTTACGCCGCCGCCGGCGGAGACGACTGTCGCTAATACAACGACGGTCTCGACTGAAACAACGACGACGCTCCCCTCCACGGCGAGCAATCTGGCGCTGATCGGGCTGCTCGGACTGATGGCCCTGGGCGGGGCTTTCGCTGTCCGTACGGCTGCAAGACGCCTTCAGTAGTGCGTTCGTGATCCCATCGCGCGGCGCGCCACCCCTAGGGCGCCGCGCGAGGGGCACGCACCCAAGGGAGGAATCAGCATGCGACAGAGAGTGATCCCGCTGCTGGCGCCCGTCACCAAGCGCCGGCCGAGTGGGGAGGGTTGCGACGAGACCAAGGCTCGGGGACTGGCCCTGCTCAATTCTCCGCCGCTGAACAAGGGGACGGCCTTCACCGCGGAGGAACGAAGAGCGCTGGGCCTGGAGGGTCTGCTCCCGCCGGACATCAGCACTCTCGAGACTCAGGTCAAGCGCGCCTACATCCAGTACGAGCGGCTGCCGGATGCGCTGAGCAAGAACATCTATCTGACCGCCCTGCACGACCGCAACGAGGTGCTGTTTTACCGCCTGTTCTCAGAGCACCTGCGTGAGATGATTCCCATCGTCAACGATCTGACCGTGGGCATGGCCATGGAGCAGTACCACCATGAGTGCCGGCCTCCGCGGGGCGTGTATCTTTCGATCGACCATGCCGAAGCCATCGAGGAGGCGTTTGCCAACCTCGGCGTCGGGCCCGGCGATGTCGACCTGGTCCTCGCGACCGATGCCGAGCAAGTGCGCGGAGTCGGCGATTGGGGGGTCGGCGGCATTGAGGTGTCGATCGCCAAGCTGGCGATTTACACGGCGGCGGGCGGCGTTGACCCGACCCGTGTGATCCCGGTGATGCTGGATGTCGGCACCAACCGGGAAAGTCTGCTGAGTGATCCCACCTACATCGGGAACCGGCACGCCCGGATCCGCGGAGAGCGTTACGGCGCCTTCATCGACGCTTACGTCAAGGCCGTGACAACGCTGTTCCCGCATGCATTGCTGCAGTGGGAGGACTTCGCGCCTGGCAACGGCCGGCGCATTATCGAGAAGTACCGCGACCGCATCTGCACGTTCAACGAAGATATCCAGGGCACCGGCGCCATCACGCTGGCGGCCGCCATCTCCGCCGTCCGCGTCTGTGGGACGCCGCTGCGCAACCAGCGCGTGGTGATCTTCGGAGCCGGTACGGCCGGGATCGGAATCGCCGACCAAATCCACGATGCCATGGTGCGTGAGGGGCTCTCCAAAGAGGAGGCAACCAGGCGCTTCTGGTGCGTGGACCGGCAGGGATTGCTCACAACCGAAATGGCCGGCACGCTGCACGACTATCAAATGTCGTACGCCCGGCCGGCCGCCGAAAGCAGGGGCTGGAAGCACGACGAAAATGGAAATGGCGTGAGCCTGGCCGAGGTGGTGCGCCGGGTGACACCGACCATGCTGATCGGCGCGTCGACCGCCTCCGGCAGTTTCACGGAAGCGATCGTCAAGGAAATGGCGGCGCATACCGAACGGCCGATCATCTTCGCACTCTCCAATCCGACAGCGCGGGCCGAAGCGAACGCGGCCAACCTGATTGCCTGGACTGACGGGCGCGCGCTGATCGCTACTGGCAGCGCGTTCGCCCCGGTCACTTATAAGGGCCTCACGTATGTCGTCGCCCAGGTGAATAATGCCATGCTATACCCAGGTCTGGCGCTGGGCGCGATCGTCTCGCGAGCCAGCAGGATCAGTGACGGGATGTTCGCGGCCGCGGCCAGTGCCGTATCCAGTCTGGTGGCGGTGCGCCAGCCCGGCGCGTCACTGCTCCCGCATATCGACGACTTACGCAGCGTGTCGCTCACGGTAGCGGTGGCCGTGGCCGAGGCCGCGCATGCGGAGGGCCTGGCCGGCGTCAGGTTCGACGACATCGTTCAACAGGTGCAAGACGCGATGTGGCAGCCGGAGTATCGCCGCATCCAGGCGTGCTGACGGGAACACTATGAGAACGCCCGCAAGGGAACGAGATGGATGCGTCGCGCTCGCGATGGTTCTCCTCATCGGTTTCGCGGGACGCGCCACACCTCAGGCTTCGGCGTCAATCGCCGGTCAAGAACCGGGACCATTCAAAATCGCAGTGAACGTCGACCTGGTGGTGCTGCAGGCTACGGTTCGCGACCGTAAAGGCAGCATCGTCTCCGATGTACGCGAGCAGGATTTTGAAGTTTACGAGGATGGCGCCCGCCAATCCATCCGGCTGTTCAAGCACGAAGACATTCCGGTCACGGTGGGACTGGTTATCGATCACAGCGGGAGTATGCATCACAAGCTTCCCGATGTGGTCGCCGCCGCCCGGACGTTCGTGCGGTCCAGCAACCAGGAAGACCAGATGTTCGTGGTCAACTTCAATGAGCATGTGACCCTGGGGCTGCCCGCCGAGATCAGCTTCAGCAATCGCTCCGAGGAACTCGAGCGCGCCATCTGGAGGGCGAGCACCACCGGCCAGACGGCGCTTTACGACGCGGTCGCCGAGGCGTTAGAGCGACTAAAGGCAGGCAGCCGGGACAAGAAAGTGCTGATCGTCATCAGCGATGGCGGCGACAACGCCAGCGCGCACACCTTGGCCGAGGTCTTGCAGATGGCCGGGCTATCCAGCGCCGTGGTGTATACCATCGGCCTCTTCGATCAACAGGATCCGGACCAGAATCCGGGCGTGCTCCGACATCTGGCCCGGGCAACCGGTGGCGAAGCCTTCTTTCCGGACCAACTCGATGAGGTTGTGCCAATCTGCGAGCGCATCGCGCGCGACATTCGCCATCAATACACCATTGGATATGTTTCCACCAGCAAGGCGCAGCCCGGCGTCTATCGGGCGATTCGAGTAGTCGCCAACGGGGCCGCCGGCAAGCTGGTCGTGCGCGCGCGCTCCGGCTACATCGCCGGCGGCGAACAGCCTCCGGCGATGCGCGAGATCGCGAAATGAGAATTGTGATCAAGAAAGGGGCGCTAAGATCGGCCCTGCGGTCGGGCCAGTGGGTACTCGGCGCCGCCGCCGTCCTGATGCTGGGTTATTGCGGACTGGTCTTGGCGGACAGTTGGCTTTTCCAGAAAGCGGAGCGCCGCCAGTTCGAACAACTGCTGCATGACCGGCAGGAAACCAGCGACGCAAGAATTCGCGCCTCGTCCTCCACTTCTGCGGGAATCTGGCCGCCGGCCGTGACCGGCGGCCTGATTGGCCGCATTGAAATTCCCCGTCTCGGACTCTCGGTAATCGTGGTCGAAGGCGTGGATAGGCTCATCCTGCGCCGCTCGGTTGGCCATATTCCCGGTACGGCACTGCCGGGAGAGGCGGGCAACGTTGGCATCTCCGGGCACCGCGACACGTTCTTTCGGCCGTTGCGAAACATCCGGCGGGACGACATCATCACTCTTACCACGTTGCTCGGCGAATACCGTTATCGCGTGGTGTTCACCAAGGTAGTGAGTCCCTCCGATGTCGGCGTGTTGGATCCCAGCGGAAATGAGATCCTTACCCTGGTCACCTGCTATCCTTTTTACTTCGTTGGCGGCGCCCCCGACCGGTTTATCGTTCGGGCTGAAAGGGTCACCTAAGCGGTGAGAGCGGACTTGCTTTTGACGGCGGCGGAGCGGGGGCCGGCGGATTTCCGGACGTTGCGGCGGTTACCGGCGATTTGGAGGAGGGAGGCGCGGCGCGGGCTGGGAATGGTCCTTGACCTGCTATACTGGTATCGGCACTCGCAGCATGAGCCGAGCGGCCTAGCTGTTCTCCGGCCAACTCACTGTCCGCCCCAGATGGCCTTTGCCGGGAAAGGACGAAAATATGCCAACCGATCTAAACGTACAAGCTGCCGCCCCCGCGGCGCCATGCCTCTTCCATCAGGGTGATCCAGTGTATCTGGCGAAGGGTTCCTATCAAGGCACCCTCGGCACCTTCCTCAATCTGCGAAGCGACCCTAAGTGGGCCGACATACGCGAACCGGACGAGAGCATTCGAGCGCATCCCGTGGAATGGCTGGCGCCCTCTATACAAGCGAACGCTCACCAGTAAGTCATGATCGAAGGTTCCAAGGTTGGCAGAATCGCGTTTCTCGGCAACTATGTGCCGCGCAAGTGCGGTATTGCCACATTTACGTCCGACCTGCTTGCCGCCGTGGCAGCCGAGCACCCATCCAGTGAGTGCTTTTCGGTCTCCATGAACGACATCAAAGAGGGCTATGAGTATCCGGACGCAGTTCGTTTCGAAATTGAAGAACAGGACCTGTCATCGTATTTGCGCGCGGCGGACTTCCTGAACATCAGCAATGTCGATGTGGTGTGCCTGCAGCACGAGTTCGGAATATTCGGCGGTCCAGCCGGCAGCCACATCCTGGCGCTTTTGCGCGAGCTACGGATGCCCGTGGTTGTCACGCTCCACACCGTCCTGCGCGAACCGAGGATGGACCAGCGATTGGTGATGCAGGAGCTGATTGAGCTTTCCACCCGCCTGGTGGTGATGTCGGCCCGAGGACGGCAGATGTTGCAGGATGTTTACCACGCGCCGCCAACCAAGATCGACTTGATCCATCACGGCATCCCCGACATACCGTTCGTGGATCCGAACGATCTGAAAGAGGAATTCGGCGTAGCCGGGCGGACCGTGTTGTTCACATTCGGGCTGCTCTCCCCCAATAAGGGCATCGAGCACGTGCTGAACGCGCTGCCGAGGATCGTGGCGGAGTTCCCAAGCGTGGTGTACATGGTGGTGGGGGCCACACATCCCAACGAGCTGCGCGAACGGGGCGAAGCGTACCGGGTCAGTCTGGAAATCCTGGCGGCCAGGAACCAAGTGGAGAAGAATGTCATTTTCTTCAACAGCTTCGTGGCGCTCGACACTCTGAAGGACTTCATCGGTGCGGCCGACGTCTACATTACGCCCTATCTCAATGAAGCGCAGAGCACGTCGGGGACACTCGCCTACACCTTCGGCTCCGGCAAAGCGGTTGTGTCGACACCGTACTGGCACGCCGGCGAACTGCTGGCGGACGGACGCGGGGTGCTGGTTCCGTTTGGGAACGCCGAGGCCATTGCGACCGAAGTAAGCGCGTTGCTGCGCGACGATGTTCGCCGGAACGCCATGCGGGAGGGTGCTTACAAGCTAGGCCGGGAGATGGTTTGGAGCAATGTGGCGCGGCTGTATATGCGTTCCTTCGAGCTTTCGCGGCTGCAGGCCTTGTCGACGCTGCGGAAATCGCTTTCCGCGAAAACGCTGCACCAGAAGCCGCGCGGCACACCCGAGGTGAAGCTGGACCATCTTTCGCGCATGACGGACTCGACGGGCATATTTCAACACGCCGTGTTCAGCGTGCCGAACTTTTCCGAAGGGTACTGCACGGACGACAACGCGCGCGCCTTTATCCTGGCGGTGCTGCTGGAAGAGCTGGGCGAAGAACCGGAACGCATACGCTCACTCGCCACCACCTACGCAGCCTTCCTATACCATGCGTTCGATCGCGTGACAGGACGCTTCCACAATCTTCTGGGCTTCGATCGTCATTGGCTCGACAAGCAAGGGTCGGAGGATTGTCACGCCAGGGCGCTTTGGGCGCTCGGCGTGGGGGTGGGAACTTCCTCTTATCGCAGTTTCCAGGTGATGGCCGGCCAACTCTTCGTGGAGGCTCTGCCGGCGGTGGCGCAGTTTGCCTCGCCGCGGGCCTGGGCATTCAGCCTGATTGGGATCCACGACTATTTACGCCGGTTGAGCGGCGACAGCTTGGTGACCCAGACCCGCGAAACGCTCATCGCCCGCTTGATGGACTTGTACGATCGAACGGCCACGGCCGATTGGCCGTGGTTTGAACAGGTACTGAGTTACGACAATGCGAAACTGGCACACGCCCTGATTCTGAGCGGCCGCGCCACCGGCCAAAAAGCGGTGTTGGATCGAGGCGTTGAGACGCTGCGGTGGCTGGTGCAGATGCAAACCTCCGAAAACGGGCACTTTCGGCCTATCGGCAGCAACGGATTCTTCCGGCGCGGCGGTACGCGCGCCAACTTCGATCAACAGCCGGTGGAAGCGCAAGCCATGATGTCGGCATGTCTGGAAGCCTATCGGTCCACGTCGGACTCCTGGTGGTACGAACAGGCCCGGCGTGCGTTTGACTGGTTCCTCGGCTGGAACGATCTCGGATTGGAACTGTACTCGCCGAGCACCGGCGGCTGTCTCGACGGGCTGCACGTGGACCGGGTCAACCGCAACCAGGGCGCGGAATCCACGCTGGCGTTCCTGTTGTCGCTTACGGAACTGCGGCTGACGCAGAACATTGTCACCAGCTTCAGGGCCCCGATTCTCATCGAGAGTTAATGCCGGTCCAACCAAATTGCATGAAAGCAGAATCGATTCACATTACACGGACGACCATCACCTTGCGTCCAGACCAGTCCCGCGTTCTGTTGCGCCCATTCAACCAGGGCGACGCACGGCGAACCGAGAGGATTGTCGCGCGAATTCTTTCGCTGCCCGAAAGCCGGGTTCTCCCCCTGCTGAAGGAAGTGTTGACTAAATTCTCGGCGCGCCATCCGAAGATCGGCGACTTCTTTCTCGAACGATTCGGACAGGTGCGGAAACTACTGTCATTAAATGGCAAGCTGTCCGAGCCGAGAAAACTGCTGATCGGCTCCTACTTCGCCTCCGAGTTCTCACTCGAATCAGCCGCGCTATTCAATCCGTCGATAGTGCCGCACCCGGACCAGTCGGGAGTTCCGCTCAACGGGCTGCGGTTTGTCCTGAGCCTGCGAGCCACCGGTGAAGGACACGTCTCCTCCGTCACTTTTCGTACGGGGATGATCCACCCCGATGGCCGGATCGAGGTCCTCGCGGCATCCGGCTTTCTCACCGAGCCGCGCAAGATTCCCAACCCGCTCTACGACAGGGTGCTTTTTGAGCGGAAGCTCTTCGAACTCAGCCTGAACAATGAATTTACGCGTCGTACAATTGACAGGCTCGATCAGTCGTTCAACCTGAAAGAGCTTCGCCGCCAGGTGAGCGAGGAATTGAAACAGCTCTGCGAGCCGGGTGGGGAAAGGGAGCGCCGGAATGCAGCCAAGGCCATGCGGGTACTGGCTGAGTCGAACTACGAAGTCCAGTTCAGACCCGAACAGGAACTCTCCGAGCGCATCATCTTCCCTTCGTCTCCCGCGCAGCGAAACGGCATAGAAGACGCCCGGTTCGTCCGCTTTCAGAGCGATCATGGCGCGCCCGTATACTATGCCACGTTCACCGCTTATGACGGCAGGGTGGTGATGCCGGGACTGATGGAAACCGCCGACTTTCTTCGCTTCCGGTTTATCACTCTGAACGGTCCGGCTGCGCGGAACAAGGGCATGGCTATCTTCCCTCGTAAGATCAACGGCCTATATGCCATGCTCTCCCGGCAGGACAATGAGAACCTATACGTGGTCTTTTCCGATAATGTGCACTTCTGGTATGAGCCCAAGCTGATTCTGGCGCCGGCTTTCCCGTGGGAGATGGTGCAGATCGGAAACTGCGGCTCGCCCATCGAGACGGACGCCGGCTGGCTGGTCCTCAGCCACGGCGTAGGACCCGTGCGACAGTACGCAATCGGCGCGTTTCTCCTCGACAAGGACGATCCCACCAAGGTAATCGGGCGTCTGCGGGAACCACTGCTCAGGCCCACTGAGCGGGAGCGGCACGGCTACGTGCCCAACGTCGTATATACCTGCGGCGCCCTGGTCCATCGCGGCCGACTGATCATTCCCTATGCCTATGCCGACCACGCCACCAGCTTCGCGACCGTAGCATTAGACGAGGTGCTGGGCGCCATGCGTTAGCGGGATGCGGAAAAAAACCGAAATGAAGTCTTTTTTGCCATGAAGACTGGAAGAAGAGTGGCGATCCTGGCACCCGTGGCATGGCGAACGCCTCCGCGGCAATACGGCGCCTGGGAAACGGTCGCCGGCAACATTGCCGAAGGGTTGGTCGCCCGGGGCTGGGACGTGACCCTGTTCGCCAGCGGCGACTCCATTACCTCCGCCCGCTTGCACGCCGTAGTGGAGCACGGCTATGAAGAGGACCGCTCCATCGATCCGAAGGTGGCTGAGTATCTCCACATCCCGGAAGTGTTCGAACACGCCGCGGAGTTCGACCTCATACACAGCCACTACGATTTCATGGCCCTGGCATACAGCCGCTTGGTAAAGACCCCGGTGCTGACTACCATTCACGGATTTTCGTCGCCTAAGATCCTGCCGGTGTACCGTAAGTATGGCGACGGCTACTTTGTCTCGATCAGTGACTCGGACCGGATGCCCGGGCTGAACTACGTTGCGACGGTGTACAACGGAATCGAGCTGTCGCTGTATCCCTTTCAACAGCGGGGCGGCGACGACCTGATTTTCCTAGGCCGGATTCACCCCGACAAAGGCGTCCACCTGGCCATTGAAGCGGCTATTCTGAGCGGACGGCGGCTTATCATTGCGGGCATTATTCAGGACGCGGCCTATTTTGAAGAGCAGATCAAACCGCATCTCGATGGCGTAAACATCCGGTTCATCGGGCCGGTGGACGTGGCCGGGAAAAACGATCTGTTCGCGCGCGCCTACGCACTGCTGCATCTGAACACCATCCCGGAGCGGTTCGGACTGGTGCTGGCCGAAGCCAATGCAGCCGGAGTGCCCGTGATCGCGATGGACCTGGGTTCTTGCCGCGAGGTGATCAGAGACGGGGTGACCGGCTTTCTGGTTGGCGATGCCCAGGAAGCTTCGCGGCGCCTGGAACGGGTTCCTCAAATCGACCGGAGCGCCTGCCGGCGGCGAGTGGAGCAGTGCTTCTCCGTGGCTACCATGGTGGAACAATACGAGCGGGTGTACTCGATGGTTCTGGAGAGGGAAGCGGGAAAAATGGCATGAAGCGGGATATTGTCAGACGATACGCGCACAATCCGATCCTCACGAAGGACCAGATCCCGTATGCGGTGGAGACGGTTCACAATGCGGCGGTGGTGAAGCACGCGGGCGTTTACATCATGCTATTCCGGTCGCATCTTCGCACCGGACGGTCGATTATCGGGCTGGCCCGCAGCCACGACGGATTGCGGTTCGAAGCCGACCCGCAGCCGTTTCTGGTCCCCGAGCGGGACGGCCCATTCGCGGCGTATGAAGAGTTCGGCGTGGAAGATCCGCGAGTAACTCGTCTGGGAGACGACTACATCATTACTTACAGCGCTTACTCGCGGAGCGGCGTGCGGATCGCGCTGGCTAAGACGAAGGACTTTACGCAAGTGGAAAGGGTCTCGCTCATCACCCAGGCGGATCATCGGAACGTGGTTCTGTTTCCGGAAAAGTTCGACGGACTGTATGCGCGCCTCGACCGCCCTCACTCCGAGATCACGCCGTGGTCCATCTGGATTTCCTATTCTCCGGATCTATGCTATTGGGGCAAATCCGAGCTTCTGATCAAGCCGGAGCCCTATCACTGGGACGAGATGAAGATCGGTCCCGGTGCGCCGCCCTTCAAAACGGAACGGGGATGGCTTTCGATTTATCACGGCGTCTTCCGGACCATGGACGGCGCCATTTATCGTCTGGGAGTTGCTCTGCATGACCTGCGGAATCCGGCCAGAGTCATCGGTGTGAGCGACTCGTGGATCTTGCAGCCGGAAGACGCCTGGGAGACGACTGGCTATGTCCACAACGTTGTGTTCACGTGCGGCGCGGTACCCGAACCGGATGGAACCGTGAAGATTTACTGGGGGGCCGCGGACACGGTGATGTGCGTGGGAGAGGCGAATGTTTCGGACCTGTTGGACTTGTGCCTGAACCACGGCCGGCCGGCGAAATAGAACAGCCTACGCTTCGGCCCAGTTGCGGCGGCCGATGATGGTCGGCGGTTCGTGGCGATTGCCGCGGGCCAGGCGGCGGTCCTCCAGAAGGCTGGTGCACCAGAGCACCGGGCCGAGAATCCGGCTGGCGGCCACGGCGACGAATCCGAACTCGTGCTCGATCTCCTGGCGCAGCGCCCGTATCTGCGGCACCATCGAGCGGTTCGCGTTCCTGAGGCGATGCTCCATGGCCCAGAGGACCGCGGCGTAAGCGTGCCGCAGCGTCCTGGTTTCGCGGCGAAAGCGCTCGCGCACGCGGCGGTCCGGATGGTCCTTGTAGCGCATCCAGCCCTGGAAGGTGGTGCGGCAAACCCGGAAGAGACTGGGGCCGTTGCGCTCGAAGTCCCAACGGAAGGCCGAGTCGAGGAACTGCCTGGACTGCTCGCGCGAAATGGCCGCGTGCTGGAAATTGAAACGGTCCTGGCCGTGAATGTCCGCCAGGTCGACGTCATCGAGCAGCCTGCCCTGGCCGGCCATCTCGTCATAGAGCGGCGTGCCCGGAACCGGTGTGTAGAGCATGAACTGGTGCAGGTCGGTCTGGTGCGCGACGGCGCGCTCGATCTCTTCGCCGATGTTTTCCGGCGTGTGATGTTCCAGCCCCAGAATGGTGGAGCCGAGAAGAACAATGCCGTGCTCGCGCAACTCGCGAGTCAGTTGCAGGGTGTCGGCGCCTTGCAGTTTGGCGTAGCCGGACTGCGCCGATTCCAGGCCCAGCCAGATGGAGGAAACGCCCAGTTCCACCAGTTCCTCATAGCTATACTTGCGGATGGCGTTGGCGGAAGAAAAAATGTTGAATGCCCAGCTCTTGCCGGCGGCCTTCATGCGCGCCAGCAGGTCCATGGCGCGCTGGCGCTGGAGCAGGAAGTTCTCGTCCATGATGAAGAACGACTTCACGTTGCGGGACGATTCCGCTTCCTCCATCAGCCGGAACAGTTCCTCGCCGGTGGAGTAGAGATTGAGCATTTTTCCCTTGCCGCCGAAGAAGGACGACGTAGTGCAGAAATTGCAGCCCATGGGGCATCCCATGGAAGCGATGATGGTGGCGGAAGTGTCGGCCTTATCGGGAATCTTCACGCCCATGACGCGGAGGTCGAAGCCGGAAGAAAGGGCGGGATGGCGGATGGGGGCTTCGGCGTCTTCGCCCAGGTAGCGGCGCATCCACTCGATGCCGTCGCCCTTCACGATGTGGTCGGCGTCGAGGATGTGGTCGATGCCGGGAATCGCGGCGACGTGCCCACCCACGACGATGGTGGAGTGGGGCGAGAGTTCCCGTACGATGCGGCACATCTCGCGCGCCTTGCCGACATTCACGATGATGGAAGAGACGCCCACGATGTCGTAATGATGGGCCGTGAGCTCGCGGGCGAAGGCTTCGCGCGTGGGAAAATCCAGGACGGTCGACGGAGCGGAGATATTCTCCTGGATCATGAGGATGCCCCACGAGCGGTGAAACCGACGCACCGAGAAGGATCCCTGCGCGCGGGTCACCTGGTTGTGGTAGAGCTCCATCGGATTGATGGTGCGGCTGCCGAATTCATCGTCTTGCGCGTATGGGCCGAACACGGACGAGAGAAGCACGTGGGCTTGGACACCCTTGGGATGAGTTGTATCCATTTGATTAAAGAGGCAGATCGAAGGAGGGTGATACGAATCCGATGAACGGCCAAAACAACTTTAACAGACTTTCAAGGCCTGAAATGTAATAAAAGTGTCAGTTACCGCGCGTCGGTGACCGTGAGCCGCCGGAAATCCAGGGTGCGGCGCATTGAGCCGTACTTCAGGATGAGGATCTCGGAATCCACCGGGGCTTCCAGGAAGGGTCCGCCGAATAGCGGCCAGTGAGCGTAGTCGAGGGGCGTGCCGTTCACGCGCGGGGCCTCGCCGTAAGTGAACTCCAGGTTTCGGCCGCGCAAGGAGCGGAAACGGACGGAAGCAGTGGGGTCGAGCGAGAAGTCGAGCGGCAGCGCGAGGATGGCGCGGCGGAACGCCGGCATATCGGCGAACTCGCTGCGGGCGGCTACCTGCACGACGATTCCGTTCTTCAGGTAGGGGCTGAAAAGGCGCCGGCCGCCGCCTTCGATGGGCTTCCAGGTGTATGGCTGCAGGGGGCGGCAGGCTATCAGGGCGTCGCCACCGCGGGCGAAGATCCAGCCGGAGGGATCTTCGCTCACTTCCGCGAGGTCCTTCGAGAAGAAGCCGTTGATGTGCGGGAAACGGGCGCCGGATGCGATATCGTACAGCGCGACGATGGTGTCCTGGTCCTGGAAAATCTTTTCGTAGGGGGAGCCGCCGACGAACTTGTCGGGCGAATCGTAGCTCTTCTTGGAACTGACCACGCCGGAGATCCCGATATCGGCGGGGAAGGTGAAGTAGGTTTCCAACTCGTGCAAGGACGAATGCGGGTTCAGGGTGAACAGCGTGTTCTGGACGCCGCGCGCGTCGGGAACTCGCCAGGTGACGTCCCAGGAGTGCTCCTGAATAGGCTGCAGGGTGCCACCCTGGTCGGAACTGACGGCGTATTCGCGGCGCACGTAGGTGGTCTTGTAGACCGGGCCGTGCAACTCGTCGAAGAACCGCCAGCGGTTGCGGGTGCGCTTGCGTTCGTACTCCGTGTAAGGCTGCGAACGGTCGGTGGCGATGCGCTGCAGGATTTCCGGCGGCTGGTAGGCGCTCGCGACCACATAAAAGAGGATAGGGTTCGAGGGCGGCGAAAGCGGATGGCCGAGGCCAAACAGCACCCATCCGAAATCGCTCGAGGCCACGTTCCACTTTTCGAGGACCTCGCGATCGTAGACGCGGGAATGCGCGCCGATGTAGACGCCATCAATCTCTTCGGCGGCGTAATCGGCCGTGAGATAGTCGAGCATCATCGTCGCGCGCTGCTTCATGGCGGGATCGCGGGCCCATGCGGAGAGATGAGACATCGAGAGGAAGTAAAGGCCCATGTAATTGGGGCTGTCGTACTCGCCCTGGCCGCGCGTGGTGGTAAGATGCACCCACGATTCCAGCCAGCCGGCGGCTTCGCGCATATTCTCGGCGGAGGATTTGCCGGTGTACCATTGGTCGCCGTCCTGATCGGGCCAGAGTTGCGCCATCAGGTAGAGCGAAGTGTAATACATCACCCAGTGATTCTCGGTGTCGCCGCGGTAGGGCATGTAAGTGCGGAACGAATCGCGGAGCGCGTGGCGGGCGGAATCGGTGAGCTGGCCGCGGTCCAGATAGGCGATGGCGGTGATGGGGTACATCCAAAACATGTCGCCGGTGGGAGCGGCCAGCAATTCTTCCAGGCGGCGCGAGCACAAGGCCGGGTCTTCGCGCAGCCACAGCTTGGCGGCGATGTTGGGGTAGCCGAGCGGGCCGGAACCGGCGGGGTGCGCGTAGGCCTCCACCACGGATCGGACGCGCTGCTCGAAAGCCGGAGCCTGCGCGTCGAGCGCGAGTGGCAGCAACAGGCACAGCCAGCGGAGACGGGTCATTGGCGTGGCGCCTCCGGGACGAATTTCATGCGGAAGATGGAACTGCCGGCGAGGCCGTCTTTCGACCAGGTGCGGCCGTTGTCCGTGGACACATAGATAGCGTCCTCGTGCACGCTGCTATAGATGCGGCCGGGCTGGGCGGGGTCGAAGGCCACGCTCCAGACGGTGGTTGCGGGAAGTCCGGAATTGCGGGGCTGCCAGGTCTTGCCGCGGTCCTCGGTGACGGCCACGCCGACTCCCCAGCCGGCCACGGCAATGCGATTCGGAGAGGCCGGATCGAAGGCGATGTCGTAGAGGTTGCGGCCCACGCCCAGGTTGCCGTTGCTCTCGAAGCTGATGCCGCAATCGGTGGAGTCAAACAAGCCGCCGCCTTCGGTGGAGGCCAGCCAGTAGCAGGCATCGTGGGGCGATTGTTCGATGTGCAGGACCTGGATGCCGGCGGCGCCGGCGAGGCGCCAGGAGCTTCCGCCGTCTTCGCTGCGGAAGACGCCTTGCTCGGTGCCGGCGAGCAGAAAGCCGGCGCGGCGCGAATCGACGCGGAGCGCCGCGGTGTATTTGCGGCGCAGACCGGAAGCGGCCTCGTGCCAGGTGGCGCCGCCATCGTGGCTCACCTGAATGCCGTGAGTGTGGCCGAAATAGATGGTGCCGGGAGCGTTGCGGTCGAGAGCGACGTCGAGCAGTTCGGTGACGTTGCTGCCGGTGAGGATCTTCCAGCGCTCGCCGCCGGCGGTAATGCGCAACAGGCCGTTGCCGGCGGCGGCGTAGACCACCGCGGGGTCGCGCGGATCGAAATCGAATGCGGTGATAAAGGGGTGATTGAAACCGGCGTGCCGCCATTCACCGCTCGCAGGCTTAAGGAAGATGCCACTGGCCGGTAGTTTGGCGCCTACGACGTAGTCTTTGGAACTCGCCCCGCAGGTGTAGAGGGTGTACTGGCCGGAAAGAGCAAGCGGCAACGCTGCCAGAATGAGTAACCAGCGACCCATGGCGGACTACTGTAGCATGCGTCGGGCAAGGAGGCTACGCCATGGCCCGATCTCATCGCGCCTTGATACAATCACGGCATGCCAAAGTGCCCGTACTGCAAACAGGTTGTCACCTTGGAGAAGACCCAGAGGGAGTCCGCCGACGTCTCCGTCCCCGAGGGCGTCGAACGGGAAGTCTCCGGTTTGATCAAGAAGGAGATCATGTACTCCTGCCCGCATTGCGATTCGATTCTCGGTTTCGGGTTCTTCATCGGCGGGTTATTGACCCAACGGCCGTAAAGCGCGGGGCCTCGTCTACTTCTTGATAGCCGCCAAGGCCTTCGACGCCTCCGGATAATCCGGCTTTAGTTCGAGCGCCTTTTTATAGGCTGCGGCGGCCTTGTCGTTCAGTCCCTTGTTCCTGAGAGCCTCGCCGAGGTGGTAATAGGCCTCGGGCGATGGCTTCTTGGCGATGGCCGCCTCTAAATCCGCGATGGCGCCGTCCACGTTCGCGGCGGAGGCAGGCGCGGCCGAACGCGGCGGGTTGAGATTTCCCAGGTTCAGCCCGTTGACCATGACCGTGGTTTGTCCCATCATCGCCGAGAGCAGGGGCGCCAGGTCCTGAACTGTTCCAGGGGTGTTCCCGATGTTGAGACCGTTCACCATGAACACGACCTTCCGGTCTCGGATGGCCTGCATCAAGCTCTCCGGAACAGTTGCTCTTTCTTCTTGTTCAGGGAATAGTTCCGCGCGAATGTCGTCGCCCTCGACGACCAGGATTCCGAGCGGAATGGTCTTCGCGTCCATGCCGCCGCCAAACCCCATCATCACCTGACCACCGCCAAGCGCGAACTTGACCTTGGCAAAGGGAATAACCGCGGTATCGCCGACTCGAATGGGCTCTCCGACCACACTGCTGATTTTCAATTGCGAAACCAGCTTGTCGAAGTCCGCCAACGGCTGGGCCAAAGGAGCCTGGGCCCTTGCAAGCAGCCCCCAGAGAAGCAGGGAAGCCGTCAATAGAACAGGTTTTCGCATGGTTTTCATGATGGTCTCCTCACTTGGCGGGCGTCTTGGCGACGCTAATGAAGCGGGTTCCTTTCTTGCCGATCGCGACAAATCCCAGCGGCCGGGCTTCGCCGCTCATGAAGAACCCATCGACCCCCATGGCCGGGCTCTGTGGCGCCGCAGCCGCCGGACTGCCCGGAGCGGCCATGCCGCCACCCCCGAAGCTGACATCAATCATCATGATCGGTATCAGAGTGAGCGAGCCGACTTTCACAGGCTCGCCAACCACCGTCTTCACATGAAGATCGTTACTCAAACGCTGGGCCAGCGCATTGGCCAGCTCGCTGCCGGGCTGAACCGCAGCCGCCTGAGGCTTTTTCTCGATTTGGGTCTGACCAACCGCGAGTGACCCAAGGACCAATCCGGCCGCGATGACAATAACCATTCTTCGATTCAACGAACACCTCCTGAACGAAATCTCGCGCAACGATCCCTCGCTGCGCGGCATCCATCGATTCGCCGCTACGATCATCCAGGATTTCGGTTTTCACTCCTGGCCGCTATCGATTTTACCTCCAATATCACCTGACAGGAGGCGTTCATCTTAAATATTCTTAGATAGACCGGCCGCGAACAACGGCAGGGCGAGTGGAAGGAGAAGAAGCTTCCTGGAAAAGGACACAATCCTTATAGGAATATCACGCACCGGCGGTCACGCCCGGCGGCCTTCGGCGCTAAAGGTTTGACTTAAGAAGTACGATAGTACTTAGAGTGCCCGTAAGATTATGAACGTGCGGAGTATGAGATCGGTCCTCCTGGTGCTGGCGGCCGCGCTGCCGGCATGCGCGCAGGAGCGGACCATCGATCGGGTACTGCCGGCTCTGGCGGCGGGCAAGGACTGTAAGTCGGCAATCCAACTGCAAAATCTCGGCGAGCGGCCGGTCACCCTGGCGGTGGAAGCGTATGGGGAAAACGGGGCGCTGGTGGCGCTGAAGGGCCACCCGGCAATCGCTGTGGAGTTGGCGCCGCGCGAGCGAGAAACTTACAGCGTGGAACTGCCCGACGAAACAACCGGAGCCTGGGTGCGAGTGCGGGAAACGCTGGCGGCTGCGCCATTCTCTCCGGTAGTGACGGTGAGCGGCTCGACCGAGTGTGTGGCGGGCAACGAACTGCGCACGGTGGCGCGCGAGGTGGCTTTTCCGATGCGCAACCCATGGTTCGAGGGAGATGTATCCGAACTGCCCGGCGATTTGTTGGCACTAGTGAACACCTCCGCGCAGGCTGCCACGGCGTCGCTGTGTTACTCGGCCGCGGCCTTCTACTCGGTGCCGGACGGCCGGCGGGGCGGGGAATTGACGCCGGTTTGTACGGCGTCCTTTGCCGTGCAGGTGCCGCCGTTCAGCGCGCGGCAATTCCCGGTCGAGCGGGAGGGCAACTCGCATTTTTCTCTGCGGACCCGGGGCGCGGCCATCGTACTGCAAATGCTGAAGCCGCAGGGCGTCCACGTGAAGGTCTACGCCGTCGATTCGAGCATTCACTTCGGCGCCGAAGTCGTGAACCAATAATTCAAGCCGACTGGCCCCATGACCGCGAGATTTGATCCTATTGGAATACCGCTTGCTAACGCGCGCGGCCCGGATCAGAGCCGCGAACGTAAGAGAGCGTTGCCGGCCGACGGAACGACTTCCAGCGGTCAAAGCACTAGTTCACTTCGACGCCAGCCTGCGTTCCTGCTTTTGCGCCAGCCGGCTCCAGCGCGCCGTGAAAGGACGCCGGAAGCGCGGCGCCGTGCGGGCGGCTTCCACCGCGCGGGAGTAAGCTTCGCGCGCCTCCGCGGGCCGTTTGGCGGCTTCGAGCGCCTGGCCGAAGTAATACAATCCTTCCGGATCGTATGGGCGGCGCTCCACGTAGACTTCCAGATAGCGAAGACCGTCCTCGCTGCGGCCGGCCTCGAGACAGGCCGTGCCGGTCTCGCGGAGAATCTCGCTCAGGTTGTGTTTCGGGTCCTGCGCCAGCACGGTCTCAAAGGATGCCAGCGCGTCGGCGATGCGGCCCTGCTGCCGGGCAATGCGGCCCAACTGGAAGTGGGCGTCGGTTTCGCCCGGGTCGATTTTGACGGCGGCCTGAAAGTGCTGGATGGCCTCGGTCGAGTTGCGGCGCTGTTGGTAGATCAGGCCGAGCTGGTATTGCGCTTCGCCGTCATGCGGATTGACGGCGGCGGCGTCCAGCATGCGGCGGAAGTGCTGGCGATTGCGCATGCCCGAGCCGAGACTGGAAAACTCGCCGGCCAGGAAGTACCACGCAAAGAAGATAAAGAAAGGCGACGCGATCCAACGCATCAGGAAAAGTACGGGTACCCACAAGAAGGCGGCCGCGGCCAAGGGAATCCAGGAAAGCGAGACCACGCTCGCGGCCAAGCCGTTGCCGGCGCCGAACACCGTGCGGACCGCGAAAAACATCAGCACTCCGAAATACAGGCAGGCCAGCGCGGCGATGACTTGGAAGACCGGCAGGGGAGCAGTCCACGCGGCAAGGATCAGCGGGAGGCACGCCGCGGCCAAGGCCATCGCGCCGCAAGTCAGCAGCGGAGAATAATCGCGCTGGAAGGAAGCACTGAAGCCGCCGAACCGGCCGAACAGGGCAGACAGCAGAAGCACTCCTGGGATGTAGGCCACGGCCAGCACCAGCAGGGGAGCATAGATGGGGAATCGCATCCAGGGGTTGGAACCGGCCAGCGGCAGGGACACGGCCAGCACGCAAAGGCTCGCGATCAGCAGGCTGCCGCGGTCCAGAATCGCACTCATGGCGGAGACCGGCCGGTAGAACAGGCGGAACAGCAGCGTCAGGTTTTCGGCCATGGATATTGGGAGGATAACATGGAGATGCGAAGGCTTAACAAAGCCCTAAAGATCATAGCCCACGGCGTGAGCCGTGCGGAATCAAGGTGTGGTGATACAGCCCCGGAACGGGGCATAAGATCGGTCTCAGCCACGGCGGCGGCCGGCGAGTTCGCGCGACGAGTCAGGGTCACGAAACTTGCGCTCCGTTCCGGGCCTCCAGATTCGTCTCGAGACTTACCTTTGTGCGACGGCCACGGATCATCTGTCTCGGTCAAAGAGGGACCTACGGGGTTGAAGCCGTTCGGTCTTCAGGCACGAAGCGTCCTGAGCGTAAATCGTTCTGATACGCCTCAACCGCCTGTCTAAGGCCCATCCCATAGACATTGGCAAAGTCGACGCGGCATTTTTCTGGTTCGGATATGCACGCGGATTCAAACTTTAGAAAGGTTTCTTTCCCCCGCAACTCGATCTGGCGATCCCAAAAGAACTCCCAAGCTGTATAGCTAAAGCGCCAATCTTTTTGTTGCACCGCGTCGAAGGACGGCCACAACTCCTCATGCCTGGCTTTCGCGATGAAGTCCACCGCCGGTACGGCAACCAACTTTCGTCCGGGAGCCGGGATGCCCATCCCCGCGGTGACGCCCGCCACACCCTCCGAAAACCACGGTTGTTTTAATAAGCGCCATACGCTGAGGAGTGTACGATTTTGGTTGAGAGTGGCGTGCGACAGCTCATGGCGCAGGACTCCACCGACGTCCCATGTTTCATCGATGGACGGCGTCAAATAGATCACTGTGCCGGTCGGGATGGTCACTCCAACTGGCCGCTGTCCACCGAGGAAAGGGGCAAAGCGGAGGCAGTCGCTCCAGTCCCGGCACGCGATGACCGTTATCTTCTTCGAACATCTTAAATTGTGAAACCTCTCCGCCAGAGCAACGTCCTGATCAACGTCACGGTAGGCCGAGTCCAATAGACGATCCGCTGGATACAAAACGTCCGCGCGCTTGAAATGAAGCTTAATGTAGCCTGGGTGGACAGGGGACCACGCAAAAAGCGGTCCGTAGGGGAATGCAGCAAAGACCGCGAGCACGAAGCAATATGCAACGCCGCGCTTCCAGCTCATAGGAAGAAGTCTACACTACCTGAGCCTCACACATCAGTTTCCCGGGCTTCGGTAAACCCGGCCGTGCTTCATCACGAACACTACCCGGCGTACCGCCGTGATGTCGTCCAGCGGGTTGCCTTCGACGGCCACCAGGTCGGCTTCCATGCCTTCGGCGATCGACCCGATCTTATCCGCCATGCCCAGCGATTCGGCGGCCACCGAGGTGCCCGTCATCAGCGCGGCCATGGGCGAATCGCCGCCGTCCTTGACGCGGTAGATGAACTCTTCCGCGTTGTGGCCGTGCGCGCCGGCCACCGCGTCGGTGCCAAGCACGATCTTGACGTTGGCCTTGCGGGCCCGCTTGTAGACGTCGGCCACCAGCGGCAGGGCCTTTTCCATGGCGGCGAAACCTTCCTCGGTGTAGTTGCCGATGCCCAGAAACTTCGGCTTGTTGTCGAGATAGTTGTGCAGCACCAGAAAATTGGGATCGAAATAGACGCCGCGCGCGGCCATCAGGCGGAGAGTTTCATCATCCAGGAAAGTGCCGTGTTCGATGGACGTGCAGCCGGCCAGAACCGAAGCCCGCGCGCCTTCCGTCGAGTGCGCGTGAACGATGGCCCGCAGGCCTTGGGCTTTGGCTTCGCCGCAGGCCGCGTTGATCTGCTCCACGGTGGCCGTCATCTTTCCGCCGTCGCGGATGCTGGCGGTGGCGAACAGCTTGACCAGATCGGCGCCGTCCTTCTTCTCCCTTTGCACGGTGGCGCGGATCTGTTCGGGCGTGCCGCTGCGTTCCGTGATCTGCGCTAAAGAAGTCAGGATGCGCGGGCCGGGTAGGACGCCGGCCGCCGTGAGGTCGCGAATGGGGCCGTCTTGTTGCGCCCCCACGCTCTGCACCGTGGTGAATCCGCCCATCAGCGTGGCATTGACGTTGGCCACCGCCGCCCAGTAGGCCTGCTGAGCGGTTGACGTGCGGCTGGGGCCGCTTTCGAGGCGTCCATCCTGATTGAAGAACCAGGTGATGTGAACGTGCGTATCGATCCAGCCGGGCATGACGGTGTAACCGCTGAGGTCCAGCGTGGGCCGGTGGGTGGCGTCGGCAATGCCGGTGATGCGGCCGCCTTCGATGACGATTTCCTTATTCGTGAGTACGTGGCCCTTGCCGTCGATGAGCGTCGAAGTTTTGACAATCACAGGCTGGCCGATAGCCAGGGCGGAGAGGAGGGGAAGAGCGATGCCGGTGCGGAACATGGTGGATACAGCTTATCGCCTGGTGCTCAGGCTTTCAACTCGCGCCCGCCCCGATAAAGAAAAATCACGCCGGCCATGGCCATCAGGTGGTACAGGCCATTGTGGTCGAGCGGGCTGAAGGCATCGGGGCCGAACTGTTGAACGGCGGACGCCGCGGCCATCACCAGCAAACCGGTCGTGATGTTTCGCGAGCCAGTCCCGTCGCGCAGCCCCAGCGTGTTCACCACCAGCAGCACAAGCATCACCGGCGCGTAGTTGACAATGACCACCAGGAAATTATCCACCAGCAGCATGACTGCCGTGACGGCGGTCGATTGCGCAACGCCGAGCCGCAGCACAATGCGTTGCCAGCGCGGCGTGAAGAACTGCTTCGCGGTGGACTGAAGCAGGCAGAATGTCATGCCGGCCAGCAGGACCCACGTGAGACGTTGGATCCAGTACCGAGGCTGGTGCGCCGGTTCGAAAAACCCGTGATCGATGCCGCCGGCCAGGGAAGCCAGCCCCAGGAGCAGCAACATTCCCGCCCAATACCACGAGGCCGAATAACGCTTTTGGGCCGCCTGCACCAGCCTGCCGGCCAGGAACAGGACTTCGCCGGCCAGTAGAAAGTTGGTCACAGAGGTAATTGCCAAGGTACTCATAGCAACATGATCCAGCTATACATAGTTGCGGACCTGTTATACAAATTATATAGGGTGATATGGTGGAATTCCGCGGGCGGGATGGCGCTGTTTCATTTCAGGAGGTTCTGCCGGCGTGAATTGGCCGATATATTGGCCGCGAAGGGAGAGAATTATGCGAAAGGTTGCCATCGGGCTCCTGGCCGTCGGGCTGGAACTGTTGACGGGATGCGCCGGGGTGCTTTCCCTGCATCCCTTGGTGACGGATTCGGACAAGGACGCGCTCCTCGACCCGGCACTGGTTGGCTCGTGGCGGGAAATTTCTCCCGATGACAAACCCGACAGCGCCGGCGGCCAGGTATACGTCGTGACGCGCTATGGGCAAAACGGCTACAAAGCCTCCACTACGGACGATGGCGTCGAGAAGTCGGTGGTCTTCCACATTTTGAAACTGGAAGGCCGGTACCTGCTGGACGTGCGCGACGATTTGGGCGACGCGGCGCTGCCCGCGCATGTCTATTTTGGGCTCACGCTCCAAAAAGATATCCTAAAGCTGTCGGAGATGGATACGCCGTGGCTCAAACAGCAGGTGGCGGCGCGGGAAGGACTCCGCAGTGAAGTATTGACGGAAGCCGACGTGGACGGCAAGGTGGTGATCACGTCGCCGGAGGGGGATTTGCGAAAATACTTCTTGCCATTGGCGGCGGACAGCCGGTCCTTCGCCAATGAGTCGGAATTGCACCGCGTCAAATGAACACGCCATGAGCACTCTACTGCCGAGCGCGTGGTTTCAAAAGTTCGCTCGCGTCTCGCCTGACCGCTTGCTTACGCGCGCGGCTGCGATCGGAGCCGCCTGCCTGGCGCTGGCGATGGCATCGGGCTGTTCGCTCAAGCGGATGGCCATCAACCAGGTGGGCAACGCGCTGGCGTCGGGCGGCACGACGTTTGAGAGCGACGAAGATCCGGACCTGGTCGCAGCCGCCATTCCGTTCGGCTTGAAAATGTATGAGAGCCTGCTCGAGGAAACGCCCAGGCACACCGGCCTGCTGCTGGCGGCGGCCAGCGGCTTCACCGAATACTCCTACGCCTTCGTGGACGCGCGTATCGACGAAGTGAAGGAAGAGAGCCTGGAACGCGCGGACGCGTTGCGGGAGCGGGCGCGCAAGCTCTATCTGCGGGCCAACCGGTACGGCATGCGCGGCCTGGAAGCGTTGCATCCCGGCTTCGCAGCGGCGCTCGATAACGATGCCGACGCCGCGCTCAGGAAAGTTGGCAAGCGCGACGTGCCGCTGCTGTATTGGACCGCGGCCTCGCGCGGTTTGGCGATTTCGCTGTCGAAGACCAGCCCGGAAATGATTGCCGAGCTGCCGCTGGTGGAGACGATTGTGCGCCGCGTGGCGGAACTGGACGAGGGTTTCAATGCCGGGGCGGTGCCGGAGTTTCTGATCACGCTCGAAGCGGCCCACAGCGGCGTGAAAATGGAAGAGCAGCAGAAGCTCATGCGGCAGCACTTCAACCGCGCCATCGAGCTTTCGAAAGGCAAGCGGGCCGGCATGTATGTTTCGTTTGCGGAGAATGCCTGCGAACCGGCCCAGAACAAGGACGAATTCCAGTCCATGCTGGAGAAAGCCCTGGCGGTGGATGCGGACGCGGATCCGCCCAACCGTCTGGCCAACCTGGTGGCGCAACGCCGCGCGCGGTGGCTGCTGAAGCATATGGATGAGCTGTTTCTCGAACCCGCGCCGAAGGAACAGTAACGGAGGAAGGAACATTGAAGAAAATCATAATTTGCGCAATTCTATGCGGCTGGGCGGTGGCGGCCCACGCCCAGAAGGTCGATATCATCATGGCCACGCTGGCCCCGGTGGATTCGGCGTGGTTCAAGGTGATGGAGAACATGGGCGCCGAATGGAAGAACATCTCGGGCGGCAATGTGACTCTGTCGATTCGCGCCGGCGGCGTGATCGGCGATGAGCCCGACAGTGTCAGGCGCCTGCGGCTGGGTTCCATTCAGGCGGCGGCGCTCTCCGGCGCCGGGCTGGGCGACATCGATCAGGGGGTGGCCAGCCTCCAGATTCCCATGATGTTCGATTCTTACGAGGAACTGGATTACGTGCGCGACCGCATCGCGCCGAAGCTGGAAAAGCGCATCGAGGACAAGGGATTCCAGTTGCTCAACTGGGGCGATGCCGGTTGGGTGCAGTTCTTCTCCACCAAGCCGGTGACGAAGCTCGACGACCTGCGCAGGCTGCGGCTGTTCACGTGGGCCGGCGATCCCACCGAAGAGGAGCTGTGGAAGACCGCCGGCTTTCACGTGGTGCCGCTGGCGGCCACCGACATCGTGCAGCAGCTCGAAACGCACGGCATCGACGCCGTGCCCACCACCGCGTTGTACGCCGAAACCAGCGACCTCTACAAACTGGCGAACTACATGTGCGACGTGAAATGGGCTCCGCTGGTGGGAGCGACCATCGTTTCCAAAGCCGCCTGGGAGAAGATTCCGGCGGCGCAACGCGGTTCGATGCTGGCAGCGGCCCGCAAATCCGGCGACGCGCTGAAAAACGATATTCGCGCGCAAGGCACGCGGGCCGTCGCCACCATGATGGCCGGGCAGCCGGGCCGCAGAGCGAGCAAGCTCACGATCACGACGCTGGATGCCGCGGCGCTGGCCGACTGGCGCAAGCAGACCGAGGACATCTATCCCAAGATGAAGGGCAAGATGGTGCCGGCGGATTTGTTCGACGAAGTCGTGCGGCTGCGAGACGAGTACCGGGCTCGCGCCCGAGGGCGCTAGCGAAATGACGCGCGTATGGCGCCTCCTGGGAGGTTGGGAAAAGGCGCTGGCCATCGGGGCCATCTCAGTGATGTCGCTGCTGCCCGTGGTGGAGATGGTGGCGCGGCTCCTGGGGCTAACCGGAATTCCCGGATCGGTCGTCTTCGTGCAGCAGCTTACGCTGTGGGTGGCCTTCCTGGGAGCGGCGCTGGCGGCCGGCGGCGACCGCTTGCTTGCGCTTTCCGCCAACACGTTTCTTCCGCAGAAATGGACCGGCCCCGTGCGTGTGTTCGGTTGCGGCCTGACGGCGGCCATTGCCGCCAGCCTGTGCTGGGCCAGCTACCAGTTCGTGGTTTCGGAACGCACCGGCGGAAAGCTACTGGCGCTGGGAGTGCCGAGTTGGGTGCCGGCCGTGGTGATGCCCGCCGGTTTTCTGCTGGTGACCGTCCGCGCCATCCGCGGCGCCGGGCCGAAGATTTCGCATCGCCTGTGCGCCGCGCTGTTTCTGCTGGTTCCCCTGGCGCTCGAGTTCGCGCCGCAGCCTCAAGCTCCGCTGGTGGTATGGATCGGCATCCCGGTGATCGTGGCCGGCGCGGTTCTGGGGCTGCCCATCTTCGCCACGCTGGGCGGGATCGCGCTGCTGCTGTTGTGGAGCGTGGGGCAGCCGGCGGCCACCGTGCCGGACAACGCGTATTCGCTGATGATCTCGGAAGTGCTGCCCTCGCTGCCGCTGTATACGCTGGCCGGGTATCTGCTGGTGGAAGGCGGCGCCAGCGTGCGCCTGCTGCGCGTATATACCGCGCTGTTCGGTTGGCTGCCGGGCGGCCTTGCCATCACCACGGCGGTGGGCTGCGCCATCTTCACGTGGGCGGGATCGGGCGTGACCATCGTTTCGATGGGCGGGCTCCTGCTGCCAATGCTGGTGAAGGCGCGCTATCCGGAACGGTTTTCCATCGGGCTGATCAACGGCTCGGGTTCGCTCGGCCTGCTCTTTCCGCCGAGTCTGCCGGTAATCCTCTACGCGGTCTACGCCAGAAATGTGCACATTGATTCGCTGTTTGTAGGCGGCTTTGTCCCGGGACTTCTCATGGTAGCGATGGTCTCGGCCTGGGGCGTCCAGCAAGGCATTCGCTGCGGCGCGGAGCGGGCCAAGTTCTCATTCGCCGAAGCGCGCAAGGCGGTGTGGGACGCCAAGTGGGAATTGGCCGTCCCGGTAATTGTGCTGGCCGGACTGTTCGGCGGATTCGGCACCATGGTGGAGGCCGGCGCCATCACGGTTGTCTATAGTTTCATCGTCGAGTGCTTCGTGGCGCGAGGCTTTTCGTTACGCCGCGATTTTCCGCGCGTGGCGCTGGAGTGCGTCACGGTGATGGGCGGCGTGCTGTTGATCATCGGGGTGGCGAAGGGGCTCACCTACTACCTGTCCATCATGGACGTTCCCGCCACGCTGACCAATTGGGTGGATGTGCATATCCATTCCAAGTACGTCTTCCTGATCTTGCTCAACCTGGTGCTGCTGGTCGAAGGCTCTTTCATGGATGTATTCTCGGCCATCATCGTGATGGTGCCGCTGATCCAGCCGCTCGCCGCCCGCTTCGCCATCAATCCCGTGCAAATGGGCGTGATCTTTCTGGCGAACCTGGAACTGGGGTATCTGGCGCCGCCCATCGGAATGAACCTGTGTCTATCGGCTTACCGCTTCCGGAAACCCCTGACCACCATTTATCGCGCGACGCTGCCGGTGTATCTCATCCTGCTGGTAGGTGTGCTGCTGATCACTTACGTGCCGCAGCTCACCACCTGGCCCGTGGAGTGGCTGGGATTCTAGTAGGACAGACGATCGGTTCCTGTCGTCTGTCACCCCGCCGCGCGTTTGCCCCGCGGTTAGGCGCAAGAGAGTACGATCTGAGATATGAAACTTTTTGCATTGCTGCTCCTGCCGGCGCTGGCATTGGCGTCGGCGTCGCCCGGGGACGATCTTCGGCCGCTGGCGGATCAGGAGCTGCCCTCGCTGGTCGCGATCTATCAGGACCTGCACGCGCATCCCGAACTCTCGCACCACGAGGAGCGCACGTCAACGCTTCTGGCGGGCGAGTTGCGCAAGGCCGGGTACACGGTAACCGAGCACCTGGGCAAGTACGCCGATGGCACCCAGGCATTCGGTATTGCGGCGGTGCTGAAGAACGGCGCAGGCCCCGTGCTGCTGGTGCGGACCGAACTGGACGCGCTTCCGGTGGAAGAAAAGACCGGCCTGCCGTTCGCCAGCCGGGTGCGATCGCGCAACGCCGCCGGCCAGGAGGTCGGCGTGATGCACGCCTGCGGCCACGACCTCCACATGACGTCGCTGCTGGGAACGGCGCGCACCCTGGCCAAGCTGAAGGAGCGTTGGAGCGGCACGCTGGTGCTGATCGGCCAGCCTTCCGAGGAAACCGTGGATGGCGCGCGCGCCATGCTCAACGACGGCTTCTACTCGCGCTTTCCGAAGCCGGATTTCGCCATCGCACTACACGATGAGCCCACTATCGAGGCCGGCAAGGTGGGCGTCCTGGGTGGTCCCATCTACGCCGGGTCGACGGCCGTCGAAGTGACCATGCGCGGCATGGGCGGCCATGGCGCGCATCCCGAGTTGACGAAAGACCCGGTGGTGATGGCCGCCGAATTCATCATGGAGTTGCAAACCATCGTGAGCCGCCAGATGCTGCCGCTCGATCCGGCGGTGGTGACGGTCGGCTCGATCCATGGCGGGACCAAGGGCAACATCATTCCGGACGACGTGGTGCTGCAACTCACCACGCGCGCCTTCAGCGAGGACGTGCGCGAGCATATTCTCTCCTCCATTAAGCGCATGGCGCAGGGTGTGGCGCTGGCCGCCGGCGTGCCGGACGATCGCGCGCCCATTGTGAAGGTGAGTGACACGGAGGCGGTTCCGCCCACTTACAACGACCCGAAGCTGGCGGCGCGGCTGCGCGGCGTCTTCGAAGCGGCGCTGGGCGCGGCCAACGTCGGCGAGTCGAAGCCCATGATGGTCAGCGAAGACTTCGGCTTGTTCGGCCTTGCGGGCCACCAGATTCCCACCGTGATCTTCCAGTTGGGCGCCGTCTCCGCGCAACAAATCGAAGAGAGCCGCCGCACCGGAAACCCGCTGCCCTCGCTGCATTCGAGCGTCTTCTATCCGCAAGTGGAGCCGGCCATGCGCGCGGGCATCGTCGCGACCACCTCCGCGGCGCTGGAGCTGCTGAAGAAACCATGACAGCGGAACCGGAAGCGGCGGTTGCGATTGTGTGCGCGCGGTCTCCCGAAGAATCCATCCTCCTCATCCGGCGCGCGGAGCGGCGGGACGACCCGTGGTCGGGCCACTGGTCCTTTCCGGGTGGCCGCCGCGATCCCCAAGATCCCGACCTGCTCCACACGGCGCTGCGCGAGCTGGACGAGGAATGCGGCATCCGGCTGGAGCGCCAAAGCCTGGAAACGGCGCTCCCGCCCACCCTTGCCGGCCGCGCCGCCGGACCGTTTCTGACGGTGGCGCCGTTCGTTTTCCGGGTGCCGGAACCACTGCCCACCGTGCTCGATCCGCGCGAGGCGGTGGAAGCTTTGTGGGTTCCAGTAAAAATGCTGGAGGACCCCGCGCGACACTCGCTCCGATCCGTGCCGGGGATGCCCGCCGACCACCGGTTCCCGGCGATGGACTTGAAGGGCGTGCCGCTTTGGGGCTTCACCTACCGGTTGCTCAGGGAGTGGCTGGCGTCACGCTGATGGAATTCGTCCCTTCGATCGCCGCTTGGGGTAAAATGGCATCACACCGAAGAGGAGATTGCACATGAACCGCACTGCATTGCTGATTGTGGCTGCCTCACTGGCCGGCGCCGCCGGGCTACAGGCGCAAACCACCAACCCGTTGATCGGCGAAATGAAACGGGCCTACGCCCAATACAAAGGCTACTGGACCAAGGTCGCGGCATCCATGCCGGAAGAGAATTACGGCTTCAAGCCGGTGCCGGAAATCCGCTCGTTCGGCGAATTGGTAGCCCACGTGGCCGACCATCAAACCGGCTTTTGCAGCTCCGTTACAGGTCCCCGCAAGCAGGGAGACGCCAGTACCAAGAAGACCAAAGCAGACCTGGTAGCGGCGCTGGCGGCATCCTACGTGGAATGCGATAAGGCGTGGGACAGCATCACCGATGCCAATGCCACCGAGATGGTGGGCCAGCGTTCCAAGCTGGGCACACTGATCACCGATGTCGCCCACAGCGAAGAGGAGTACGGCTATATCTCGGTCTACCTCCGCCTGAGCCACATTGTGCCGCCGTCGAGCGACCGCAGCGGTGGCCGATAGCGGCGGGCGCCAGGTTGCGGGGCGGCCAATCCTGGGCGCAGCCGCCTTTCAGGCGGCTCTCTCCCACGGGATGACTGTCCATCTGTTTCTTGGACGCCGCACCGGCCCGGGGCTAGGCCGTAGC
Organism: Bryobacteraceae bacterium; assembly: GCA_050014595.1. Taxonomy (GTDB): domain Bacteria; phylum Acidobacteriota; class Terriglobia; order Bryobacterales; family Bryobacteraceae; genus PALSA-129. Next base: position 44,032 of record JBEKDA010000037.1, read on the forward strand.
CGTCTGTCGCTTGCCCCGCTGGGCGAAGGGCACGAAGTTGCGCGCGTCTTCGCCGATGTAAACCTGGCGCGGGCGCGCGATCTTCTGGTCCGCGTCCCCCAGCAACTCCTGCCACTGCGCCAGCCACCCCACGGTCCGCGGGATCGCAAACAGCACCGTGAACTGGTCGGGCGTGAACCCCATCGCCTGGTAGATGATGCCCGAGTAAAAATCCACGTTCGGGTAGAGCTTCCGCTTGATGAAGTACTCGTCCGACAGCGCAATCTTTTCCAGCTCCAGCGCAATGTCCAGCTTCGGATTGCGTCCCGTCACCTCGAACACCTCTTCAGCCACGCGCTTGATGATGCGGGCGCGCGGATCGTAGTTCTTGTACACCCGGTGTCCGAACCCCATCAGCTTGCGCTTGCCTTCCTTTACTTGCGCGATGAAGCCCGGGATCTCGCTGACCTTGCCGATTTCGTCCAGCATGCGCAGCACTTCTTCGTTGGCTCCGCCGTGCAGCGGGCCCCACAGCGCGGCGATGGCCGCGGCGGTGGTGGCGTATGGGTCGGCGTGCGAGCTGCCCACCGCCCGCATGGTGTTGGTCGAACAATTCTGCTCGTGATCCGCATGCAGGATGAACAGCACCTCCAACGCGTGCGCGATCACCGGGTTCGCGGCGTACTTCGGCTCCGTCCGCTTCCACAGCATGTTCATGTAGTTCTTCGTGTAGCAAAGCTCCGGATCGGGATACACGTACGGCAGTCCCAGCCGGTGACGGTACGCATACGCCGCGATCGTCGGCATCTTGCCGATCAGCCGCGCGATCTGCTCGTCCCGGCTGGCCGGGTCGAAAATGTTCCGCGCATCGGGATAGAACGTCGAAAGCGCCGCCACCGCACCCATCAGCATGCCCATGGGATGCGCATCGTAGTTGAAGCCCTCCATGACTTTCTTCAGCTTCTCGTGGATCATGGTGTGCCGCAACACTTCGCGGTTCCAGTTTGCCAGCTCTTCTTCGGTCGGCAGTTCGCCGTTGAGCAGGAGGTAGGCAACCTCCAGGAACGTGCAGTTCTCAGCCAACTGCTCGATCGGGTAACCGCGATAACGCAGAATCCCCTTATCGCCGTCCAGATACGTGATCGCGCTCTGGCAGGAGGCGGTATTCATGAAGGCCGGATCGTAGGTCATCAGGCCGAAATCGTCGGCGCCAGTCTTGATCTGGCGCAGGTCCATGGCGCGGATGGTGCCACGGGAGATCGGTACGGTATAAGTCTGGTTAGTCCGGTTGTCTGTAATCGTTAGAGTTTCATTATCCACAGGTGTATCCTCCTGGGTTTCCACGGGATTCGACTGCCACCCTTGCACGTGGATTTCCACATGCGGATGCCGCAAAATTCAACATTCTTATGAATAACTGTGGCGTTTCTATCGGCACTGCCTCTGAAACACAGCGTCTTTTACCGCAAACCCTGGGTGGGGACGCCCACCCTGCGTGACGTGGCACTGCGCGCGAGGGCAATAAACCAATCTGTCCCTGGTCCTCCGAACTTACCGCTGCCGGCATCCACTTTTAAGACGCGCACCCCTCTTCGTTGTTCGCAGGCTCACAGCTTCTCCACCCGGCTATACTGAAGAGCCGCAGCTATGAGCAACTTTACCGGGAAGGGATTGACCGGCTGCCTGGCGGCATTTGTTGTTGCGAGCGGCTTCGCCACGCAACTGCCACTGCGCATCTACACCACGGCCGACGGACTGGCGCGCGACGCGGTCGACTGCATCGTGCCGGATTCGCGCGGGTTTCTGTGGTTCTGCACCGCCGAAGGTCTGTCCCGCTTCGATGGCTACGGGTTCGTGAATTATGGATCGGCGCAGGGTCTGCCGCACCGCACGGTCAACGCGTTTCTGCAGACGCGGCAGGGCGTCTACCTGGCCGCGACCGACGATGGCCTCGCCCGGCTGGACCCGGCCGCGCCGCTCGGATCGCCGCGAAAGTTCGTGTCCCTCGGCGTGCCCGGCACCGTTTTCGCGCTGCTCGAGGATCGGTCGGGAACCGTATGGGCGGGCGCGCCGGGCGGCCTCTATCGCATCCAGGATCCCGGCGGCCGGCATCCGCAGCCGCACTGGGAGAGCCTGGGATACTCCACCTCCGAGGCGGTGAAGTCGCTGGCCGAAGATCGCTCCGGCAACATCTGGCTGGGCACCAGTTCCGGTCTCTGCCGCCGCGCGCCCGATGGCGCCACCGCCTGCTTCGCCGGCTCGCCCGGTGGTCCGCCCCACGACACCGTGAACGCGCTCTGCATCGACCGCGATGGCCGTCTCTGGGCGGCTACTCTCTCCGGCCTGTGGCGCGTCGCCATCGATGGCGCGGAGCCACGCCTGGAACGTGTCTACGGCGTCGCCGACGGGCTCGCCAGCGCGCGCGTGCATTCCATCTTCCAGTCCGCCGGCGGCACGCTCTGGGTAGGCACCGCGCTGGCGCTCAGTGAGCGCATCGGCGAGCGCTTCCGCAATTATTCCGCCGGTGAAGGACTCAGCGGGCGCGCCGTACTGGCGCTCAACGAGGACCGCGATGGCAACCTCTGGGCCGGCGTGGACCACGGCCTGGCGCGCATCGCGCGCGACGGCTTCGCCACGTTCACCGCCGCCGAGCGAATGGGCAGCCGCTCCATCACCCAGTTGCTCGAAAGCGACGGCGATTTGTATGCCGTCTCCAATGAAACCTCCAGCATTCTGCTGCACCGGTATGCGGGCGGCGTGTTCACATCCGTTCGCCCGCTCTATCCACCCGGCATCCGCTACTTCGGTTGGGCGTCGGGCCAGAGCGCGTTGCGGGATCGCGCCGGCGAATGGTGGATCGCGACCGGCGAAGGGGTGTGCCGCTTTCCCAGGGTGCCCGCGTTCGAGCAGCTTGCACACACGCCGCCGAAAGCCGTGTACACCGTCCACGACGGCCTGCGTGCCAACGACATCTTCCGCCTGTTCGAAGACTCGCGCGGCGACATCTGGATCACCAGCATCGGCAGCGGCGGTGGTCCCAGCCGATGGGAGCGCGCCACGGGACGATTGCACCACTATACGGAAGACAACGTGCCGGGGTACGCTTCGGCCTACGCAGAGGATCGGGCGGGCAACCTGTGGATCGGCTTCAGCAACGACGCCAACACGCGCAAGCCCTGCGGCCTGGTGCGCTATCGCGACGGCCGGTTCGAGCGCTTCAGCCCGTCCGGCGCCATTCCGGCCGGCTGGATTTCAGCGCTGTTCGTGGATCACGCGGGGCGGCTCTGGGTGGCTTCCGGAGACAGCGGTCTGGGCCGCATCGACGATCCCACAGCGCCCCGCCCGCGCTTCGAAGCCTACACCACCGCGCAGGGGCTCTCCAGCGTTTCGGTACGCCGCGTCGGTGAGGATCGCATGGGCCGGATCTACGCCGGCACCGCGCGCGGCCTGGACCGGCTCGACCCCGCCACTGGCAACTTCAAGCACTACTCCACCTCGGACGGCCTTGCCGGCGGGATGATCTCCTCGATTCACCAGGACCGCCAGGGCGCCATGTGGTTCGGCGCCACCATGGGTCTCTCCAGGATGGAGCCGGCTCCGGCAACCACCGCGGCCGCACCCCCGGTTTACATCACCGGGCTGAATATCAATGGCGAGCCGCGCGCCGTGGCCGATCCCGGTGTGGAGCGCGTGGCCGGCTTGCGGCTGGAACCGAATCAGCGGCAGGTGTACATCGAATTTGTCGGCATGGGCGAAGCGCTCCGGTATCAGTACAAGCTGGATGGCGCGGACGCACGGTGGAGCGCGCCCTCCACGCCGCGCTCCGTGAACTACGCCAGCCTTCCTCCCGGCAAGTACCGCTTCCTGGTGCGCGCGGTGACCATGGGAGGCGTGGCCAGCGCGGCGCCCGCGGAAGTGGCCTTTCAGATTCTGCCTCCGCTGTGGCGCCAGTGGTGGTTCGTCTCGCTGGTTGCCGCGGCGCTCGCGTTGATGGTCCATGGCGCGCACCGCTACCATCTCGCGCGGCAGATCGAGCTCGAGCGCGTTCGCACACGAATCGCCACCGACCTGCACGACGACCTCGGCGCCAGCCTGTCGCGCGTGGCCATCCTCAGCGAGATCGTCAACCGGCAAGCCGGGCTGGCGCAGTCCGAGCCGGGCCAGCGTCTGGCGGAGATTGCCGAAACCGCGCGCGGGCTGGTGGACGGAATGAGCGATATCGTGTGGGCCATCGATCCCCGCCGCGACGACATGCGGAGCCTGCTGCGGCGCATCCGCCAGTCCGCCGGCGAGATGTTGGAGCCGCGGGGCATTGCGTGGAACCTGGACGCGCCGCCGGAGTTGGAAGGCCTCGCCCTGTCGCCGGACCAGCGGCGCAACGTGTTTCTCATGGTGAAAGAGGCGGTGCATAACGCTGCCCGCCACGCCCGATGCTCCCGCGTCACGGTGACCATCGGGGTGCGCCACGGCGAATGCTCGGTGGAGGTTCGCGACGATGGCCGCGGGCTCCCCGAGCCCGAGCCCGAGACCGGTAACGGCCTGGCTAACATGCGCACCCGCGCCCAGGCGCTCGGCGGAGCGTTCGAAATCGCACCCGCCTCGGCCGGCGGGACGGAAGTGAGGTTGCGCTTCCCTATAGCCGGGGCGCACAAGTATGCTCTACCGCGCGGCTGGTGGAATGGAGGTTAATGAGGAATCTCCGTTCCGCCTGAGCGCTCGGGTCCAAGAGCGAACATGGAAGACAAAAAACCAATGGCGGCTGGCGGCGCGATTCGAGTAGCCATCGTCGAGGACGACCGCTCTACCAGGCAGGGCCTGGCGCTGTTGATCGGCGGCACGCCCGGATACGAGTGCGTGGGCCAGTTCCGCAGCGTGGAAGAGGCTCTGCGGTTGCCCTATCCCGCTCCCCACGTGATCCTGCTGGACATCAACCTGCCCGGGGTGTCCGGCACGGAGGGCGTCAAGCTGCTGCTCGGCAAGCACCCCGGCGTGCAGATCGTGATGCTGACCGTGTTCGACGCCCAGGACCACGTGTTCGAATCCATCTGCAATGGCGCCTGCGGGTATCTGCTCAAGAAGACTGCGCCGGGGCGACTGCTGGAGGCCATCGCCGAAGCGCACCAGGGCGGGGCGCCCATGACGCCCGAGATCGCGCGCCGCGTTGTCACCCTCTTCCAGCAGACCGGCGTGCCGCGCAAGTCCGCCGGCCACGGTCTCTCGCCGCGCGAGTTGAGCGTGCTGGGCCTGCTCGCCGAAGGCTACAGCTACACGGCCCTGGCGGAGCAGTTGGGCATCACGGCCAACACGGTGCGCAATCACATCCGTGGGATTTACGAAAAGCTGCACGTGCACTCGCGTTCGGAGGCGGTTTCCAAGGCCATACGGAAGGGCGTGATTTGAGCCCCGGTGGGGCGCACATTCATGCTCTTGGCGAACGGCGGCAGACGCGTTAGAGTCTAATCCTGGCTGCCAGGAGGGATGCGGATGCTCAAACCAATCGAGTTCACCCGCCGCGGCTCTTCCACCGCGAGCGGCGGGAACAATCTCGGGAAATCCCGATTTACGGCGGCCATCGGCGTGACGCGATTCTAGGAGGAAACCATGAAAACAACGCGTATCTTCTTCTTTGCGGCTGCGGCCGCTCTGCTGGCGGGGCCGGCATTCGGAGGGATCATTGTCCAGGATCTGGGTAGCGCAGGCTCAGCCGGCACGGTCGACGTGTGGCGCGCCGCAACCTGGACCCAAACCGGGACCTATTCCAGTGTCACTATCGGCGCCGACCTGGCCACGAATGGCATCTCCCAAGGTAACGGTACCGCTTATCTGATGACACAGCTTGGACCCGGAACCACCATCGCCGACGAAGTCGCCTCCTTTTCCATCGTAAATCTGCCCACCTCTTGCTGCGCCCTCAATACGATGACTCCTTTGTTCTCCGGACTTACCCTTGGCCCGGGCACCTATTTCCTGCTGATCGACCCTCAAACTACCCTCTATTGGACCGTCGCAAGCTCGCCATCGCAGACGTTGGGCTCGGGAGTCACCCAAGGATCGGACGTCGCCCTGTCGGGTTCCCGTGATCCGGGGTTTCCACCCGACAGCCCTTACGCTGCGACAGCCTATAATGCGATCTTCAGTGTGTCCGGAACTCCCGTGACGGGCGGCTCCACGCCCGAGCCATCCACCATCGTGATGTTTCTGTCCGGCTTGGCCGGGATCGGCATCGCGCTGCGAAAGCGCAGAATCGCGTAAATCGGCGTAAATCGGCGACGGAAGGCCATACGGAAGGGCGTGATTTGAGTCCCGGTATTGCACCCCTTTAGATGCTTCCCCCCTGCGAAGATCTCGTTACCCCTCGTGGAGCAGGCTTTCGAGCCTGCAACGCCGACATTCTTGTCGGCGCTTCGGGCGGCATCTTACAGCCGCATCAGCCCGCCCCTTGGTTGCGGCTTGCCGCTCTGGGGGCGCACATTCATGCTCTTGGCGAACCGCGGCAGACGCGTTAGAGTCTTATCCTGGCCGCCGGGAGGGACCGGCATGATGCTGTCCGGTTTGGCCGGGATCGGGATCGAGCTGCGGTGAACGAGGATCGAAAAATGCGCCTGGATCTGCCGGTAAATGACAATTTTGTGATACGCGGAGGCCTCGTGCGCCGATGGCTGCTGGCGGGCGCGGCGATATGCTTGCTGGTGAGCCAGGCTTCGGCCGGTTCGATTCTTACGTTCGGCGGCTTCATCACGCAGTCTACTCCGGATGGAACCGGTCCGGCTGTGAATAACCCCGGACTGAATAACATTGTCGACGGGGATGCTTTTACGGTGAAGTTGATTTCGCCTTTGGTCTCCCTCACGGCTCTGACGACTTATGATTTGACCGGAGACAGCCTGACATTCAGCGACCTTGTGGCAGCGGCGAGCGAAACCAGCTTCGACGCCATCAGCCTCACCATCTCCGCGGACGGCATTTTTGACGACTTCAGCCTGCTCGGCTGCCTGACCACGGGCAGCGGATGCGCCTTTGGCAACCAACTGGACGCCAACTTCAAGATTCTGGCGACGGATCTGACGTCCGTCGGCGCCGGAGCGATTGGGCTGGACCAGCCGCATCCTCTCGACCTGCTGGAAGACGACGGGACCACCGATATTCAGGGCTCGTCCTACAGCTATTCCTACAGCCCGGTTCCGGAGCCCGACCTGGCGGTGGAGGTGGGGTGCGCGCTGGCGGGCTTGGCCGCGGCGAGGAGCGCGCTGGTGAGGCGCAGGGGTTCGAAATCCTGAGCCGGAGACCGGCTGAGAGAAGGACACAAGAAAACCACATTTAGACTTTGGATGGAGTCCTTGAAAACATGATTCGGGAAAGAGCCGAAAGGTTGCGCTTGAGTCGGCTGTGGGCGGACGCGGCAGTATGCACATGTGCGCGCTTGACCAATGCCGGCACAAACTCAATCGGCGGGCTGATCACGCAATCGACGCAGGACGGCACCGGCCCAGCCGTGAACAATCCAGCCCTGAATAACATCGCCGATGGGGCCCAAGCCATTTTCGGGCTGGTTCCCGCGCTGGACCTGTTGGAGGACGACCGCGCAACGGATATTCAGGCGTCGGTGACCACCTACAGCGGTTCGAACGTCGGGAGTGCCACCGTTCCCGAGCCTGCGCCTTTTACTTTTGCTGTACCCCGCGCTTTCCTTGATCGCGTGGAGAACTCACAGGAGAAGAACCAAATGAAAACGACTCTCTTCGCCCTCGCAACCTTTCTGCTGCCAGCCTGTGCTTTCGCGGCGGACGGCCAGATTCTCATCAACCAGTCGACTATCATGGCTGCGGGCGGTTTCCCGTATGTCATCTCGCAGCCGGGGAGCTACAAGCTTTCCGGCAATTTGATAGTTCCAAATGGCGTCAGCGGCATTTCGATAACAGCCAACAACGTAACGCTGGACCTGAATGGGTTCAGCATGACCGGGGCGCAACAGAACTTTTCGGGTAGTCCCCAAACTGCGTTGATTCAATCTGGTGCAGTAATCGGCGCAACGGTACGGAATGGGACGCTTGCCGGGAATTCCCCGAACCTCTTCCTCAACTTCTATCTGGCGACGGGCAGCGTTTTTGAGGACCTGACGATTTACCAGAACTTTGGCTCCGGAAACCAATCATGGCTGGGAGCCTTTGTCATCGTCCGGCGTGTCAACGCTACCACGTCGGGTATAACCGTTCGATGTCCGGCATTGATTACCGATAGTCTGGCGGACGCATTTTCGCGGGACTTCTCTTTGTCGCCTGTGACATCCTGCAATTTTGGCCCCTTCTCAGGACGCGTATTCTAGTAAAAAACCGCGAAAAACCGTGAAAAACCGTGACAGAAAAACCGTGACAGGCTACCTGTTTCCATTTTCCTGCCCAAGTGCAAAGGATAGCGCGGTCTGTACGGCGTTGGTCGCGCCGCCCCTCTGGGCTCTTCCGCGGCCGCCCAATCGCGCGCGGTTCCAGCACTCGCCGCATCTTCCGCCCGAGTTCGGCGACGAACTCCTTCGAACCGAGCGGCCTCCCGGTCGCCGTTTGGACGCGGATCGCCGCCCATTCATCGGGCTCTTCCGTCACCCCCAATTCGCTACGCCATTCCTCCGGACCGACGCGCGCCGCCCAGTACCGCAGGTCGAGGCATCCGGTCACATCCAGCCCGGTCAGATGCGCCATGGCACTGGACCAGCGGTACCCGGCGGCGTCGGCCACCATGCCGGCCCTCACCGGATTCCTTTCGACATAGCGCATGGCGGCCAGCAGGTGTGACTCGTCCATCACGGTGGAGTAGAAGCGATTCTGCCGGAGGTGGCCGGTCGAGTGCAGGCGGGCATTCACGCAATGGGCATAGCGGCAATGCGCTTGCCCCAAACCGCGCGCCAGGGAGTCCTCACGTTCGGGCACCACGATCAGGTGCACGTGGTTGGTCATGAGGCAATAGCCGATCAGCCGGAGACGTGCAGGTTTCGAATACTCGGAGATAAGGCCGAGATAGGTGATGCGATCGCCGTCGTTGCAAAAGATGTTCTGCCGATAGTTGCCGCGCTGCGTGATGTGGTGGGGCAGTCCGGCAGCAATCACCCGAGCGAGTCTGGACATGACATATTGTGCCTGGTGGGGGCTTTCCGTCTCGGGAAAATGGGCAACACGTAGCCTGTCACGGGTTTTACGGGTTTTCTTTGTCACGGGTTTTCTCACGCGTTTTCGGTTTTCAGTTTTCCCGACCCGTTTTCCCGTCTTCCGTTTTCAGTCCGCGCAGGTCGGCGCGCAGAGAGCCGCCCCCATCTAATTGGGCCTAGCCACACCCTCACGCGCTCCCAACCGTTTCAATGCATCCTCGATACCCTGCTGATCGTCGCTGATCCTCTGGCGGGTGCGCGTAGCCTCTTTCAAGATTGCGGAGGTATCGCTGTCTAGCGGTAGGTACGCTCGACGGGCTGTATCAACGACCAGGGCGCTCCGGCCTGAACCCAGGGCCACGCGGTCCCCTATCCAGGTTAGCGTTGGGTCATCCCTCATGTCGCTTGGCACCTGCACGGTCACCACCTGTCCCCGGATCGAGAGCGTTGTAACCGCAATCCGGTCCGAGTCGATTTGGCGTTCGACGATCGCAACCCATTGACTGTCCTCAGACCACACCGGCCCCGCCTCCAGGTGTATTCCTGCCTTGCTGGTGCCCGCGTAGCTGACCGCCGCTTGCTCAGATGAGGCTCGCTCCGGTGGTATTGGTGACCTCTGGGGGCGGGCGGAGCTCACCGCTGTGTCCTCTATGTCAACGCGGTGAGCGCGGTCGTCCCAGGTTCCCATGGATACGGGTTCGCGGTAGGCAATATGTCTTCCGTCTGGCGATACGTTGAACGAGCTACATTCCCCGTCCCGTTCGCTAAACGTCTTACCGGTATCGAGATCGAGGTCAAAGCTCGCGCAGTTCCGCGGGCCAAAGCTGCCCTCGAACCGAACGAGCCGGTTCGACAGCCACTCGACTTTCTCGATCGCCCGAATAGAGTCGGGATTGCTGGAGTTGTCGGCTGGCCTGAGCGGAATTTCACGGGTGACTTGGCCCGTAAGGTCGCTGATGACCAGCCTCGGCCACCGCTCCATCAGGAACTTAGCAAACTCCTTGTCCGCGTTCTCGCCGGGGACAAGGTACGAGATCCGCTGTCCATCCGGCAGCCAGCGAAGTGCCCACTTGCTCCGTGGATCGCCCGTTAGCCTCGTAACGCTTCCGCCGGCGCGGTCCGCCAATATGACTTCCGCACCCTTCAGGGCGGCGATGACGGTCCCGGACCCTGCGGCACGGAGTCCTCCGCATACGATGACGGCGCTAACCAAGCTGAGCATGGTTTTTTTCGATCCTGCCTTCATTGGATTGCACTCCCAGGGCAAGCGGCACCGCCCGGCGAGCAGGCGGCGACGCCCATCGGGTTAGGGTAGTTGGCGCACGCACTCTTTCCGGCGCCATTGAATAGGTCAAGGCGATATGCTGTGATGTAGCCAGGGTCGCCTGTGTCGGTGGCCCTTAAACTCAAATCGGTGCGGACACCGTCCACGGTTACGGTCCAGCCTTGGCCCCTCGGAATGGTCGAGAAATTTCGCGCTACTGTTTGGCCGGCGATCAAAGGACCGTCAGCACCAGTAGGAGTATTTTGGGAGGGGAAATAATAGGTTCCTGAGGTTACGTCGTATTGGAGGGCCGTACCGTTTGCAGAAAAGCCGGACCCCTGCAGCTTAACGCCAGAAAGAAAAGCGCTGCAAAACGTACCGGTGACGTTCGGGGGATTCGTCTGGCTCTGGCCGTTCGAGCACTGGCCGGGGCCATTCATATAGTCCGTCTCTAAGGCGTTCATGTAGCACGACATCCCAAAGGTGGCCACATTGGACTGTGCGGTCGCGTTTAGGATCAGAATGGGATCGGGTAACGTGTAGGTTGCGGTAACGCCTGCTAGGGTGCCTGGGCAAGGGACCTGGTTGGTGCAGGAATTGGTGGGGCTTGTCAGAACGGCGGTGTTCGGATTAGTCTGCGCGGTGACGCCGGGCGAAAACGCAATGAGCGGTTCGGGACCTGGACAGCTACCGATTAGGCAGCCAACGCCGTATGCAAAACTGCCGCCCTGGGGAGATCCGGTTGCTGTGAACTGCGTGAGGCTCTGCCGGGTAATGGTAACCGTAGGTGTCGGATACACCTGGAGGTTCCCCATGGACGGGTTGCTCCAGGCGGTCGATTGAAGCCAAACCAGCGATATGACGAACATCTGCCAGGCCCCGCCAGGGGCCGTCGACGGCAGTGTCACCGTCGTAACGATCTGGTTGTCGGTCCAGGAGCACCCCGAACAGGACGAGAAGTTATAGGACATGGGTGTCGCGTTGCCCGGAAGCACACAGGGGCTCGCTCCCGCCGTGCAGAAGAAGAGTTGGCCGCCAGCCGACCCGAAGTTGGCCCCGTTGATTGTGATGGTGGCGGTTCCCCCGGCGTAGAGAACCGCAGTTGGATCGCCGGCTGCGTCCGTCACGCTCGAAATCACCGGCGCCGGACTGATTACTATCGGCAGATGGACCACGCCCCAGCCGCCTCCGCCGTTCCAGGGGCAGTCGACGGTCCCCGAGTGGCTATTGTCGCCGGGGCTCACCACGACATTGAGCCCCGCCGAACTCGATCCATATTGGGCGACCTGCGCGGAGACATTGCTATCACCGCAGGTGCAGCCGCTGCCGATCAGCCAGTTCGGATTGCCGGAGGAAAAGTTGTAGGTGGCCGATACTGGCTGGCCATTAGCCGGCACCGTCGGTGGAGGCAAGGGAGGGGACAGCGTGAGCACGGTCGTGCTGCTCACCGTGAGCACGACGCTCGTGGATACCGTGTTCTGTCCAGGGCTCGTGCCACTCACATTGATAGTATAGGCGCCGGGTGGCGTGTCGGCGGCGGTGGTAACCGTCATGGTTGAGGTGGCGGAGCCCGACAAGGAGGATGGGTTGAAGGTCACCGACGGGCAAAGGGGCGACGGCGAACTGCAAGAGAGACTCACCGTGCCGCTGAAGCCGTTCGTGAGAATGAGCGCCATCGAGAACCAGGCGGAGCCGCCCTGGGTTACGGTTTGCGCGTATGGCGTCGCCACTAATCCCGATGCCTGCGACGTGACGACGCTCACTGCCAGGGTTGCGGAGCGCTGCACGCTCTGACCTCCAGCGGTGCCTGAGGCAGTGACCGTAACCGGGTAGTAGCCTGGCAGTGCCGAGGAGAAGACCTGGATGGTGATGGTGGTTGAGCTGCCGCACGCGGGATACCAGTTGCTGAACTGGGGTGGCATCACCGCCTGCAGCGCCTGCGCCCCGTTGCCATAGCTCACGCTGGTGATGGTCAAGGTGTTGCCGGCGAAGCCGTTGGCGCAGGCGGTCGCGACAGGCAGGCTGACGGTGTGGCCCGCGAAGACCGGGGCATAGCTGTAGTTGGCGACGAGCGAGAAGTCCTGCACCGACACCTGAAGCACGGCGGAAACCGGGGAAACCACATAGTCGGTGGCGCAACGGGCCAGCAGCGTGACCTGGTAGTTGCCCACGGCGGTCCAGGCGTGAACGGCCGCGGCCGTCCCAACCGGCAGCCAACCGGAGTCGGAGCCGTCTCCCCAACTGAAGCGGTATTGGATGGCGTGACCCAAGGATGAAACCGCGCCACTGGCTGTCAAGGCATAGATTGGGCCCACCAGCGCAATCGGCGGCCCACCGGGCGCCGCCGGCGCCGAAATTGTCTCCGGCGGCGCGGCATTCACGGTCACGCTGAACTGCTGGGTTGCCGTGGCGGAGTTGCTGTCGGTGACCCGCACGGTGAACGTGTACGAGCCCGCCGCCGACGGCGTCCCGCTGAGCGTGCCATTGGCCGCAAGGCTCAGTCCAGGCGGAAGCCCGCCTGATACCACGGACCAGGTGTAGGGCGGGACTCCTCCCGAGGCGGCGAGCTGTTGCCA
>JBEKDA010000038.1:0-55125 GCA_050014595.1 Bryobacteraceae bacterium
CGAGCTCGCGCACGGTGGGAAGAATTTCGCGCTCGATCGAGCGGCTGGCCAGTGAGTACTCGATCTGCAAATCGCACACCGCGTGCGTCGCGTGCGCGCGCCGGATAGTGCCCGCGCCGGATTCCGAAAGCCCCACGTAGCGGACATAGCCGGCCTGGATCAGCTCGGCGATGGCCCCGACGGTCTCCTCGATGGGAACCGCGGGATCCGGACGCGTGAGGCGGTAGATATCGATGTGATCGGTGCGCAGCCGCTGGAGGCTGTAGGAGAGGAAGTTCTTGACGGCATTCGGCCGGCCGTCGAGCCCGATGAAAGCGCCGTTGGGCATGCGCATGCCGCCGAATTTCACGGAGAGCAGTACTTGGTTGCGGCGCCCTTCGATGGCCCGGCCAATCAACATTTCGTTGTGGCCCATGCCGTAGAAATCGCCGGTGTCGAGCAGGTTGATCCCGGCGTCGATGGCGGCGTGGATGGTCGCGATGCTCTCGGCCTCGTCGCTGGGGCCGTACGCGCCGGACATGCCCATGCAGCCGAGCGCCAGGGCGGACACCGATGGTCCACCCGCTCCAAGCAGTCTGGTGATCATGAGTAACAGACTAACAGGTTGCGGAAAAAGGGCCGACAGGCCGGGAGGCCTGTCCCACTCAGGCCGCAACCGCGCACAAGACACCGGCGGCAAGACCGCCGGCGCTACCAGCAGCTACCGAGCCGGTTGCGGCGCGGGCATGGTTTCCTTGGTGAAGCGCGGAATCATCTGGTCGCGGTTGGCGGCGTGCCACACGGCGGCGGCGATGATGGCGGCGTCCTTCTTCACATCGTCCGGCAGAATCCGTTCGTAGGTGTCGAGGTTGGTGTGGTGCGTCAGGACATTGTAATCGATGGGGTCCTGCGAGCAGCCCACGCCCGCGAGGCCGGCGTTGTTGAACGACGTGCTGTCGGTTCCGCCGGTGGCGCGGCTGCTGGTGGTGCTGATGCCGCCCACGCCGTAATACAGGAAGTCCATGAACACCGGGCGGAGAGCCGCCGCCGCTGCCGGCGGGCCGAAAACGCTGGCGCCGCGAATGCGCCCCGTGCCGGTATCCACGTTGAAGTAGACATCCAGCTTTTGCCATTCGGGCTTGGGCTCTTCGGCGGTGCCGAAGTGCTGCTTCACGTAGGCCAGCGAACCGAGCAGGCCTTCCTCTTCGCCGCTCCAGAGCGCCACGCGGATGGTGCGGCGCGGCTTCAGGCCCAAGGACTGGATCACGCGCGCGGCTTCCATCATGATGGCGGAGCCGATGCCATTGTCGGTGGCGCCGGTGGCGGCGTGCCAGGAATCGAAGTGGCCGCCCAGCATGACGATCTCGTCGGCCTTGTCGGAGCCGGGGATTTCCGCGACCACGTTGTAACTGGTTTTGCCTTCGGGATAAGTGTGATTGAGGATGTTGAATTCGAGCTGGACGTCTTCGCCATCGGCGAGAAGTCGTTCGATGCGGCCGTAGTCGTCGTTGCGGATGATGGCGGTGGGAATGGTCTTGGTGACGTCGTAGGCGCGATGCGACTGGGCCACGATGATCCCGTTGGCCCGCGCGGCGTCATTGAGGCGCACCAGCGCGCCGCCCGTGAGCAACATGGCGTCGATCTGGTCCTGCACTTCGGCCGCGGTCATGCGGGTGGGATCCGGTGTGCCGCCTCTGCCGCGTCCGCCGCCGGGGAAGTTGCCGCGTCCGCCACGGCCGGCGTTGGGATTGTCGGGATCGTACTGCGCTATGTTCGCCGCATCATCTCTTCGCCGCGCCGGCTGCTCGGCCATGATGTCAACCACGGTTTGCTTGCCGACCATGACAATCTTGCCGCGGACTTTGTCTTGGTTCGCGGCGATCCACTGGGCGAACTCTTCCTTGGTGGGCTGTAGCCTCTGGGGCCCGCCGCCGCGCCCGCCTAAACCGCCGCGCCCGCCACCGGCAGCCTGGGCATTGGGGTCCACCGGCACTTCCGGCCCCTGCGGTGGAATCAACTGGATGGCCGAGCCGGTGACGGCGCCATTGGTGGAAGGCGTCCACCCCAGCACTTCAAATTTCAAATTCTCTTTGACGGGCGAGTTGATGAATCCGACGGCCCGTTCGTTCATCCAGCCGGCGCGCGCAAAATCCCACGACTCGGTATGCGCGTTCTTGAGACCGAACCTGGTGAACTCGGCCACGGCCCACTTGACGGCCGCTTCGTGGTTCGGCGAACCGGTAAGCCGCGGTCCGTAACGGTCGGTGATCATGTGCTCGATGCGCATGATCTGGGAGTGTTCCATTTCTTCACTGCGGATCTTGGCGGTGGTGACCTGGTCCACTTTTTCCTGCGCGGCTTCCTGGGCGATCAGCAGGCAGGATACAGCGCAGACGGCAAGCAACAATTTCTTCATAATGGATCAGCATATCCTAAAGCGCCCCCGATTAGGGGCAAGCCTTAGCTTGTCCAGCTTGTCAATAAACCAACCGGCAGCGCCGGCGGTCTATGCCGCCGGTGTCTTGTGCGCCTAACCACGCCACTCTCCTGACGCTCAAGAAAAGCACCGGCGGCGGAGACCGCCGGCGCTACCAGAGTCAAAAATCTCAGAACGTGATGCGTCCCGAAAGCTGCAACTGCCGCGGCCCCCAGAGCAGGTTACTGGTGGCCGTGGTAGCCAGGAACGGGGTGGAAGTGTAGGGAGTGAAACAAGCGTTGGTGTGGCCGGCGCAAAGGCCGGACCCGGGCGCGAGATAGGAGAACGCGGTATTGCTCACGCCGGAGACATTGGTGTGGTTGAACAGGTTGAAAGCTTCGCCGATGAGCGACAGCTTCAGCCGTTCGGTGATCGAGAACTGCCGGCCCACGCGGAAGTCCACGTCGTGAAAACCGGGAGCGGTGAACGCATTGCGCGGCAGCCAGCCGGCGCGGCCCTGGGTAGGAGCCGCGTAGGCTACGCCGCCGGTCACGCCGCCATCCAGCGGGCTCGGGGCGCCGGTGATGTAGGGCGTTACCGGCTGGCCGGTGGACATGGTCACGATGGTGGAGAACGCCCAGCCATCCAGGATCAGCCGGGCCGGCCGGTTCGAGAGCCCCTTCGCCGAGGGCATCCACACGGCGTTGGCCACGAACCGCTGGCGCTGGTCGAGATCCGAAAGCGCGTATTCGAGCTTGCGGTTCTTGGGATCGATGGGATAATCGGTGCCGTTGAACGTGCCGAAGTTTCCCGCCGCCATGGCGCCGTCGAACGCCTTGCTCAACGTGTAATTGGCCGTGAACTCCAGGCCATGGCGCATCGGCCGGCGCAGAGTGAGGACCATCGAGTTGTACCAGGAATTGACATCGCTATAGCCGACGAAGATGTCGCCGGTGCCGGTGTCGATGCGGCTGGTATAGAAGGGAACGGTGTAGGTTTGCGCGGTCTGGCCGTTGCTCAGGATGTCGTAGGTCTTCGTGGTCGTGGAGGGAGCCAGGTTGGCATCGACGAAGATCGGCAGATGCAGGCCCCGGGTCACCACGTATGCGACGGAGCCGCTGAGTTCGCCAGGCAACTGGCGTTCCAGGGTCACGTCGCCCTGGTGGGTTCGCGGATTGACCCAGTCGGGCGACTGGCCGCGCGTTACCTGGCTGGCGGCGGGCGGCGTGAAACCGACCACCTGCGGCGTCAGGGCGCCGGAGAACGGCGCGGCCAGCGGCGGGCCGGGCGGGTTCCAGATCACGTTGGGAAACGTTAATGCCGGGCAGTAGTTCGAATTGGTCGAGACCGGGCTGCAGGTAAACGTTTGCTGAATCACGCCGTTCTCCACGCGCGTGGCGTAGTAGGTGCTGTTGGTGCTCTTGGCGTAGAAGATGCCGTAGCCGGTGCGCAGCACGGTCTTCGGCGTGATCTGCCAGGCGGCGCCGAAACGCGGCGCGATCTGGTCCTTGGGGATGTGAATGGTAGAGGTATAGAGCGTGGTGAGCGGCGTCAGCGTGTTGGGCTGCGGCGGAGCCGTAATCGCAAAGATGTCGTAGCGCAGGCCCATGTTCAACGTCAGCTTCGAGCTCGCCTTCCAGTTGTCTTCGAAAAAGGCGGCGAAATCATTGTCGTGAAAATCGTCCTTGCCCACGTGCGTGACGGGGTCGTTGACCTGCGTGAACGTGCTGTAGTGCTTGCCAGTCAGGCCATCCCCGATGTTGATTCCGTAAATGTCCTCCACCCATGAGTTGAACGAGGCCTGCGCCGATGAGCCGCTGTAAGCGTACTGGCCGGTTCCGTTGTACAGGTTGATCATGACTTCGTGGATGAGGTTCAGATCCACGCCGGTCTTAAACGTATGGCGGCCGTGGACCTTGGAGAGCGTATCCGAAATCTGGATGCGGTGTTCGTCCGGCTCGGCTGTCCGCGGCAGAGCGTAATTTTCGCCATAGGTCATCAGGCTGGAGAGGTTCACGTAGGGCGCGGGCGCGTTGGAACCGGCCACTTCCAGGTCGCGGCCCCACTGGAAGCGGAGATTGTTCACGGCGGAATTGGAGATGGTGGAGTCCCAGTTGGCCACAAAGATGCGCTCGTGGAAAACGTAGCTTCCGTTGGTGCCGAGCGAGCTGTTGTTGGCGGTAGGCGCGGTGGTGTAGGCATTGGGCGCGCGGTAATTCATGAAATCGAACGAGCTGCTGAGGTGGTTGCTCGCGCTGGCCTGGTAATCCAGCCGGCCGAAGGCGACATCCTGGTTGGTGTCGCGCCGGAACGTGCCTTGCTGGCCGAACAGGAAATTATTGGCGTTGGCGCACTGCGTGGTAGTCACCAGCGCGGGGCAGGAAAGGGCGCTCACGGTCGAACTGTAGACGCTGCTGGTATACGTGATGGGGTTGACTTTGCGCGACCCATCGTACGTGGCGAAGTAAAACAGCTTGTCTTTGATCATCGAGCCGCTGCCGCTGCCGCCGAACTGCTGCCATTGATGGATGGGCTGGCTGTATGTGCCCCGCGATTTTGGATAGGAATCGAGCGCATTGAACGTGGGATAGCGCAGATAGTAGAACAAGTCGCCGTGGAAAGTGTTGGCGCCGGACTTGGTCACGGCATTCACCACGCCTCCCGCGGCCTGCCCCAGTTCCGCGCTGTAATTGCTTGCGGTTACCTGGTACTCTTTGATGGAGTCCATGCTGTAGACGTAGGCGCCGCTGTTGGCCCGCCCGCGCGCCTCCGAGAAGAACGCCTGATTGTTGTTGGCGCCATCCACGGTGTTCGAGTTGTAAAGGCCGGAAATTCCCCGGTAGGAGACCAGCCCGCTGGTGCCGTCGGTAGTGACGTTGGGGGTGAGCAGCACGAAGCTGTCCCACCGCCGGCCGGCGATGGGCAGGTTGCTGACCGCATTCTCGCTGACTACCTGCGATACCTCGGTCTTTTCGGTATCCACCACGGGCGCGGCGCCGGTGACCGTCACTTCCTGCTGCGTGGACTGCACGGACAACGCTACGTTGATAGCCAGAGTCTGTCCCACCTGCAGCATCAGGTCCTTGTGGAGCACGCTGGCGAATCCCGACTTACCGGCCTCCAGGCTATAGTGGCCCGGTGGCAGAAACGCCGCGGTGTACACCCCGGCGTCGCTGGTCTGGGTCTTGCGTTCGATGCCCGTATCGGTGTTGCGGATGGTCACATTCGCCGCAGGCACCACCGCGCCCGACGCGTCAGTTATGCTGCCGGTCATGGTACCTGAACCGGCCCCTTGAGAAAAAGCACGATTCGGACAAACCATCAGGAAGGCCAGCAATCCGCCGGCCGCCAGAAACCCTCGAAGCAAACTTGATCTGCGCATTTATAACCTCCCGTTCAGACTGTTAAGTGTCACGATTAGTTGGACTTGGGCACAGTTGCGCTACGCACGCGGGACCGAGCCCGACCCTTAAACAAGCAGAAACTCCAATTTCGGACGCGTTGGTCCTGTTTAGTATGCCACTACCCGCCATCTCTTGATCCCATTACATTTGAATGAGCGCACGGCTCTTCTCTCCCGTTATGGACGTATGAACAACGTTTGGGGACCGAGTATCCCTATTGCCCCGCTCACCCGGCGGGCTACCCTTCAACATGAGCCGCGTTCCAAAGCTTAGGTACCACACAGCATAACCGAAATCGGTCGAAAGCGCATACCGGAATTCCCCCCTTTTCCTGGCGCGGGTTGGTGACCCTGTGCGCCGAATGGTAAGGGCGGACTGTGCGAGACTGAAATGTGCGAAAAACCCTTCTCGCACTGCTCTTTTCCGTGGCGGCCGCCGGCGCGGGACAGCAGCCATGGGACCCGGCCGATCTGTGGAAGTGGCGGACGGTGTCGGACCCGCGCATCCGGCCGGATGGCCAGTGGGTGGTCTACGTGGAAGGCTGGAGCGGGCGGGCGGCGGATGCGTCCTACTCCAACTTGTGGGCCGTCTCCACCGACGGAAAAAAGCGCGTCCGCATCACCGATGGCGAGTGGCGCGACTGGTCGCCGCGCTGGTCGCCGGACGGGTCGCGCGTGGCGTGGATCAGGGAGCGGTCGAGTGGCGTCGAGCTTCGCGTGGGCCGTGTGGAGGCGCACCAGGAATCGCACGAGGAATCGCGCCGGGAATCGATGATCGCGAGCGGGCCGATCGAACGGTTCGCCTGGTCCCCGGATGGGAAATGGATCGCCTTCACGGCGCGGGTCGCCTCGCAGGCTGCGACGCCGGCATGGACGCCGGCGGACATCCTGCCTTTGCTGCGGCCCGTCGCGCCGGAACGCATGCGGTGGTTCGTGGCTTCGGTTGAGGGCGGAGTGGCGCGGCGGATTCCGGCCGGCGATCTGGAGGCCGCGGGTGAACCGGCCTGGATGCCCGATGGCCAGTCGATTTCGAGCGCGGCGGCCGATGGCGGAATCTACTCGATTCGCGTGGCCGACGGCTCGGCGCGGCGATTGACCAAAGGCGCCGGGCACAACCAGGATCCGGTGATCGCCCCGGATGGAGCGCGCATCGCTTTCCTCGCCACCGATTCGCGGCCGCGCAGCTACTCGATTCGCAAGCTGATGGTCATGAACCCGGATGGCAGCGGCGCGAAGGTGCTGGGCGGCACGCTGGACCGCGATGCCACCGACCCGCAGTGGAGCTCCGATTCGCGCACGGTGTATTTCATCGCCGACGACCGCGGATCCACGCACGTTTACGCCGGCCGCAACGACGGCTCCACGCGGCAGGCCACCTCCGCGGCCGAGCGCCTGCGCGGCTTCACCCTGGCCGACAATGGCCGCGCCGTTTCGGTGCGCTCCACGGCGGCGCGAGCCGAGGAGGTGGTGACGTTCGCGGTGGATGTCGCTCCGGCTCCGGTGGTGCTGGCCGCGCCCAACGAGGCTCTAATTGCGGAGCGCCAGGCGGGCGTGGCGCAAGAGATTGCGTTCCCCTCCGGAGGCAAGACCATCCAGGGTTGGGTCATAAGGCCGCCGGGCTTCGATGCGTCGCAACCGTATCCGCTACTGCTCGATATTGCGGACGCGCCGCGCCGCATGTGGGGAGTTGAATTCTCGCCGCGGGCCCAGATCTACGCCGCGCGCGGTTACGTGACGCTGCGCATCAATCCGCGCGGCACCCCGGGATACGGCGAGGAGTTTGGCTACCTTCTGCCCACGCGCTTTCCGGGCGACGATGCCGACGATCTGCTGTGCGGCGTCGATTTCATGGCGGCGCAAGGCTGGATTAATGCGCGGCATATGGCCGTCAAGGGCGGTTTGCTGGCGGCGTGGTTGATTGGACATAGCGACCGGTTCAAGGCGGCGGTGGCCGTGCATCCGATTGTCGACTGGACGCTGGACGTCGCGACCTCGTCCGGCGGGGCGCGCCATGCGGCCGACTGGATGAACGCGCTGCCGTGGGAGGATCCGGATCAGTACGTCAAGCACTCACCCATTTACTTCGCGCAGAACTTCAAGACGCCGACGCTGATTCTGGCGCGCGATCCCGATCCGCAATCCGACGAGCTGTATTTTGCGCTCCGCGCGCGCCAGGTGGATTGCGCGCTGGTGCGGATCGCGGACGACCGGAAGCCGGGCGCGCGGGCGATCGAGATGGAAGCGACGCTGGCGTGGTTGAAGCGGATGACCGGCGCTCCCTAAGTATTACACCCCTTTGAGTTCTTCTCCCCTTGCGAAGATTTTCGCTCAGTCTGCCCTAACCATCAGTGTCTTGTTTCCTCGCTACGGATCTTCATCACGCTCGCAGCCATGCGGGTTATCTGCTTCCTCCGCGCTCCACCACGGGAAGGCGCAAGTGCTGCTTCCTTTTCACTCTCCGTTTGGGCTTTTGTTCCTTGCCTTTCTCCGCGTCTCCGCGCCTCCGCGGTGAAGTCTTTTCTTCGGTCGTTTGGTTGCGGCTTGCCGCATTGCGGGGCAGCCAATCATGGCTGCCGCCGGCTTTTCAGCCGGCGCTTGGCCGCGCGAGGATTCTCGCCGAGTCCAGACAGCCGCCTGAAGGCGGCTGCGGGCAAGATTGCCAGGCAAGATTGCCCGCCCCACAACGACGGCCAGCAGCGGCGCGCGCCCCGCATCCACGACCTTCTCACGCCCCTCGGTCACCGCAGCCGCAAACTGTTGCTCACCACGGTCACGCTCGAAGCCGCCATGGCGGCGGCGGCCAGCATGGGCGAGAGCAGCCCCAGCGCGGCGATGGGGATCCCCAGCGTGTTGTAGGCGAAGGCCCAGAAAAGATTTTGGCGGATGATCCGCATGGTGCGCCGCGAGAGCTCGATGGCGTCGGCCACACCGCTGAGGTTGTTGCCCATGAGCGTGATGCCGCCGGCTTCCATGGCGGCGGCGGTGCCGGAACCCATGGCGATGCCGAGATCGGCTTGCGCCAGCGCGGGCGCGTCGTTGATGCCGTCGCCCACCATGGCGACGCGGTGGCCGCCGGTTTGCAACTTTTTTACCTCGGCCAGTTTTTGATCGGGCATCACTTCGGCGAGAAAATGCTCGACGCCGGCTTCGCGCGCGACGGCCTCGGCGGTCGCGTGGTTGTCGCCGGTGATCATCCAGACCTCCAGGCCCATGGCGCGCAGGCGGCGCACGGCTTCGGCGGCTTCGGGCTTGATGGTGTCGGCGATTTCGATGGAACCGGCCACCACGCCGTCCACGGTCACGGTGGCGCCGGGTTTCGATACCACCACCTCGCGCGAGCCCACCAGGGCGCGGACGCCATGGCCGGCGAGCGAGGAGAAGCCGGTGATGTCTTGTAGCGGCACGTGGCGCGCCGCGGCGGATTCGACAATGGCTTTGCCCAGGGGATGTTCGGAATACCGCTCGGCGGAAGCGGCTAGGCCCAGCACGTCGTTTTCGGAGAAGCCTTCGGCGGGAATCACCTCGGTGACGCGCGGCTTGCCTTGCGTGATGGTGCCGGTCTTATCCAGCACAATGGCGTCGATCCGGTAAGCCATTTCGAGCGCTTCGCCGCCCTTAATAAGGATGCCGCGCTCGGCGCCGCGCCCCGTGCCCACCATGATGGCGGTGGGAGTGGCCAGGCCCAGCGCGCACGGGCAAGCGATGATCAGCACCGCCACCGCGTTGACCATGGCGGTCGCAAGCGGCGCGAACAGCAGCCAGACGCCGAATGTGACCAGCGCGGCAGCCAGCACCGCGACCGTGAAGTAGGCGCTCACCACGTCCGCCAGGCGCGCTACCGGCGCGCGCGAACCCTGCGCCTGCTTGACCATTTCGATCATCCGCTGCAGCACCGTGGCGCGCCCCACCTTGGTGGCCTGGTAGCGAAAACTTCCGGAGCAGTTGACGGTTCCCGCGAACGCCGTAGCACCAGGCTGCTTGTCCACCGGCAGGCTCTCCCCGGTGAGCATCGATTCGTCCACCGCCGATTCGCCGTCGAGGATCATGCCATCTACCGGGATGCGCTCGCCCGGCCGCACCACCACGGTGTCGCCGGCGCGCACCTCCGCAGCCGGCGTTTCCACTTCCACGCCGTCGCGCAACACGCGCGCGGTAGCCGGCTGCAACTCCATGAGGCGGCGGATGGCGGCGGATGCCTTGATGCGCGCGTGAGCCTCCAGCGTGCGGCCCAGCAGGATGAGCGCAATAATGACGGTGGCGGCTTCGTAATAGACCATATGCCCGCCGCGCGCGGTTTCCCAAAGCGAATAGAGGAAAGCGGCGCCGGTGCCGAGCGCGATCAGCGTGTTCATATTGGCGGCGCCGTGGCGGACGGCGCTCCAGGCAGCCGCGTAAAACGGCGCGCCGGAATAAAAGATGACCGGCAGAGTGAGGGCCAGTTGGATCCACGGAGCCACGTGCAACATCCCCAACACCATAACCGGCACGGTGAAGATGACCGCCACGATGAGACGGCGCCGGTATTGCGTCTCGGCCGCATCCGCCGCTGGCTCAGTGTCTGGCACGCCGTAGCCGAGGTCTTCGATGGCGCTGATGAAATCGGCCGGGCGGACGCGCGACGGATCAAACTCCACGGTAGCGGTATTGGTGGCCAGGTTGACGTTGGCGCGCGCGACACCGCTGGTTGCCGCTAGCGTCCGTTCGATGGTGCGCGCGCAGGCCGCGCAGGTCATGCCGGAAACCGGAAGATCGATGCGCTCGGCGGTCTTCACGCGGAGCGCGCCTCCAGCCGGCCGTCGCCTCTCACGCCGGTACCTCGTAGCCCAGTTGCCGCACGGCGTCGGCCAGGCTTTGCGGCGTGACGATCTCGGCGTCGTACTCCACGGTGGCTTGGGCGCCGCCCAGATCCACCGCCGCTTTCGACACGCCCCGCGTGCCGGCCAGTTTCCGTTCCACGCTGCGCGCGCAGTTTCCGCAAGTCATGCCATGGACGGGGAGGCTCAAGGTTTGAATCGCCATACCTATATGATGAAACATGTGCGGCAGATGGATGCGATGACTTTTCGCGATGCGGCGCTGGCGCGGCGTTTGGAAGCGGCGGAGGCCGCCAATGCCAAGGGCTGTACGGCCTGGCCGCCGGGGTCGGCGGTGCTGGAGGTGGGCGGCGGCTGCGCTATTTTTGCGGGCGCCGCATCGCCGCTCTCGCAGGCCGTGGGTATCGGTCTCAATGGTCCCGTCAGCGCGGCGGAGCTCGATCGACTGGCCGCTTTTTATCACAGCCGGGGCGCGCCGGCTTCTATCGACTTGTGCCCTCTGGCCCACCCGGGGTTGTTGCCGGCCCTGGGGACTCGCGGCTATCGGCCCACGGAATTCAACAATGTGCTGGTGAAGCGGCTGGCGGCAGCGGAGATCGTCCTGACGCCGCGCGTGCGCCGGGCCCTGGCGGGCGAAGACGATCTTTGGTCGCACACCGTGGGAAGCGGTTTCTTCGACCAGCACGAACTGACCGGCGAGGAGATGGACGTGGGGCGCGCGATTTTCGGCATGCCGGGCGCCATGTGCTGGCTGGCGGTGGCCCAGACCGGCGAACCGGCTGGCGGGGGCGCGCTGGCGGTGCACGATGGCCTGGCGACCCTGTTCGCCGACAGCACCATTCCGGCCTTCCGGCGTCGCGGGCTGCATTACGAGCTGATTGCCGCGCGGCTCAACGAAGCCATGGCCCGCGGCTGCGATCTGGCAACCGCCAGCACGCAGCCGGGCTCCACCTCGCAGCGCAATTACGAACGGTTGGGCTTTCAAGTGGTCTACACCCGGGTCACGCTGACGGACGGCGCGAATTGATGAGAGTTTTGCGTCCGATTCGCCACTATTGTGCTTCGTGGGGTTCGACCACTGTGTAGCGGCGTGTCTGGTCCCGCTCGCTTTCTGGATCCTGCTGAGCGGACTGGACGATCTGTGGATTGCGCTGGTGCTGGTCTGCACCAGGCGCAGCCGGCTGCGGCGGCCGGAGGAGGCGGAGCTGGACCGCGTCCCCGAACGCCAGATCGCTATCTTTGTGCCGTTGTGGCGCGAGCATCGCGTCATCGGCCAGATGCTGGCACACAACCTGGCCGGCATCCGCTACTCCAACTACCAATTCTTCGTGGGCGTCTACCCCAACGACCCGGCCACGGCTCGAGCCGTGGCCGAAGTGGCGCAGCGTGACGGGCGCGTGCACTTGTGCCTCTGCTCGCACGACGGCCCGACTTCCAAGGGCGACTGCCTGAACGAGATTTACCGCTCGATGGTGGAATCGGAAATCCGTGGCGGCGGCCGCTTTGAGGTCGTGACGACGCACGACGCAGAGGACCTGGTGCATCCGGAATCGCTGCGGTTGATCAATTTCTACTCGCGGGATTACGCCATGGTGCAGATGCCGGTGCTGCCGTTGCCGACGGGGCCAGGCGAACTGACGCACAGCCTCTACTGCGACGAGTTCGCCGAATTCCAGACTAAGGACATCCCGGTGCGCCAACGGCTGGGAGGGTTCCTGCCGGCAAACGGAGTGGGGACGGGTTTTGAGCGGTCGGCGCTGGAACGGCTGGGCGGCGACCGGGGCTGCATCTTCGATCCCGAGTGCCTGACCGAAGATTACGAAAACGGCTACCGGCTGCACGCGCTGGGATACCGCCAGGCCTTTGTGCCCATCCGATTTGAGAACGGCCAGCCGGTGGCCACGCGCGAATACTTTCCCCGCACCCTGCGCCCGGCCGTGCGCCAGCGCAGCCGGTGGGTGGCCGGAATCGTTCTGCAAGGCTGGCAGTATCACGGTTGGCGCGGCCCGTGGCGGCAGGTGTATTGGTTCTGGCGGGACCGCAAGGGACTGGTGGGAAACCTGCTGTCGCCGTTCGCGAACCTGATCTTCTTCTCCGTCGCGGCGGATTCTCTGTGGAGCGCAGCCACCGGCCGGCTGCGGCGCTTCGCCGGCCCCGTCCCGGTGTGGGCTTTGCGGATGTGCCTGGCCACCTACTGGATTTCAATCGTTCAAGTGGCCATCCGGGCCGCGGCCAGCTCCCGCATCTACGGCTGGCGCTTCGCCGCGTTCAGCCCGGTGCGCACGTTGTGGGGCAACCTGGTGAATTTCGCCGCCACGCTCGCGGCCTTGCGGCAGTTTGCCGAGGCGCGCATCGACCGCCGGCCGCTCGCCTGGCGCAAGACCGAGCACGTGTATCCCCGGCCGCGCCTGGGCGAACTGCTGGTGCGGCTGCACGCGGTTCCGATGGGCGAAGTGGAGGACGCCGCCTCGTGCCTTCCCAAGGGAGTGAGGTTGGGCGAATACCTGGTGCAATTGCGGAAGGTGAGCGAAGACGGCCTGTACCTGGCACTCAGTCTGCAAGCCGACATCCCGCTGGGACGGCCCGCGCGGGCCGAGGTCGACCGGTTGGCCACGCGCGTGTTCCCCGCTGAAACCGTGCGGCGCTGGAAAGTGATGCCCTACCGTGTGGAGCCGGGCCGGTTGCTGGCCGTGACGGCCGAGGTTCCTTCCCGCGCGATGGCCCGCGAACTGGCCGGCCTTTCCACGCTGGAGATCCGCTATCGCCTGGTGCTGCCACGCGAATTCGAAGAGCTGGCCCGCGAGTATCTGCCAGCCGGCCGGTGATGCGCCCTGGTAGCGCCGGCGGTCTTGCCGCCGGTGCCTTGGGCGCGCCTGACCATCGGTTCACGCCCTATCCCGACGCCGCGCCGATCAACACCAGGCCGCCGGCATAACCGGCCAGCATCAGCGCGATGAACTTGCCGGTGCCCGGGCGCGCGCTGCGAAACTCATGCCAGATCAGCAGGCCCCAGAGGGCCGCCACCAGGGTTGCGCCCTGGCCCAGCGCATACGAAATCGCCGGACCCGCCACGCTGGAGGCCAGCACATTGAAGCTCAGGGCGATCATCCAGATGCATCCGCCCAGAATCCCGATGCAATGCAGACGCGCGCTGCCTTTGAAATAGCCGGAGTAAGTCTGGCCGCCGGCCCGCATGAAAATGCTGTTCCACAGGACGTTGCTCACCAGCACGCCGGCGCCGAAAAAGACCAGCGCCACGTACGGTGTCAGCATGCCCGGCAGGATCTCGGTGGAGTTGAAGTTGGGTGAGATCGAGCGCATCAGTAGCGGATAGAAGAACCCCATGATGCATCCCGCGAGCACCGAGTAGATCAACCCGCGGCGGGGGTTTTTGGCGCCGCCGTGCGGCAGGCGGCTGTGCGCCACCGCCGAGAAGATCATGGCCAGGACAATCAGCGCCACGCCGCCGAACAGCAGTTTGGGATCGCCTTTGGGCGCGCCGATGTAGCTCTCCACCGTGCCGATCACCAGCGCCAGGCCGACGCCCACGGGAAAGGCCACGGACATTCCCGCGGCATCGATTCCCACCACCAGCAGGATGTTCGACAGGTTGAAGATGGCCCCGCTGATCAGCGCGGGAATGGCGAAGCCCAAGTCGATCGAATGCATGTTGGCCCGGGCGCTCATGCCCGCATCGCCGAAGCTGCCGAACGTATGGGCGAACACCAGGCTAAACAGGAAAACGCCGATGGCGTAATCCCAGTAAAAAAGTTCGAAGGGCCACCTTTCCTTGCCGGCGAGCTTCTGGGTGTTGGCCCACGAGCCCCAGCCCAGCATGGTGACGACGCAGAAGACGATGGCGACGGGCAAACTCTGCACGACGAACATGGCCCGGATTATAGCTGATGGCAGGGTGGGGCGGACGCCCTCGTCCGCGCGCGACCCCCTGGTCGCGCCTCTTGCGCAGGAAGGAACCCGAACCGCCTACTGCGGCGTCTAATTCAGATATGCACATCCGCATGGCGATCCTGATTCTGTCCGTGGGAATCGCCCAAGCCCAGTCCGGAGTGCCCACGTTTCGGCTGGACCGGGTTGTGCCTTCCGCCACGCTTTCGCTGGAACAGCCGGCGCACGTCGGCGGACCGGTCTGGATTCACATCCAGGCGCCGCCCTCCCCGAGCTATGGCTACCTGCAATATCCCTTGGAAATTGCCCCGTCCGATTTCGGCTGTAATGAAGTGGAAGTACGGCTCAACGGCACGCTGCTCCCGCGAATTCCGATGCAGCCGGCGGCGGGCATCCACATGGGGCTGATGTGCGGCAACATCGGCATTCCCGGCCATGAAATGCAGCACAAGAACCGCCTGCCGCTGCATTTGCAATACCGCTTCCGCCAGCCCGGCGTGTATGAAGTGCGGTACACCCGCCGCCAGGGGCAGCCGGAGCCGATCCTCCAGTCCGCCTGGACCCGCATTGAGATCCAGCAGGCGCAACCTGGGGCGCTGGCCGTCCCGCCGCAGGATCCTGCCGAAGCGCTCAGCGATTACCTGCCCGGCATTCTGGGTTTCCCCGACGCCGCGCATCTCGCCCTGCTCACGGATTATCTTTACCATCCGGATGATACCGTGCGGCAGTACACTTCGCTTGGCCTCGCCTATTGGCCCGATGACCAGGTCAATCGCCGCCTGACCGATCTGCTGCGCACGCGCGGGCCGAGCGATGTCGTGGTCGAGCGCACGTTTCGCACTCCTGGCGCGGTGGACTTCATCCTGCCGCGCCTGCGCTCGGACAACCCGGTGCTGCTGCGCGGAGCCATCACCGGCGTGAATCGACTGCTGTTCGCCGACCCGCCACTGCTCTCGATCGAGGCTCGGGCGCGAGCCGAAGATGCACTCGTCTCAGCCGCCGAAAACGTGCTGCGCGGTGGCGACCCGCAAACCGGGAACAACTACGCCAGCGCTCTCGGCGGCGTTCACGACCCGCGCGCCCGCGACCTGCTATGGGATTTCGTCAAGCGCAACGTACTCACCGAACAATCGCTGATCGCCGTCACCTGGTTGAAGAACCCGGCGGACCTGCCGCGCCTCGCCGCCCTGCTCGAAGCCCCGGCCAAGGGCGACCCCATGCAGGTCACATACGCCTCGCTCCCCTACGCCATCCACCGGGCCTATGGCGACGCGGCGCTGCCAGTGTTGGAGTCGGCCATTCAGCAATCCGGCTATGTCTGGGTGCGGACCAGTTGCGCCCGCGAACTCGTACAGGCCGGCCGCAAGTCCGGCTTCGCCTTCATCGCGCAGGCCATCGAGCAGAACAAGTTCTACCGGCAAGAGATGGTGCAGTTTGTCCACGACCGTTTCCCGGAACTGCGCGGCGCAGACGACAGCCAGGTATTAGCGTTCCTCAAAACCCGCCAGTGATCGGCTTTCCTTTCCTTGCACGTTCTCAGCGGGCGGTCTGGCAATACCCGAGCGTACTTCTGAAATCGGGGACTTAGCTACCACAGCCGCCAATCGCCGCGCGCAATCACCCATATTGCCAAGAGTGCGTTGGTAGTGGCGTGGGCGGCCACGGCCTCGCCGATTCTTTCTCGCCGGCGCAGCACTAGCGCGTACACCAGCCCCGCCAACGCGCCGGCGAACCATCGGGCGCCGTGCATCAGGCCGAATGCCGCCGAGGAGCCCAGCAGAGCGAAGAGCGAGCTGTTCCGGAAATTGACGCGCTCGAAATCCCAGGAGACCAGGCGGCGGAGCAGGAAGCCGCGGAAGGCTAATTCCTCCGCGATCGGCACGGTGACTACGGCCCCCAGAGTGCGCAGCGAGAGCCATACAATCCAGGCCCCCCCGTGACCCGGACTCAGGCCGGGAACGGTTCCACTGGCGGAACTGGAGGCTGCCGGGCGATCGAGCGCAATCCACATCGCGAACACTGCCACACCGGCAGCCGGCCCCAGCCAGCCAAAGGCCCAGTTCAGCCTGGCGTACCTCTTGCGGTAGCACCACAACACTGCCGCGGCGGCGAACAGGCGCAACGGATAGAGCCATTCAAACTGGCCCGCGACGGCCCGCGAGAGCATATCGGCGGCCAGAATTGCCAGGAACGGCGCCAGGTACAACGCGCTCGGATTATCGGCGCGAACGCCGGCGGGGGTCGGCAGCGGCCGGCTCCTGGCAATCCAGGGCACGTGTTGAGAGCCGAGTACCAAACCCAAGGCGACCACATTGAAGGCAATCCACCCGGCCTGTGAGTGAAAGCCCCCGACGGCCGCGTTGGGCGCGCCGGCGTTGCCGATCAGAATCAGCGCGGCGATGCGAACACTGTTCAACAGAAACGCGGCCCCCAGGCTCACCGGCACCAGGAGGATGGCCTGAGGAAAGCGGAAGTCCTGACGGAAGAGCCAGAGCCACAGGATCCCGAATACCAGCATCAGGCCCACGCCTTCCAGGCCGGAACATGCCGGCTCTATGACCACGTTAAAAGACGTGCTGCCGATGGTCGCGGTGGCTGGGTCTGAGATGACGGACGAAAGGAACAGGCCGAGCAGAAACTTGACGATGATGAAGGTCGCTCGGGTGGCCGGCGCCCAAAGCAAGCGGAGCGCATTTCCGAGCCAGCAAACCAATACCGCCATGGTGGCGGCGTAGGCCCACGTATGGCTGGTGCCGCGGAACAGCATCGACCAGGTTTCGAGCGGCAAGAACGCCAGAGCGGCAAGCGCAATCGCCAGAAGGCCGGATGCGATCCAAGCCAGCGCGGCTGTGTCCGTCCACGAGCCGGGCAGGCTTCCACCGAACAGCATTCGAGAGAGAAAACCAAACAGCGCCAGCGAGCAGAAGTGGCCTGCGAGAAGAGTGCGCCGGATGGGAACCGGTGCAGGTCCTGTGCCGATGTCCCACAGCACGGACCTGGCTCGAAGGTAGCCGAAGGCTAGAAAAAGCGACGCGAATGCGACCAGCGCGCGCAGAGTCCAAGGCCCCCAATCGTACACGAGGCGGGTCAGAACATAGGCACGGCTGAGCGATGAGGCATTCAGCCAAACCGAAATCGCGATCAGTTCCAGGATGAAAAGGAGCGCGATCCAGGCGACCCGGTGGTAGACCGTGGAGCCAGTCAGCACGGAGAAAAGGGGCGGCGCAGGCGGATCGCAGGCAGCGGCTGTTCCGGGTTGGCGCTGGAGAAGCTTAGACAAGAGGGGCTTGGGGAAATCCCCCCGGGATCGGGATCCCAGGGGGAGATTTGGTTCGATTTGATCGGGGAACTAGTTCTTGCGACGGCCCCGAATCACGATAAGCGCACCAGCGATCAGGGCCAATGCGTTTGCCCCGGACCCCGGATCGATCTCAGGCACCGCCGCCGAAGCCAAAACAGAAGCCCCGACACCGAGCAGAATTACAGCGACAAATGTTCTCAGGATGACCTCCTCTCCATTTCCGAATTGGGAAGCCCTCTTGTGCCATTTAATAGCCCTTTTGGGCCATTGGCACCTTAGGAGTCTGACCGAGTTCACGGGATATGTCAATAGTTTTAAGACGGTTTTAGACCTGGTAAAAACAGTACATTGTACTATAAGTCCTGGAGAGCCTCTGAGCCTGCTGAACTTGTAGCGCCGGCGATCTTGTCGCCGGTTCCTTACTGCGTTCAATCCGCGCGCGCCCCTCACTGCTGCACCGTAACCGAAACCCCTGTCTGTGTGGCGACGCCGCCGATCATAGCCAGCACCGCGGCATCCCCGTTCGGCAAACTGTTCGGCACCGTCACGTTGAACTGATACAGGCCTGGCGACACCAGGCCGGCGAACGCCGCCGTCGCCGCCACGCCACCGATGCTGATTGCGACGGCATTCGTCGGCAGCGGCTCCGGTGTAGTCACCAGTTGGGCGGTGGGAAGCGGCGGGTTGGTCGGGCCGAAACCGGTTCCATAGAGCAGGATCGTCTCACCTGGTTTGGCCGGCGTGGTGGTTACTCCGGGCAGCAGGTTGGCCGCGCCCACCAGGCTATAGTCCGCGTGTTGCGCGGCCACATAGTCGCCGCCCGCGATGGTGAAAAATGCCGGCGCAAACGGGGCCTTTGGCGCGCTGAAGCTGTTGCTGGTCTGCTGCGCCGCAGTCACCTGGACCTGGACCGCGCCTGCCGTCGCATCGTCCGGCGCCAGCACGTTGATCTGTGTGGGGCTGATGTACCCAACGTAGGCCGCCACTCCGTTGATGGTGACCGATACCCCCTGCAGGGAAGTGGGCAGCAGCCCGTTGACGAAATCGCTCGCTTGCCATGTGTAGGTGGACTGCGACAGGTTCGTGCCAAAAATGGATACCCACGTGGCCGCCGCGAAGCCCGGCTGGAAGCTCGCCGCGTTTGCCATGCCCGTGATCACGCCGGCCGGCTGCGTGCCGGTGACCACCAGCGTTGCCGAAACCGCCGCCGGACTGCCGGTAGCGCCCGCCGCCGCAATCTGCACGTTTCCCGTGTAGGCGCCGGCCGCGAGATTTACCGGGTTCACCGATACGCTGAGCGTTGCCGGTGCGCTGCCGGACGCAGCCGAAACCGCCAGCCAGTAAGAGTCCGTCGAAGCCGTCCACTCGAGCGTGCCCCCGCCCGTGTTGCTGATCGCGACGTTCTGCGCGGCCGGAACCGCGCCGCCGTAAGTGTACTGGAACGCCAGGGCCTGCGGCACTGCCGCCAGAGACGCCGCAGCCGCCGCCACCGTGAATGTCACCCCGATGGATGCCGGAGTGTTCGACGCGCCCGCCGCCGCGATCGCAATGCTGCCCGTGTACGTGCCCGCGCTCAAACCCGCGGGCGCAACCGACACGGTGAGCGTGGAGGGAGCCGTGCCCGAGGCGGGCGAAACGCTCAGCCAGTTTGCGCTCAATGCCGCGCTCGCCGTAGCCGTCCATGTGAGCGTGCCGCTCGCGCTATTCGTGATCTGAATCGACTGCGCCGCCGGCGCCGTTCCACCCACCGTGGCGGCGAATTGCAAACTGGTTGGCTCGACCGCGAGCGTGGACTGCGGATTCACCATCACGGCGATGGCGTCGGATCCTCCCGCGGCGAGCACCGCGATGGTCACCAGGCCCGTCAAACTCGCCGGCAGGTTCGCCGTGATCGAAGTATTGGCCCACTGGGTGGTGGTCAACTGCTGCGCCGTGGTGGACCCGGCCGGCGTCGCAACCACCTTGCAGCCAATGCACTGCGATCCAAAGCCGGCGCCGGTGATGGTGAGTGCCGTGCCGGCATTCACCGCCAGTTCGCCCGTTTCGGCCAGCGGGCCCACCAGGTAAATCACCGGGCCCAGCTTGCAGCGCAACGCCGAAGTGTAGCCCAACGGTTCCGGCCACATGCCGCAACTGATCGAGCCAAGCGACGCACTGGTGGCCGTGAACGCGCCCGTCCCCAAGACGAAGTCCACGTAGAAAATGGTCCCCGTATCTCCGCCATTCGCGAGTGACACGGTTCCAAACGTGACTCCCGTCATATCCGCCACGTAACCGCCCGTGCTATTCACCAGCGCGAAAAACATTGCCCCGTTCTTGGATAAATAGGGGTCTGCGGACGCTGCCGTGCCGATCGACTCCCAATCCGTCGTGCCGGCCAGAAAGGAGCGGACGATCTGGCCCGTATTCTGAGTTGTACTGTTGACGTTCGCAATCCCTCCCGCATTGCACGCGAATGTTCCAAAGGCGGTGTTTGTAAACGCTGTCGGGTCCACGTGGCAATAAGGCACCACGCGCGTCACCGTCGCATCATCGGCCACGAATCCCAACGAAGCGCTGGTCAGCGAGACCAGCCCGTCGCTGGCATTGGCGAGCGTTGTCCCGGATAGGAAGTTGGGAGTGTAGGTGCCGGCGTTGCCGATCACCGCGATGGCGTCCACTCCCCGCAGATCGTCTCCCCGCTGGTTCCAGGTTGCCAGGTTCCAAAGAAACGCGCTGCCCGGCTCCAGTTCGGCGTCTTGCGACCCGGCCGTGATGATGTTTGCATAATTCCCGGCCACAGACGAGCCGAAGTTCGGCGTGGCAATTAGGACCAGCTTGCCAACCAGAGTCGTGGTTGGCGGCGTGAGCGTTTCGCCCGGCTGCAGTCCGGCCAGGTAGGCCCGGGCGATCAACCCGCCCATGCTGAAGCCCACCAGGTCGATCTGCGGCACCTGCGCTCCGGTGTCGTACTGGATCGTCTTCAGGAAAGCCCCCAGATCGTTGCCCAGAACCTCAATGGGTTGGCCCGGGTCTTCCAGGCAGTTATCGAACAAATACACCACCGGGACGCCGTCGCTCACCAGGTATTGGGCCAGGCTGCCGAATGTGTCCGACGCGCTGCTTGCGAGGGGGCACGTGCCGGTGAAGCCGGTCTCCCATCCATTCAAGAGCACCACCGGAGACCGCAAGGAGCTGGATGGCACCGAGACGCGCGGCTGCACCTCGACCGCCAGGCCGGTTTGCCGCTGCTCGCCCGCCGCGTTGGTGGCGGAGAGCCTGACCGTATATTCGCCCGGTTTCGTGCGCAGCGATGCGCCCAGCAGGATCTGGTCGCCGGCCCGGTTCGGCCCGGCCACCAGGCCGCCGCTCGCGACCGCCGTGTCTCCGGTCACGATCTCGACGTGCCGGCTCTTGGCATTCGCCACGAAATCGACGGTCTCCTGCGGCGCCACAATCTGGACCGCCTCGCCCGCCCGGACTTCATAGCGGGTTTGCCGCACGTCCATGGCCCGCTGGCCCGCGGCAGGCGAAACGCAGCACGCCATCGCCGCCCCGGCCAGGAGCGCCCGCCGGAACGAGGCTCGCGCGGACCGGCGGACTGGTCTTTGGGCATTGGGTTGAGGCCCCGTGGGACAAGCCTGCTGGCCTGTCGTCTTCGATCTGCGGATTGGTCCTGGGGCCTTGGGCTCAGTCACCTGTTGGGCAGTCCGGAGGAAAAGTCGCGCCACGCACACTACATTTGACGGAACATCCACAAGATAAGGACGCGGCGCACCCGCAAAACGCGCAGCGAATCACCCCGGCTTCCTCAGTCCTCGACTTGTGCAGCCGCGGCTTTCCGTTGGGCTTTCTTCTGCCGGCGCGGCAGGCGGGACCTGTTCTTTTTCTGGAGTTTCAGCGGCTTCGTCGACATCGTATGTGGTGGCGCTGGAGCAGGTTCGGCTCCCGCCAGCGATGCTGTTTTGCCTGCGGCGGTGCCTTTTGTTTTTGCTGTAGTGGCCGAAACGCTGCCTTCGGTTGCCGCCTCAGTGAGCTTCTTGCGCCCTTTGGGCTTCTGTTCATCTGCCATAATTGCCTCGCCATGGCCCTAGCACGCCTGTGGCCATGTCATCCCCCGGTTTCCCCCGGGGGGGATCGTCTTTGCGTCAGCCAAATAATCGCGGCCCGCGAGGATAATTTGGCGTCGACAATTCGGCCCTTCCACCTCCTGCTGGACCAGTCTCAACCCGTTTCGTGCCGAGTTCTGCGGGTCATTCACAGCTATTTTGTAACTATATTCTATCTGTTTTCAATTATTTAGCGATCTCCGATTTCAGACTCCGACCCGCCAGCCCGCTACTTTCGAGTTGGGTAGGATATGAAAACATCTCGTTGTGCAACGATAGCGGTGGTTCTCCTGGCGGGTGGCGTGTGGCGCCTCGACGCGCAGACCACCGTTGATCTTACCAGGCAAGGCAAACTGGGGACCGGCGCAACCGTTCCGTCACAATGCGCCGTGGGCCAGGTATTTTTCAAGACGGGCGCCCCGGCAGGCGCCAACCTCTATTCGTGCACGTCCGCGAACGTGTGGAGCGTGGTGGGCTTGATCCCATTGGGCGGCGACGCCAGCGGGACCGCCCCGGCTACCACTGTGACCGGCTTACAGGGCCGGCCGGTGAGCGCTGCAAACCCGTCGGATCAGGATGCCCTGCGCTGGAACGCCGCCTCCGGGCTTTGGGCGCCGGAAGCGGTGATCAGCGTCGGGTCCGCCACCCCCCCGGCCACCTGCTCCGCGGGCGGTCTGTACCTGCGGAATGACCCGGCCAACAACTTCCACCAACTCTATGTCTGCTCGACTACCAATGTCTGGACCATGGCAAGCGTCCAGGCGGGCGCCGCGTCCGGACGCCCGGCCAATTGTCTGCTCGGTCAGACATGGCTGGCCACCGATACGGGTGCCATGACGTACTGCTCGGCAACGGGGAGCCCTGGAACGTGGAGTGCCACGCTTGCGGGTCCGGCGGGACCGCAGGGGCCGGCAGGCGCCAACGGAAACACCATTTGGAACGGCACCGCGACCCCCTCGGGCGCCACGGGGGCGAATGGCGATTTTTATCTTATCAATCCAACCACGGCACCTTGCCTGTACGGGCCCAAGTCGTCCGGCAACTGGCCGGGTTCATGTGTTTCGCTGGCCGGACCGGCCGGCGCAGCCGGCGCGAGCGGGAACACCCTGCTCAGCGGAATAGGGGCGCCGTCGAACAGTACCGGCGCGAATGGCGATTTTTACGTCCGGCTGGATACGTCCTGTCTCTACGGCCCCAAGGCCTCCGGCGCCTGGCCCGGCTCCTGTACGTCACTGATTGGACCCCAAGGCGCCACTGGTGCGGCGGGCGCCATCGGGCCGCAAGGGCCGGCGGGAGGCCTGGGGGGCGCCAACGGCCAGATTCCATACAACAATAACGGCACGGCCGCTGGCAGCAACCTCTCGCAGAACACCGATGGCTCCCTCTCCGCTAATAAGGCTTTCAATCCGCCGCTCTGCACGGTCACCTTGTCCGCCGCGCCGGCTTTCGACGCTTCCCAATGCAACGCCTTCAGCCTGACGCTGGGCAGCACCACAGTGACTAGTTCCACTCTACTCAACGCCAAAGCGGGCCAGAGCCTCACGTTCACCATCGTCCAGGATGCGACCGGCGGCCGCTCCTTCGTCTGGCCAACCAACTTGTTGTCGGTTTGCCCGGTCAATCCCGCGGCCCATACGTCCACGGCGGTCACCGCGGTTTTTGACGGCACGAATGCCAACGCCATCGGTTGTGCCACCAGCGATTTGGCGACATTGATTGCCGGACCGACCCGGAGTGCGCCCGCGACGCCGGCAGCCGGACTGGCCTGCTGGTTTGATTCCAGCGCCAACACTTTGCTGTGCAAAGACCCTGGCGGCAACCTATACGCGGCGACAAAGACGGTGAGCGCACGAACGGCCAACCAGTTCGTGACTTACATCGGCGCCGATGGGGTGCAGCAAACGGCGGCGATTGCAGCGGCGGACGTTCCGGCTGCACTCTCAAGCTCTACCAGTGTAAACGGAACGACTATCCCCGCCTCGCAGACCCTTTTGTACTCAGGTGGAGCGCTGGGCACACCAGGCAGCGGCACCCTGACCAATGCGAGCGGGCTTCCGCTCTCGACAGGCGTCACGGGTACGCTCCCCGTCGCCAACGGAGGAACCGGCACGGGCAGCACTCTCACGGGCCTGGTGCGGGGCAACTCTTCCGCGATGACGGCAGCGGAACTGAGCGGCGACGCAACTACCAGCGGATCGAATGCCGTCACGATTGCCGGACTCAAGGGAGCGGCGCTGCCGATGCTTGCGGCGGGCAACCTGCGCTATAACGGCTCGGCCTGGACGTTTGACCCCACAGCATACGCGCCCGTTGCATCTCCGACCTTTACAGGCACGACCACTATTCCGTCGATCACACTGAGCGGCATCACTGGCCCCACGCAGTGTCTCCACGCCAATTCCAGTGGCGTTGTAAGCGGGACCGGATCAGACTGCGGAACCGGCTCTGGTGGAGCAAGTGCCGTCGGCTATTACTGGGTAGGCCAATCGACCAGCGCGCCGGCGAACGCCGTCAACCTCGGGGCGCTTTCGACCGGGCTGCTGAAGATCTCCATTTCGGCCGGGGTGGCGACGCCATCGACGGCCGTGGGAGGGACGGATTATCTCGCCCCTTTCGGAGGCCAAACGGCAAACTATTTCTACGCGGCGCCCAACGGCTCGGCCGGCTCTCCCGGTTTCCGGGCCCTGGTCCTTGCGGACCTGCCAACCGGATACCAGTACGGCAACCTCGGTAGCGTGCCATCCACCTTCGCCCCTTCGGCGCACAATCTGCTTTCCTCGGCGCACGCAGACACAACGGCAGCGTCGGCAGTCCGCGGGGACGGCATATTTGCCATCGGCTCGACGCCGACCTGGCAGCGCCTGGCCCATCCGAGCGCGAGCGGCGGCTACTTCAAGTGGAATGGCACCGACACGGTAGCCAGTACCGGAGCGGCCGCCGGCACCGGCTCCTGCACAAACCAGGCGGTGACAGCCGCGAACGCCGACGCGAGTCCGACGTGCAGCACCATCACATCGTCCTATGTGGATACGTCCATCGCGAAAACCGGGGCGGACATCAACACCTCGAATCAGGTGACGGTGACCCATCTGGCATCGGCCCTGCCTATCGCCCAGGGAGGCACGGGTCAGACCGCCGTTCCCGGGTCCAGCGGCAACTACATCTATAACAACGCGGGAGCAATCGGGGCGAAGGCCATCGCGGCGGGGGACGTTCCAACGCTGAATCAAAGCACCACGGGCAACGCCGCTACAGCCACCGCGCTTGCGTCTGCCCCATCCACGTGCTCGGCAGGGCAGGGAGCCACCGGCATCAATGCGAGCGGCGCTGCCCAAGGATGCACGACCTATACGCAGACCATCGCCAGCGGCACGGCGTCCCTCGGCACTGGCTCGATCCCTTCGGCATCCTGCGCCACGATCATAACTGTGAGCGCAACAGGTGCAGCGAGCACCGATTCGATCATCTGGAACCCGAATGCCTCAATCAAAGCCGTCACGGGCTACACGCCATCCACTAGCGGCGGTCTGAGTATCGCGGCGTACCCCACCGGCGGCTATGTCAATTTTGACGTGTGCAATTGGACTAGTGGCGCCATTGCGCCGGGTGCCGTCACTTTGAACTGGCGAGTAGTCCGTTAAGGAGCCCTGCTCATGAGACAAATCCTTTGGCTGTTCCCGTTCGCTGCTTCGGCCCTCGCACAGTACATTCCTGCGGGTCCAGTGTTCCCCACATCTGGAGGGGCTGGCGGCGCCTATGCCCACTACGTCGCCATCACCACGGCCTCAGGACAAGAAGGTTCGTCGGACTCCTCCAATTTCCCGGTGGTCGTGAACACGGGCACGCTTGGAATCGGCGCATATTTCAAGAACACCGCAAACGGCGGCTACATCCTCAACACCGTCACGCAGGTTGGCGGCAACGGCGGCACGGAGCCAGCGGACGCCGTCGTAGGAACCACTTCGACCTGCTCCACCTTGCTCCCGTGGGAGACTGAGTATTATGCTGGAGTCTCAGTGGGGTCCTGGATTCTTCATGTTCGGCTTCCGACGTTGCACCACAGTACCGCTGACACGTTCTATATATGCTTCGGTGCTTCCGGCGTGACCACGCAGCAGAACACCGGGAGTTATGCGCCGAGCGCAGTGTGGGACACGTACGCGAATGCAGTTTATCACGTTCCCAACGGGTCGTCTTTGCTTTTGGATGACTCGACAGCGAACGCCTTTAACCTCACCAATGCCAATTCCACAGCGGCCACGGGAGAGATTGACGGCGGCGCGGCCCTGAACGGCAGCAGCGCTTATCTTGACCTTGGGACGGCTATGAACGCCGCGTTCACGGCGGGCACGGTAAGTATGTGGGTAAAAAGCGCTGGAGGACAGACTAGCTATCACAACGATGGCGGAGCCACTGGGGCTGTATATGGTCCGTTCTTCGTTCGGGAAAAAGACGCCAGCGATACGTGGGTGCTGCTGGGGTTTGACAGCAACAACTCCAGCGCCCATTGGTTCGCTTCCCTTCGAGGTCAATGGTCAACCACGGTCAATAACATCACCAGCAGCGCCACGCAGACCGCCAACTGGACGCACGTCGCAGTCACGTGGGACGGCTCGCATTTCGTACTGTACATTAATGGAGCTGTGGACACCTCAATATCCAGCAGTGCCAGCCTGGCGGCCACCTCGGTCACCTATACCAGAATCGGGTATTGGGCGGGCGGGTATTTTGATGGATCCATTGATGAAGTAAAAAATGCAACTGTCGCCCGCTCGGCCGACTGGATCGCGGCAGAGTACAACAACCAGAAGCCCAGCAGCACATTTCTGACGGCGGGGAGCCTTCACTAAGATGACAATACGACTTCTAATTATACCTGTACTGATCGCGGCCAGCCTTTCTGCCCAAACCACAGTTTACCTGCGGGACAATCCCGCCAGCTTTAATATCATTTCCCCTGGCTGCACTAATGCAACTCCGATGGTCTGTACTGTGAGCAGAACCGCCGGGTTGAGCGTTGGCAACCTCGTCTCGATTGCCGGTGTCTGCGCTTCAGATGGAGTCTACAACATCTCCGCCGCCAACGGTATTAGAGCGGTTCATGCGATAGGCAGTGGAACAATCAGCCTGTACGATAAGACCAACACGACACCGATCACAGGGAATGGGGCATGGTGTACTGGTGGAACTCCTGGATGGGTTGGGCCTCAGTACGGGGGAAAGCTTACCGCCTATTCTTTGGTTTCCGAACCGCGCGGATGGTTTGATGGTGCGAGTGGCGCACTGACTCGGCAATGGGCGCTTGGCACACAAAACGGACTAGTGAACACCGGCTCCTGTCCTGGAGACGGGATTTGTGTCGCTAGTAATATCGCAACAGTGACAACCACCTATGCGCATGGTGTTCAGTCAGGGGATCACGTATCCCTTTTTAACGCACCCGTAACTTATACCTCTGGTATCACAGCCACAGGGACGACCGGGCAAACGTGTGTGCTCACGAACTTTACTGGTGGCTATACGTCAGCCGCAGCAACGGTAGCCCTCACCGGGACCAACATCATCGCTTCGGGTACGCCGCTGGTAGTGACTAATCCCGGAAGTGGCTACACCACCAACCCAACTACAGGAAGCGTTAGCAATGGTACGGCGACGTGTAGCGGCACGGTCATCGTCTCATGGCCGAATCGGAATGGGAGCGATTCGGATTATACGGTGACTGGATCAACGACCTACACGTTCACCTTTACCACGACAGGCGTTGCCAATGGGGACTACACCACGAACGCGACGTGCGGGCCGGGAGCGAGCCCGAACGGCACAATCCAGGGAACCGACAACTGCACCAGGATATCTCAAAAAGCAGTTATCACGAATGTTTGGTGGGGCGGCAGCGGAGCATCTAGTGTCCTGGGACAGATAGCCGCCTATCCGAGTCCTAATTACAAGTTCCCCGTGGATGGTGGACCGGGGAATACACCGGAGTCAATATTCTCATACTATGCCAGCGCTTTCCTGGTCGATCAAAAGAATCAAACCTACCTTGATGCGGTACTCTACGCCATTCTTAACATAGAAAAAGAAGACGGCTCGACGCTTCTCGTAAATGAGAACATTTTAGATGGTGGCAATTACGGCCTATCTGCTTATGCGGGCATAATTGTGCAGGATTTTGCGCGCGCCTACATGGTTGGGCAATCTTATTTGACATCCGCACAGAAGCAGACCTTTGCAGATAAGGTGCTCAATGATCTTGGCGATCCGACACCATGCACTAAGACCCTGGCCGTGCCACAGGATACCCTGGCGACGGGCATAGCCCAAGCAGGAGACTCGACACATATCACGCTAGCGGCGTCCGATAGTAAGTCCACAAACTACTACGTCAACAACGTAATTGAGATTTCCCTGAGTGGCGATGTATTCCTGGATGGAGTCGTGACGGCCTATAATTTCTCTACTAAGGTAGCGACTGTCACAGCTTGGCTCGATGTTAGTGGGAATCCTGGGACGCCACCCACGACGGGGACCGTATACTCTATTTACTCAACCGTCACACTGAGTGGCACAACCATCACCGGATATCACACCACTTTCACCTCGAACGTTGTCGCGGGCGACTACGTCATTGGCAAGAACCAAGGCACTTGGACAAATTCATCTAATCCAGGGGTTGAAGGCAGTTGGGTGTCGTCGGTGAATTCAGATACATCGTTGACCGTCGTAAACGCCATTTATGTAAAGGCGAATAGTACACCTAGCATGTATTGGCATTTCCCCTCGTGGACTAGCGGGCGTTGTGGGCTGAATTGGGTGGGTGAATATTGGGCCAACTACCCCGGATCACAACCGATCACTTACCCTGTCCGTGGAGGAGTTTATTGCACCTTGGGGAGTAACAACCAGTTTGCATTATCAAATGCTTGGATAATGATGTATCTTGCCTTGGCCGATCAAGATCCCAGGGCCATAACGAAACTCGCTGAACTGCAAGCCTACACATGGGACGACAACATGTCCGTTTCGTGGAACTACGAGACTGGCATTAGTTTCAGCGGGCAGAATTACGGCTTAACCATGACCTCGATCGAGCCGAAGCGGATAGCGTGGGCCATAAGTCACAGCGTAGTTGGCTATCCATCGATGAACACCGCAGGGCCTTGGACGATGGGGCTAAGTCTGCAAAAGATTTATTCGCTCAAGCCCGACAGTCCCTCTATTGGCGGATACCACAAACTGTATCCGTTCTTTTTTGGCGAGACAAACAACAATACCATGACCTATGCTGCTAGTACTGCAAGCGGTGTCAGCGGTGACTTAGTGCTAGACCATGGCTCAGCGTTCAATCCGAACGCCGCATCATCTCAGTATTTGAAATTCTGGTTGATTAATACTTTGGGGTTCTACCAGCCGGGTGCGCCTGGAAATGTCCAGGATCTCGATGAATTGGCAATTAAAATTGATCCAAGAATCACGCCATCTGACTACACGGTGCAGCCGCACCAATATCTGTTCAGTGCAACAAACAACACGACGTGCGCGGCCCTGACCGGATACGCCTGCCTGCCAACCGATCGGGGAGACGTGATCTATTCCCGGACTGGGTGGTCCAGCGCCTCCGACACGGATTTGTTTTTCCAGGGCCGGTCCTTTATTGGGGATCATGACCAGGTGACTCCGGGGAACTTCCAACTATACAAGGCTGGGTACTTGCTGGCGTCTGACCAATTTCCAATTGGAGAAGGAGTAGGAGTACCAGGCCCGGATATTTTAGATTCCTCACCAGGTTTCGCAGGTGCTGCTTGGCACGGTTATGGTGGTGATACCAATGACGCGGTTTCCTACATTGCAAGATGGGCATCGGCGAATCATGGAGCTTGGGCCACGGCCTATGGAGATCAGAACTCCAACTACGTCTATGCCCTGGCAGAGCAGAAGGGGTCGTACACGGTTTCATTCAACCACGTCCAGAGGTCTTTTGCCCATCTAAAGAAGTCCGGCCTGGAAGAGAAGATCATTCAGTATGACGACATCGATGCCTCAAACCGTCCGACTGCTATTGCGTTTCATGTTCACTATCCACAGAACGGGGAGACGGCGGCCGGGACGAGCTATAACGTCTTTTATGACGAAGGCTCGACTACCTGCCCTGGCAGTGGCGCGTGCGCCAGCCTAAATGCTAACCGGACGATTCTGGAGCAAGAGAACGGCATCAATGATGGACAGGGTGATCCCACACCGCAATACAATCTGATCTCGAAGTTTCTGATACCGAGTGGCGCCCCGAACGTGTTTGTCAACTACGATGGTCATACCTATTCAGGAGCCAATGGACATACGGAACGGGTGGCTATTTGTGCGGATGCAAGCTCAACTGGGGCTTGTGGGGCAATCACGCAGAGCGGACTGGAGGTCATCACTGTCCATAAGATCGCCACGCAGCCGGATACCACTTTGACCACCACGGCATTGAACCCGGACGGGAATTGGACTGGAGTGCAGATCCAGGACGCTACCGTGGCTGGCGGAGCCGTTGTGTTGTTCGCGCGGCATGGTTCGACGTATTCCACCTTGACAGGATTCACCACGACCCACACCGGCACGGCGCAATACCTCTTCGCTGGGCTTACAGCGGGGACATATACCGTGACCGTGAATAGCGTTGGCGTCCCGGGCAGCCCGTTCACCGTCGGGGCGAATGATAACACACTGTACTTTGAAAGCACTAAGGGCACCGTCAGCATCAATGGCTCCGCGGCTCCCTGTGCGATCACAACCACGAGCCTGCCGGGTGATACGGTAGGGACGGCCTACTCGCAGACCGTCAATACCGCCAACTGCACGACGCCGGTCACATGGAGCATCGCATCCGGTAGCCTGTGCGCTGGTTTGAATCTCGGATCGTCCACCGGCGCAACAGGCACAATCGGCGGGATGCCCACTACGGCGCAGACGTGCAACTTCACCGTGCAGGCGGTAGACGCCGTGCCGAACACTGCCAGCCAAGCGCTATCAATCACAATAGCGACCGGGGCAGCAGCCGGCGGGTCCTCAATCTCGGCCGGCGCCGCGATCAGCGCGGCGACCATCAGGCATTAGTTCCTTTCTCGCGAGCGTCCCCGCCTGCCCGG
Organism: Bryobacteraceae bacterium; assembly: GCA_050014595.1. Classification (GTDB taxonomy): domain Bacteria; phylum Acidobacteriota; class Terriglobia; order Bryobacterales; family Bryobacteraceae; genus PALSA-129. The sequence goes on from JBEKDA010000038.1 coordinate 31,039, forward strand.
CTCCTGGCGGCACCCTGACAGCACGCTATTCGGTTTTGCGGCGGCCTGTTCCCATCCCCCAACTCATCAAGCGCCATGGCGCACGCCAAACTGCCGAAGCCGCCGGCCTAGCGAAAAGGCGCGAGCAGCCACCGCTTGACCTGCTCCAGCCGCGCGCAGTCGGCGCATCCCGCAGGGCAGGCTTCGACCGCGTGACCGGCCAGATACTCGATTTGCTCCATCATCACATTGAGCAGCGGCGCCGGCCGGACGACGGGCTCCCAGAGTTTTGATGCGGTTGGATTCTCGGGGCACGCTTTCTCGGACGCCTCGCGCACCGGGCTCTCAGTTCTCATCCTGCTTTCCTCGGTGTACTTATCGGCAGTTTGAGCGGCCACATCCAGACCTCTTCCGGAAGAAGATCAACTCCCCGGCGGCAATTATCCGGAAGGCAACACCATCGCCGCGCGCTTCGCCTGCAACGAGGATAACTTCGACCGGGCAACGGGCGGCACCTATGCCCACGCGGGCATGGCAGCCGCCGGCGCGGCGTGGAGGCGCCAACGGGCAACCGCCGGCGACGACACCCCCGCCGCCACCGCCGCCGCAACAGGTGCCCACGCTGTTCTCCAGCGTCACGCGCGACAGCCGGGCGGGAACCACTGATTTGAAGATTGTGAACCGCGCCGCCACGCCGCAACCGGTCCGCGTGGAAATCGGCGGCCTCGCGCGGGTCGAACCCAAAGGACAATCCATCGCGCTGAGCGCCGCCAGCCCGGACGATGCCAATTCCATCACGGACCCCCACCAAAATCGTCCCCGTCGCCACCACCGTGGATGGGCTGGGGAGCAGTTTCACACGCGAGTTTCCGCCCTACTCCATCACCATCCTGGAACTGCGGGGGAAGTGATAAGACCCTGCGCGAGTGCGGTGCTCCGCGCGCGGTCCCGCGCGCAGGCGGCGCCGCCTGCCCCACCCATTTCTCTTCGTAGTTTCCGGCCTGTTGTATTCTATGGTGTGGGTGCTGTGTCCCGCAACGCTGGCGAATGCCAATTCGCCCGAACTTAGGACTTCCGCCATGAGTGCTGCTGTGATTAATCCCGTGGGTAGGGCCGTGCGCTTTTACGAAGCGCCCATCGGCAAGAAAGCCGTGATGGCCATCACGGGGGTCATGCTGGTGGGGTACGTCTTGGCCCACATGCTGGGCAATCTCCAGATTTATTCTTCCAATCCCAACCAGATCAATACCTACGCGGCCTTCCTGCACAACCCGGCCAGTGCCGGTCTGCTGTGGGGAGCGCGCACGGTGCTGCTGCTGGCGGTGATTCTGCACATTACGGCCGCGGTGCAACTGTTCTTTCAGAACCGCGCCGCGCGGCCCGTCGGGTACGTGAAGAAGGACGACGTGCCGGCCTCTTATGCCGCCCGCACCATGGTGTGGAGCGGGCCGATTGTCGCGGCATTCGTCATTTTCCACGTGCTGCATTTGACGGTGGGCGCGGTGCTGCCGCTCGCGGACGAGCTCGGGCCGAATCAACCCAACGTGCGTGCCAATGTGATCGCGGGGTTCCAGAACTACGGGGTTTCGGCGTTTTACATTTTCGCCATGATCCTGCTGTGCATGCACCTGTACCACGGTATTTGGAGCTTGTTCCAATCCCTGGGCGTCAGCCACCCACGGTACACGCGCGGATTGAAGAAGGCATCGGCCGCGCTGGCCATCCTGATCGCGATCGGCAACTGCTCGATTCCGATCGCGGTGATGGCCGGCTGGTTGACGGATAAATAAGGACACGGCATGGAACTGGATTCGAAGTGCCCCACGGGGCCGATCGAGACGCGATGGGAACGGCATCGCTTCAATCTCAAGCTGGTGAATCCGGCCAACAAGCGCAAGTACACGGTGATCGTGGTGGGAACCGGCCTGGCAGGCGGATCCACGGCGGCCACCCTGGGGGAGCTGGGTTACAACGTCGAATGCTTTTGCTTCCAGGATTCGCCGCGCCGCGCGCATAGCATTGCCGCGCAGGGTGGGATCAATGCCGCCAAGAATTATCATAACGACGGCGACAGCGTCTACCGCCTGTTCTACGACACCGTAAAGGGCGGGGATTTCCGCGCGCGCGAATCCAACGTCTACCGGCTGGCCGCCATCAGCCTCAACATCATCGATCAGTGCGTGGCGCAGGGCGTGCCGTTTGCGCGCGAGTATTCCGGCTATTTGGACAATCGATCGTTCGGCGGAGCGCAGGTATCGCGCACGTTTTACGCCCGCGGGCAGACCGGCCAGCAGTTGCTGCTGGGAGCGTACCAGGCGCTGGAGCGGCAGATCGGCGCCGGCATGGTGAAGATGCACCCGCGCTCGGAAATGCTCGATCTGATCGTGATCGACGGCCGGGCCCGTGGGATCGTGACGCGCAACCTGCTGACCGGCCAGGTTGAATCGCACATTGCCGACGCCGTAGTGCTGGGCACGGGCGGATACGGCAACCTCTTTTATCTTTCCACCAACGCCAAGGGTTGCAATGCGACGGCCATCTGGCGGGCGCACAAGCGCGGCGCGCTGTTCGCCAACCCGTGCTTCACGCAGATTCATCCAACCTGCATTCCGGTGTCCGGCGAGTATCAATCCAAGCTGACGCTGATGAGCGAATCGCTGCGCAACGACGGGCGCGTGTGGGTGCCCGCCAAAAAGGGCGACCAGCGCAAGGCCAGCGAGATTCCGGAGGCCGAGCGCGACTATTTCCTGGAGCGCAAGTACCCGAGCTTCGGCAACCTGGTGCCGCGCGACGTGGCCTCGCGCAATGCCAAGCAGGTTTGCGACGAAGGCCGCGGCGTGGGCGAAAGCGGCCTGGCCGTGTATCTCGATTTTCACGATTCCCTCGAGCGCCTGGGCCAGCCTGTCATCAAGGAACGCTACGGCAACCTGTTCGACATGTACAACCGGATCACCGGCGAAGATCCTTACCAGGCGCCCATGCGCATCTTCCCGGCCATCCACTACACCATGGGCGGCCTGTGGGTGGACTACAACCTGATGTCCAACATTCCGGGGCTGTACGTGATTGGCGAGGCCAATTTCTCCGATCACGGGGCCAACCGGTTGGGCGCAAGCGCCCTGATGCAGGGTCTGGCGGACGGCTACTTCGTCCTGCCCAACACCATCGGCGATTACCTGGCGTCCAACCAGTTTCCCAAAGTGGAAGCGTCGCACCCCGCCGTGCGCCAGGCCGAGCGGGAGGTGGCCGCCATCACCGCCCGGCTGCTCGGGGCCAAGGGCACGCGCTCGGTGGATGCCTGCCACCGGGAATTGGGCAAACTCCTGTGGGAGGATTGCGGGATGGGCCGCACGGCCCAGGGATTGAATCACGCGCTCTCGCAGATTCCCGAGATGCGCGAGCGGTTCTGGAAAGATGTGAAGGTGCTGGGCACGGGCGAGGAACTCAACCAGTCGCTCGAAAAGGCCGGCCGCGTGGCCGATTTCTTCGAGCTGGCCGAATTGATGTGCCTGGACGCGCTGGAGCGCAAGGAATCCTGCGGTGGCCACTTCCGCGAGGAGTACCAGACGCCGGAAGGGGAAGCCGCCCGCGACGACCAGCACTACTCCTACGCCGCCGCCTGGGAGTTCCGCGGCGTGGGCAACGCGCCCGTGCTGCACAAAGAGCCGCTCACCTTTGAATACGTGCACCCCACGCAACGGAGCTACAAGTAATGCGAATCACACTCCACATCTGGCGGCAGCGCAACGCGAGCGAGAAGGGCCGCATGGTCCGTTACGAATTGCCCAACGTGAGCGAGCATATGTCGTTCCTGGAGATGCTCGACGTCCTGAACGAGGATCTCATCACCAAAGGCGAAGAGCCGGTGGCGTTCGACCACGATTGCCGCGAGGGCATCTGCGGCATGTGCGGCTGCATGGTGAACGGTGTGGCGCACGGTCCGCTGCCCGAGACCACGCTGTGCCAGCTCCACATGCGCCATTTTAAGGATGGCGACGAATTGTACCTGGAGCCATGGCGGGCCAGGGCCTTCCCGGTGGTGCGGGACTTGGTGGTGGACCGCAGCGCGTTCGACCGCATCATCGCCGCGGGCGGTTTCATTTCGGTGGCCACCGGCAGCGCGCCGGACGGCAACGCCGTGCTGGTTCCCAAGGACAACGCCGAGCGCTCCATGGATGCGGCGGCCTGCATCGGCTGCGGGGCGTGCGTGGCGATGTGTCCCAACGCTTCGGCGTCGCTGTTCGTCTCGGCGAAGATTGCGCACCTGGGCCTGCTGCCCCAGGGCCAGCCCGAGCGCGAGCGGCGGGTCACCGCCATGGTGGCGCAAGCCAACCAGGAAATCTTCGGAAGCTGCACCAACATGGGCGAGTGCGAAGCCGTGTGCCCGAAAGGCATCAAGCTGGAAAACATCGCGCTCATGAATCGCCACTTTTTGGGCGCCAAATGGGTGGGTCGCGAAGGGGTAGAAGCGGATTAGGAGTGTACGGCCGCAATCGGGATCGCTCCAGGCGTCGAGCGCTGCCGTAAGAAGCGCGGTTGCGCGCGCAAGAAGAGTGGCCCGGCGTAAGATACCATGAAAGCAGCTGGGTCCTCCGGCAACGTTTACGAGCCCTATCTGGAGGGTTGCGCGCGGCCGGACCACTTGTTGCCGGCGTATTATGAAGGTCGCACCTTGGCGGAGAGCTACTACCTGGCGCTGCCGTTTCTGAGCTGGCAGGGAATCGTGCTGGGAGATCCCCTGTGTTCGCTGGGGAAGCCGGGGAAGCCCTGAACGGTCACTGGCATAAGTACGTTTTGGCGACGTCCCGATCCGGCTTCGATAGTGCCACGATCCGCATCCACGCCAAAGGGGAACCGAACAGCGGCAGCGGGCATCAAGATGTAGAATAAAGCTGTGCCGGAGCTCAGCCGGTTTTTCGGGATCATTATCCGTATGTTTGCTGAACCGGGATCGCCACATCACGCGGCTCACTTCCACGCATATTACCAAGGCGAGGTCGGTATCCTCAGTTTTGATCCTGTGGAATTGATCGGCGGTTCCTTACCGAGGAGGCAGCGGCGGCTGGTCGAAGCGTGGGCGGAATTGCATGAAACTGAGTGATTAGCCGATTGGCAGCGCCTGCAGGAAGGCCGGAGCCCGGCGCCGATTGAGCCGTTGAAGTAGGTCGTTTATGAGTCATCCGATTTATCGAGTCCGGTCATTCGACATCGTTGGTCCCTACACGCTCTGTGTTCGCTTCGACGACAACTCGGAACAGACCATCGATTTTCAACCAGTTCTGGCGGGCGAATTGTACGGCCGGCTGCGCGATCTCGAGTTATTTAATCGAGTGGGAATCGATCCCGACGTGGAGACACTAGTGTGGCCGAACGGAGCGGATTTCGATCCCGCTACTCTACACGAATGGCCCTCCCATGAGCAGGCATTCCGGGAACTTGCGCGCCGCTGGGAGGCCGTGGAAGCGTGAATGGCTGTACAGGCGGCGGTAACAGTGATCTAGCTGCCACAGGCTGGTGAAAGGTCCGGCCATGAAGTGAAGCGCGCCGAATCCTCATCGGATCCACCGCACCCGGATTCCAGCCTGGACCTGGAGTCCTTCAACGCCCTCAACATCGCCCTTCAAAAGTCCGCGGGAACCGTGCTGCTGGTGACGCACGATCATGACCTGATCGAGGAAGTGGCCACGCGGATCTGGCCTTTCGAGGGCGGACGCATCGAAGACTTCAAGGGCCCGTACGAGGAGTACGCAGCCTATGCTCAGGAGAAAGCGTCTTAAGCGAATTCGCCGGGCCCGCAAAAAGCGGGCTGCCCGTCAGTCCTTGGTTTCCACCCCGTCCGGTTTCACCGTGAGCTCGTGCTTCTTGCCGCCCTTGTCGGTGTAGGTGGCCTCGTACAAGGTCGCGCTGCCGCGGGTGACGGTTTCGACCATCGCGATCTTTCCTCCGGCGGCCTTCTTCTCGATGGCGGCTTTGGCGGCGGCGGGAATGCTTTCGATGGCGGTTTCCTCTTCCACCTGGGTGACGGCGCCCTTGGCATCCACGACGAGGTCGCGGTGCTTGCCGTTGACCATGGTTTCGACTTCGTAGGTCAGCTCGCCCTTCTCGGTCTCGCTGGTGATGCCCCGGATCTCGGCGCCCTTGGTTTGATCCTGAACGGTCCTTTGCACCGCCGGCGGCAGGTCCTTCATTGGCACCTTCTTCTCGGCCGCGGCCGCCACGCCGAGCAGGGCGCCGATGGCGATCCAGATGGGGAACGTTCGCATGGTGGAATCCTCGTATTCACGATACGCGAGGCTATGTGAACAGACTGTGAATCCACGGCAGAATCGGCCCTCCGCTCTCTTACGGTCGCGGTGAAAGGCTCCACGCGGAGAGCGCAGGGGATCAGGCTTGGGCTGGCATTCTCATGCTGGGTGAAATCAACCATTTTAGACCGAATTTACCCATAATTCGCGGTAGAATGTATTGATTCTCAACGGTCGGACTCGTGGCAGGTTGATTGCTTATTGCAGTTCCTTCGGCTATATTGCGTCCGGGTGTGCGTGAATTGCCCCATACACCGGAGAAAGAGTGGTGTGCCTTGACACAATCCGCTATTGAGAAGCAAACCGAGTCCCTGCGTGCCCTCCCGGGAGATGACGTCCGGCAGATCCTATGGCGGTTTGCGGACCGCTACGACCTGCAGATGCTGGTGCAATCGGTGCGGGCGGTGGCCCGCGGGCCGGTGGCGCGGCTGGTGGCGCAGGGCGCCCGGAATACCCACGACTGGACGCCCGAGAAGCGGTCCCTGCTGCAGGCGTTCGACGAATCGGGGATCACCGGCGTGTTCATGGATCCGTCGCAGGGCGGATTCATCGAAGGGCCGAAGAACCTGGCGCTGGCGCTGGTGGCGTTTGAGCTGGCCTGGGTGGATGCGGGCGCGGCCACGGGCAGCCTGGCCGGATGCCTGGCGCTTTCGCCGATCCACGAGCGCGGCACGCCGCAACAGCGCGACTACTACATGGCGCGCTGCGCGCCGCCGCAACCGGGCGAAGACCGCCAGCCGTGGCGCGGCGCCTTCTGCCTGACGGAACCGATTCCCTATGTGGGGGTCGAGACCGGGATGCTGGGCGGGAAGGTGCAAGTGGCCGAATGGAAGGAAGGCGAAGAGCCTATGTTGCACGTGGAGAAGCGCGGCCGCTTCATCACCAACATGGGATTTGCCAATTTTGTGACGGCGGCGGTGGAATCGGACGACGCCCGCATCAAGGGCACCTGTATGGTGATCCTGGAGGAGACCGACCCGGGCACCTTCGACCGCGGCACGCCGACGCGAAAACTGGTGCATCAGCTCTCTTCGACGCGCGATCCCATTTTCAACCTAAAGGTGCCGGCCAGCCGCATCATCGGCGGGTACAGCGTGAAGGATGGGGTCATCGTGCCGCGGTACAGCCACGGCGAAATCATCGAAGCGGTCTTCCGGCGGACGCGCGTGACGGTGGCCATCATGACCTCGGCCAAGCTGCTCTCGGCCGTCGAGCCGGTGATCCGCTACGGACGCGGGCGGTTCCGCGGCGGCTCCATCGCGACACCTGGCTCGCCGCGCTATGAACTGGGCTTGCAGCTCAAACAGGACGTGGTGCACCGGCTGGTGGATGTGTGGGCCACCGGCGAAGCCAGCGCGGCGCTGGGCTTTGAAGCGGCGCGGGTCTTCGACCGCCTGGACCTGCTGGAGCGGAGGAAGAACGAGCTCTTCGCGGCGCAAGGCATCGCCGGCGGATCCGCCATGATGAAGGCCATTCGCCTGGTGCAGAAAGACGCCATCGAGTTTCTTCACGGCAGGCGCCGCGACCTGCAGGACGATGTGCTGGTGCAGTACGCGCTGCTCGATTCGGTGGCCAACGTGTTGTGCCCGGCATGCAAGCTGTGGAATACGGGGCACGGCGCCAGCACCATGCGGGAGGCCGTCAGCCTGATGGGCGGCTACGGCATCACGGAGGACTGCCCCGGATTCCTGGGACACAAGTGGATGGATGCGCAGCTTGAGGCCACCTACGAAGGTCCCGAGGCGGTGCAGCGGAGGCAGCTCACCGTCACCATGACCGACGAGCTGTTCCTGGCGCAATTTCGCGAATGGATCCGCGAGATGCGGACGATTGCCAACGACCGGCCGGGCACCGGCGCCTGCGCCCTGGCGACAGCCATGCAGATGTGGTTGTGGACCCTCACCCACATGCTGAAATCCAAGGACGCCGATGGCGCCAAGCTCTATCAAAGCTCGCGCCAGGGCGCCACCTTCCCGCTGGCCGATGCGCTGTGCTGGCTGCTGGCATCGCGATCCCAGATCATGGACCTGCTGGAGCTGGAGAAGAACGGGCCGGCCAATCCGGCGCTGGCCGAAGCTTTGCCCGGCCTCGTCGGGTTCCTCGGCAACCTATGCCACGTCCAGGCGGCGCACGCGGCGGGTGAAGTGGGCCGCCTGTGCGCGGAGCTGGTGTTCGGCTACAACCGGCACCCGGCGTGGGACACCGAAGGCTGCACCACCTGTTACCGGAACGAAGATCTGGAAAGCATCGAAGGCCTGATTCCCGGGATCGCGAGCCTGGCGCGCGGGTATACCGACGTGATCGAAGAAGACGGTTCGCACGCCGCCAAGGCCGGACCGTGCGTGCGCTTCGAGGGGCTCGAACAGTTTTCGCGGATGCGGGTGCGCATGGACGGCTGCCTGACCGGTTCCCAACTGGCCAAGGATCGCGCCGCGGAAGCGCTGACCAAAGTCATGATTCCGGAGGCCTTGGATTACCCGGTATGAGCGAGCCCGCGATGGAGCGCCAGAGGATGGACGTGGACGTGGTGTGCGTCGGGTTTGGTCCGGCCACGGCCGGCTTCCTGACGGCGCTTTCGCGGCAAGTGATGAATCCCGACGGCTCGCCGGCGGTGGAAAGCCGCGTGGCGCCGGGCTTGCCGTTGCAGGTGATGTGCTACGAGCGGTCGGACGACATCAGCTTCGGGGTTTCCGGCGTGGTGACGAGGGCGCGGGGAATCCGCGCCACCCTGCCGGATTTCGATCCCGGCCAGATTCCCATGGCCGCCGCGGTCTCGCAGGAGAAACTGGTGTACCTGCTGGACCCCATCGGCGCCAGCCGCCGGTCGCTGGCGCTGCGGTTGGGCGACCGGGCGGTGCGCGCGTTGCGGCTGGACCGGCGCCACGCCGTGGAGTTGCCCTACGTCCCGCCGTTCCTCCACAAGCAGGGGGGACTCGTGATGTCGCTCGGCCAGTTCCTGCAACACGTGGGGACCGAGCTGATGGGCTCGGGCACGGTGCAGATCTGGCCGGGAATGCCGGTGGCCGAGGCGTTGCTCGACGAGAGCAAAGCCGGCGTCTGCGGTGTTCACGGTGTGCGCCTGTGCGACCAGGGCGTGGACCGCAACGGCAAGCCGGAAGCCAACTTCCTTCCGGGGATGGACATTCATGCGGCCCTCACCGTGGTTGCAGACGGACCGGTGGGCGCCGTGGGGCGGCAACTCGATCAGGAGATCGGCTTGCCGCAGGGGCATCATCAGCGCGAGTGGGCGCTGGGCATGAAAATGGTGATCGACCTGCCGGCCGGCACCGACCTGGAGCCGGGCAGCGTCTTCCACACGTTCGGGTATCCGGAGCCCGAGATCTTCGGCTTCTTCTACGTGCATCCGGACCGCGTGGCCACGGTGGGGATTTTCGTGCCGTCGTGGTTCCACAGCCCGGTGCGCACGTCGTACCGCTACTTGCAGCACTACCTCTTGCATCCCTATCTGTGGCGCTACCTGGAAGGCGGCAAGCTGCGGAGCTGGGGCGCGAAATCGTTGCAGGAATCGGGCCGGCGCGGCGAGCCATTCCTGGTGGGTGACGGCTACGCGCGCATCGGCGAGGGTTCGGGCAGCACCAACGTGCTCACCGGGTCCGGTGTGGATGAAGCCTGGACCACCGGCACGCAACTGGCCGAGGGCGTGCTCGAGTTGCTGCGGGAAGCCAAGCCACTCACGCGCCAGAACCTGGAGAAGGCTTACGTGGCGCGCCGCCGCGCCAGTTGGGTGGAACAGGAAGGCCGCATGGCCGAGAAAGCGCGCGACGGATTCCACAAAGGCGTAGTGACGGGGCTCATGGGGATGGCGCTGGCCGGCCTCACCAAAGGCAGGCATTGGCTGGGTGGCGAGCCGCAACTGCTGCCGGACCTGAAGGCATACTACCGGCGCAAGATTCCGGCGGACGAAGTGGACCGGATTGTGGAGGGCTGCCATAACCGCGGCGTCTCCTGCCATGGCGCATTGATGGAGCGGTGCGGATGGCCGGCCATTCCGTACGACGGCCAGTTGCTGATCACCCACCAGGACGCGCTGCTGGTGGGCGGCAAGGTGCAGGCGCCCGCGGGCATGGCCGACCACGTGCGCTTCATCTATCCGGATTTCTGCGAGCGCTGCTCCGCCAAGATGTGCATCGAGATGTGCTCGGGGCAGGCGATTACGCCGGGTCCGGACGGCATCCCGTTATTCGACCGCGAGAAGTGCGTGCATTGCGGCGCGTGTGTGTGGAACTGTATGACGCCGCTCGCGGACGACCCGCAGCGCGGCAACATTTCCTTCCGCGCCGGCGCGGGCGGACTGCATTCGCCGGAAAATTAGGGCCGGGCTTGGCGGCAAACGTCATTAAGTGAATCGGCCCAAGGCGCCGCCTTTGCGCCGCCGCGGTCTCTCCGACGGCGCCATCGGCTATAGTATATCCAGAGATCTTTATATGAATCCCCTGGCCGACAAAAAGGCGGACCTGGCTGGACCCGGTATCGGCAATTACGCCGAACTCGAAAAAATCCTTCCGCAGGATTATTCCTCCTTGCTGAACCCCAAGGACACCCAGAAGGCCATCTTCGCCGCCAAGAATTACATCGAGGAGAACCTCTGCAAAGAGCTCAACCTTATGATGGTCACCGTCCCGTTGATCGTCGATGTCGATAGCGGTGTGAACGATTATCTCGACCGCGATGGCTCCCGCACTCCTATCCAGTTCCACATTTCGAACGACCGCGATCTGCACCCCATCGATGCCCAGGTGGTTCAGGCCGCCACCAAGTGGAAACGCGTCGCCCTCGAACGCTTCGGCATGCTGCCCGGCGAAGGCCTCTGCACCGATATGCGCGCCGTCCGCAAGGATTATTTCCTCGACCACGACCACAGCGCCTACGTCGATCAGTGGGATTGGGAGCGCGCCATCACTCCCGACCAGCGCAACCTCGATTTCCTCAAGCTGATCGTCAATGGCATCTGGAAGGTCCTCGCCGGCGCCGAAAAGCACGTCCAGGAATTGTTCCCCCAACTCAAGGACCCGCGCTATCCCAACCTCCCCGAGCAACTCACTTTCCTGCACGCCGAAGAGATCCTCGACCTCTATCCCGATCTCCCCCGCAAACAGCGCGAGACCGCCATCCTGCAAAGGTATCCCGCCGTCTTCATCATCGGTATCGGATGGACTCTCGCCGATGGCTATCCCCACGAAATGCGCGCCGCCGATTACGACGATTGGGTCACCGAAACCCACTCACCCGAGGGCCGCACCATGCACGGACTCAACGGCGACATCCTGGTTTGGAACCCCGTCACCCGCCGCCGCCATGAGCTGTCATCCATGGGCATCCGCGTCAACGCGGAAACGCTTCGCCAGCAGCTCACCCTCACCAATCAGCTCGATTTTCTGAAGTACCCCTATCACCAGGCCATCGTCAACCACCAGATCCCCCTCAGCATTGGTGGCGGCATCGGCCAGTCGCGAACCCTCATGACGCTCCTTCGCAAAGCGCACTTAGGCGAGGTCAGCGCCACCGTGTGGCCCAAAGTCCTCAAGGAAATGTGCGCGAAGAAGAATATCCACGTGATCGAGTAGGCTGGTTCGCGGCCGTGAGGCAGGCGCTTTCGCCTGCCAAGCGTAGGTTTGTGCGTCCGTAGCGTCGTCGGCGAGATCGCCTTCGATCTCCAGCCTCTAGGTGATCGGGCAAGCCTCTTCGTGGCCCACGCCGATCAGCGATCCGGGGTCGGCCCGGGCCCGCTTCGCGTTGTGCTGCGGTCAGCCTCGCGGCCCCGCTACGCCCCCCGTTGCGCCTTGCGCTTGCGTAAGATGCCCAGGCCCAACAAGGCCAATCCGACAAGCGACAGGGCCGCCGGTTCGGGAGTTGCCGTCAGGTTGACCAGGAAAGTTTGAGATTGCCCGGCTGTGGTCGGGACCAGCACCTCGAAAACGGCCTCGCCCAGGCTGTAGCTGGCGGCGGCTACCGCCTGCCAAGTTTTTGAAGGTGAGGAAAAGGGGTCGATGGGGGCGTTGGCGCCTTGATAAGAAGTGTCGCCATTGATGGCCCAGATCGCTTCCTGGATTCCGGTCCAGTCTGAGGATGGGGAATACTGGAACTGCAGGTTCAGCCACTCCATTTCGAGCACTTGAACCTGCGTCGGGGTCGTTGAGGCGCTGAAGTCCGTTATCGGCTCGGCGTTAGCTTGCCATCCACTCGGGTTCGTATCGACAGACACGTTCCAACTGATGCACGTCCCCAGGACGGCGACGCCGTTGACCGTGAGGTTGTACGGGGCGTCCGGTCCATTCGGGTCTCCTTTGTATACAACGGTTACAAGTTGGTCCGCCGAGAGGCAAAACACCGCTAGGAGCATTACCGCCAGTAGCATTAGAGTCCGTTTCGTCATCGTATCTTCCTTCTTCTTTCGTCTTTCCGTTTGTCCATGGCCCCGGAGGGTCCGGCGCCAAAGTCCAATGCTCCGTTCGCACGATCATTACGGCGCACAGAAAAACGATTAATAATCGCTTCGCACGTCTTCCATAATATAGTGACTATCTACTTTAGTTAATAGACAAACGTACCGATTATGTTCTAGTACGAGATAACTTTCGACTATTAAGAAAGACTAGGATATTCCTGAGGGCACCTGCGGCTCTGCTGTCAACACTGAATAGACAAACGTGCCGATTGTATTCTGGTACGAGCTAGCTTGAGAGTACTAAGAAGTCCTCGGATATTACTAAGAGCATCTAGGATATTCCTGAGAGCTACGGCGGCTAGGCTGTCACTACCGGCTCGTGGACCACCGCGAAATTCATCGATCGCGCCAACGCGCACAATTCGTGAGCCCGATCGTGCAGCGCAATCGCATCGGCGATTCGGCTCGCATCGCCGATCGTCATTCGAGGCCGCAGAACCACCCGCCGGAATTCGCCCGATCCGTCCGCGTGCTCCACCATCTCGCCCCAGGCTTGGTCGACGTATTCCGTCACCACCACGCCCGCGTCCGCGCACAGGTGCAGCACCCACAGCATCACTATACGAGGAAGGCGGGGCCCATGCCATTCTTGCGATGGCACAGGCCCCCAGGGGGTTGTCTGCGCGGGCCGGAAGTGGGCAGAGGATGCTTGTGGCCCGTTTCCATCCTCCGTTATGCAGGCTCTACGAGGCGTGCTTCATGACTGGGCAGAATTGGAGGAGAGCCGGACGAGCGTTCCTCCGATCACTCGTCCGGTCCCCAACCGATGGGCTACCCAACGTTATCCCTTATTGCAGCCGCCATGCCAAACCAAAAGGAAGGACAAGGTGCTTGTTTTCAATAAATAGACCGCCTTGTGACTGTCCACCTTCTTGACACCCGTAAACGCTCTGGTCACCGTGTCAACTTAGTAGACACTGGCATCCCGATGGAGTAGACTGGAATCGCCATGGGGCCGATGCAACCGGAATTGCATGAGAAGCTCGCCGCCCTGCTCGCCATCTGCCAGAAGATGAACTCCGAACGGGACCTGGGTGCCCTCCTTGATCTCATGGTCCGCGAAGCCACCCACCTGCTCGATTGCGATCGCGCCAGCATCTTCCTGCTCGACCGCGAACACAACCAGCTCTGGTCCAAGGTCGCGCTCGGCTCCGATGAGATCCTGCGCTTCGACGCCCGCATGGGAATTGCCGGCAAGGCCGTTCAAACCGGCGAGGTGGTCAACGTCAGAGACGCCTACAGCCATCCCGAGTTCTATAACGCCATCGACGGGCAAACCGGCTACCGTACCCGCAACGTGCTGGCGATGGCCGTCCGCAACCAGCGCGGCGAAATCGTCGGCGCGTTCGAAGCCCTCAACAAACACACCGGCGCGTTCGGCGCGCGCGATGAGGCGGCCCTGGATGCCCTGGCTTCCCACGCCGCCATCGCCATTGAGAACGCCCAGTTGATCGGCGAGTTGCGCCGCAGTCAGGACCAGTTGGCCGAGCAGAACGCCCACCTGATGCGCGAGGTCGTCGGCAAGTTCTCGGTCCACGGCATCATCGGCGCCGGCGTCAGGATTCAGCAGGTGGTCCGCCTCATCGAACGCATTCGCGACAGCCTGGTGAATGTTCTCGTCACCGGCGAAAGCGGCACGGGCAAGGAACTCGTCGCCAAAGCCATTCACTATTCCAGCCCGCGCGCGCGGCGGCCCTTTGTGGCCCTGAACTGCGCGGCGCTGCCGGACACATTGATCGAAAGCGAGCTGTTCGGCATCGAAAAAGGCGTCGCCACCGGCGTCGAATCGCGCGCCGGCCTGTTCCAGAAAGCCGATAGCGGAACCCTGTTTCTGGATGAGATCGGCGACCTCAGCCCGGCCGCCCAAGCCAAGATTCTGCGCGTGCTCCAGGAGCGCGTGCTCGAGCGCGTCGGCGGCCGCGCCCCTATTCCCGTGGATGTGCGCCTGCTGGCCGCCACCAACAAAGACCTCGAAGCCGAAATCGCCCGCGGCGCCTTCCGCGAAGACCTCTACTATCGCATCAAGGTGATCCACATCCACATGCCGCCGCTGCGCGAGATTCGCGAGGAGATTCCGCTCTTGGCCAATCGTTTTCTGGAAGAGTACTGCCGCGAAACCAATCGCGGCGCGATGGAATTCTCGCCCGGCGTTCTGCGCCGCCTGTTGACGGCGCCCTGGCCGGGCAATGTCCGCCAGTTGCGCAATGAGGTCATGCGCCTCGCCGCCATCACCCACCAGAACGTCATTCCGGAGGACGATCTGTGGGAGGACTTGCCCGCGCCGCCGCCCGCTCCGCCGGCGTTGCCGCCCGCTCCGCGCCAAGAGGTATCGCTCAAGAAGGCGGTGGCCGATTTGGAAAAGCGCATGATCACCGGCGCGCTCGACAGCACGCGCAACAATCAGCAGCAGGCCGCACGCCTCCTGGGCCTGAGCCGCCAGGGGCTGATCAATAAAATGAAGCGGTATTTGATCGCGGGTTAAGCGACCTTCTGGACTTTATTGGCGCGGATGCACGAGGTGCACACGCGCATGCGGCGCCCGGCGCCGTTCACCAGCGCGCGAACCGATTGCAAGTTCAGGTTCCAGCGCCGCTTGGTGACGTTGTGGGCGTGACTGATGCGGTTGCCGAATTTGGGCCCGCGGCCGCATACATCGCATATTTGTGCCATAAGACGGAAATCTCCTGCTGGGATCGAAAACCAATTATAGCAATCCCAGCGCATCAGCGGCAACTGCTTGCCGCCCCACTGCTTGCCGCCCCACTGCTTGCTGGCCGCTCCGGCCGCTGTCGCCGCGCCTTCCATTCATCGGCGGTCAACTCCCAAACCTCCGCGGGCATGCGGCCGGACACATAATCCGCCTCATGGGTGGAGACCAGTCGCATGCCCTGCTTCTCCGAGATACGCCGCGACGCCAGATTCGCGGCCGCTTTGGGAGCCCGCAGGATCGGCTCCTGCAACACGTCGAACCAGTATTCGGTCACAGCGTCGCACGCTTCGGTCATCAGTCCCTGGCCGTGCCAGGGCAGTCCCAGCCAGAATCCGCGGTTGTGCCGCGGGGTCCGCATCAGCGAGATGAGGCCGATCATCCGGGCGGGCGCGCTCTTCAGCCGCAAGGTCCAATGCCACTCCTCCCCGCGCTCCATGGCCGGCAGGGCAATGTCGCGAAGAAAGGTCAGCGCTCCATCGGGCGGATAGGGCCAAGGCACGCGGTTCGCCAGGTATCGCACAATCTCCCATTGCGGGAACAGGATCTGCGTCTGTTCCGCGTCGGACAATTCCGCCGGCCGCAGGAGGAGCCGCGCCGTCTCCAGTGGTGGGGCCATCTTCAGATGATTATAGGCACTATCGCCTCCCGCGACAGGCCGCGGCGGTGCGCCTGCCGATCGGACACCCGCATCTGAATCTGGCCCATACTCAACGCTGAGGCCGTTGGTTGCGTCATAACAGCAAGGAGGCCGCCTTGAGATTGATCTCTTCGACATGCATTGTGTTGTGCCTGGCGTGGCCCTCAGCCGCCGGAGACTTTTCTTATGTTGTTCTGAACGGTGGTGCGGACCGAAATAGTCTGGTGCGCGTATCCGCGGATGGGAGTTCGATTACCGCCATTGCCCACGGAGCCGGAGGCTATGGTCTGGCGAAGGATCATGCTGGAAACTATATCGTCGCGGCAGTAGGCTCACTCCTCAAGGTGACTCCATACGGCGTCGTGAGCACCATCGCCAAGACGCCCAAGGGCTCGCAGTGGATGTCGGTCGTGGAAGACGCGGAGGGCATGTTCCTGGTGGTGGATAATCAACAGCATGCTCTTTGGCGTGTTTCTCAGGATGGGCAGTCCGTCACAAAGATCTGGAATTATGCCGCACCTGGGGGCGACATGAACGACATCGCCCTTGCGCCGGACGGTCATGGAAACTCACTCCTCCTGGAAAACCACAGTGCCGTGCATCTGTTCCGCATTACTCCGGCGGGCGCCGCTACCGAGATCCCCCTCGGTCGCACCGCCGATTTCAGTTCGGGTCTGCTCGTCGATGCACAAGGAAACTACGTCTTCATGAACTATCACGTCGGCGAGTTGTTTCGCGTGACGCCTGCCGGCGAGGTCACTCGCATTGGGAAGGTGACGCCGCCTGCGGGGGCCATGGCTGGCCTGGCGCAGGACCCCCAGACGGGCGAATACATTATGACCGTGATGCAGGCGCACTCCCTGATTCGGATCAGCACCTCTGGGTCGAGTTTCACGACGCTTGCGAACAACGAAACCTATCTCAGCTATCCAACCGCCGTGATCGTCGAGCAGGGCAAATAGTCACTTCATCTTTTCGAGCTTCTTGCGGATCTCCGCCGCGTCCTTGGCATCGGGAGCCACGGCAAGGTATTTGGTATAGGCGGCCTTGGCGGCGGCCGTGTCCTTCAGTTTCTCATCCGCCTTCGCCAGCTTCAGCCAGGCTTCGGCGTTGCCGTCGTTAAACTTGGTGGCGCCTTCATACCGGCCGGCGGCGGCAGTATACTTGCTTTTCTTCCAATAGAAGTCTCCGCGCTCCACCCATTTTTGCGATTCGAGCGGGTTGAAGCTGAAATCCTCGCTGGCCAGCGTCTTGTCTTCCTCCGGCGGCACCATCTGCTTGCCGGAGGTCTTCGGCTTCGGGCGGTCCTTCAGTTCCGCCGGCTTGTCCGGCGGAGGCGTCGGGGGATTCGTCTGGTCCTGTGCCGCGAGCGGCGCCAGGCCGGCCAGCAGCAGCATCGGAATCCAGCGTGACATAATTAAATTATAGCTTCCCCCCGATGGAACTCCGCGACAAAGTGTCCCAGCTTCCTTTCTCGCCCGGAGTGTATCTATACAAGGACGGCGCCGGCCGCGTCATCTACGTGGGCAAGGCCAAGATCCTGCGCAACCGCGTCCGCAGCTACTTCTCGGAAGACAAGCTGGCCGACGTCAAGACCGGCACGCTCATCTCCGAAGCGCGCGATATCGATTACATCCTGGTGGATAACGAAAAGGAAGCGCTGGCGCTCGAAAACAACCTGATCAAGCAGTACCAGCCGCGCTTCAACGTCCTGCTGCGCGACGACAAGACCTATCCCTACATCAAGCTGACGGCCGAAAAATATCCGCGCGTCTACGTCACGCGCCGTTTGCGCAAGGACGGCGCCACCTACTTCGGCCCCTATTTTCCCGCCAACCTGGCGCACCGCCTGGCGCATTTCATTCACCGCCATTTCAAAGTCCCGTCCTGCAAGGTGGACCTGACGCGCTTCCATCCCAAGCCGTGCCTGCAATATCACATCCACCGCTGCCTGGGGCCGTGCGTGGAAGGCTTGACTAACGAAGCGGCGTACGCCGGCGCGGCGCACGACGTGAAACTGTTTCTGGAAGGCCGCCACTCGGACCTGGCCCGCCAACTCCGCGCGCGCATCGAAGAGGCCTCCCAGGCGACGCGCTATGAAGAGGCTGCCGCGCTGCGCGACCTGCTCACCACCGTCGAAGAGATTGCGGAGCGGCAGAAAATGTCGGCCGCCAAGGGCGACGATATCGATATCCTGGCCTGCTACGCCGAGCCGCCGCTGGTGGCGCTCAACGTCTTCCACCTGCGCCATGGGCAGATCGTCGACCGGCGCGAGCTCTTTTGGGAAGACCAGGCCGAATTCGACGAGCCGCAGTTCTTCTCTTCCCTGCTGAAGCAGCTTTACCTCGACCAGCAGTACATTCCCGCGGCCATCCATGTGCCGGTGGACTTCGAAGACCGCCAGGCGCTGGAAGAGCTGCTTTCCGAAAAACGGGCGCGCCGCGTGGAGATCCACACCCCGCAGCGCGGGCAGAAGAAGGCCATGCTCGACCTGGTGGATACCAACGCCAAACACAGCTTCGAGGCGCGGTTCCGCGTGCTGAAGCCTTCGTCGAAAGCCATCCAGCAGGCGCTCGAAGACGCGCTGAACCTGCCGGCGCCGCCCAGCCGCATCGAGTGCTTCGACATCTCCCACATCCAGGGAACCGACAAGGTGGCCAGCATGGTGGTCTGGGAAGAGGGCCGCATGAAGAAGGCCGACTACCGCAAGTTCATCATTCGGACGGTGGAAGGCAGCGACGATTTCGCCAGTATGCGCGAAGTGGTCGGGCGGCGCTATGCGCGGCTCCAGGAAGAGAAGCGGCCCATGCCGGGGCTGGTGCTGATCGATGGCGGCATCGGACAGTTGCACGCCGCCGCGCAATCGCTCGAAGCCCTCGGCATCGGCGACCAGCCGCTGGCTTCCATCGCCAAGCGCGAGGAAATCATCTACGTCTACGGGCAGGAAGACGAGCCCATCGTGCTCGACCGCTTCTCGCCCATCCTGCACCTGGTCGAATCCATCCGCGACGAAGCCCACCGCTTTGCGGTCACATTCCACCGCTCACGGCGCAACGCCCGCCAGCTCACGTCGGAGCTCGACTCGATTCCAGGGGTCGGCGCCAAGACCGTGCGGAGACTTTTGAAGCAATTCGGCAGCTCCGAGATGGTGCGGGCAGCCACCGAGGAGCAGTTAGCGGCGGTGGCGGGACGCGCCGCGGCCCGGCGCGTGCGGGCGCATTACGGCGGGGCGTGAGCGGCCGGTGAGATCCTTTCCAGCGTGTCCGTCAGCTCTTTCAGAAGGATCGGCTTGGAGATGTACCCGTCCATGCCGCTGGCCAGGAATCGTTCCCGGTCGCCCTTCATGGCGTGAGCGGTCATGGCGATGATGGGGACGTGGCGGCCGGTACCGCGCTCCGCCTGGCGGATGGCTGCGGTGGCTTCGATTCCCGACATTTCCGGCATTTGCACATCCATCAGGATTACGTCGTAGCTTTGCCGGTGGAAGGCTTCGCAGGCTTCGCGGCCATGCGCCGCGATATCTACGTGGTGGCCCCGCTTTTCGAGCAACCGCACCACCAGTTGCCGGTTCACCAGGTTGTCTTCCGCCAACAGCACCCGTAGCGCGCCGCCGGAACACGGCGCGGCGGCGGCTTCCGGCGGCGGCGCGGCCTGGACGGGCGCCGCGGCCGCGGGTTTTGCCACCGGCACGGGAAGGGAGAACCGGAAACAACTGCCTTCGCCGAGCCGGCTCTGCACCCGGATGCCGCCGCCCATCAGCCTCACCAGCCGCGAACAGATGGTCAGCCCCAGACCCGTTCCGCCAAAGCGCCGGGTCATGGAACCGTCGGCTTGGGAGAAAGGCTCAAAGATGGTCTGCAGCTTGTCGGCGGCAATCCCCGTGCCGGTGTCGCGCACCGCGAATTCCAGCACAACGCCGGCCTCCCCGGAGGACGCCACCGAAACCTCCACCGCCACCAGGCCCTTTTCGGTGAACTTGATGGCGTTGCCGATCAGGTTGAGCAGAACCTGTCCCAGCCGCAGCGGGTCGCCCGCGACGGACGAAGGCACTTCGGGCCGCACCTCGCACCGCAGTTCCAGACCCTTCTGCAACGCGCGCACGCCGAGCAGCGCCCGCACCCTCTCCACGCATTCGATCGGATCGAAGGGGATCGAGTCCATTTCCAGTTTGCCGGCTTCGATCTTGGAGAAGTCCAGAATGTCGTTGATGATGGTCAACAGCGATTCGGCCGAGCTTCGCACGGTGCGCAGATAGACCTGTTGCTCGGGGTTGGTGGCGCCGTCCAGAGCCAGTTCCGTCATGCCGATGATGCCGTTCATGGGGGTGCGGATTTCGTGGCTCATGTTGGCCAGGAACTCGCTCTTGGCGCGATTGCCTTCCTCGGCTTTCTCTTTGGCGTCGGTCAACTGTCCATTCAGGCGGCGGAGTTCCGCGGTGCGCTCGGAGACCTCCTCCTCCAGTTTTTCGCGATGGCGTTCGAGTTCGCTTTCGCGATGTTGAATCTCCGCCAACATCTCGTTGAAGCCGTCCACCAGCATTCCCAGTTCGTCCTGGGTGGTTTTCGCGGCGCGGATTCCGTAGTTTCTGTACCGCGTAACGGCGCGGGCCGTTTGTGCCAGGTGGATCACCGGTTCAGAGATGAACTTCTGCAGCCAGGAGGCCAGCAGAAAGGCGAAAAACCCGGAGACCGCCAGGATCACGAGCATGGCGCCCGCGGCGCTGGTTTCCTGTTCGCGGACCTCCCGCAGGTCCGACTCCAGGTAGACCATTCCCAAGGCCTGGCGATTGAAGATCACCGTGTGAAACATCCGCAGGCGGTCGGAGGAAAACGAGCTTTCGTCGCGGCGCGGCCGGGGAGGAGTAAAGGCTCCCTTCACATCCGGGCGCACATAGGTGGCGAAGGCCCTGCCGTCGGCCGAATAGAGACAGGCCGCCACGATGGCGGGCTGAGCCTGGAGCCCTTGCAAGAGTTCGTGGAGCGATGACGAGTCGTCAAAACTGAGCGCCGCGGTGCTGTTGATCCCAATTCCCTGCGCCATGATCTCCATGCGTCGTTTCATGGAAGCGCGGGTTCGAGCCACCTCTTCGCTCAGCAGGGCGCCACAGGCCAGCAACAGCGCGGCCGCCACGGTGAGCATGATGATGGCCCGCAGCTTCTGCTTGACCGAGACCTTGCGCCAGCGGAGTGGCAGGCTCATTGGGCTCCGCCGTGTACGATGCTGGCCAGGCTCAATAGTTGGGAACTCACCACCAGGCGGGCCAGTTCGGCGGCCTCGGGGTTGATTTGAAAATGGACGCGGTTGTCCGCCAGTTCGAGGTTGATGATGCCGCCGTCTTCGCAAAAGCCGGGCGTGTCTCCCACGGTCAAGACGGGTTCGCGGCGGAGCCGGTCGAGGATTCCGCGCAACGCTTTCTTTTCCGAGGAACTGACAAAAATAATCTGACAGTTTCCGGTTCCCTGACCGGTCTTGAACCGGCGGACGACGAAAGGCCTCCCGTTGATGGATTTGCCCTGGATGGCCTGGTCGAGCGCCGGCCCGAAGGGATCATGCCCAAGGACGCCGATGCAAAGCGGCGCACCGGCGGGCGAGCGAGGCCACTCGACGAAGCCGGCGAACTTATAAAGCATGGCGGCCTTCACTTCGTATTCCTTGAAGACCTGGGCCGTCACGGGGCTGCCGGCTGCCAGCAGCAGGGCCACCGGCAGCAAGAGTACCCGCCCCGTTCGACCGCGGCCGCGCTCAATCAGAAATGCCACGTGACCTTTCCGAAGAGACTGCGCTCGAGCGCGGTGCCGACGATTTGATAAGCGTTGGCGCCGCATTCGAAGAACCGGGGCCCCACCAGGTTCTGGCCCACCAGGCTGATTTCGGTGTGCTCGCCGGCCCGCCAGCCGATTCGCATGTCCAACCGGGCGTGGTGGGGAACCGCGGCACTCTCGACCTTGGTGGTCCAGTAGAAGGTCTGGTCCCACTCGACGCGGCGCGTCAGATTCAGGAAGGATCGAAGCTGGAAGCCCGATTCCGGCACGCCGCGGGTAAGCTGCGCCAAGCTGGTGTCGGCCGAGTTGGGATCCAACCGGGGGTCCACGTCCACTAACGCATAGGACGGGCTGATGCGCCACCAGGCGGCGGCGCTCCAGTTCAGCACCAGTTCCCCGCCACGGCTGAAGGCGTGGGCACGGTTGTAGTACAGGAAGGGCATGAGCATCTGGAGCTGGGAAGGAGTCTGAACCAGCAAGGGAGGCAGCGGCTCTATGGTTGCCAGGTGATGGTAGAAGCCGGCGAACGCGGCCCCATCGAGCGAGAGGCTGTTGGTCCATTGGAGGCGGTACCCCGCTTCGTAGTCGCGCAGTTGCTCGGGCATGAGGTGCGGATTGCCCTCGACGAATGCGTTCACGACGAAGCCGGGTCCGGCCGGCGTGGAAGAGACCTGTGCGTCCACGCTGGTTTCCGCGCGAGTGGGCTGACGAATGGCTTGGGATGCCGCTGCCCACAGCGTCTGGCGGGGGTTGGGCGTCCAGGCCAGGCGGAGGCTGGGCTCCAATCCGGGATCGGCATGCGACTGGTGTTCGAGCTTGGCTCCGACGGTCAACCAGAGGTTGTTGGCAACGTGGATTTCATCCTGAAAAAAGGCGCTGAAGAGCCGGCCGGTCTGGACGGGCGGATGAATCGCAATCTGGTATCCCGCGGGGATGGCCGACTCGAACGCGCGGAAACCCAGTCCCCACACAATGTCATGCCGGTTCCCGGCCCGCCGGTGATGTTGAAAGTCCAGGTCGAAGGTTCGCAGCGCCTCGGGCTGGCCGATATCGGTGCGGCGGTAGGTATCGTAGTAAGCCTGGAAAGTGGTGTCCGATCCGCCGGCAAAGGTGTGGTTCCAGCGCGAGAGCAGGCTGCCTCCGGCCGCGTCGAACCGCTGCGCGAACGGAACATCGGTGGGAGACGGGGTAAAGAACTGGTAGCGGGCCTGGCTTTCGCGGTTGGAAAACAGGTCGCCTTCCATCATCAGGGTATCGGCGGGAGAGAAATCCCAATCCCACCGGAAGCCGCCGTGCATCCGCCACCAGCCGTCGTCCCCGCTCGAGCCGTTGGCCTGAATCGAATCGCCGGTGCGGGAATACTGCGTATAGGCGCGGTACGTGCCGGCGCCCGGGATGACGCCGCCGTATTGCAAGCCGGCTCCGCCGCCGTGATTCCCGCCGCTGGCGACTCCCAGCCCGCCCTGGGTCGCCTGGGAGGATTTGGTGATGATGTTGATCACGCCGTTGACGGCGTTGGCGCCCCACACCGAGGCTCCCGGACCGCGGATCACCTCAATGCGGTCGATATCCTCCAGCGGCATTTCCAACTGATCCCAATAGGGACCGCCCCAGTCGGGCGTGTACACCGAGCGGCCATCCACCAACACCAGGACTTTGTCGGAATAGCGAGAGTTGAATCCTCGAATGGAGACCGCCCAGGTGTTGGCATTGATCTGCGCGACGTTGACACCCGGCGCCATGCGCAGCACGTCCGGCAGGGTGGATGCGCCGGAGCGCCGGATATCTTCCTGGCTGATGACGAAGACGGCGGCCGCGGTGCGGGCCAGTTTCTGTTCTTTCTTGGAGACAGAGGTGACTTGCACCTGGAGGAGCTGTTCCAGGCTGGCATCGGAAAGGCCGGTCTGGCTCCAGGCGGAAGCGGCCGCCACGACCAGCAGCGCGGATCGAAACGAGGCGCGGGCAAGAAGCATAGGACAGTACTCAAAGTCCCAATCGGCAGAACCAGTTGAAAGTTTAGACACTTGTGGCGTGAGATCGGGATGGAAAGATTGCGTTGCGGCGGCCGGGGCTCGCGGACTTGTCGCCGGGCGTGTCTCCGGATTCTCTCGGACCCAATTACGGGCGGCCGCCAATGATTTGAACCGCATCTTCAGGGTTAGCGACGCTGGATGGCGCCGGGCTCCCCAATTCGATGCCGGATTCTCTGAAACCGTACTCCATCTGGG
>JBEKDA010000039.1:0-53530 GCA_050014595.1 Bryobacteraceae bacterium
CTAGCAGCCGGCTTCGACAAGACGGACCTGCCGATCCCGTGGCTCGACGGCAAACGCCTTCGTCTGGTTTTCGGATGACAGGCCGCTCTCGTTAGGTCACGAAACTTGCGTGGGAATCCAGGTTAGGGATTTCAACGCTTCAGCGCTGGCGCGCCACTCGATTCCGGAAGAACCTGCTGGCGGATCGGAACTAGCAACACCTAGGGAAATGCCTGAATTGAATCCGCCTCGGAAACGGATCAGCCGCGATAACGCTTAGTGTGCCGCAGGCACACCAAAGGTTTTCACTCAACCTGTCTCAGAAACCGCAGGCCCCACTCCGCGCAGAAATCGATGTTGCGGCGGTAGTGGGCCGGCGATTCGGGCAGGCGTGCCGCGTCAATCATGAGGCCGCGCAATGGCGTGTCGTGGTGCTCCGGTTGCGTCAGGGCCGCGGCGCCAGTGGCGGAAGCCGCTAGAAAGACCCGCCGGGAAATCAGGGGATTGCGATGTCCGGCGAAGTTGGCGGTGAGCATGCGCCGTCCTCAAACGTTATAGCGCCGCAAGAGGGCGGCGGAATCCCGGTCCAGAAAAAGGGCCGCTCCGGGATGCCGCCGCATCGCCGATGCGGGGCAGCGCGGGTCAACCGGACCTTCCAGCGCATCGCGCACGGCCTGGCGCTTGGCGGAGCCAGGCACGGTCACCACGGCGTGCGGGGTACGCAGGAAAAACGGAACGGTGAGCGACAGCGCGCGCCGCGGCACGTCGTCAAAGCGTTGGAAAGCGCCGTCGTGAACCTGCTGCCGGCGGCAGACGTCGTCCAGGTGGACGACGCGGACATCGCGGGTGTCGTGGAAATCGCATTCTCCGGGGTCGATAAATGCCAGGTGGCCATTTTCCCCGATGTCCAGCGCGACCAGCACGGGCGGCTGTCCCGCCAGGAGCCGCTGGTAGCGGTTGGCTTCCGCCTCGAGATCCAGAGCGTCGCCGGCCAATTCGTGGAACGCGGCCAGCGGCACATGATCCACCAGCCGCTCGCGCAGAAAACGGCGGAACGAGGCTGGATGGGAGGCGGGCAGCCCGGCGTATTCGTCCAGGTGGAAAGCCGTGACGCACCGCCAGTCGATGGAAGAATCGGCGCGCAACTGCGCGAGGAACTCATTCTGTGAAGGCGCCGCGGCAAAGACCACGGCGGCACTCCCCTCTTTGCCGATGGCCGCCCGGATGATCGCGGACGCCGCTTGAGCACTTGCCAGGCCGAGCGAGCGGCGTGTCGGGTGCACCGATACCAAGAGATGGTCCGTTACAAAGTGATCCTCCGGCATGACGCCAGCTCATGATCATGGTAACCGAAGCGGCTGATGGAGTTGGGCGCCGCGCCATGCATCGACCATGAGGGCGCGGTCCGGTTTTCAGCACCAGAGGAACGAATGAGAACGGCTCCAATAGGTGGTTGGGAGTATAATCACTAGAGGCCAGGAGACCGGAACGGCAACCTTCGTTAAGGCCGATCCACCTTGAAAGAATCAAATGCCTCCCACCGAACGTGCGCGTATCGCACAGCCTTCGCGAACTATTTTTTGGCCGCGACGGCGCTGATCATCTGGGTGTTTTCGGGTGGGGCATCGGCTCAAACTATTCCCTATGCGCCGCCCACATCGCCGCGCGCCAGACTGAATTTTGACCTGAACTGGAAATTCATCCGCGAGGACGTCGCCGACGCCGAAGCACCCGGCTTCGATGACTCCGCCTGGTCCATCATCAGCACGCCGCACACTTTCAACGACGTCGACTCATTTCGTCAGATCATTTCCCATAGCGGCGGGGACCGCGGCACCTTCAAAGGTCTGGCTTGGTACCGCAAACATTTCAAGCTTCCGGCCAAACTTGCCGGCGATAAAATCTTCCTCGAATTCGAGGGCATGCGGCAGGCCGGCGACATCTTCCTGAATGGTAAGCCAGTGGGACTCTACGAGAACGGGGTGACGGCCTACGGCTTGGACATCTCCAGCGCCGTTCACTTCGGGAACGAAGAGAACGTCCTGGCCGTCAAGGTGGATAACCGCACCGATTACGCCGAGCGTTCCAGCAATACCACTTTTCAGTGGAACGCCAACGACTTCAATCCCGACCATGGCGGCATTAACCGGCATGTGTGGCTACACGTCACCGGCAAAATCTATCAGACGCTGCCCCTCTATTACGGCCTGGAGAGCAGCGGCGTGTATGTTCATGCAGCGAATTTCAATATCGCCGGAAAGAGTGCCGACGTTACCGTCGAATCGGAGGTGCGCAATGCGTCCGGCGATCGCGCCACGGTTGAGTTGTCGGCCGTGATTGTGGATCACAGCGGCCAGGTTCGCGCCAAATTCGGCGGCAGCTCCGTCGATCTGGTTAACGACGAAAAGACCGTTCTGACGGCCACCGGAGCGCTGAAGTCCGCGCGCTTCTGGAGTCCGGAGGACCCCTATCTTTATGACGTTTACACCATCCTCACGGTGGACGGCAAAACCGTGGACGTCAACAAGATGGCTACCGGGTTTCGCAAGACCGAATTCAAAGGCGGCGCCGGTACGGGCGGTGTGTATCTCAATGACAAGTTCATCTACCTGAAGGGATTCGCCCAGCGCTCCAGCTACGAATGGGCCGGCCTGGGTCAGGCATATCCGGATTGGATGCACGACTTCAACGCCCGGTTGCTTCGCGACAGCCATGGCAACTACATGCGCTGGATGCACATTTCGCCGCAGCGCGTCGATGCCGATGCGGCCGACCGCTTCGGCATCATTCAGGTCTGCCCCGGGGGCGACAAGGAAGCCGACACCCAGGGACGCCGCTGGGAACAGCGCCTGGAAGTAATGCGCGATTCCATCATTTACTTCCGCAACAGTCCCAGCATCCTCTTCTGGGAGGCGGGCAACACGGTGGTCACCGTGGAGCACATGCAGCAGATGGTTGCCCTCCGCAAGCAATGGGATCCCGATGGCGGCCGCGTGATGGGCGCTCGCGGCAACGATAACGTCGCGGCCAACACCGCCACCACTCCCATTGCCGAATTCTTTGGCGTGATGATTGGCCAGGACCAGCGAACCGACGCTCTGGATGGCCCCACCGCCATGTTCCGGGGATACAGTGCCGAACGTCGCGACCGCGCGCCGCTCATTGAAACCGAGGACTTTCGGGATGAAGGCGCGCGCCGCTTTTGGGACGAGTTTTCGCCGCCGTATTTCGGTTTCAAGAAGGGGCCGAACGACACGTATCAATATACGTCCGAGAGCTTCGCCCTTGCCGCCGTCGATCGCTATAGGGCCTATTGGGACAACCGCATTTCCAACACCGACCCGGCTCACTCCAAGTGGTCCGGTTACGCTTCCATCTATTTCTCCGATTCCGACGCCGATGGACGGCAGGATTCCAGCGAGGTCTGCCGGGTCAGCGGCAAGGTGGATGCCGTTCGTCTGCCCAAGGAGATTTATTTCGCTCACCGTGTCATGCAGAATGAGCAGCCCGACATCCATATCCTGGGCCATTGGAGTTATCCGACTGATCCAAACGCAAAAAAGACAGTGAAGACAATTTATGTCATTGCCAATACCCAGTCGGTAGAGCTATTCGTCAACGGCAAATCCCACGGGGTAAACGCCCAGCCGGCGAATGGATATGTCTTTGCTTTCCCCGCTGTGGAATTTGCGCCCGGGAGTCTGACGGCTGTCGGCAGAAACGACTTCAAGTCAGTGGCCCAAGAGGAGCTGACGACCACTGGCCCGCCGGCGCAAATCAAGCTCACGCCGATAGCCGGTCCGCAGGGCCTCGAAGCCGACGGGCAGGATGTGGCGCTCATTGACGTGGAAGTCCTCGATGCCAAAGGCCAGCGCTGCCCAACCGACGACGACAGAGTTGACTTCACCTTGGCCGGGCCGGGGATCTGGCGCGGCGGCTACAATGGCGGCAAAATCAATTCCACAAACAATCTCTACCTGAATACCGAATGCGGGATCAACCGTGTCGCAGTCCGGTCAACCCTTTCGGCCGGCAACATCACAGTCACGGCCAGCCGTTCTGGTTTAAAGTCCGCTCAAATCAGGATCGTCGCCAAGCCGGTCAAGATAGTCGACGGTTTGGCGACCTTTGTGCCGCAACATTTGCGGGGGCCGGCGGAAAAATGAAAACGATATCGGAGACCATTATGAAGACCGCCTTCAAGACTCTTGCGCTTGCCGCGTGTGCCGCCGTGTTGTTGGCCCAACGCCCATGGCAACGGATCAGCGTCCCCTCGGTCAGCGAGGCGGCCGCCAATTTCCGTACGCCCCCGCGCGAATACGGCGCTATCCACTGGGCCATCTGGGGCAACGAATTGACCCAGGCACGCATCGTGCAGGAGTTCGACCAGTTGGTAGCCAACGGGGTCTACGTGGTCAACCTCGGCCCCGCTCGCGGCATGACTCCCAAGTACCTCTCGCCCGAACATCTCGCACTTACTAAGTTCGCCATCGAAGAAGCCCGCAAGCGTGGCATGAAAGTCTGGCTGGCCGACGAGGGCAGCTACCCTAGCGGTTTCGCCGGCGGCAAGATCAGCGAGGAATATCCGCAGCTCACTATGCAGGGAATCGTCGCCGATACGCGGATCAGCGTGGCGCCCGGACAGACCATCTTCCTTCCGGTCCCTCCCGACACTCTCGGCGCGCTCACACTCACGCAGGCCAGAGCTGCCGCGAATACGCAGCCCCAGCCCGCTACTGCGGAAGTGCTGCCGATCCGCGGCGGCCAGATCAAATGGACGGCTCCGCCGGAAGGCCGGTCGGAGGTGCTGCTGGTGCGCCACGTGTTTCGCAGTTCGCCCACGCGCTACATCAACCGCACCGATGGCACTTACTCCAAAGACAGCCTGTACTCGCTCATCGACTATCTCAACCCGGACGCCACGCGCGCGTTTCTGAAGACCACGCACGAGGTCTACAAGCAACTCTTCGGCCAGGAATTCGGCAAAACCGTGCTCGGTTTTTTCGGTGACGAACCCGACTACACCGGCTTCATTCCATGGACGCCCAAACTGCTGGATACCTTCCGCGAACAAAAGGGCTACGACCTGCAGCCTTACCTGCCGCTATTCTTCGCGCCCAAGTTGACCGAAGTTGCCAAGCGCGTGAAGGCCGACTATTGGGACGTCTGGAGCGGCATTTTCCGCGAGAGCTTCTTCGGCGTGCAGGCCGATTGGTGCGCCCGGAACAACCTGGAGTACCTGGTCCACCTGAACCACGAAGAGTTGATGCTGAACCTGTCGCGCGGCGAGGATCTTATCCGCAACGAGGGCGATTTTTTTCGCGACATGCGCCAAGTGCAGATTCCGGGCATCGACAATTTGAACCAGCTCGTTCCCAACGCCGTGAATCGCGAAGACACCACATACGACATCAACAACAACTTCCCCAAGCTGGCCTCGTCCGCGGCGCACCTGTTCGGGCGGCCGCGCGTGTGGTCGGAAGAAGGCGGCGGCACGGGTGTGGACGGCAAGTTCCAGTTGGACTACCAGTTCGTGCGTGGCGTCAACGCGCCGCAGATCCGCATCCCCGCGATCCGCGGCGCCGGGACGTCCGCGGAAGCGCCGCCGCAAGCCGCCATGCTGGCCTGGTACGCCAACCGCGCGTCCTATTTAATGGCCATTGGCCGGCCCGCCGAGCAGGTGGCCCTCTACCATCCGGCCAACAGCATGTGGCTGGGCGACGAAGAGGCCGACCGCAGCACTACCAAGCTGGGCAAACAGCTTCTGGAGCACCAGATCGATTTCGACTACTTCGACGAGCAGTCGCTCAGCTCCGTCGCAACCCTGGAGAATGGCGCCTTCCGCAACCTCAGCGGGCAAGTCTACCGCGCGGTCATCGTTCCGTCTTCCACCGTAATTTCGCGCACCGGCCTCGATCGGTTGAAGGCTTTTGCCACGGCGGGCGGCAAAGTGTTGTTTATCGGTGTCGCGCCCACGATTGTGGTCGACCGGGCTTTCCTCGATGCCAATCAGAAGCCCAACCTCAGCTTCGCCACGCTTCTCGAGCCCGCGGGCGATCTTACCGCGCGCGTCGTGGCAGCGCTGCCAAAGCCCGATGTGGCGCTCGATAGCCCGTGCCCCGCGCTGAAGTACACCCACCGTACCTGGCGCGACGCCGACCTTTACTTCTTCTTCAACGAAAGCGACCAGCCGCAGTCGCGCACGGCGACGGTTTCCGGCCACGGACAACCGCAGTCCTGGGACGCAGGCACGGGCGAGATTCATCTCATGACGGGCGCCCTTGCCGGCACAGATTCGCTCCGCTTGCCGCTGGTGCTCGAACCCTACGAGGCGAAGTTCGTGGTCGTCGGCGCAGCCCCGCAGACGGTTGCCGCGCCCGAGCCTTCATTCGCCGACGGGGACATCATCGCGGAATTTCCGATCAACGCGCCGGTTACTCAGTTTCAGAAGCAGGTTGCGTTGGCCTCCAAGCCGGCCGGCAAACGATTGTATGTGGAATGCGCCGACGTCCATGACTTCGCGCGCCTCCGTGTGAACGGGAAAGATCTCGATGCGCGCGCCTGGCAGCCGTACCGCTGGGATGTCACGGACGCCATGATTGCCGGCTCCAACCAGATCGAAATTGCAGTTCAGACGTTGCCGGCCGGCGGCCGCGTCGGCCCGACCGGCGGAGCGCAACCCGCAGGCGGCCGCGGCGCTGTGGCGCCGCCGCCAGTCCCCGGAGTCGCGAGCGCGGTTCGCCTGGTTGCCCGCGGGCAATGAGGAGCGGTTATCGGTCGATTTAATCTGAAACCAGTCGCGGAGTGATACGCCATGTCCAAACGATGTCTTCTTTGCGCCTTCCTCGCTTGGCTGTTTCTGCCCCCGCAATTCGGGCTGGAACGGCCTGATGTCACTTTCAAGATTTTTCAGTTCCCGCCGGACAAGATCCCCCGCATTGACGGCAACACCGACGACTGGGCCATCGTACCCGACAGCTACTCGATCGGCATGGATCAGCTCATGGACACCGAGCAGGTGGCCTTCAAAGACGAATCCGACGGCAAGATCACATCCTGGAAATGGGACTTTGGAGACGGCTCCACGTCCGCCGAACAGAATCCCGTGCACCAGTACAAAGCCGGACGGGACTACACGACCATCCTCGAAGTGGAGGGTCCCGCCGGCAAATCGCGACGCGCCAACGTATGGGGCGTCTCGGTAAAATGAGCCGCTGAATTGGATCAGACATGACCAACCCAAGGTTTTCCGCCTTCGCATTCCTTCTGTGCTCTCTGGCCCTGGTGGCGCGCGCACAGACCAAACCGCCGGATCCAGCGGTTCCGCATCTGGAAAGGCGTGGCCAGGCCACGCAGTTGATAGTCGATGGCAAGCCCTTCCTCGTGCTCGCCGGCGAACTGAGCAACACCGTGTCCTCCGACACCGATCGCATGAAAGTGGTCTGGCCGCTGCTCGCCCATCAGGTCCACGTGAACACCGTGTTGACCGGCGTCTCGTGGGACTGGATCGAGCCCGAGGAAGGCAAGTACGATTTCCGCCTCGTCGACCAGCTCATCGCGAGCGCGCGCCAGAATAACGTCCACATCGTCTGGATCTGGTTCGCCAGTTGGAAAAACGGGCTCTCGAGCTTCGCCCCCGCCTGGGTCAAGGCCGCGCAGGACCGCTTCCCGCGCGCCCAGATCCGCGGCGGAAAGACCATCGAGGTGCTCTCCACCCTCAGCCCGAACAACCTGCAGGCAGACGCGCGGGCCTTCGCCGCCCTGATGCGCCACACCCGCGAGGTGGATCAAACCCACCGCGTGATCATGGTTCAGGTGGAGAACGAAGTCGGCGTGCTGGGCGACGCCCGCGACCGCTCTGCGGAAGCCAACCAAGCCTTCGCCAGGGCAGTGCCCAAGGAGCTGATGGACTACCTGGCGAAGCACGAGCAGGACCTGCTGCCGGAGTTCAAACAGGTGTGGGACGCCGCGGGCTCCAGGACCTCCGGAACGTGGGAAGAGGTTTTCGGCAAGGGCGCCCAAGCCGATGAGATCTTCATGGGCTGGAACTATGCCCGCTACATCAACGCCGTGGCCGAGGCCGGCAAGAAGGAATACGCCATCCCGATGTTCGTCAACGCCTGGATTGTGCAGCCCGAAGACAAAGGCCCCGGCGACTATCCCAGCGGCGGCCCGCAAGCCCACATGCACGACATCTGGCGTGCCGGCGCTCCGCTGGTGGACCTGCTTTGCCCCGACATCTACCTGCCCGATTTCACCGGCATCCTCGCGCGCTACAGCCGTTCTGGCAACACGATCTTCGTGCCCGAATCGGCCGGCGACACGCGCGGCGCGGCCAACGCCTTCTACGCCATCGGCCAGCACCGCGCCATCGGCTATTCGCCCTTCGGGATCGACAACGTCACGCGCCTCATGGGTTTCGGCCCCGACGGGCCGCAGCCGGCCGGCTTGCAGCCACCGCCGGATGTCGGGGCGCTGCCGTTCTCCGTGGCCTACCAAACGCTCGCGCAGCTCGCCCCGTTCATTCTGGAGCACCAGTCCAATGGAACCATTGCGGCCGCGTCGCTCAACCGGCAGAATCCCGACCGGCAGATCAAGCTGGGCGACTACGTCCTCAACGTGGGCCTGCCCCGCAATCGGCGCACGCCTGCCGTGGTGCCTGACCTGACGGGTTACGGCATTTTCATGGCAACCGGTCCCGATGAATACCTGCTTGCGGGCAACAACCTGCAGATTACGTTCACGCCGAACACGCCCGGCCCGCCGATTGCCGGCATCGCCCGTCAGGAGAACGGCCATTTCGAGAACGGCAAATGGGTGGTCACGCGATATCTGGCCGGCGACGATTCCGTGCTGCGCTATGACATCTCAACGGTCGCCGAAATGGGCCAATCCGGCAGCGGAGTGCGTCTCTCGGCGCCCGACCGCGGCATCCAGCGCGTGAAGCTCTACCGATATAGGTAGAGCGCTTTCACTCGACGTTCTTCTTCGTGATCGCGCCGCCGCTCTTGATGGTGATCTTCAAACCGGCAGATCCGCTTGGCGCGCGTTTTCCATCACGAAGCCTTGGTCGGCCGTGATGTCGCACTTCTCGAACTTTACATTCAGAATCGGGCTGCCGGTCAACCCGTGCTTGTGCTTCATACCCACCGATTTCACCGTCCCCGTGATGTCGTGGATATCCTGCGGCTAGATACAATATGGACAGCACGCCGCCTGAATGCCAGACGGTACCGGCGGGGCCGTGGCCGCGCGTCGTCCCCGCCAGGCAAGATCCTCGACGAGAAATCCGAAAGGCGTAGTCTCATGCATAGAAGGTGCTTCTTGAGGGCGCTGGCCGCAACTCCGGCTGCCGGCCTGGTTCATGTTCCCCTGGTATTGCCATGGAGGGCGATCGCGCAACAAAGAGGCGGGATGGCTCCGGCCGACCCCTTCAAGCCCAGCGACCAGCCCAACAGTCCGATCGGCGCCGGGAAGGGGATCTACCCAGGCAGAGTGGTATGGGTGCGCGACGCCAGCGCCACCAGTTGGGACGGTGTGACGGGGCACTGGTGGGATGACGCGCACACCGACCAAAAAGCGGTCCACGGCATGACTTCCCGGCTTCTCCAGAATCTAACTGGAAAGAACGAGAGGCAGGCATGGGACGCGCTGTTCCGAAGTTTCAATAGCACTCACAAGCTGGGGAGTTCGGGATATCGTCCAGGGGAGCGAATTGCGATCAAAATCAACTGCAACCAGGACCGGTCCCCGGAGTGGGGCACAATGGCTTCTTCCCCAGGCAGCGCTCCTTCCGGGGCGACTCGGGGCGGAGGGCCTCCCAGGGTAGCCCAGAATGGCTTGCCCAGCCCTCACGCCGTCGTAGCCCTGGTCACGCAACTGATCGAAATGGCCGGGGTACCCGGCGAAGACATCATGATCTACGATGCCACGGGCATTCGTAACGTCGGTCAACCGATCCGCACCAGGATCCGGGCGAATTCCAATCCTGAGTTCCAGGCGGTGAAATTTCTGGTGGGCGCCGACTACAACCTGGGGGGCCGCATGTCCCCCACGCCGGACATCGTGAACCCGGTCCGATTCTCCAAGGAAGAACTGCCAACCGGCTATCTTCCGCGGCAGGTGACCGAGGCGAAGTACATGATCAACATGGCACTGCTGCGGCCGCACGGCATGGCCGGCGTCACATTGACCGCAAAGAACCACTTCGGTTCCATCCATTTCCCGAACAACGGCGGATGGTCTCCAATGGTCCTGCACGGCAGCGTCATGCGGACGCAGCCCATGGGCTCTTACAACGCCCTGGTGGATCTGATGGGGCACCGCCACCTCGGCGGCAAAACGATGCTTTACGTACTGGATGGTCTGTATACCGCGGAGCACAATGAGGGCAGCGTTTTCCGGTGGGCCTCCCTCGACGACCATTGGGCTTCCAGCCTGTTAATGTCGCAGGACCCCGTGGCGATCGACTCGGTGGCGTTGGACCTGCTCAGGAGCGAGCCCCGCGCTACTCAGGTCCGCGGCAACGCGGACAACTACCTCCACGAAGCGGCGCAGGCGGCCAAGCCCCCGTCCGGCACGGTTTACAACCCTGATAGCGGTGGCACGCTGACCAGCCTGGGCGTGCATGAGCACTGGAACAACGCGGCAGCCCGAAAGTACTCGCGTAATCTGGGCAGGAAAGAAGGCATCGAACTGATCGCCTCGGCTTAGCTCGCATCGAGGTTGTTCTACAAGTTCCCGCACTGGTCCGTGGTGGCGGTCTTATGGCCGAGCCTCCTGGCCGCCTCCTGCGCCCAGGAGCCCGCAAGGCACTTCAGTCACGGCTGCGGGATGATCCGTCACTGTCTGCGTGCTGTCGGGATCGGGTGCGACCAGGCGCACGCATTCGGGCCCGCGCTCAGCCACTCACCTCGGATTCGTCGTCATCTTGGACCGGTGGCCGGTGGTCGTCGCCCAGTAGTCGATCCACGCCAGCCGAATCCCATTGGTTCGCTCGACCAGCTCCTTGCTCGGCCTCGACCCATGCGTCACCACCATCACCATTCCGGTGTTGAACTCTTTCTGCGCCTGCTCGCAAGGAGGCATGCGCGGCCCTTCGGCCGCAATCACGTCGTCGATGGTCAGCTTCGTTCGGTCCGCCTTGAAAATCGGGTGGCCGTTCGCGTCCCTCGCCCCGGTCGGGACCAGGTTCCGCAGAATAAAAAAGTCAGGCACCTCCGACGGCGCAGCCAGGCCCATCAGGTAGAGGTCGAGCGGCGAATAGCCGTCCGCCGGTACGTAGTAGTCGTCATCGAGCTGCGTAAAGGTGCCGTCGTAGTTGTCCTGCCATACTCCGCCCCCCATGGCCGACGCCTCCACGAGCCTCCGGTACGGGAAAGCCACCTGCGCCTGCAGGCCTCGCGCCCAGTGCGTCGGCCCCAGCGGAATCGTCTCGCCGTTGACCTTGGCAGACGCATCAGCCGTCCAGCGGTGGCCCAGTTCGTGCCCAATCTGCGACATCGCCAGGTTGTATCCCGTCATCTTCCCGCCGCCCCGCTCCACCGTGACTCCCTCGGGTGAGTGTTCTTGCATCTGGTTCGCCCCTACGTAGATCGGTTGAATGAACTCCCACTGGAACCGCCCCGTGCTGCAGTAGGCCTCCGGTCGCCCAGGGCGTTCGCCGATCCCGCTCACGTTGCCCCCGCGCGGACCGTCGCTGGGCGTGCCGGCCTCCTGATTGTCCACGCGGAAGTCGGAGTAGTACGCCAGGAAATCGAACTTGTCGCCCAGCGTCTTGATCACGGTGCAAGCCAGATCCCGGAAACTGGGCAGAGCCATATAGTGGAACGATTCGTAGACGATCGGGAACGGTCCGTCGCTGCGCTTCACCGAAGAGAGGTCCACCTCCGGACTGCGGATCCCCGCGAGCTTTACGAGACGCGGCGGCACCTCGTCGACTATTGCACTCGGGCTCCCCTCCGTACCCGGCGCCGAGACGTCGGCGCCGACCGCCACCTGATCCACCCCGCGGAAGGCCTCGGGCAGCATTCCCTCGATCGAGATCGTGTTGCCCTCTGTCTTCGCCCCTGCCGACGCGCCCGATAACACGCCGGGGCCCGACGCGAAATAGCGCGGCCCGCCGCCCCCACGTCCGCCGCGCCCGCCGCCGAATCCGCGGATCGTCCAGACGACATCGGCTTTGGCGCTATCCGGGTGCGTGGGAAGCGGCTTGTGCGTACCGAACAGAATCCGGTACGTGACGCCCGAAACCCCCGCATCGCCGGCCGCCAGCACGGGCCCGCGCGTCTCCAGCGTCACCTTCAGGAACAGACCGCCGACCGCCGAAACTTTCACGTTGCGGATATCGAGGTGGGCGGCAATGGCGGCATGCTCCTCGCCGGGCACCGCGCCCAACTCCCGCTCCGTGCCGCCCGACACCAAGGGGTACAGGCCCACGATCGCGTCCTTCGCCGCAAGCTGATCGTATGACATCTCGATCGCCCCATCTTTCCGCAGCACGGCCTGGAAGCGGTTCACCGTCGGCACCCACGTGAAGTCCTGGATGCCGCCGTACGGCTCCGTCAGGTCCCACGTGATCACCACCCGGTCCGCCAGTTCTTTCACGTAGCGGTGTCCGGACATCCGCGGCTTCAAAAAAACGCAGATCGCGGGCACGGTGTTAACCAACGTGCGCGCGGCTTCCTGTAATTGGTCGAACCGGCCGATGGTGACCCCGCCGCCGCGTCCGCCTCTGGCGCCGCCTGCGCCAGCACCCCTGCCGCCGCCCGCAGGCGGCGCGCTGAAGCTGATCGATCCCGTTGTGCCCACCGAGAACGAATTCCAGTCTTTGCCGGAAAAGGGAAACGCGAAGTTGTGCAGCGTTACCTGGGCGCCGCTGAGTTCGCCGCCGAGCTCCGGATCCCACGCCAGCGGCAGATTCTCGGCGCGGTACCCGGCCCCGTCCGGCGTGAACCGCAGCGTGCGCCGCCCGAGATCGAACAAGGTTTCCTTGCCGAGCACGCTTTCATCCAGCGTCATGACGATCAGGCCGCCCTGCGCCGTCACGGTTCCGATCGACCGGCCCGGCTCGCCCCGTCCCGGCTGGGCCTGCACCAGACC
The DNA here is from genome assembly GCA_050014595.1 of Bryobacteraceae bacterium. Taxonomy (GTDB): domain Bacteria; phylum Acidobacteriota; class Terriglobia; order Bryobacterales; family Bryobacteraceae; genus PALSA-129. The sequence goes on from JBEKDA010000039.1 coordinate 13,081, forward strand.
GCAGTTCAGGAAAACTCCCAGCGCGAGGAGCAAACCACTTTTGCCGCAAAACCCGCTTGACGACATCGCCGTAACTCCGCTTCGCGTCATCGCCGTAACTCCTGGTTCCCGCGACTCTTCTTTCTCTGCGCATCCGTGTCGCATTCAGAGCAGGAGGTCCGAGACACCGATAGTATACTCCCTGGCTACCAAATCAGGATTCCAGGGGCTTCCAGGACGGCGTTCTGGAGGCCGCAATCCTTTCGCTCCAAGTACACCCGGACGCCAAACTACAAGCGGGGGTCGACGCCAGTCTTCAAAAGATGAAACAGGCCTCGGGCGGCCGCAACAGGGGGTTTGAAATCGCCGCGGCCTACTACCAAGAGCGACCCCGGCTACTGGCTCCTATTGCAGCCGCCTATTCTTCTGCGTCGCCATTTCCCACCTTGAGCACGGCCAGAAACGCCTCCTGCGGAATCTCCACGCGCCCCACCCGCTTCATCCTCTTCTTGCCCTCTTTTTGCTTTTCCAGCAGTTTGCGCTTGCGGCTGATGTCGCCGCCGTAGCACTTGGCGATCACGTTCTTGCGAAGGGCGGAGATGCTCTCGCGCGCCACAATCTTGTTGCCGATGGCGGCCTGCAAGGCCACTTCAAACTGCTGGCGCGGAATCAACCGCCGCAAACGGGAAATCAGCTCCTTGCCGCGCTCGTAAGCGAAGTCGCGGTGAACGATCATGGAAAGCGCGTCCACCGGCTCGCCCGCCACCAGAACATCGAGCCGCACCATGGGCGAAATGCGATAGCCCGACAAGTGATAGTCGAGCGATGCGTAGCCGCGCGAGCAGGATTTCAAGCGGTCGTAGAAATCCATGACGATTTCGTTGAGCGGCAACTCGTAGGTCAGCATCACCCGCCCGCCGCCGATGTACTCGAACTTCTTCTGGTTGCCGCGCTTCTCTTCCAGCAGTTTGAGGATGCCGCCGATGAATTCCTCGTGCGTGATGACGAAAGCATCGATGATCGGCTCTTCGATGTGTTTGATCTCGGAGGGGTCGGGAAACTTGGTGGGATTATCCACCTCGATCACCTCGCCGGTGGTGGAAGTGATGCGGTAACGGACACCGGGGGCCGTGGTGATGAGGTCGATATTGAACTCGCGCTCCAGGCGCTCTTGCACGATTTCCAGGTGCAACAGCCCGAGAAAGCCGCAGCGGAAACCGAAGCCCAGAGCCACGGAGTTTTCGGGCTCGAAATTGAAGGCGCTGTCGTTGAGCCGAAGTTTTTCCAGGGCATCGCGCAGAAGGCCGTGCTCGTGCGACTCCACCGGGTAGAGGCCGGCGAAGACCATGGGCTTGATTTCTTCAAAGCCGGACAGCGGCTCGGCGGCGGGGTTCTCGTCGTCCACAATGGTGTCGCCGATTTTGGCGTCGGCCACCGTCTTGATGTTGGCGCACAGGAATCCGACTTCGCCGGCGGAAAGCTCGTCGCAGGGAGTTGCCTTGGGCGCCTGGTAGCCGAGGGCCTCCACTTCATAGACCTGTCCGTTGGACCAGAAGCGGATCCTCTGCCCGATGCGCAAATGGCCGTCGAGCACGCGCACCAGGATGATCACGCCGCGATAGGTGTCGAACCAGGAATCGAAGATCAACGCGCGCAGCGGCGCCGTCGGCGATCCCTTGGGGTGCGGCACCAGGTGGACGATGTGCTCCAGAATCTCGTGGACGCCGGTGCCCTGCTTGGCGCTGGTCAGTACGGCATCGCGCGCATCGATGCCGATGATGGATTCGATCTGTTCGCGAATCCGTTCGGGCTCGGCTGCCGGCAGATCGATCTTATTGATCACCGGAATGATTTCCAGATTGTGGTGAATGGCCAGATAGGTATTGGCGAGGGTCTGGGCTTCGACACCCTGGGAAGCGTCCACCACCAGCAGGGCGCCTTCGCAGGCCTGCAGGCTGCGCGAAACTTCGTAGGAGAAATCGACGTGGCCGGGGGTATCGATGAGATTCAACTGATACAGGTTGCCGTCGTCGGCGGTATAGTTGAGGCGCACGGCGTGAGCTTTAATGGTGATCCCCCGCTCGCGCTCGAGGTCCATGGTATCGAGAACCTGTGCCATCATTTCGCGTTGCGTCAGCGCGCCGGTCACTTCCAGCAGCCGGTCCGCCAGCGTGGACTTGCCGTGGTCGATGTGCGCAATGATGGAGAAATTGCGGATGAATTCGCGATCCATGCGGTGTGGGGGTGCTAAATGTGATTATCCCACAGTGGGCAAAGACGCTGGAGTGGCGGATGCTACACTGATCGATAATGTCATACAACCACATCCTGTTTGAGGTGGATGCCGGCGGGGTTGCACTGGTCACGGTGAACCGGCCGGAGAAGTTGAATGCCTTGTCGGGCGCGGTGATCGCGGATCTCCATCAGGCATTCGAACGTATTGCGGGCGAGCGCGACATTCGCGCGGCCATCCTCACCGGAGCAGGCGAAAAAGCATTTGTGGCGGGCGCGGACATTCAGGAATTGGCGGCGCTCGCCTCGCTCCAAGCGCGCGAGTTTGCGCGGCGCGGCCAGCAGGTTTTTCGCATGCTGGAGACGTCGCATAAGCCCTCGGTGGCCGCCGTGAACGGGTTCGCGCTGGGCGGCGGGCTGGAACTGGCGATGGCCTGCACGGTCCGGTTCGCGGCGGAGAATGCGCGCATGGGGCAGCCGGAAGTGAAGCTGGGAATCATCCCCGGATACGGTGGAACGCAGCGGCTGCCGCGGCTCGTGGGCCGCGGGCGCGCGCTCGAAATGCTGCTGGCGGGCGACCCGGTGACGGCGGCGGAAGCCTGGCGCATCGGCCTGGTGAACGCGGTGGTGCCCCAGGCGGAGCTCTTGAATTACAGCCGCGCGTGGCTGGGGAAAGCGCTCGCCAATGCGCCGGCGGCGCTGGGCCTGGTGATGGAAGCCGTGGACGTGGGATTGAACGCGGGCCTGGAAGAAGGCCTGCGCTTCGAGGCCGCGGCGTTCGCGGTGAGCGCGGCGACAGACGATGGGCGCGAGGGCACGCGAGCCTTCCTCGAAAAGCGGAAGCCGGCCTTCGCGGGAAAGTGATTTATGCCGAGAGTATTGGAAGGCCAACTTTCAGCGGCGGGACTGCGATTCGCAATCGTAGTGAGCCGGTTCAACAGCTTCATCACGGAGCGCCTGCTGAGCGGCGCGCTGGACGCGCTCACGCGCACGGGCGCCGGCGCGGATATGATCGACGTCATCAAGGTGCCGGGATCGTGGGAAGTGCCCATGGTGGCGGGCGAAGTGGCGCGCCAGCACCGCTACGATGCGCTGATCTGCCTGAGCGCCGTGATTCGCGGCGAGACCCCGCATTTCGATTACGTGGCGGCGGAGGCGGCCAAGGGCGTGGCGCACGTCGCCATGGAAACCGGCGTGCCGGTAGCATTCGGCGTCCTGACCACCAACACGCTGGAGCAGGCCATCGACCGCGCGGGAGCCAAGGGCGGCAACAAAGGCTTTGACGCCGCCATGACGGCGGTGGAGATGGCCAACCTGCTGCGGACGTTGCGGCAAGCCACTTAAATGGCTTCCCGGCGCAGGGCCCGCCAACGCGCGCTGCAGATCCTGTTCCTCTGGGATGCCCGCCGCCAGCCGGTGGAGGACGTCATCAACGCATACTATGACACCTTGTATTCCGAAGAGAAGCTCGCGCGCGACGAGTTTGTCGCCGATCTGGTGAGCGGCACGGTAGAGCATGTCGCGGAAGTGGACGCGCAAATTACCAGGCACGCCGAGCACTGGCGGATGGAACGGATGCCCGCGGTGGACCGGAATATCCTGCGACTGGCGGTATACGAAATGGGACGCGCGGGCACGCCGGCGGCGGTGGCCATCGACGAAGCCTTGGAGCTGGCTCGCAAGTTCTCGAACGAAGAGTCGGTGCAGTTCGTCAACGGCGTGCTGGACGCGGTGCATCGCGAACTGGCCGCGCGCTAGCCTGAAGGCCTCACGAATCGCCCTCCAGCAAATGCTGCGGCAAGTCCGTGAATTTAACGCCTCCGCCGGAATACTCAATTTTCCAGACGCGGTCAAACTGCGCGTCCGGCCATGGCGCGGGCGGGTGAGAAACGCCCAGCGCGGCGGCTAACTCAGGGATCCGTCCGTGGTGCCAGCAAAGCAGCAGGTTCTCGCCACTGTAGACCGGCTTGGAAAGCAACTCCTCCGCCAGGGCCGCATACTCTTCGTCCGCGAACCGGGAATCGATTTCCAACCGCAGCCGGCGAGCCAGCGGCTCGATGGTTTCCACCTCCCGGTTGCTATGGGCGGATTGGTGTGTGGCGAAGAGAAACCGCGGGGTATCGAAGCGGCTGGGAAACAAACGGACCAGTGCCGCGGCGCGCGCATATCCTCGGGGATTGAGGTGAGGGTCGGTTTTATCGCCGGTCTTCTCGCCATGGCGGATGAGCAGAATCTGCCGGGGTCCGGCGGCGGCACGGACCAGGACAGGCCCCATTAGTCCGAGCGCAGCGGACAGGAATTCGCGCCGGCTGGCCATCCTCCAAATCTTATCCGAACTAAGTTACGGCAGTGTGACACCACTTCGTAACCTGCGGGGCTCCGGCGCGTCTACCGATACAGGTACGGTATACTTTGAATCAGAAGGAATCATTCCCCATGGCCCGTAAGAGGCGATCCCTGTTTGCACTGCCGCTGATTGTGCTGGCTTGTTCCCTGCTCGGGGGCCTTTACGGGCCGCGCGCGCTGGGAGCCGGGGAAGCCGACTCAGCCGGCGCCAAAGACGCCAAGCTTCCAGAGGATGTGGGCTTGTTCGCCAAAGCCTTGGCGCTGGTGGAACAGAACTCCGCGGACCCGCTCATCCCCGACAAGGCACTTTACGACGGCGCGCTCCCGGGGATGATGCGAAGCCTGGATCCACACTCCAATTTCTTCGACTCGAAAGAGTACGCGCTGTTGCGGGAAGACCAGGTGGGGCACTACTTCGGCGTGGGGATGGAAGTCACCCCGCGGAATGGCAAGACCGTCGTGCTGGCGCCGTTTCCGGGTTCGCCGGCCTGGAAAGTGGGACTGCGGCCGGGCGACATTATCGTGTCGGTGAACGATAAATCGACTGAGAATCTGAATACCACCGAAGTCGCGGATTTGCTGAAGGGCCCCAGGAGCACGCTGGTCAAGGTAGTGGTTTCGCGCGAGGGCGCCGCCGACTACCTGACGTTCACGGTGGTTCGCGACGAGATCACCCGCAAAAGCGTGCAGGATGCGTTTTGGGTTCGGCCAGGCATCGCTTACGTAAAAATCCTGAGCTTCGGAGAGAACACCGCGCAGGAGTTCGAATCCACTCTGAAGAGCCTGGGAGAGAACAATATCAAGGGGCTGGTGCTGGACCTGCAAGGCAACCCCGGCGGCCTGCTGGATACCGGCGTAGCGGTGGCGGATCACTTTCTGCCTAAAGGTTCGCTGATTGTTTCTCACCACGGGCGCGAATCGCAAGAGAGAAAATACACGGCCAACAGCGGGAACCACGGCCGCGCTTATCCCATCGTGGTGCTGGTGGATCGCATGTCGGCCTCGGCGGCGGAGATTGTGTCGGGCGCGTTGCAGGATCACGATCGCGCCTGGATTCTGGGAGAAACCACGTTTGGCAAGGGCTTGGTGCAGACGGTTTTTCCGATGGCGGAGGGCACCGCTCTGGTGCTGACCACGGCGCATTTTTATACGCCCAGCGGCCGGTTGATCCAACGCGACTACAGCCATGAGTCCTTCTACGATTACTACAACCATCGCGGCGAAACCGCGCGCAATCCGCAGGACGTAAGAATGACCGACAGCGGGCGCACGGTTTACGGCGGCGGCGGAATCACGCCTGACGAGGTTTACAAGGCGCCGGCCATGGATCGGTTGGAATCGCAACTGTTCCGCAATGGACTTTTCGCCTTCACCCGCACCTACTTCGCGACGCACAGCGTCAAGCCGGACGCGGGCTGGATGCCTGACGCGACCACCATCGGCGAATTGCACGACTACCTTGTAAAGAACAACTACAACTTCACCGAGCCGCAATTCGCGGGCGATATGGATTGGATCCGGCGATATCTTGCCAAAGAGATGTATGTCTGGGTTTTCGGCAAAGACGAGAGCGACCGGATCTTTGCCCAGACCGACCCGGAAGTAGCCAAGGCCGTGGAGTTGATGCCGAAGGCCGAGGCCCTGACCGAGGCGGCCCGCAAGGTGATCGCGCAACGCCTGGCTCCCCGGCAATAAGCTCCCACGCTTCGCACCGAGCCGCGACTTTGTCGCACGACCGTAAGGGAGCGGAGTTCCGGACTACGCCACTGAACTTGGTAACATCGTAGGTTGAATCCCAATCCACAAATCATCGTTCTGGACGCGGGGGGCCAGTATTGCCACCTGGAGGCGCGCAAGGTGCGCGACCTGGGCGTTTATGCGGAAGTGCGCGAGAGCGAAACTCCCGCGGCGGAGCTGCGCGGCGCCAAAGGGCTGATCGTTTCCGGGGGGCCGCGCAGCGTTTACGACCCGGGAAGCCCAACCGTGGATCCGGCCATCTTCGCAAGCGGCCAGGCGGTGCTGGGCATCTGCTACGGTCAACAGGTGATGGCTCACCTGCTCGGCGGCAAAGTTCACAAAGGCATTAAGGGCGAGTATGGCCTCGCGACACTCGAACTGCAAGAGACCGCCGACCCGATGTTCGCCGGGCTCGGCGGGCGGCAGCAGATCTGGATGAGCCATCGCGACGTCGTGGAGACGGTGCCGGAAGGCTTCCAGGTGGCCGGGCATACCGATACGTGCGCGGTGGCCGCCATGGCATCCTCCGCACGCAAGCTCTACGGCGTACAGTTTCACCCCGAGGTAGTTCACAGCGTGCGGGGCCAGCAGTATCTGTCGAATTTCGTATTCCGGGTGTGCGGCTGCGAGAAGGATTGGGACCCGCGGCGCCGCGTGCCTCTGATCGAGCAGGAGATTCGCGATTGCGTAGGCCGCCGTAAAGTCTTCTTCTTCGTGAGCGGCGGGGTGGATTCCTGTGTGGCGTTCACCCTGGCGCGGCGCGCGCTGGGGCCCGAGCGCGTGCGCGGCGTATACGTGGACACGGGACTGATGCGCGAAGGCGAAACCGATTTCGTGCGCAGCATCGCGGGCCTGGAAGTGGAGGACGCGCAGCGCGAATTCCTGGCGGCGCTCGAAGGCGTCACCGAGCCCGAGCGCAAGCGGCACGTCATCGGAGAAGAATTCGTGCTGGTGCAGGAGCGCGTGATGGAGCGGCAGGGCCTCATGAACCAGGACTGGATGCTCGGCCAGGGAACCATTTATCCGGATACCATCGAATCGGGCGGAACGGCCAAGGCGGCCCTCATTAAAACCCATCACAACCGCGTGGCCGGGATTCAAAAGCTGATCTCGAGCGGGCGCATCGTGGAGCCGCTGAGATCTTTTTACAAAGATGAAGTGCGCGAAGTGGGGCGGGAGCTGGACCTGCCGGTGGAGTTGCTGGACCGGCATCCCTTCCCCGGCCCCGGCCTCGCCATCCGGTGCTTGTGCTCGGATCGGAATGCCGCGGTAGAGGCAACCGCCGACGGCTGGTTGATCCCGGTGCGGAGCGTGGGAGTGCAGGGGGATGAGCGCAGCTATAAGCCGGTGCTGGCCATCGATGCGGTCGACATGGCGCGCGCCACGGAACTGACCAACCGGCTCTCCTGCATGAACCGCGTGATGGCGGGCGTGCGGACCCGCCTGGCGGTGAGCGCCATGCGGGTGCGGGCCTGTTCACTGACGGCCGAGCGCATCGAGCGGCTGCGCCGGGCCGACGGCATCGTGCGGCGGCTGTCGCACGAAAGTGGATACGACCGGCGGGTCTGGCAGTTTCCCGTGATTCTCATCCCCTTAGGGACGGAAGAGGCTCCCGACTCCGTGGTGCTGCGGCCCGTGGATTCGGTGGATGGCATGACGGCCCAATCGATCGGAATGGATCCGGAACTGCTGGCACGGATGTGCGCCGAACTCCTCACCGATAGGGGCGTGGCCGGCGTGTTTTACGATTTAACGCACAAGCCGCCTGGCACCATCGAATGGGAATGAGCTCGGCTTCAATGACCGCTACTTCGACGGTGCGGACAGCTTCACTTCCACGCCGGCTTCCTGGTTGAGGCGCGCGGTCAAATCGCGATCGACCAGGGTGAGCGACACTTGGTTGTGCGTGTTTCCTGCCGTGAAGTAGTGCAGCGTGTCGCCATCCACCCAATAGGCCACCGCCGCATAAATGGTGTGGTCCTTGTACGCAATCAGGTAGTGGGAGGGCTCGCTCACGGGAGCGGCCTCCTCGGCAGCCTGCGGAGCGGTTGGCGCGGGATTCGGGTTGTCGGTAGTGGCGCCGGGATAGTAGTTGTTGATGATGACCGGAACCGGCGTCTGCGGCGGCGGCATGACGATGGTGATGTTGGGCTGTTGCTGCTGCGGGTAATCGGGCAGCGCCTGCGTGGCGATGTAGGACGAATCGTAGTATCCGCCGATGTAAACGGGATATGCGATAAGGCTCGAACCACGCGCGGCCGGGATGCCGCGATTGTTCTGGCCGGGCACAATCAAATGCACTCCGCCGCCGCCGGGGTTGACCACGCTGGGAGTGATGCGGGTAGTCCCAGGCAAATTGCCGGCGGGATGAACCACGCTGCCGGCGGTGCCGCGGAGAACCGGTTGGCCGCCCTTCTGTGCCGACAGGCCGGCCGCCAGGAAAAGCGAAAAAGAAATCGCGCCAAGAGTCCGCATGGCATGCCCCCTGATCGCATTGTACTCCGGAAAGCCCATGGCCGGACGAAGCTACTGTTTCCGGGCGGGCGCAAGAGGAACTGCGGGCCCGGCCGCGACGGGATGCGCCTTATCGTACAGGCGCACGATGTCGCTGGTAATGTCGATGCCGGGGGCTGCCCAGAGAACCGGACTCTGCTGGGGGCTTACGTCCAGTACGATTGCCAAACCGTTATCGAGGGCGAACTGTTCGATCACCCCCACCAGCTTTTCGCCCAGGGTCTGTAAGAGGGTGCCTTGTTCCTCATCCACCTGGGACTGGATGTCTTCGCCCAGGCGCTTCAACTCGGTGTACCGGGCGTCGATGGTCTGGTTGAGTTCCCCCTTGGCGGCAGCGCTCATGGTGGCTGCGCCGCGCTTGAGACGGTCACGGAGAGCCTGCAGCGCGGCCTGCTTGCTTTCGAAGTCCCGCCGTTTGGGGTCGTACTTGGCAGCCAGAGCGGCGGCCGCCTTTTGGCCTTCCTGGGTGCTGACGATGGCGTTCTGGGCGAAGATCGTGGCGATCCTGGTGGGCAGCGCCGGTGGCGGGGACGCAACCGGGGCTGGAACCACAGCCGGGGGTACAGTTGCAGCGGGCGGCTGGCCCTGGCTGAACGCCAGGGCCGCCATGGCAGCCAACATCGCGGGTAACACCACCGCGCGCGTCATTTGCCGTTACTGCTTCTTGACAGGCGGCGTGGCCGGCGGCGTGGCCGGCGCCTTGGCCGGAGGCTTGGCCGGGGCTTCCTCTTTCACCGGGTGCACCTGGTCATACAGCTTCACCATGTCCTCGGTGATCCAGGTGGCGGCGGCGGCCCAAAGAACGGGAGACTGCTGGTCGCCATAATTCAACACCACGGCGTAGCCGTTCTGAATGGCGTACTGCTGGATGAGAGCACCCATTTTGGATTGCAATTCCTGGCCAACCTTGGCGTCGTCGGTCTCCATCTCGGCCTGGGCGTCTTCGCCAAAACGTTTGAGAGCGGTGCCCTTGGCCTGAATATCGGCGGCCAGCTTCTTCTGGGCTTCATCGCTCATGGTGGCCCGGCCGTTATTCAACTGATTGGTCAGCGCCTCGATCTCTTGGTTCCGCTTGTCGTATTCGGCCTTTCTGGGCGCGTACTTGTTGTTGATTTCCGTGGCGGCTTTCTGCCCTTCCTTGGTGCTGGCGATGGCCTGTGCCATGTTGATGATCGCGATCTTGGTAGGGATCGCGGCCGGGGCAGCCGGCGGCTTGGCCTGGGTTTGCGTCTGCGCGAAGGCCGAGGAAGCAAACCCCAAAAGGAACGTTGTTAGAACTACTGAACTCTTCTTCAAGCTGAAACTCCTGAATGTGAAAATACTACCATACTGACGACAGGGGCCTTAGAACGTCCTGCCGATGGTGAACTTGAACAGTGTCCGTCTCTCGAAGAACGGATAGGCCTGCCCGTAGGTTGCGACGGAATTGAGGAACGTGGCATTGTTGGGAAAAGCCGCCTTGTCGGCCACAATCGGTGGCTGCAGGTACTCGCGCACGACCGACGGATTGTAAGCGAAATAGACTCGGAACGGAGCGTTGACCACAGGCAGCATGACCTGCAGCTCGAGCCCCGTGGAAACGCGGATCTTTTGCGTGCCGGGCGCGATCTTCACGCGTCCGTCAAATCCAGCCTCGGGGAACCCACTATTCAAATCGCTGGTGCGTGAGCCGGCCAGCACGAGCTGGTTGGGCAGCAGGATCTTGTCCAGCCCGGCATCCGTGAACGGCGCCAGGATCACGGTATTGCCTATGATCGGAATGCGGTATTCGAAATTGCCTATGATGCGAGTATCGCCTCCGGGTGTGACGAGCTGATAAATCGGGACCGTCATGTAGACCGGACTGGAGGTAATGGCGCCATTGGAGATGATCTTCTGAGTCCGCGCGCTGCCGTCGGCATTGTACACCTGGACCTGGGCCGAAGAGGGGACGAAGCCGATGGGCGTGATGCCCCAGATTTCGAAACCACGGACATCCTGCTCACCGCCGATGAAGCCGCGGGAGTACGGCGGAATCAGCTTGCCATCGTAACCGGTGGTCATGGTGGCCAGCATGTGGAACGCCAGAACGTGCGTCCTGTGCCACGGGACCACGTGGAAATACTTGGCATCGATGGAGGGCTGCACGGTATCCACATTGCCGCCGAGGACGCTGCCGGCGAAGGCCGTGCTGATGAACAGGCTCCTGCCGCCGGTGGGATTAATGGGATGGTTCACAGTATTGTACTGATACGAAGGCGTGATAGTGGAGGTGTGGATGCCGTCGAGCGCATTCGGACCGGAGACGCCGCTGAAATTGATGTATTGGAAGTAATTGTCGGCGGCGGTGGTCAGAGTCTTGATGGTGGAGATATCGTAGCCGTAGGTGAGGGACAGGCGGGCCATACTCTTGCGTAGCGGGTAGCTGGCCGAAACGTTGAACCCATGGCTGTTCTGAATGTAATTGAGCAGGTTTTGCGAGCCGAGAGCATTATACAGGCCGATGAGATTCTGCCCGGCCAGAATGGAGGCCTCGCGGCCCTGATTGAAGTCGAAGCGGCGCAAATAGACGACGAAACCCAACTGCAGGGGACGATCTAGGAAATACGGCTCGGTGAAGCCGAAGCTGGCGTCGCGCGATCGTGTGCCGAGCTGGGCTGAGAGCGACAGGGTTTCACCGAGGCCCAGGAAGTTGTTGGTGGAGTAATTGAAACCCACGAAGCTTCCGGCGATACCCGAAACGCCACCGTTCAGGCCGATGGAATTCTTGCCGCGCTCTTTCACCTTGAGGGTGATATCGACGGTGTCCGACCCGGGATTGCGGCGAATGTCGACTGAGTCCTCTTTCTTGAGCATTTCGAAATAGCCAAGCTGGTTGAGGCGTAGAATACTGACGTCCAACATCTGGGTATTGAAGATGTCGCCTTCGTCCAGTTGGAATTCTCGCCGGATCACCTTGTCACGGGTGGTGGTGTTGCCGGAGAACTCGATGCGGCGCACAAAGAACTGCTTGCCTTCGTCGGCGGTGATGGTCAGATCGATCTGGTCGGTGTCCGGAATGACCTCCTCGCTGGGTTCTGGGGCGAAATCCCAGTAACCGAGCAAGCCGTAATACTTGCGCATATCCTCCAGGCCCTTACGGAACTTCTCGGTGGAGAAGGTGTCGCCCACGCGCATGCGTAAAAAGCCGATCAGCACCTGGGGATCGCGGAACACTTTGACACCGACGAAATTCACGGCGTGGAGGTGGTACAGACGACCCTCTTCGATGGGCATCTTGACATCCGCGAAGATGCCGAGGTTGTTCGGCTTGATGAGCGGCAGGCGCCATCCTTCGCCGCCGCGCAGAACGATCTTGATGGAGGGTTCCAGAGTCTGCGCCCGGAAGTAGCCCTTGTCGTTGTAAGCTTCCCGGATCTTCGAGAGGTCGTAATCCAGTTTCTCGGTATCGAAAGTCTTGGCAAACACGTCTTCCAGGATCACGGAATGCGGAATGCCATAGGGTTTGAGTTCCTTCATCTGCGAGCGGACCCAGCGGCTGTTGAAGGAATTGTTGCCGGTGAAAGTCAGGTCTCCGACCTTGACTTTGGGACCTTCATTGACCACGAAGGTCAGCGCCAGAGAAGTCGGCGGAATCTGTTCGATCTGCGGCTCGACGGTGGCATACTGGTGGCCGCGCTCCGCCTCGTAATCCTTGAGGACGCTGGCGGCGTACTGCACTTTGCCGGGATCGTACTGCTGCTCCACGGTGAGGCCGACCTTACGTTCTTTGAAGCGGTCGAGAATCTCGGACTCGCTGACGGACTTATTGCCCGCGTAATGGATGGAACGGATCACACGGCGCTCGGTGACCACGAAGCGGATCAGGAGGCCCTCCGGATCCGGCTCCGTTTCGAGGCGGATGTCGTCGAAGCGCCCCGTATTCCATAGCAGCATGAAGTCGCGGCGAAGGATCTCTTCGTTGAAGATGTCGCCCTTCTTGGTATAAATCTGGGCCCTGAGGGTGTCCTGGGGCACGCGCCGGGCGCCGCGGAACTCGACGCCGGCGATTACCATGCCGCTGAGGGACTGCGGGAGGACGGGCGCGGCGGCGGGAGCTTCCAGTTTCGGAGCCGTCTGCTGCTGTTGCTGATCCTGCTGGGCGGGCGTAACGCTCTCAAACGGATTCGTGGGAGTGGTGGGCTTGGCTGGCGGTTGACCAGGCGGAGTGGTCGGCGGTTGTTGCTGCTGGGGTGGTTGAGCGGGAGGAGTAGTGGGCGGTTGTTGTTGCTGGGGCGGCTGCTGTTGCGCGGCCCACATCAAGGGCACACAGAAGCAGGCCGCCGCTACAACCGCGCGGACGTGCCGGAAGAAGCTCATTGAAGCGTACCTTTCCACTCTGCGCTCATTAAGTGACGTTGGATCACGGATACTGTTTCACTCGCGACAGCCGAATTCGAAGACGATTAAGGCTTTATTTTAGCGGATCTTCGTGGCAGGCAACAACGAGTGTAGCAGGCCACAGGTGTGAAGCGGGGGCACGGGGTTTCCACAGGCTGTTACAGCCCGCCGCCACAAAACGGGGACTGCTACCAATTCCCGCCTTTGGAATTGGATAGCTCTCCCCGGTTTGCCCCGACGCGCTGCCCTACCCGGAAGCCCCGGGGCAGTGGGGCGGGTGGCGAAGGAAGCGGGTGGGCCGTCCGGCCAGCATGGCGGGCCAATCGACCTGTTCCGCGAAGAGGCGCCCGGCGGCTTCCAGTTCGCCGATGCGGGTGACGTCGTCGAGGGCGATATCCTCGGCCAGTAGCGGGTCCAGGCGGTAGAGCAAGGCGCTGGGATAGTGCCGCGCGACGAGCTGGGTCTGCTGTTCTTCGGGGGCATGCAGCACGGTGTCGACCACCCAGTTGAGCCAGGACAGGATGAAGTGCGGGTCGGAGCGTTCCCGGATGCGGCCGGTGCCGAAGGAAACCACCGTAGTCTCGGCGGGGCGATAGCCCTGGCTGAAGCAGAAAGCTTCGACGCAGGCCTGGTAGACGGGGTTGCCGGTGACCCCCACACCGCCATCCACCAGCTTGCCGTTCACCGGGTAGCCCATCGGCCAGGAATCGAAGTAAGTGGGTGCGGCGGCGCTGGCGGTGGCGCAATCCAACAGGCCCAGGCCGCCCGTGGTGCCGGCGTTGTTGGGATTGTTCTTCACGAAGTACCAGGGCTTGGCGTCGGAGAGATGGATGGCCGGCAGCAACAGATCGACGGGGGAATCATTCAGGCACCACGAAGCCGCGGCGCCGAACTCACTTTCCAGCACGCGGCGGAGGTTCGAGATGTTCGACTTGTGGCCGATGACAACGCGTCGGATCTCGTTCCACGGACTCCGTGGGCTGAAGATCTCGCGGGTGCGGTCGCGGTAGAGCGCCACCATTTGCGTGGCGGGAAGCCCGGCGGCGACGGCGGCGGCAAGCAGTGCTCCCGTGGAAGTGCCGGCGACGAAGGAGAAAGTCTCCCGCGCCGGGCGGCCCGTGAGTTCTTCGAGGCGGGCGAGGGCCAGCGCGGGGACAATGCCGCGAACACCGCCGCCATCGATCGACAGGAGAAAACGGCGCGCCATTTCCACCTACACCGCAACGGCCGTCCGAATGAACTGAACGATGGCGTCCAGCGAGGCGCCCGGTTGGAACACGGCGGCAACCCCTTGCTTCTTGAGCGTCTCGGCGTCCTCATCGGGGACGATGCCGCCGAGAATCACCTTGACGTCGGACATATCGTGCTCGCGGAGCAGTTCGAGGACCCGTGGCACGATGGCATTGTGGGCGCCCGAGAGAATCGACAGGCCGATTACCTGGACGTCTTCCTGGAGGGCGGCATTGACAATCATTTCGGGGGTTTGGCGCAATCCGGTGTAGATCACTTCCATGCCGGCATCGCGCAGCGCGCGCGCGATTACCTTCGCGCCGCGATCGTGGCCGTCCAACCCGGGCTTGGCCACCAGGACTCGAATGGGGGTTTGCATGGCTTCAGGTCTGGGTGCTTTCAAATTTTTGCATAGCCTCAGGTTTGCATCATTTCAAAGCCGCGTGGTTTCCTGGTACGCGCCGAAAACCCCCCGCAGAGAATCGCAAATTTCTCCCAAAGTAGCGTAGGCGCGTACGGCGTCCACCAGGTAGGGCATCGTGTTCTCGGTTCCCTCGGCGGCGCGCTTCAGCGCATCGAGGGTTTTTATTACGCGGTTGCGATCGCGCCGTTCGCGCAGGGCCGCCAGTTTCTGCTCCTGGTGCCGGGCTGAGCCTTCATCGATCTGCAGGAGCTCGATGGGCTGATCGTCCGACTGGAAGCGGTTGACGCCCACCACGGTGCGCTCGCCGGCTTCCACTTCGCGCTGATAGCGGTAGCTGGCGTCGGCGATCTCGGTTTGCGGGAAGCCGGCTTCGATGGCGGCGATCATACCGCCCATGTCGTCGATTTGCCGGATGTACCGATGGGCGGCGGCCTCGGTTTCGAGCGTAAGCTTCTCCAGGAAGTAGCTTCCGCCCAGTGGATCGGGTGTGGCGGCGACGCCGCTTTCGTATGCCAGCACCTGTTGGGTGCGCAACGCGATGGTGACGGCGTGCTCGCTGGGAAGGGCGTAGGCTTCGTCGAGCGAGTTGGTGTGCAGGGATTGCGCGCCGCCCAGCACGGCGGCCATGGCCTGCAGGGCCGTACGGACCACGTTGTTGTAGGGCTGCTGCCAGGTGAGCGAGCAACCGGCGGTCTGGGCATGGAAGCGGAGCTTCAGGCTGCGCTCGCTCGACGCGCCATAGCGGTCGCGCATCACCGTAGCCCATATTTTCCGGGCCGCGCGATACTTGGCGATTTCCTCGAAGAAATCGCTGTGCGCGTTGAAAAAGAAACTGAGGTGCGGGGCGAATTCGTCGACCGCCATGCCGCGTTCGAGCGCCCAATCGACGTACTCCAGGCCGTCGCGGAGCGTGAAGGCCAACTCCTGCACCGCCGTGGAACCGGCTTCGCGGATGTGGTAGCCCGAAATCGAAATGGGATTAAAGCGCGGAACGTGTTGCGCCGCGAACTCGATGGTGTCGGTGACCAGCCGCATGGAGGGGCGCGGCGGGAAGATGTATTCCTTCTGCGCGATGTACTCTTTGAGGATGTCGTTCTGCAGCGTGCCGGAGAGGCTCGCCCAATCCACGCCCTGCTGCTCGGCGACGGCCAGATACATGGCCCACAGCACGGACGCGGGCGAGTTGATGGTCATGGAGACGGTGACATCGCCCAGCGGAATCCCGCGGAAGAGAATCTCCATGTCCTCCAGCGATGAAATGGCCGCCCCGCACTTGCCCACTTCGCCTTGCGCCATGGCGTGGTCGGCGTCGTAACCCATCAGAGTGGGCAGGTCAAAGGCCACCGAGAGGCCGGTCTGGCCCTGCGCCAGCAGGTAATGATAGCGGCGGTTGGTCTCTTCCGGTGTGGCGAAGCCCGAAAACTGGCGCATGGTCCAGAGCTTGCCGCGGTACATGTCGCGGTGGATGCCGCGCGTGTAGGGGAAGTCGCCGGGGGCAGCCAGGTCGCGCGCGGGATCGAATCCGTTCAGCGCGTCAGGGCCGTAGAGCGGCTCTATGGGCACGCCGCTAATCGATGTAAACTGTCGTTCGGCGGTTTTCATCTTGATCCCAACCTCGCTCCCAGCTACCGTTTATCTTATACCGGTTTGAACTGGTCGACGAAAGAGCACAAGCATGACACGTTCGCGAATTCTTCTTGCTGTCGTTCTGCTGCCGGGGCTGGCTGCGGCGGATTCGTTGCCGCTCCGGCAGGGGTGGATGATTCGATCATCCGCCGGAATGACGGAGTCGGGCGCCGTACTCTCCACCACATCTTACCAAGCGGATGGATGGCACAGCGCCACGCTGCCTTCCACCGTGCTGAGCGCGCTGGTGCGGGACAAGGTATACCCGGACCCCTACGTCGCCATGAATTTGCGGCAAATTCCAGGAACCACATATGGCATCGGCCTGAACTTTTCGAACTCGGCCATGCCGGAGGACAGCCCGTTCGCCAAGTCATGGTGGTACCGCACGGAATTTCGGGTCCCCGCGGGCTATAAAGGCAAGACCGTCTGGCTGGGATTCGACGGCATCAATTTCCGCGCCAACGTGTGGCTGAACGGGAAGCAGATCGCAAGCGCCGCCGAGATGGCGGGGGCGTGGCGGCTGTTCGAATTCGATGTGACCGCCGAGACCAACACCGCCGGCGCGAATGCGCTGGCGGTTGAAGTTTTCGCGCCGACGCCGCATGACCTGGGCATCACTTTTGTGGACTGGAACCCGCTGCCACCGGACAAGGACATGGGTCTATGGCGCGACGTGCACATCAGCGCGACTGGCCCGGTCGAGATCCGCTTTCCCAGCGTCGTGACGCACTTGAATTCGCCCGCCAACGATGTGGCACAACTCACGGTGCGGGCTGAGCTGACCAGCGCGGCCGACCGCCCGGTGGAGGGAGACCTGAAGGGGACCATCGGCAAGCTGGCATTTTCGCAGCACCTGCGCCTCGATGCGCATGAGACGCGCGTGGTCCACGCGGCCCTGAAAGTGGAGAATCCGGAATTGTGGTGGCCGGCGCAGGTGGGACCACAGACGCTGCAGTCGCTCGACCTGCGGTTCGAAGTGGGCGGTAAGCTGTCGGACTCGAGCTCGACGCGCTTCGGCATCCGCGAAGTCACTTCCGAGATCGACGCCAAAGGCCACCGCCTCTTCCACGTGAATGGCAGGAACATCCTGATCCGCGGCGCGGGTTACACCTTTGACATGCTGCTGAACGGAACCCCGGAGCGCCAGGAGGCCGAGCTGCAGTACGTCCGCGACATGAACCTCAACGCGGTGCGCTTCGAAGGCAAACTGGAAGACGACCACTTCCTGGACCTGGCCGATCGGTACGGCATCCTGGTGCTGGCGGGCTGGTGCTGCTGCGATCACTGGGAGAAATGGCCGCAGTGGGAAACCGCAGACGAAGCCATCGCGGCGGCTTCGCTGCGCGACCAGTTGCGGCGGCTGGCACGGCACCCCGCGGTGTTCGACTGGCTGTACGGCAGCGACAATCCCCCGCCCCCGAAAATCGAACAAATGTACCTGGACATCATCCAGGAAGTGGAATGGCCGAACCCGTACCAGTCCTCGGCCACAGCCAAGAAAACTCCCGCCGGTGAAACCGGCGTCAAGATGACGGGACCGTATGAGTACGTGGCGCCATCCTACTGGACGCTCGATACCACGCGCGGCGGTGCGCACGGATTCAACACCGAGACCAGCCCGGGGCCGGCGCCTCCGCCCATCGAGACGCTGCGCGCGATGCTGCCGGCGGAGCATCTTTGGCCCATCGATGCCTGGTGGAATTACCACGCCGGCGGCGGGCAGTTCAAGGACATTCACGTCTTCACCGAAGCGCTCAACGCGCGCTACGGCGCCGCGAACTCGGCGGAAGAGTATGCGCGCAAGGCGCAGATGATGTCCTATGAAGGCGAGCGCGCCATGTTCGAAGCCTTTGGGCGCAACAAGTACACCGCCACCGGCGTGATCCAGTGGATGCTGAACAATGCGTGGCCGGGCCTGATCTGGCATCTCTACGATTGGTATCTTCGCCCCGGAGGCTCGTATTTCGGCGCCAAGAAAGCCTGCGAACCGCTGCACGTGCAGTATTCCTACGACGACCGCAGCGTGGTGGTGGTCAATTCCTATTACCAGCCGTTCGCCAACATGAAGGTGGTGGCGCGCGTGCTGAACCTGGACATGACCGAGAAGTTCATCCGGGATGTGAAAGTGGATCTCCAAGAGGACAGCAGCACGCGCGCTCTGACGCTGCCGGAAATCGAGGCCTTGAGCTCTACCTACTTTGTGAGCCTGGAGCTGCAGGACCCATCGGACCATCCGGTGAGCCGGAACCTCTACTGGCTTTCCACGAAGGCCGAGACGCTCGACTGGGAAAAATCCACTTGGTACGTGACGCCCACCAAAACCTTCGCCGATTACACGGCGCTGAATGCTCTGCCGCAAGCCGAGTTGCGGGTAGCGGCGCAATCCAAGCCGGGCGAAACCACGGTTACGCTGATCAACGCCGGGAAAGCCCTCGCGTTCGGCGTGCACCTCAAAGTGAAAAAAAGTGCGGATGGCGATGAAATCCTGCCCGTCCTCTGGGAAGACAACTACTTTTCACTGTTGCCCGGCGAGACCCGCGAAGTGACCGCAACCTACAACCCGCGAGACCTGGGACAAGCCAAGCCCGCAGTGGAAGTCGAAGCCTGGAACCGCAAGCCCCTCGTCGTGAAATGAAGGTCAGTGGGACCGGCCTCCTGGCCGGTCACTGGAGTTTCTACATTCTTCAAGCCCCGTCAAGACCAACTGGTAGCGCCGGCGGTCTTGCCGCCGGTGTCTTGCTAGTGCTTGACCATCGCCACTCTTCGGGACACGCCCCTTGTCGTCTGTCCAGCCGCCCCGTGCAAGCGCCATCGCCCTTGCCAAATCCGTTTCTGATACTATTCCAATCGTATGAAGTCACTCCGTATCTCTCTGTTGATTGTCTTTCCGCTGCTCCTCGCATCCCAGCCGGCGGATTTGTTTCGGGACTTGCGGTTCCGCCTGGTGGGACCGTTCCGTGGCGGCCGTGTAGTAGCCGTCACTGGCGTGCCTTCGCAGCCCAACGTTTACTACTTCGGCGGCGTGGGCGGAGGCATTTGGAAAACCACCGATGGCGGCGGCACGTGGCTGCCGGTTTCCGACGGACAGTTGAAGACCAGCTCGGTCGGCGCGATTGCGGTGGCCGATTCGGATCCCAACGTGGTCTACGCCGGGATGGGCGAATCCTGCGTGCGCGGCAACGCGTCGAACGGCGACGGCGTTTATAAGTCCGTCGACGGCGGCAAGACGTGGCGCAACGTGGGGCTCGAGGACAGTCAGACCATCGGCGCGGTGCGCGTCCATCCAAAGAATCCCGACATCGTATACGTGGCCGCGTTGGGCCATTTGTGGGGCCCCAACGACATGCGCGGGGTCTACCGCTCCACCGACGGCGGCGCCAACTGGAAACAGGTACTGACGCGCGGGCGCGACGCGGGAGCCGTCGATATCGCCATGGATCCCGGTAACCCGCGCGTGCTCTACGCCAGCTTCTGGCAGGTGCGGCGCAACCCCTACCACTTCGACAGCGGCGGGCCCGGTAGCGGCCTGTTCAAATCCACCGACGGCGGCGACACCTGGACCGACATCTCGCACGCGCCGGGCTTGCCGCGCGGCGTGGAAGGCCGTATCGGTGTCACGGTTTCGCCGGCCAACCCGGAGCGCGTTTGGGCGCTGGTGGAAGCGGCCGACGGCGGCGTATTCCGTTCCGACAACGCGGGCCGCACCTGGACCAAGGTGAACGAACAGAACATCCTGCGCCAGCGCGCCTGGTATTACAGTCACATTTTCGCCGATCCGCAAAACGGCGATACGGTCTACGCGCTGAACACCGGCATGTACCGTTCGATTGACGGGGGCCGAACGTTCACGGCGATTCGCACGCCGCACGGGGACAATCACGACCTGTGGATCGCGCCCGACAATCCGCAGCGCATGATCGAGAGCAACGATGGCGGCGCCAACGTCACCTACGACGGCGGCCGCACCTGGTCCACCATCAACAACCAGCCGACCGCGCAGTTTTACCGCGTCGCGCTGGACAACGATTTCCCGTACAACATTTACGGCGCGCAGCAGGACAATTCCACCGTGCGCACCGCCAGCCGGACCGCCGGCGGCGGCATCACCGACCACGACTGGTACGACGTGGGCGGTGGCGAAAGCGGTTGGATTGCGCCCGACCCGCGCGATTCGCAAATCGTCTATGCCGGAAGCTACGACGGGCTGCTGACCCGCCAGGACCACCGCACCGGGCAGAGCCGCGACATCAACGCTTGGCCCGACAACACCATGGGCTACGGCGCCGAAGCCATGAAGTACCGCTTCCAGTGGAGCTACCCCATCGCCTTTTCACCGCACGATCCCAAGACCCTCTACATCGGCGCCAATGTTTTGCTCAAGACCACCAACGAAGGGCAGAGCTGGGAGGTGATCAGCCCCGACCTCACGCGCAAGGACAAATCGAAGCTCGGCACGTCGGGTGGACCGATCACGCAGGACAACACCAGCATCGAGTATTACTGCACGATTTTTACGTTTATGGAATCGCCCGTGGCTAAGGGCGTGATTTGGACCGGCTCCGACGACGGCCTGGTGCATGTGACGCGCGACGGCGGCAAGAACTGGAGCAACGTGACTCCCAAAGACATGCCGGAATGGATCCAGATCAACTCCATCGACGCCTCGGCGCACGATGCCGGAACGGCCTACGTGGCAGCCACCATGTATAAGTCCGACGACTTCCGGCCGTATCTCTACAAGACCACCGATTACGGGCAGACGTGGAAAAAGATCGTCAACGGAATCCCCGCCGGCTCCTTCACGCGCGTGGTGCGCGAAGATCCCAACCACAAAGGCCTGCTGATCGCCGGCGCAGAATTCGGCCTTTACATTTCCTACGACGCCGGCGAAAACTGGAAACCCTTCAATCTCAATATTCCGGTAACGCCCATCACCGACGTGGCGTTTCACAAGCGCGACCAGGAACTGGTGGTGGCCACGCAAGGCCGGGCTTTCTATGTGCTCGACGATGTGCCGCTGCTCTATCAGTTGACTGACAGCGTCTCGACCGAAGATGCTCGCCTGTTCCAGCCGAAATCCACGTATCGTTTCGGCGGCGGGGGTCGCGGCGGCGGGGGCGGCCGCAATACCGCGCCGGTGGGCGAGAATCCGGCCGGCGGCGCTGTGATCAACTATTGGCTCAAAGCCCGGCCGCGAGGCGAAGTTACTCTGGAACTCCTGGATAGCGCCGGCAAGACGGTCAACCAGTTTTCGAGCCGCGCGCCCGCCATGCCGCAAGGCCCGCCGCCGGAAGAAGAGGATTTCCGCACGCCACCGGCCCCGCGCGTCACCGCAACGGCCGGCATGAACCGCTTTGTGTGGAACCTGCGCTACCCCGACGCCGCCAGCTTCCCCGGCATGATCCTGTGGGCCGGCAGCCTCACCGGACCGCGCGTTCCGCCGGGCACCTACACTGTCCGCTTGACCGTGGATGGCAAAACGCAAAGTCAGACCTTCGAGGTGAAGAAGGACCCGCGCCTCACCACCACGCCGGAAGAATACACCAAGCAAGTGACGCTGGCGCTGCAGATTCGCGATAAGCTATCGGACACCAACGAGGGCGTGATCCGCATCCGCGAAGTGCGCAAGCAGCTCGACGAATATGCCCGCCGCGACGACCAACGCGTGGCCGACGCCGCCAAGGCGCTGACCCAGAAGCTGACCGCGGTGGAAGAGGAACTGTACCAGACCAAAAACCGCGCCAGCGAAGATCCGCTCAACTTCCCCATCAAGCTGAACAACAAACTGGCGCACGTCCTGGGCCTGGTGGAAGGCTCGGACAACCAGCCGACGCAGCAATCCTACATGGTCTACGAAGATCTGGCCACGCGCGTGAACGGCCAGCTAACGGCGCTCGACGCTCTGATGACCAGCGATCTGGCCGCCTTCAACAAGCTGATCCACGATTCGAACGCGCCGGCGGTCCAGGCGCCGCCGAAGAAGCAGTAGCGCGCAACCAGCAGCCAGGCACCGGGTCGCCTCAGCGAGGCGCGCACAACTGGAGCGGGCCCTTGGTTCTAAGCGAATTGAAACTGCCCTCGCGGGCTGCCCATTGCACCACCATGATCTGAGCCCGCGTGAAGCCGAACTTCTTCTCGGTGGGGTTCATCATGCTCACCTGGCAATCGTACCGGAGCACGCGAGTGCCAGAGGGCGGCGAAATTTCCCGCCCGTCCCGCTATCGCCTTCGGCTGATTGGTGGGAAGAAGCAAATCGCCGCGTTTCAGGATGTCCTCTTTCCTTCCCTCCTGTCGGGTATCACCACAGTATCAAAAGATATAAAGGTCTTAAGATACTTGAACACGAAAACCAAATTGGTGTATATCTTGCTCGTCGGCCTATTATGTGGGGCTGCGTGGAAGGAGACAGTCATGAAGAAGTACATGTCGTTGGCGATTGCGGTCGCGTTGCTGCCCGGGATTCTTTCGGCACAGCCCCGCCGTGGGATCCCGCCGGGGCCGGAACGGGTAGGCAACATCTCGCGTGTCATCGCCGACTGCGAGAGCCGCACCAACGAGTTCAAGAGATCGTTGCGGGCGGCGTTGGACCGCAGTTCGCTCAACAACACCAATCGTGAGGATGAACTGAATCGGGATGCCAACCGGCTGGAACAGGCGATGAACAGAGTCCGCGAGTCCTGGAACCTCGAGCATGACCCTTCCAGGACGCGCCGCCCCGTGGGGGACGCAATTGCCGCCGGCCAGAGTATCAACAGAACCATGATCAGGCGGCGGCTGGATCCCGAGGTCCAGCGCCAATGGGACATCGTGCGCGGAGAATTGAACCGCCTGGCCGAAGCGTTCGAGCTTCCGAAAATTCGTTGGTAAGCGCCATGCGAGCGACAACTCTTGCTGTGGTCCTGATCGCAGGATCGGTTCCAGCTTCCCTGCCCGCCACGCCCGAGGGTCAAAGTCAAAAGCTCAATATCGAACAGCAACTGCAGTCGCAGTATCCACCGACGAAACTGGCCGGCGACAAGCTCCAGATCGCCCAGCCCGGCTCTGTCCTGCTGGTTCAATCGACTGGCATGTTCGCGAGTCCGCTGAATGAGTTTGCCTTCACCAACACTTACAAGGACGGGCGGATCAAGCGCGCCCTTGCCAGCACTCTCATTCACGACCCGAAGACGTCGAGGGAGTTGCAGGTTGGAGAGAGAGTGTATTTGCTTAAGACCGAGGTCAAGGATTCCGGGATCGTCTTCAGCGTGCAGTCGTGCATCGCCTGTGATGGGTCCGAGGTCGATCTTGTGCAAATGGCCTACCGGGCGTCGCTGACGTTCCAGTTTCCGAAGGGGTATTTGGAGACCACTGATTTCGCCCAGATCCAGCGGACGATCGGCCAGGTATTCACCTTTGCCGACAATGGGAGCACCATCGCGCCGCCGAACATCGATCCGTCCGTGCGGCCCGCACCGCAGCCCAGCCCCGTGCCACAGGCGGAGCCTGTGAGGATCGCGCTTGGACAGACCGTGGGCGAGGTCACGGCCAGTCTGGGCGAGCCCGACAAAGTGGTGGATCTGGGCAGCAAGAAAATCTACATTTATCGGGACCTGAAGGTCACGTTTCTGGACGGTAAGGTCTCGGACGTCCAGTAAACTTCGAACGATTGTGACAAGCCATGGGAGAACTAAAATGAATATTCTTCGAACCGACAAAGCCCTTTCCCTTGGGTGGATAGGGTCAGCCGTTGTCATTCTGCTGTTCGCATGCTCCGCCATCGTACACGCCCAAGAGGCGAAAGATAAGAAGAAGAAGGACGCATCTGCTCCGCCAGCGGCTGCCGCCGCTCGCCCCGCCCCCCAAACTAAAGGCGCGGCCAATCCAGCGAGTGGTGAGGCCAAGCGGCAGAATCCGGTCCGTCCCACCCGTCCGGACTCGGGCCAGGGCGCGCAGCAGAATCCGGTCCGTCCCACCCGTCCGGACTCGGGCCAGGGCGCGCGGCAGAATCCGGTCCGTCCCACCCGTCCGGACTCGGGCCAGGGCGCGCAGCAGAATCCGGTCCGTCCCACCCGTCCGGACTCGGGCCAGGGCGCGCAGCAGAATCCGGTCCGTCCCACCCGTCCGGCTTCGGGCCAGGGCGCGCAGCAGAATCCGGTCCGTCCCAACCGCCCGGACTCGGGCCAGGGCGCGCAGAATCCGGTCCGTCCCAACCGCCCGGACTCGGGCCAGGGCGCGCAGAATCCGGTCCGTCCCAACCGCCCGGACTCGGGCCAGAACATTCAACAGAATCTGGGCCGTCCCGATCGCCCGAATACCAGCCAACCCGGTCGAGACCAGAGCCGGCCCGGTCCTCAGAATGCTGGCCAGAACAACCGCCAAAACGCAGGCCAGCGCCAGCCGGGACCAAACGGCGGAGGCTCCCGGCCGCAGATCGTCCGCACATCGAACGGCGGAATAGTCCACAGGGACGCGGGTGGTCAAGTCCGCGAGGTACACACGCCAGGAGGAGCGGTGATCACTCATCGATCGGACGGCACCCGGCGCATTGAGATGGTGCGCCCCGGCAGCCGGACCATCGTCACTAACGCCCACGGGCGCGGCGGTTATATCCAGCGGCCGCTCGTGGTTTCCAACCGGCAGTATATCCAACGGACATACTCCGTCCACGGCGTAGTTTCTGCCCGGGTCTTTCGGCCGGTCACATACCGGGGAGTGTCCATGCACGTGTACACTCCGATGCATTACTACCGGCCCGCGTTCTACTCGTACGTGTATAACCCGTGGTCCAGGCCAATCGTCTATGACTGGGCGTGGTCAGGCAGACCGTGGTACGGCTACTACGGCGGCTACTTCACACCCTACCCGTCGTACGCGAGCCCCACCTTCTGGTTGACCGACTACCTGATTGGATCGGTGTTAGAGCAGGCTTATGAGGCGCGGACAGACAGCGCTGGTTTCGCCCCTGGCGGCCAGGTGGGCATTACACCGGACGTGAAGCAGGCGGTCGCGGATGAAGTCCGCCGGCAGCTCGATCTGGAGAGGTCCGAAGGCCAATCGCAGAATGCGGCGTCCGGCGACGTTCTGCCCATGTTTGCCGACAACGCCCGCCATGTCTTTGTAGTCTCCAATGCCCTGGAGGTCAGTGCCGTCGGAGGAGAATGCATGATCACCGAAGGCGATGTGCTGCAACTCTACGGGGCGCCGCCCGCGACCGCGGCGAGCGCAGATGTGCTGGTGCTGGCCAGTAAGGGCGCGGACTGCCGCCGGGGCAGCATCGCTTCAGTGCCCATCCAAGACCTGCAGGAAATGCAGAACGATATGCGCGCAACCATCGACCAGGGGCTGGCGGACTTCCAGGCCCGCCATGGTAAAGGGGGACTGCCGGAATTGCCTCCCTCCGCCGCGGGCGTGGTGAATGCGTCCTTTGCCGGCAGCGTGACTCCCGATGCGAACGTCGCTACCGAACTTACCCAGGTGGCGCAGGAAGCCGACCGGTCGGAGCAGGACGTAGTGAGCCAGATGGACGCCACGGCTGGTTCCAAAGGGCCTGTTACCATCTCCTTCGGCCAGACCATCGATGAGGTGATCGGAATCCTGGGACAACCTGAGAAGGTGGTCGATCTTGGAGGGAAGAAGATCTACGTGTACAAGGACATGAAAATCACCTTCACGGATGGGAAGGTAAGCGACGTTCAATAAGTGACCGGCCATTCAGGACCGGACGATCCAATTGGCGCCCGTCGGGTTTCCGTTCTATCCGGCTGGCAAAGAGGTGGTGTTACCTACAAACGCCGGCTCGTCTACGGCACCACCATGATCTGAGCCCGCGTGAAGCTGAACTTCTTCTCGGTGGGGTTCATGATGCTCACCTGGCAATCGTATTTGCCGGGCTGTAGCTTGGCGAGCGGCAAGGAGAAGCGGATCGGCAGGGCCTTGGTCTTCTTGTCCAACCCGTCGGTGATCGCCAGTTGCTCGGTCCGGAAGGCCAGGGTCTTGCCGTGATAGAAGCTGACGTAAGCCACCACTGGTTCGGTGGTTTCGGCCAGCGGTTCGTAGGTTTCCAGGTAGACGTACATTTCCTGGCTCTTCTTGAAGACGCGCGTCACGCTGGGAATCAGCTTCTGGTTGTCCTGCACCAGGGGATTCTCGGCGAGCAGTTTCTTATCCTTCTCGGCGGAGTACAGGGCTTCGTTGATGGGCTGGCGCTGGTTGCTCAGGATTACGGAACTGGTGGCCAGGGTGGCCTGGTTGGTGCTCAGGTCGGGGATGACGAACTTCTGTTCGTAGGTCCCGATCATGCCGGTTTCGTTGTCGCGGGCGAGGAACTTGAGCGAATAGGATCCGGGCGGCAGTGTGAAGCCGGTGTCGTAGGCGATGGCGCGCTTGGAAAGCTCGGCGGCGTTCTGGTCCTTGAGCTTGAGCTCGACGTAGTCGCGAACGTTGCCCTTGATGACACCCTTGGAATCCTTCACCTGCCCGATGAAATCGAGGCGCGTGGTTTCGGCGCCGCCGTGTATGGCCAGTTCCAGTTCGCTGCCGGGAATCTTGACTTCCACGGGCACGAAGTAGCTGTCGCGCGCCAGGCGGAAATAATCGATTTCGGCGGCGACGGTAAGATCGGTGATGGGGTCGCCCAGCATCAGGGCTTCGGAGAGCTGGCGCTCCTTGTCCTCGGAGTCGAACTTCTTAAACTGCTTGCCGGCGAAATAACCATGGCGGTATTCCAGCTTGGCGGAGAGGTCCTTCTTGATCTTGAGGTCGATCTTGCGATAGTGGCCGTCGAGCGCGGTGTTGGTGCTGTAATAGCCGAGGATGTAGTAGCTGGAAATATCCTTCTGGGCCTGCACGATGCCGGCGGAGAGATCGTTGTCATCGAGGAGGGCTCTGCCGCCGGTGTCGGCAGCCAGGGTGGTGAGGGTTTCCTGCTGGTGCTGGAAGTTGGATTGGGCGGACCGCTGGGAACTGCCGGTGAAGGCGCCCTGGCCGCTGGTGGCGCCCTTGGTGGCGTCGCCGAGGGGACCGGAGGCCACCAGGCCGCGGGCGTCGATGGGATAGAATGAGACGTTGGCTTTGATGGCGGCGTTTTCGGTGGCCGTCAATTGCGCCTGGTTGTTGCCGTTGCTGTCTTGGGTCATGCCGCTGGCGAAGTAGACCAGGGCTTTCTTTTCGGGGAGCGAGCCGAGCATCTTGGCGGCGGTCTCCAGAGCGGACAACTGGCGGTCGGTATTGAAAATGTTGAATTCGGAATCGTCGGCGGTGAAGGCGGCGCCGGTATCGGAGGCGGCATCGCTGGTGTCGGTGATGTCGAAGCCGGTGCCCTCGCCGACGGTGAGGCCCTTGACGTCCTTGATGAGTTTGTCGCGGTCGTCGGTGAAGTCTTCCACCACTTTGACGTCGGCGGCGAAGGTCATGATGGCCACGAGATCCGATGAGGTGATCTGGGACTTAATGAACTTGACGGCGGAATCTTGGGCGCGAATCTGGTCCTGAATGGGCATGGAAGTCATGTCGAAGAACAGGACCATGAGGCGCTTATCTTTGTACTTGATCTCACCGGCCTGGGCCGGGGTGATCTGATTCGTTGTGACAGCCTTGATTTCCGCTGTGGCGGGCGGCAGCGGCGCAGCGGCCTCGGGGCGCTTCTCCAGAGTGGCCGGCGGCGCGGTGATGGGATCGGACTTCAGCTCCTGGTACTCGCAGACTTTGATGATCTGGGGCTTGCCGTCTTCGCTGATAGCGAAATCCGAGGGTTTCAGGTTGGGAACGGGATTGCCGTCCTTGTCCTTGGCGAACACGTCGACCACCACCAACTGTACCGTGTCGGTGAAGCTGTAGACCTTCTTGGCGCCGGGCGTTGAGGCGGTGCCCTTCTTCTGCGGCGCCGCCGTTTTCGCAGCGGACTTCTGCTGCGCGGCGGGCGGCTGGGTGGCGACCTGTTGCGCCGAAGCAATCAGCAGGGCGGCAAGGATGGTGATGAGTGTAGCTCGCATTAGAAATTGAACCTCATGGTGGCGGTAACCGTGCGCATCGAAACGTAGTTCTGGGGCAGGCCGAACTGAGCATTGCCAACGGTCGTGTTCCAACTGGAAATGTTGGGGTGGTTCAGGGGGTTTTGGGTCTGGAGACTAAACGTCAGGTTCTTGCGGTCAGCCAGGCGGAAGGTGCGGTTGGCGTTGGCGCTCATGGTGAACTGGCCGGGGCCGTTCAGCGCATCGCGGCCTATGTTGCCATACTGGCCGGCGGGCGGCAGCGTGAAGGCGTTGGAGTTCAGGACGCCGCCGATGAAGGCCGGTTGGTCATTGTAGTAGGCCCGGATGTTGGCGCTTGCGGTGCCGCCGACCAACAACCGTCCGGCGCCGGGAGTGATGGGCGCGCCGCTGGCCACGGTCATATTGGTGGTGAGCATCCAGTCTTTGAGAAGGACGCCCTTCCATCCGTTGATGAGGGCGCCTCCGCGGGTGCCGACGCCGGTAGAGTAATTGAGTGAGCCGTTGAAGGACTGGTTGCGGACGCCGGCGGTGCGGCCGCGCTCATCGGTTAGATTCTGCCAGTTCTGGGCAATGCCCCCGGAGGCGTCATCGATGCTCTTGGCTAGCGAATAACTTACGTTCCAGCCCAGACCGGCGCGCGTGCGGCGGTTTAACTGAGCCTGAACCGAGTTGTAAGTGCTGTCCCCGTTGGAAGTCTCGTAGGTGTACCCGGACGGGCAGGTATAGCCCGAGGCGCAAACCGGCGAGCCGCCGGATGGATAAGAATTCGGCAGGAACTGCTGGGTGAGCGCGGTGCCCTTGGACGCGAAATACGTGACCGTGGTCACCATGTTCCATTTCAGGTTTTGTTGCACGGCCAGTTGCCAAAGCTGCGCATAGCTGACGCGGAAATTCGGGTTGATGGCATTGGTCGTGGTGGCCTGGTTGCCGCTGACGCATCCGAGCTGCGTCAACGAAGCCAGGCTGAGGCCGTTCTGCAAGGTGGCGTGGCAATTATTGGGAAGGTTGAATTCGGTGGCGAACGGCGCTTGCGCATCCAACTGAGCGACCAGAGTGGAGTAGACCGATGGAGAGAATTGGATGCCATATCCGCCGCGAACCACGGTAGAGCGTTTGGCGAAAGGCTTCCAGGCAAAACCGAGGCGGGGCGAAAAATCGGTCTTCTGGCCGCCGAGCATGGAGTTGCCGTACTTGATGCCGGTCACGGGACCGGTGCCTCCGGCCACCACCGTCAGACCGCTAGCCGGCAGAGCGTTGTACACGTTGGTCGGGATGGCGAAAGTGGCCGGCAGATCGATGGTGGCGAGACGGTTGTACAATTCCGTGGAAGGCGCCTGGTAATCCCATCGCACGCCCAGGCTGAGGGATAGTCTCGGGCTGATTTGCCATTGGTCGTTGACGAAAAGATCGTAGACATTGGTCCGCAGATACCGGTCGCCGCCGCTCGGGGTATTCTGCACGTTCAGCAGGTTCTGCAGGGTTGAGCCGGTGGCCGTGCCCAGTTGGGCGGCTTGCGAATTGCTCAAGGAGTTGGCGACGTTGAGCGCCATGGTGCCCGGAGAGCCGAGCAGGAAATCGGCAAAATCGTACCCGGTTCCAGTGTTGGTGGCGAGCCCGTTCAGAGCGGTCGCGGCTCCGGTGAAGCTGTAAGTGCCGCGCGGGTTGTTCTGGTTCAGCGAATTGGTCTGCCGCCGGCTGAAATCGGCGCCGAACTGGAATTGGTGCGCGCCGCGCACCCAGAGCACGGTTTCGCCCACCGCGCTGGTCTGCGGATGAAGGTATCTGGCGTTCGCGTCGGAAAGTCCGAGGATGCCGCTCGAGAAGCTAAGACTGGGAGGCCCCCAATTGAGCGGGAGCTGGTCGGTGCCGACGATGCCAAGGGCTCCTTCCACGTTGGAGACGTTGGCCCAATACGGTGTGCCCAGCGCGGTGCTCTTGCTGTAGTTGTACCGCGTGGTGGCGATCACGTGCAGGTTGAAATGGTAGATGTAATTCGCATTGGCGTTGACGCCGTTGTTGGTTTGCAGGTCGTGCCAGGCGGGAATGGTAGCCGCGAATATGCTGGGCTGCGTGCTGTTGCTGCGCTGGTACTGCAAGCCTCCATTCACCTGGTTCTTGGTATTGAAGGTGTAGCTCAGGCGGGCGTTGACGTTATCCGAGTTGGTGGCGCCCGAGGCCGAGGAGGCGAAGTTGTACCGGGTGCTGCCGGTGAAATTCGGTTCGGGATAATACTTCAACAACGCCGTAGCGATGGGGCTGATGCTGGCGAGCGGGATCTGGTTGTTGGGATAGGGCGTCGCGCCGTTGTACAGGGTGACGGGCAGTCCGTTGGTGCCGAGCACGCCGGCAAAGTTTCCGGCCTTTTCGGCGTCGGTCGGCACCAGCGAGCTGTAAGTAGTGCCGGTGCGAGCGCGGCCGAGGGTGTAGTTAATGGTGAAAGTGCCCTTGTTGCTGGTCAGCAGATGGGGAATCTTCAGCGGCCCGCCGGCGGTCAGGGTGGAGCGCAGGCTCTGCGCATTGGGCTTGGAAACTTCCTGGCCGGTGACGGAATAGTTACGCGCGTTGAGCGCGGAGTTGGTCAGGATGCCGCTGGCGCTGAAGTTGTAGCGCGAGCGAGGATCGCGGCGATTGTTGCCGAAAGAGTTCGTGCCGCCACGGCCACCAGGGCCGCCACGACCACCGCCGCGGCCGCCGCGGCCACCGCCGCCCGGAGACATGGGAATGCCCATGCCACCACCGCCGCCACGGCCACCACCAGCGAAGCCGCCGCCGGGGCCACCGCCACCGGGGCCACCGCCGCCGCGGCCACCACCGCCGGGGCCAGCGCCGCCGGCTGCCATTTGGGTGGGATCGCCGGGCATGCCGTTCATGCCAGGCATCATCATGCCGCCGGGGCCCATCCCGCCCATGTCGCCGCCGCGTCCCGGTCCCCAATCGCCGCCTTGGCCCGGCATAGTCAGCCCTTGGCTGACGCTGCCGTTGATGGTGAAGGCATCGTTGGCGCCCTGGGCGATGTCGCTGTTCATGGAGATGTCATTGTTCATGCCGGCGTCGGCGGCCGCGAGATCGCTGGACTGGTTTACGCCGATGCGCTGAAAGCCGCCCTGCTGCGATCCGCCGGGGCGCGCCACGGTGGATCCACCGAGGGCCTGGGTGAGAGAGGGATTCCCGTTATTGCCAGCGGGCGTGGACGTGTTGGAGTTTTTGGAATTCTTGGTGTTTCCCTTGGCGGGCTTGGCGTTGCTGGCTGCCGTGGTCGTGGTGGCAGCGGGCTTGGTGGTATCAGCAGCTTTGGTAGCGGTGGCCGCCGGCTCCGCCGGTTTGGTTTCGGAGGGTTTTTCGGCGGTAGCCGTAGTCGCCGGAGCCGTGGCAGCCGGTGCCGGGGGTGGGGGAGGTGGCGCGGTCATGGCTTCCAGCGACTGCATTTTGAGATCCCAAGTGGGGTTTGGCGCATCGACGGCAACGCCGATCTCGCGGCTGACCTTTTCGAAGCCCAGCATGTCGATGCTGATCGTCCAAACGCCATCGGCGAGCTCCGGGAATGAATAGAGCCCACTCTCGTCGGTGGTGGTGACGACCTTTTTGTCGCCTTGGGTGGCGGTTACAGTTGCGCCGGGGACGGGCAGTCCTCCGGATTTGACGCTGCCGTGATGTTCCGAAGCCATCAAGCCCATCACGACAACGCAGGCGACCAGCAGGAGGCGCCCAATAGAGGTGTAGAAACGGTTAGCAGCCATGGGGGTAACACCATGTAGGCGAAGCGGAAACAGGGAATGTTACCCCAGCCGGTCCGGATTCTGCGGAACTCAAGAGCCTGCGGCGGGTTACGCGCCGGCCGGCGGTCTGAATCGCACCTGATTACAGGTTGCCGGGAGAGCCTCGCCGGGGGTCAATCGGGCCCTGCGGCTGTGTAAGCCAATTAACATTCGAATACCGCCTCTTGCTATCGAAAACTATGGTAATTTGGCGGAATTTAATGCGGCATAATCAGTGAAAAGTGACGCTATAATCAGCACGGATAGTAGTACTGGTATTAATGAGGACTGCGTGAGCTGCCGGTATTGCGGCAAAGAGATCGGTCTAGTTCGGCAAATGCGAGATCGCGAATTCTGCAGTGCCGCGCACCGGAAGAGTTACGGTGCGCGCCTGGGAAAAGCGCTCAAGGATCTGGCTGCGCCCGAACCACCTCCGGCAGCGGTCGCCGGTTTCCGGATCGACATGCCGCTACAGTCAGGCAATTTAAATCGCTCGGTTGCGGTCTGGGAATTCGGACACGGCGGCAGTGCCTTTGAATGGCGCGATGCGTGGCCGGTTTCGATTGGCGGCGTGCGAGGCCAGGGCGCGAAGGCTCTCGCTGGATCCCACTGGGCGCCTTTCGCGCCGGACCTCTGCGCGGGATCGCACGCAGGACCTTCGGTATATTGCCCGGACATTCAATTCCCGCGCTTCGAGCTGGCGGCGGAAGATAGCATGCCGCTCGGGAGCGGAGAGGTTGCGGAATCGCCGCCGCTGGCTGGGGCCGCGTTCTGGGAAATCCCCGAAGCCAGCAACGCGGCCTGCACGATGGCCACACAGGAAGTGGCCCGAAGGACGGCGCTGATTCTGGAGCCAGCCGCGATGGCGATGGTGGCAGCACCGCTAGTGATCGGCATCAGGGGCCTGGTAGCGGCTCCGGCGGCAGACGCGGTTGAGGCGTTATTGCCCCCGGCGCCATATGCCGGAGCGGTGGCGTTCCCTGCTGCGGCGTTCACCCTGGCGTGGGTTCTGAAACCGGCCGACGAACTGGGAGCGGCGCCCGAGATCTGCGGCCCTGTGCCAACTCCGGCTGCGGAAGTGGTGGAAGCGCTGCTTCCGGTGACGCCGTATGCCGAAGCGATGGCACTCCCCGCCGCGGTCGACATGGGAAGCGTCCAGGCTCTGGACCCGGCCGACGAATTGTCGCTGGCACTGGAGGGTTGTGGCGCGGCGGCGGCTCCGGCTGCGGAAGCGGTGGAGACGTTATTGCCCCCGGCGCCGTATGCCGGAGAGGTGGCGTTCCCGGCCGCGGTGGCGACGGTAAGCGCGTGGGTCCCGGAACCGATCTCGGAAGTGTCGCTCCAGTTCGAAGGCTGCGGCGTGATGGCGGCTCCGGCAGCCGAAGTGGTGGAAGCTCTGCTTCCGCCGGCGCCGTATGCCGATGCGGCTGCCTTCCCGGCAGCGACTACAGCGGCCACGGGAGTGGCGTGGATGCTCGAGCCGGCCGACGTGCCGTCGCTCGTTCTGGAAGGCCGCGGGGCGATGGCCGCTCCGCCGCCGGAGGCGGCGGAGACGCTCATCCCGGCCACGCCCATGGCTCGGGCGGTCGAGTTTCGATCGAGCGCCGTGCGATTGCCGGAACTGGCACTGGCGGCCGTGCCGGAAGCGGATACGGAAACAGCGGAAAATGTTTCGGAGCCCGCGGACGTGGCGCTTCCGTCGGAATCCTGGATGACGCCTCCGCCGGCGTGCGAGGCAGAGCGCGAAGTCTGGCCGGTGGAGGCCGCGGCACTGCCGCTCGAAGCCGCGATACAAGTGCCTGGCGCGGCGGCGCTGGCTATTGCCGAACCGATGATGCGCGAAAGCGCCGGCTGGCTGCTCGCTCCTTTGGCCGAACCGGTGGTGGCTTACGTCTCGGCGCGGCTCGCGGAGAGTATTGCCGGCGTGGCCTTGCAGCCCGCGGCGTTTTGTGTGCCGGATCTGGTGGGCCTGGGCCTAGCCGGAAGACGCCAATCCGCGCCCGCTGCGCCGGCGGCGGAGCAACGGATGCCGAACCCGGCCTCGCCGGAACGTGGATCGAGTCTGGCGGCGGAGCCGGCTGCGGCGGGCGCCGGCGTGATCCGATTCCCGGACCTGGTGCTGGCGCAGACGACCGGCAGTTCGACCGGCGCGTTCCGAGTATCGGAAGCGGGCGTGGCGGCGCCCGAGACGGCCATTCCCGACGGCCGCGCGGCGCGGCTCGATCCGCTCTTCACGATCTCCATCGTGCCGCCCACAACGGGCGCCGATCAGCCTGGCGCGGCCTTCCCGCAAGGGCAATTGGTCCCGATGGAATTCTTCTGCCAGCGGGTTCCCATGGTGCCCAGGCGGAATCTGGCATGGCTGACGCGAAGCATTCCGGCGGCGCCGCCGAGATTCGCGATGCGGACGGCGTTCAACCGCCTGGAAGATCTGGCGCTCATCCCGATGGAGCGGGAGCGGGAGACGCCGTCGTTCACCGAAATCTTCAGCATTGCGAATGCGGCGCGGCGCGCCCAGCACAGCCGCTTGCGTGCGCCCGCGCGAGCGGTGGCGGCGGCCCTGCTGATGGCGGTGGGCTTGTGGTTCGGCGCCGGTTCGGCCAAGATCGGGCGCGAATTGCTCGCGGTGAATACGCGCTGGCCTTCGGTGGAGACGCCATCGTCATCGGCCGGCCGGGATTTCTCGGCGGCCTTCGCGCGCGTCCGCTCGGTTTTTGTTCCGCCGGCGCCGCGGCCCTCCGAAGGTCCGCTCGAAAAGATAAGCCGCGCCATTCAAAGCCGCGCGGCGGCGGAACTCAGCGACACGTTCCGCGGGATGGAAGCCTGGGGCGCGGCGGCCGCGGCACTGCCGGCCGGATGGTCGCGGCATGCCGACGGGTACATACGCACGGGCCAACTCGCGCTGTATCACCCGTCGCTGAATTTTACCGATTACCGGCTGGAATTCTTCGGCCAGATCGAAAGCAAGGGGATGGGGTGGGCAGTTCGCGCGTCGGACCCGAAGAATTACTACGCCATGAAGTTCAAAGTGATGGAGCCGGGGCTGCGGCCGGTGCTGGCGGCGGTGCATTACCCGGTGGTGGGCGGCAAGCCGGGCGAGCGCGTGGAAACGCCGCTCAGCGTGATGATTCACAACCGCACGCCGTACCACGTGGCCGTGGATGTAAAAGGCAACCGCGTGACCACATCCATTGAAGGCGAGGAAGTGGATTCGTGGACCGACGACAGTTTGAAGACAGGCGGCGTAGGCTTCTTCAGCGATGCGGGCGAGAGCGCGCATCTTTATTGGATGAAGATCACGAAGAACCAGGATTGGCTGGGCCGGGTGTGCGCGTATCTTTCGGGCAATGCCGGCAGCACCGAAACGGGCGATCTGTGGCGCGACGATGATGCGCCGGCGCCTGCTTCGCGGCCCTCGCCGCGGCCGTCTCCGGACGCCATCCTGGCGGCCGTCGAGAGCGAGGAGTTCCTTTACCACAGCCCGCACCGGGCCAGGATTTTGACTAACGGGAGGACCGAACCATGCAAGTCGTAAAACAAGAGACCGGTATCAAGCATCCCATACCCGCCGGCGTGACCTCGATCGAGGATGTGCGGCAGCTCAAGCGGCCCAATCGCACGCTTTCCAAAGCTGTGTCGTTGCACCTGGAAGGCAAGCTGGAGAGCGCGGCCAAGCTGCTGTCCAAGGCCATCGAGTCGGGCGAACGCGATCCGGCTCTCTTTTCGGCTCTCGGGCACATCCATTTCGAAATGCGCGACTACGCGTCGGCGGCGGCCACTTACACGCAACTGGTGGAGCTGGAACCGTTGCATCGCACGGCGCACTTCAACCTGGGAGTCTGCCAGGGCAATTTGAAGGAATGGAAGGCGGCGACGGTTTCGTTCCGCGATGCGGCCGAAGCGGACGCCACGCGTGCCGACGCGCTGCTGGGGTTGGGGATTTCGCTGATCCACACGGGCGAGCCGGCCGAAGCGCTGGAGCCGCTCGACAAGTATCTGAGCCTGTTCCCGGAGCATGAACAGGCGCTGTTCGGAAAAGCGGTGGCCTTGCAGCAGACCGGGCGGCACGCCGAAGCCGTGGAGCAGTACCGCAAAGTGCTGGCGCGCAATCCGCGCTGCGAGGAAGCGCTTTCGAACCTGGTGGCCATGTTCCTGGAAAAGAAAGACCACGATGCGGTTCGTCGCTACGCGGAGATGCTAGTGGAACTGCAGCCGGAATCCGCGGTGGCGATTGAGGCGCTGGCCACGCTGGCATTTGCCGACGGCGATTATCCGGCGGCGGTGCGGCATTGCCGCAGCCTTTCGGAGATGGCGCCCGACCGCTTCGAAAACTGGTTCAACCTGGGCGTGGCGTACCACAAGCTGGGCAATCACGAAAAGGCCGTGCAGGCCTACCGCCAGGCCGCCGGGCTGAAACCGGATTGCGCGCAGGCGCACTTGAACCTGGGCGTGGCGCACCAGGAGTTGAGCGACCTTCCGAGCGCGCGCGCCTGCTACGAGCGGGCCTTGCAAGTGGATCCCAACCAGGCGGGCGTGCTGTGGAACCTGGCGCTGGTGCTGGAACAGCAGGGCGAGCGCAACTGGGCGGAAAAGCTTTACGAGCGGATTCCCGAAGAGGCGCCGGAATTCTGCGACGCGATTTTCCGGCTGGGATACCTGCGGCTGCTGCGCGGCGATTACGCCGGCAGTGCCCTGGCCTTCGAGACCTGCATCCACATGCGGCCGGAGTGGCCGGAAGCTTGTCTGAACGCGGGAATCGCTTACGCGCGCTTGGGCGACCCGGAAAACGCCAGACGCTATTTCCAGGAAGCCCTGATGAACCGGCCCGATTCCTCCGACGCCGTGCGCGGCATGGCGGCCCTGGCTTTGGAGCAGCAGGATTTCGTGGAAGCGTACGAGCTGCATCGCCGTCTGATCGAGATGGGCGAGCGCGGCCCCGAGCTTTTCTACAACGCGGGCCTGATCTGCCAGAAGCGGGGCCAGAACGAAGAAGCGGTGGGATTCTACCAGCAGGCGCTGGCCGAGGATCCGGAATTCGCCGAAGCGTTGCTCAACCTGGGCCATGCGCTGATGGCGCTGGGGCAGGAAGAGGAAGCGCGGTCGTGCTGGCGGCGCGCGATCCGCGAGAAGCCGGAGTTGGCGCAGACCTATTTCGAGCCGGCGGCCTCGTAACGCCCCGCTGATTTTACAACCTCTTTACACCGCCAACACGACCTTCCGCGGCGTTTCCCGTAGGATTGCCATAGGAAAAGGAGAAACCATGGAGATTCTACGGAAGACGGATTCGCGGGCTTCGGTGTACCGCGACGCCCATCTCACACTGGATTTTGACAAACAGCTCGCCACGCTCGATTTCCAGCCGCTGCCGTTAACTCGAAAGGAATACGATCTGCTGGCCTTGCTGGTTTCTTATGCGGGGATGATTGTGCCGCGATCGGAATTGCTGCTGCGCGTATGGGGCTACGGCGACGGCATCCGCACGCGCACGCTGGATGTCCATATCCGTCACCTGCGCAAGAAGCTGGGTGTGTACGCACACGAATACATCGAGACGGTCTTCGGCATTGGCCACCGCTTCCAGCCGTACGATACGTCACGGCGCTTTCCCGTGGTGCTGGAACGCCCGGTTCTGGCGATGGGAGCGTAGGAAGGTGGCGGAAGGCCGCGATTTTACAAACTAATTGCGTCACCGGTGAGGCGCGCCGGAGTATTACTCTTATATGCGCGCACTCTGGAAAGACTCCCGTTATGCGGTCCGTACGCTGCTGAAGAGCCCGGCGTACACGGTGGTGGCACTGGTCACGCTGGCCTTGGGGATCGGCGCCAACACCGCGATCTTCAGCGTGGTGAACCAGGTTCTGCTGAATCCGGCCGGCATCTCCAACCCGGAACGCATCGTGGCGCTGCGGGTGAATTATGACAAGCTGGCGCTGCGGAACATCGGGGTGTCGGTGCCCGACTTTGCCGATGTGCTGCACGGCACCGGACAATTCGCATCGGCCGCGCTGATCGACACGGGCGATTTCAACTACACCGGAACGGGGACGCCGGAGCGGCTGCGCGGCGCCAGTGTCACATGGCGGTGGTTCGAGGTCTTCGGCGCGCGGGCGCAACTCGGCCGCGTGTTCCAGGCCGATGAAGACCGGCCCAACGCCAACCAGGAGGTCGTGCTGTCGCATGCGGTGTGGAAGCGCCTCTTCGGGCAGGATGCCGGCGTGGTAGGCCGATCGATCGAGCTGAACCAGAAAATCTACCGCATCGTGGGCGTGATGGGGCCGGATTTCCGCTGGCCGGTGGATGCGGACCTGTGGGCTCCGCTGGGCCTGGCGGACAGTGAATACGATCCCGGCAACCGGTTCAACGAGAGCTATAACGCCATGGCGCGGTTGAAGCCGGGTGTGCGTTTCGCTTCCGCGAATGCGTTCGTTTCGTTGCTCAGCGACCAGTTGAAGTCGAGCGGAGGGCGCGCCGGAGAGTACGCCAAAGACTCCGCGTGGGGTATGTTTCTCCTGCCGTTCACGGATTTCATCGCGGGCGATACGAAGACGCCCATGCTGGTGCTGCTCGGCGCGGTGGGGTTCGTGCTGCTGATCGCGTGCTCGAACATTGCCGGGCTGATGCTGGCGCGCTCGTCGGGGCGCAGCAAAGAGATCGCGGTGCGCGCGGCGTTGGGAGCGGGCCGGTGGGATTTGATTCGCCAGTCGCTGGCGGAGAGCCTGGTGCTGGCCGCGGGCGGGGCGATGATCGGTTTCGGCCTGGCCTATGCGGGCGTGCGCGGGCTGCTGGCATTGGCTCCGCAAGGCCTGCCGGCAGCGGTGAGCGTGCGCATGGATGCGACGGTGCTGGCGTTCACGGCGCTGGCTGCCATGGCGGCGGGCGTGATCTTCGGCGTGGCGCCGGCGTGGCACATCTCGCGGCTCAACCGCTACGAGCTGCTGAAAGAGGGTGGCCGCGCCAATACCGCGGGGCTCGGGCGCCAGCACCTGCGCGCTTCCCTGGTGGTGGCGGAAGTGGCGCTGGCGCTGGTGCTGCTGGTGGGCGCCGGCCTGTTCCTGCGCAGCCTGGCCGCGCTGGAAGACGTCAACCCCGGTTTCCGCGCCGATGGCGTGATCACGGCGGGACTCTCTTTGCCGCCCGCGCGCTACGCCGATGCGGCCAAGCGGATCGCGTTCTTTCGCGCGGTAGTGGGAAACCTGGCGGCGATGCCGGGAGTGACCTCCGTGGCTGCTGCCGTCCCCATGCCGTTCAGTGGAATGGGTGGCTCGGCATCCTTCAACATCGAGGGCCGGCCTTCGCCGCCTGGCGATCCGGGACCGCACGGGGCCATCGGGTTTGTGAGCCCGGAGTACTTCGCGGCCCTCAAGATCCCCATCCAGCAAGGCCGCGTGTTCACGGACCGGGACCGCCAGGACACAGAGAAAGTTGCGGTGATCGACGATATGCTGGCCAGACAATACTGGCCGAATGAGAATCCCATCGGCCGTCGCATCGGGCGTGGCGGTTCGTCGGGCTTCGCGACCATCGTCGGCATCGTGGGGCATGTCCGGAACGGCGACCTGGCCGGCGAGGAGGTGAAGGGCAAATATTACTTCCCGCTCTACCAGGTGCCGCCGCCCTTCGGCACGTTCGCGGTGCGCACACCGTCGGACCCGGCGCGGCTGGCGACGGGCATCCGCGAGGCCGTGCGCTCGGTGGATGCCGGGCAGCCGGTGTCGGAGGTGCGCCTGCTGCGCGACATGATCGAGAGCTCGCTCGCGCCGCGCCGCTTTGTGGTGACGGTGCTGGGAGTGTTCGCCGCGATGGCGCTGTTGATGGCGGTGATCGGGCTCTACGGCGTGATCAGCTACGCGGTGACGCAGCGCACGCAGGAGTTGGGCGTGCGCATGGCGCTAGGAGCGGAACCGGGCGAGATTCTGCGGCTGGTGCTGGGGCAGGGAATGCGGCTGGCGGGCATGGGAGCGGCGGTGGGCCTGGTGGCATCGCTGGTGTTCAGCCGCTTGTTGCAGAGCCAACTGTTCCACGTGAGCGCATTCGATCCGCTGACGTTCACGCTGATGGCGCTGGTGCTGGTGGCCGCGGCGCTGCTGGCGAGTTACATCCCGGCGCGCCGGGCGACGCGCGTGGACCCGATGGTGGCGCTCCGGTACGAGTAAGAGCGGGTGCACAAGATCCGATCGGTGTTGAGGCGCCGGAGGGAGCCTGGTTCTGGATCGGAGCCCTCTCAGAATACGACGCCCTCGTCGGCTGATAATGCACTTTGGGTTGACTTCGAGCTG
>JBEKDA010000040.1:0-52317 GCA_050014595.1 Bryobacteraceae bacterium
CCAATTCGGCAATTCGGAGCAACCGTCACCCTATCGACTATCGCGCTTCGGAAAAATCTTCCGTTAGGTTCAGGGAAAGGTGTGTTTTCCCTTGACAAGCCCTTATCATGGATGTCCCACTATGCGATCAGCGCCGGCGTTTTCTTGTGCCACTCGGTGGACTGCTCGTACGCCAGCGCGACGCGCAGAGGCGAACCTTCGTCATAAATCTTGCCGAGGAAGCCCAGCATCCGCCAGGGCGAGCCGCCTCCGCCAAATCCCTGCCCCGGCTGTCCCGCCTGCGGCTCCAGCCATCCGCAGCGCACTACCACCTGCGGATTGCCGGTCAGGTTGGTGGTGGTCAGCGGGCCGGAGCCCGCCACCACGACGACGTCCCAATCCGCCATGAACTTCTCGAATTTCTCAACCAGCCTGGTGCGCACGCGCTGCGCCCGGATGTATTCCACGGCTGGAACCAGCCGCGAACCGCGGAACGTGTTGGGCCAATCGCCGGGCGCCTGCCCTTTCAGCGTCCTCACTTGGCCGTCGCGCGTGATATCGTCGAATGCCGCTGCGCCTTCGGCCTCAAGCAGGTACCGGATGCCCACCAGGTCCTCCTGATACTCCACCGGAGTCATCGCAACGCCGGCGTTCTTCAGGTCGGAGAGCGCCTGGTCGTAGATCTTCTTCTGGTCTCCCTGGAACCGGTCGAAACCGCTCTGCAAGAGGCCCACGCGCAGACTCTTGAGCGGCTTGCGCGGCTCCCAGTGGAACGGATCGGCGGCCACCGAGCGGTCGTGCCCGTCCGGCCCGTAGATGGCATTCAGCACGATGGCGCAATCTTCCACGCCGCGGCAAATCGCCCCGACCTTATCCATGGTCCAACTCAAGGCCATGGCTCCGTGGCGGCTGACGCGGCCATAGGTAGGCCGAAGCCCCACCGTTCCACAAGCGCTGCTAGGGGAAACAATGGAACCCAGGGTTTCCGTGCCCAGCGAGAAGCCCACCAGGCCCGCCGCCGTGGAGGAGGCGGAGCCGGCGGAAGAGCCGCTCGAATTCCGGTCGTATTCACCCCTGGCACGCGCCGAATCGCTGGGCCACGGGCTCTTGGTCCGGCCGTTGAACCACAGATCGCCCTGCGCCAGCGCGCCCATCGACAGCTTGGCGATCAGCACGGCGCCGGCTTTGCACAGCCGCTCGACGCAGGTGGCATCGTATTCCGCAATCCGCTTCTGGAACGGCTCCGCGCCCCAGGTGGTGAGAATGCCTT
The DNA here is from genome assembly GCA_050014595.1 of Bryobacteraceae bacterium. GTDB lineage: Bacteria > Acidobacteriota > Terriglobia > Bryobacterales > Bryobacteraceae > PALSA-129. The sequence goes on from JBEKDA010000040.1 coordinate 1,250, forward strand.
TCGTGTCGTAGAGATCTTTGACGCCGAACGGAATGCCATGCAGAGGCCCGCGGTATTTGCCCGCCTTGATTTCGGCATCGGCCGCGGCCGCCTGTTGCAAAGCCAGCTCTTCAGTGAGCGTGATGAGGCACAGCAGCTTGGGCGAATACTTCTTCATCCGCTCCAGGTACATTTTAGTCAGGTCCGTGGAGGAGACCGCGCGCGAGCGCACCAGCGGCGCCAACCCGGTGACCGGCAGGAAGGCCAGGTCCTCGAGGTTCGACGGCGCCTTGGCTGTGGACTTGGCAGGGATGGTGGTTTTGAACCGCTGCGGCCCCTTGATGGGCACACGGTCCGGCAGCCCTGGATGGAAGGTGAAAGAGGGCTCGGTGTCGAGAGGAATGTCGATCTTGCGGACCGCTTCATAGCTGGCGAGAGCGTTGTCGACGTTGCGGAGCATCATGTCGATCTCGGCGTCCTGGAACTCCAGGCCAAGCAGTTTGAGAGCCGCCTGCACTTGTTCCTTGGCAACCCGCAGAGGCCGCGCGTTGCCGCCGCGACCGGCGCCCCGTCCACCCGCGGGCGGTTGCGGCGGCGTGGTTACCGGTGGCCGGTCCTGTGTGCGCGCCGGCCGCGCCGCGGCCAGCACGCCGATGAGTTGCATCCAGGTTCGTCTGTCCATAGAATTGCTACCTATGATACCTGAAGGGCGCGGGCGCAGGAGTTGGCTGGGTGACAGACGACAAAAGGCGATCGTCTGTCCCGCCGTGCCATGCGTTACACTCCCAGCATGAAGCTATTTCCGCTCCTATTGTGTGTTTCTCTTTCTGCCTTCGCGCAGGATGAAGCTCCTCAAGGCAGAGGTGGCCGCGGCAGCGGCGACAATCAAGAACCCATCAACGCGCGCACCTTCGCCAGTCTGCGGGCGCGCCAGATCGGCCCGGCCATGATCTCCGGCCGCATCTCGCAAATCGCCATGTTCCCCGACGACTCGAACCACTACCTGGTGGCCGTAGCCTCAGGCAACATCTTCGCGACCACCAACAACGGAACCACCTGGACCCCCATCTTCGACAACTACGGCTCTTACTCCATCGGTTGGATCACCATCGACCCCAAGAACCCCTCGATGGTTTGGGTCGGCACCGGCGAGAACAACAACCAGCGCAGCGTCTCCTTCGGCGACGGCGTCTATAAGAGCGAGGATGGCGGGCGCACCTTCCGCAACGTCGGCCTGAAGACTTCGGAACACATCGCCCGCATCGTAGTGGACCCGCGCGATTCCAACGTCGTGTATGTGGCCGCGCCCGGTCCCCTCTGGAAAGGCGGCGGCGAACGCGGTCTCTATAAGACCACCGACGGCGGCAAGACCTGGTCGCAGAGCCTTATCAAGGTGGACGATTACACCGGCTGCTCCGACGTCGTGATGGATCCCAAGAATCCCGACATCCTGCTGGCTGCCACGCACCAGCGCCAGCGCAGCTATTTCGGAATCATTCACGGCGGGCCGGGCAGCGCCCTGTGGCGCACGATCGACGCTGGCAAGACGTGGAATAAGGTCAGCAGCGGAATCCCCAACGGCGACCTGGGCCGCATCGGCCTGAATTACGCTCCCACCAATCCCAACATGATCTACGCCATGGTGGAGGCCAATGAAGGCCGCGGCGGCCTGTTCCGCTCGACGGACAACGGGGTCACCTGGGAACGCCGCAACCCCACCGACCAGCAGGGCCAGTATTACGCCAAGGTGCAGGTGGATGCCGGCGATGCCGAGCGCGTCTACGTGATGGGCGTCAACATCGAAGTTTCCGACGATGGCGGCCGCAATTTCACCCAACTCGGCAGCCGCAACAAGCACGTGGACAACCACGATATCTGGGTCGACCCGAAGAACACCAATCACTACCTGGTGGGTTGCGATGGCGGCCTCTACGAGAGCTACGATAAGGCCGCAACCTGGATTTTCAAAGCCAATCTGCCGACCGGCCAGTTTTACGACGTCGCCACCGACGAAGACGCGCCGTTCTACCACGTCTACGGCGGCACGCAGGATAACAACAGCATCGGCTGCGCGGCCCGCACCAAGAACACCACGCTCACCAACGCCGATTGCTTCGTCACCAACGGTGGCGACGGTTTCTATTCGCGCGTCGATCCCAAGGATCCCAACACCGTGTACGCCGCCAGCCAGAATGCCGGCATCGTGCGCTTCGATCGGCGCACCGGCGAGCGCGTCTCCATCGAGCCGCAGCCCGAAAAAGGCGACCCGGCGCTGCGCTGGAACTGGGACGCGCCTTTCATGGTCAGCCCGCATTCCAATACGCGGCTGTACATCGGTTCGCAGAAACTCTATCGCAGCGACGACCGCGGCGACACCTGGCGGGCCGTCAGCCCCGATCTCACCCGCGCGCTGGATCGCAACAAGCTGCCCCTCATGGGCAAGATCTGGCCCATCGACGCCATCCAGAAAAACGTCTCGACGGCCCTCTACGACAATATTTCGTCGATGGCGGAGTCACCTGTTAAGGAGGGTCTGATCTACGTCGGCACCGACGACGGCCTGGTGCAGGTCACCGAAGACGGAGGCAAGAACTGGCGGAAAGTCGATAAGCCCGCGGGGGTGCCGGAAAACGCCTACGTGCAGCGCATCGTAGCCTCGCAACACGATGCCGGCACGGTATACGTGGCTTATGAGAACCATCAGAACGGCGACTTCAAGCCTTACCTCATCAAGAGCACCGACATGGGCAAGAGCTGGGTCAACATCTCCGGCAATCTGCCGGAGCGCGGCGGCGTCTACGCCATCGCCGAAGACCATGTCAACAAGAACCTGGTTTTCGCCGGCACCGAATTCGGCCTCTATTTCACCAACATCGGCGGCGAAAAGTGGATCAAGCTCAACGCCGGCCTGCCCACAGTCATGATGCGCGATCTGACCATCCAGAAGCAGATGGACGACCTGGTCATCGGCACCTTCGGACGCAGCATCTACGTGCTCGACGATTACAGCCCGTTGCGCGTGGCCACGCCCGAGATGATGCAGAAGGAAAGCGCCCTCTTCCCGGTGCGCAAAGCGCTCGAATACATTCCCTACAACCCCGGTGGCGATCTCGGCACGGCGTATTTCCAGACGCCGAATCCGCCCGTCGGCGCGATGATCACGTTCAATTTGAAGGACGCCATCCGCACCAAGGCGCAAGATCGGCAGCAGAAGGAACGCCAGGCCGTGCAGCGCGGCGAAACGCCGCCCTATCCCACTCCCGAGGAACTCCGCGCGGAATCCCTGGAGGAGCCGCCGGCGATTCTCGTTACCATCAAGGACGCGAAGGGCAACGTGGTGCGCCGCCTGGATCAACCGGCCACGCAGGGCCTGCATCGCTTCACCTGGGACCTCCGTAGCCAAGGCGTCGGCCTGGCAGCATCTGTTCCGCTGGGCGGCGGCGCCGGTGGTGGTGGTGGACGCGGCGGCGGTGGCTTCCCCGCTGGTGGCGGCGCTGGTGGTGGCGCTGCTGGCGGCGGTGGCCGTGGCGGCGCCGGCGGCGCCGACATCGATCCCGAACTCATGGCGGCCTTCGGCGGCGGGCGCGGCGGTGGCGGCGGCGCGTTAGTGCTGCCTGGCAAGTACACCGTGTCGCTGGCCAAGCGCGTCAACGGCGTGGTCACCGATCTGCCCGGCACCGAAGCCATTGAGGTCGCCGGCGCAACCCCGGCTACTCAGGAAGAACGCACCTCCATGGTCGAGTTCCAGGACAAGCTGGGTAAACTCCAGAAGGCCCTGACCGCCACCCAGGAGGCCGCTACCGAAGCCGGCACGCGCCTGGATTCCATCAAACGGGCCATCGACGCCACGCCGTCCCTGTCACCCAAGTTGCACGAGACCGCCCTCAACCTGCAGCGCGAGCTCGACTCGATCAACCTGGCGCTGAGCGGCGATCGCATCTGGCGCTCCCACAATGAAGGGACGCCCGCGTCCATCTCCGAGCGCATCCAGGCCGCCGCCGGCCCGACCCGCGGCACGACCGGCCATCCGACCAAGACGGCCATGGAGCAGTATCAGATCGGCTCCGATGAGTTGGCCGTACAGATTCCGAAGCTGAAGAAGCTGATCGAGACCGACATTAAGAATCTTGAGAAGCAACTCGACGCGGCGGGGGCGCCTCCCACCCCGGGGCGACTGCCGGATTGGAAAGGCGGCGGGAAGTAGGGGACGGTTCTGTAGGCGGGACAGGCGCTCGCCTTTTGTCGTCTGTCAGGGGGCCGTGGCTTAGCAAGACAGGACAGACCACGAAAGGCGATGGTCTGTCCTACTTACTGCGCGGCTACCTTCACTACGAAGTACGTGATTTGTTTGCCGGGGTCCAGGAAGAACTGGTGCGGGACTCCGGCGGGGATGTGGATGACGTCGCCGGTTGATACTTTTTTCGAAACGCCCCCTTTGATCGAATCGCCCTGAATCTCGCCCGGGCCCGTGGTCCTCGAACCGATCACTTCACCCCCCACCACCAGGGTCGCTTCGCCGCTCTGCACGACGAGCACATCCACCAGTTTTTCATGCACCTCCACCACGCCGTTCTTGTCGCGGTGCGAGATGGACAAGGCGTGGTTGCCGAAATCCAGTTTCCCCTTCAGATCCGCGGGCGGCACGCCCCTGGACCAGATCACGAACCCCGGCGGATCGGCCGCCATCAACGGAACAATCGCCAGCAAAAGGAAAAGTAACGATCTTAGCTTCATATCAATGCTCCTGATAAGTTTAGTTATTTCAAGTGAAGCGGTTGCGTGAAAGCTCCGTTGCCCGCCGAGTCCCACACGGCGAAGCGCACCCACTTCTTGCCGGCTGCCTCGAAAGGAATGCTGAACTTCCTGGAGCCGAACGGAGCCAGATCGGTGGCCGGAATCATCTGCGTGCGAGTGGTTTCCCCGTCGCCCCAGACCAGTTCCACGAACTCCAGCGGAAACGTCCATTCCACTTCCGCGTTGTAAGTGCGGCGCGGGCCAGAGCCTTCGACGCTCCAATTCCGCAGCAGCACTTCGCCGCTGGTAACATAGTAGTCACCCGCCCGCATGGCCTTCAGGATCGGGCTCCAGTCTTCATCGAACTTCGGAACGCGGTCCAGCTTCAAGTAATTCACGTAGAGCTGGGGAGACGTTTCGTCGTCGGGATACTTCAAGTAAGTGTCGCCTTCGGCGATCAGATACTTGGGATCCGCCGTCCAGTTATTCATTTCGTCCATCAGGCCCAGGCAGCGCTTTTCGCAAATGCGCTTCTCCGATTGATCCACCGGCAGGGATTGGAAAGACGCGCCCAGGAACAGGTCGCTCTTGAAGTGCTCGGTCTCCCGCACGGCGTCGGGGTAACCCGCGGAGCCTTTGGTTCTGGGGTGCGCCTGCCACATCAAGCCGTTCTCGCGACGCAGCAGATCTAACTCCTCCGCGGCGGTCGAGATGTGGTAGACCTTCCCGTATGTCGGATCGTTCTCGATGAACTGGTGGCCGGCGTCGCGCGTCTGCGACCAGAAAACCGGATGCGGCAGGATGGTGATATAGTGGCCGCCCAGCGTGTCGTCGGGCTCCTCGCCGGGAATCAGCAGGAAATTCCGATCCGACAGGCGCCGCACACCGTCGAAATACACCTTCTGCTCTTTGAACCGGATGGGACCCGGATCTTTGGGGTGCGAGTCGGAGTGAAAATCCGCCAGGTTGACGATATTGATCCCCAAGCCCCGGAACACGTCGACCCATGGTGGATGCAGGTCGATGGTGCCGGCATCCGTCAGCGCCTCATTGAAGTGCATGTGGAAGTGACTCACCATCACCTGGAAACCCGGCATCGGTTTGTAAACGTCGTCGTGCGTGAAAGCCAGCACCGCCTCGTCGGTCTCCCGCCCGTTGCCCGCGTTCAGATAGTAATACACGGGCATGCGCTGCCACGTGCCCGGAGGCGCGTTGTAGAGCGCAAAATTCTCGATATCGTGGCGCGCTTCGTGTACCCGCTTTTCCCATTCTTCGTCGGAGACCCCATACGGCTTGTAGGGTTCCTCGCGATCCGCCTGCCGGACGCCCACCGCGAAAGTTCCGCCGTCGGTCTTGCGGTAGTAGACGAAACCAAGGTTGGTCTCGATCTCGCGCGCGAAAAAGAACTTGTGGGAAGGAGGAAAGAATGCCAGCGATGCGCCGCCACCCTCGACAATCGCGACGCGGTTGCGCGCCTTGAGCGCCATCGAATCCTTATTCGGATCGCCGCCGAAGTCGTACTCCTGCCAGACCCGCGCGGGATCGCGCCAAACCAGCCGCGTGTCATCGTGAATCGCAAATCCCTTCAGCCCGGCAACATACTTATAGGCCACCGCCTTTGCCTCGGTCCTGGCAATCGCCTCCTGCCGCAGAAGGTTAGTCCCGCGATAGACCGTGAAGCGCAGGTCGCCGGAGAAGATACCTAGCGTCAAGCCCGGGAAGGTAACTTCCAGGCGCGCGCCGTCCGTTCTTACCTGGCATCCCGTGGCATGATAAGTGGCCCATGCGCGGCGGATTTCTTCCGGCCTCCGCGGTAACTCCAGGCTGCTGCTGCCGGGCAGGCTGAGCGGAGCGTCCCAAAACGCGTTCCACCTCTCGCGATCGATAACCTCCGGCGTGATTTCGATCTTGAGCGCCCGCAAAGGGGCAGCCTGCTGCTCGGACATGCGCCGCATCCCGCTGGTGACTTCGAATTCGGGAACCAGGCCGCGCCCCAGCACAATCCAGGCGCCCTGGCCTTTGCGCACCGCCAGTTCGCGCACTTCCGGCTGGCCATCGCGGATAGCGAACCGGGCGAGCAACTGCTGGCCGCGCTCGCCCTGCCAGACCACCTGCAGGACGGCCGCCTGCATTTCGGCCTTCAGCCCGTCCTGAGCCTTGTAATCTTTGAAATCGCAATTCTGCGCGCCGGCCACACTACCGCCGAGCGCCGTGAGCAAGATCATCTTCGCCAGTTTCAAAAGGGCCTCCGGATTATTGTCTTAGTACATCCGCGAAGACCGCTCCCTTACGGTCGCGGCTCGTTACCTAGTTGAAGACCGCTCCCTTACGGTCGCGGCTCGTTACCTAGTTGTTGTCGCCGCCGCGGCCACCCCGGCCGCCGCGCCCGTTGTTCTGCTGCTGCGTGGTGGTCCCGCCGCGGCCGTCGGTCGCGCCCGGCGGAGGAACGTGGTCGCCTTGCGGCCGTTCCCGGTTCAGTTCCCACATGTCCACGCTCTGGTCGAAATCACCCAGCAGGTACTTACAGAAATAATCGGCGCGGATCCAGGAAAAGTACTCCGCTTCCGGCCCGTAGGCGTGACGCTGGCCCGGCAGGATCACGAAATCGAAGCGCTTATTGGCTTTGATCAGCGCGTCCGCCAGCCGCAGCGTGTTGCCGGGATGCACATTGTTGTCGATGTCGCCGGTCGAAATCAACAGGTGCCCTTTGAGGTTCTTGGCAATCTCCGAGTTCTTGTCGATGGTGTATTCGAACGTCGTCTTGCCGTCTTTGTCCGTGACTTCCTTCACACCGTGGTGCTTCTCGCTCCATTCCGCGTTGTAAATATTGTTCTCATGGTTGCCGGATTCCGACACAGCCACTTTGAAGAAGTCGGGATACACCAGCATGGCCGCCGTCGACATGAAGCCGCCGCCGGAATGGCCGGTAATGCCGACGCGGTCGATGTCGATCCACGGATATCGCGCCGCCAGTTGCTCCACCGCGGCCTTCTTATCGGCCAAGCCATAATCGCGCAGGTTGCCGTAGCCATAGGTGTGGTACCACTTCGAGCGGTGCGGGTTGCCGCCGCGGTTGCCCACCTCCACCACGATGAATCCCAGGTTGGCCAGCGCCACATTGCCTTGCCGCGGCGAAAACGTCTGCGTCACGCTCTCGGTCTGCGGACCTGGATAGACAAATTCGATGATCGGGTACTTCTTATTGGGATCGAAGTCGAATGGCTTATACATCACGCCGTAGATGTCGGTAATACCGTCGTCGGCTTTCACCGTGAGTGGCTCGGGGAACTTATAACCCTCCTGCATCAGGCGGGCTAGGTCCACCTTCTCGAGCGGCATAGGCGTTCCGCCCTGCGCCTCGTACAGCACCGATTGCGGCGCCGAATTCACGCGCGAGCTATTATCCACGAAATACTTGCCATTGTCCGCGACCACTACCGCGTGCGAGGCGTCGCCCGGATCCAGCAGCTTGATTCCGCTGCCATCCAGGTTGACGCGGTAGTTATGCATGAAATAAGGATTCTCGCCGTCTTCGCGGCCGGAAGCCGTCATGATCAGGGCGCGGGCCTGGTCATCCACATAGGAAAGATCCTCGGCCACAAACTCGCCGTGATCCACCTGGTTCTTGAGCGTGCCGTCGGCGCCATACAGGTAGTAATGGCCCCAGCCGTCGCGTTCCGACCACCACAGCATCTCCGTCCCCTTGTTGAGAAACTTAAGCGGTTTTTGTTCGATGTAGACGTTCATGCGCTCCGGGATGAGCGTCTTCGCTTCTCCGCTGGCGGTGTCCGCCACGCAAACGTCCAGGCGGTGTTCGTCGCGGCTCAATCGCGTGAAGAAGAGTTTGTCGGAGCCGCCCGCGCCCGCCCACGTGGTTTCCGTTCTTTCGTGGTCGCGGTCATACGCGGAAGGCCGGTCGCTTTCCAGGCGGATCCGCTGGTCTTTGAACCCACCCGTGTCCGCCTTCATCTCCAGACGCGCCTTGGTGGCCACATCGAAAACTTCCAGGTGCGCCTGCGGATAATCCGCGTCGCCCGGCATCTCGTACTTGTAGGTTTCCAGAGTGGGCCGGGGATTGGCCAGGGAGTTGATCACCCAGAGCGGCTTCACTTTGCGTTGGTCTTCGCGCGTAACCGCAAATTTCTTGGAATCCTTCGACCAGCTTACGTTGGCGGCGGTGCGCGCGCGGCTGGCTTGTCCTTCGCCCTGCTGCTGTTCGCCCTGATTCTCCTGCTGTTGCTGCTGGTCCTGAATCTGCTGGCCGCCGCCGCCGCCGCGCCCGCCATAACCGAAGTACTCTTCACCGTCCTTGGTGAGCTGGGTCTCGACGATGGTTGAGTCATTGGCGTTCTTCAGGGCCTTGGCGTAGTTCTCGGCGTCCATCATGTAAAGGTTGTGATTGCGTGTGAACACCACGGTTTTGCCGTCGGGGGAAATGCTGGCCCAAGTTGGCTTGGTGGGCGGGCGCTCGTCGAGCAGGGTAAGCTTGCCGGTGGCCAGTTCGAGCTCGAAGGCGAGCTGTTTGGTTGTGCTCGCGGCGCCAGCGCCGCCGCGGCCGCCAAGCTGCTGAGGATCGTCGTCGTCATCCGCATCGCCGCCCCCGCTGCCCGACGTGTCGGTGGTGGTGGTGTTGGTGACTTTCTTTTCGCCCGGAATCACCGCGTCCCGCGGCACGCTGATCTCGAACTGGATCGCGGTGTCGTGCTTGACGAAGCGGATGGGGGTTGGCGCGCCGCCGCGTCCTCCGCCGCCTCCGCCGCCCGCGGCCGCCGCGCCGCCGCGCGCGGCGCCGATCGGCAGGTGCTGCGAATCGTAAGGCAGGCCGGTGGCCGTGGTCAGGCTGGCGGCCAAGCGGATGGCGTCAAAAACGAATGTCTTGGTCTTCTTGACCGGGTCCACCACATAAAACCTGCGGCCGGCGTTGCTTTCGAAGGTATACCAGAACCGGTTGCCATCTTCCAGCCAGTGCGGCGTAACGGCCATGTCAAAGACTAAGCGCGCCACCTTGGACGAAGTCCAGCGGGCCGCCAGTTCATAGTTGGCCTTGGTGGGCTTGGAGGGCAGCGTCGACGGCTCGCCGTCCGCTCCCGCTCCGGGGAACGACAACGCAAGCAAAACCACCAGCCCGGTGGAAACCACAGCGACGCGGAGCCAACCGCGCCGCCCGATCTGTAACGCACGATGCATGACGATACTCCTTCTTCTTCGAGTCTTCAGGGAAATGTGGCGCCGGCCACAAGACTGAATGCGACTACTATATCCCACGGCGCCGGCCCGCGGGTGCGCCGGGCAGCCGGACCAGCGTGTTGTACCTGACCTGGGCTAAAAGTGGCATACGGGTCACTGCGGCGGACGCCAGCGGCCGCAGTTCCTGATAGGCCGCCGGAACAGGTGGTCCGGGGCCTGCCGGTCCGGATGGTGCGTATTCCGCGGCAGCGGCTCGACCATCCTCCGTCACTGTTCCATGACGACAGCCGCGGATCTGGGCGGAATTTCCAGCGTCCCCGACGTGGGCCGAGCGTCGGGCTGCTCCGGCGTAGCCACGACCAGTCGGCCCGGATTCGGCAACTGCACCCTGGCGGTGACGCTCTTCTCTCGTCCTTGATTGACGACCACCACCGCCCGTTTCCCGGCCCTAGTCACGAATACGGAATAGCGGTGCGGGCCATCGGCGCTGACCTTGGCTCCCAGCGTGTCGCGGAACTCGGCATCCCAGAGCCATGCCGGCGGCGTGTAGCCATGATCGGGAGCAAAGCTGTATTTTACCGGGCCGTGGTGGCAGTTCTCATCGAACAGCCAGCCAGACGCGCCAAGCGCCAGCAGTTTTTGAAATTCCTGAGTGGCGATCTTGCGATACCCCGGGCTGAGAAAGTCCATCACTGCACGCCGATGGTTGTTGATGCCGGCCAATTGCGTCGGCGTGTAATAGCTGTATCCGCCCTGCTCGTACGGAATGCGATAGGGATCCGTGGGAGAAATGGCCTGGCTGCGCAAATGGAAATTCCGTCAGGGTACCGGCCGGTCGCATACTTGGGAGCGGGCCCCGAACCGAGCACACTTCACTCCCTCGATCCCAATCGGAGAACCGGGCCGAAGCTGATGCGGAAATTGTTCTGGTTCGCCTGGCTGAATGAAGTCCGGTACAGTCCCGGTTCCACCCGGAACGCCAGGACCCTGGTAATGCCGATATCCACGCCCACGCCCAGCATAAAAGCGAAGCGCGTCTGGCTTTCCGCGGATCCCGGCTGGAAAACCTGCCCCTGTACGCCGCCCAGCAGCGCCCGGAAGGTGGCATTCACTCTGGCCCGGTTGAGGAAGCGGAATTGCGGGCCGGCCATGTAGCTGGACTCGTGGAGGCTGGCGTTGGCGAACCCAGTCGTGGACGAGCCGACGGTTCCATACTGCTTGGAAACTTCCACCGCAGCCCCGAACCAGGAATTGGCGAACGGCGCGACTCCCGCCACAAATCCGGTCAGGTTCTGCTTAGGGACGATGGGTTCGGGGCTGGCGTTCGTGAGGTCGACGCCTCCAAACAACTCGACGATGTCCTTCGTCTGTGCCCGCAGGTGCGGCAACCCGGCCAGCACCACGCAAAATCCGAAAATGGCGATCCGATTGAGACTAGCCATACAGAATCTCCTTTGAGCTTTTCGCGCACTCTTCACGACTTTTTCTCCGCCAAGACATTATTTTTCTCAAGATTCGAATCGAAATGGGCCAGTCCCTCTGGTTTCGGAACCGGCCCTGCAATCGTCGCCCCCGATCAGAAGAACAATTTCAGCGAGAGCTGAATCTGACGCGGGAAGTTCTGCTGTTGCGCTGGAAGCACGCCGAAGGTCGAGCTGGGGAACGAGGTTCCCGGACCCGGACGGATCGCCGTGTTGGTCAGGTTGAAAGCTTCGGCGCGAAACGCCAGCTTATACCGCTCCTTGAAGCTGGTATTCTTCTCGACGGCCGCACTGGTCTGCTGCGCGGTCGGGTTGTTCAGGTTGCCCGAGAAGCGCGGCGGCAGATAAGTGAAGCTGCCGGTATTGGAAGGGAACGTCGCGTAGCAACTGGCGGTGTTATTGAAGTAGCTGTACTGGCTCGGGTTGCTGGACGTCCACTGGCCGCAGTAGTTGATCAGGCCCGGCAAGCCAAGCGGTTGTCCCGAGACATATTGGACCAGGTAATCGATGCGCCAGCCGCTGACGATCTTGTCGGCAATGCCTTTGACGCCGGCGCCGAATTTGCGGCCCTTCCCGAAGGGTACGTCCCATACGCCGCTGAAGTCGATTTGCTGCGTCTGGTTGTTCGAGTCCATCTGGTACCGCAGGTTGCTGTCCTGGCCGGAGCCGGGAACGGTCGAGTAAGTCAGGCCCGTCGGCAGAGCACCGGTCCAGGTCAGTTGGGCGGCGGTGTTGGTCATCCAGCTATAGCCGCTGTTGCAGCACAGCAGCGCGTACTCCTTGCTGAAGGTCCAGGAAACAATCCAGGTGAGGACGCCGGCGGCGCTGCCGGGATCGCCGAACGCCCTCTTTTCGAAGCGTACCTGCAGCGCGTCGGAGCGGAAAGTCTCTCTGGACATGTTGTTGTCGCTTACCGGCCCGCTGCCTGAACTGCCACCCCACAGGGGGTAGGAGTTCATCAAGCTGGAGGCGGCCACGGTCGACGCCGAGCCGCGGGAAGTGGAAGTCGGCTCGAAGCCCAGGAACGGGTTGGCCACCTGGCGGCTGAAAAAGGTGGGATCGGCGATGCCCTTCTGATAGAGGGCCAGGCCGGCGGCATCCTGCGGCCAGGAGATATCCTGGCTGAACTGGGTCCAGCCGGCGAAATTCCCCGCGAAGCCCACCTCGATCACCGTGTTCTTGGCGAGTTGCTGTTGGATGTTCAGCGAATACTGGTAAGTGCGCGGGATCTTGTAGGTAAGGGTGGTGGCGCTTGCGCCCTGACCGTAATTGGCCAACAGGCCGGGCGACGAGCCCGGCGCCGCGGTAAGGCCGTTGGGGAACGGGTTCACCAGCGAATAGGGCCCGGTGGGAGGTCCATTGGCGCAGGCGCTGCTGCCCGCGGGGCAGGCCGACGGAAATTCGCCATCCAGCGAGTTGACATACGATGTGGTCTGGCTGAACCCGGTCTGGCCGGCGCCGGTTTGCGTCATGGATTGATAGAACGTGCCAAAACCACCGCGAATCACAGTTTTGTTTAGCGCGTGGTAGGCAAACCCCAGACGAGGCGCGCCGTCCGTGTAGTCGGTGAAGAATTGCCGCCGCGGTAATCCGGCCTGGCCGGGAAACCGGTAGGCTCCCATGATGGCCGCCGGCGGTGTCGGGTAGGGATACTTGTTCGCGGCATTGGAATTGTATGCCGCCGCATCGGTGTTCCACTGCGCCAGAATCGCCGCGCTGTCCGGACTTACGACACTCAGATCGAACCGCGAAATCGTACGGTTGTACCGTTCCAGGTAAGGAAGCTGGATGTCGTAACGCAAACCGATCGAGACGGTCAGACGATTGTTCACCCTCCAGTCGTCGTCGAAATACCACCCATAATACGGCCGGCTATAGTAGGACGTGGCGTTATTGGCGATGTTCCCGCTCGTAGGTATCCCCAGCAATAGGCTGGCAACGCTGTTGTATTGATCGTTGGTCAGCACATTCTTCGAGGATTCCTGCCGCGTCCATGTAGAATCGAACGTAAAGGCTCCGTACGCATTGCCGGGACTCACAGTGCCCCTGGCTTCATAGTGGTACTCGAAACCGGCCTTGAAGGAATGCCGGCCCCTGGTCCAGGTCAGGTTGGGAGTGAATTGCCAGGAATTATAGGGCGACCAGGAGTAACTGCCGGAACCGAAGAAGCCGCCTGGCGAACCGCTGCTGAAGCCGGTGATCGAGATGTTCGGAATGACAGCATTGCTCACGGTCGGAGCTTCGATCATGTTGGTCATTCCAATCGACTGCGGCGTAATCGCCTGGGCCTGGGCCGTGTACCCCGGACTGAGTTGCACGAAGCGGAAGTAATTGACGCGGAAGTCGAGCACCATGGTCGATGAAATCACGTGCGTTTCATCCAGGTTGACGCCCGTGTAAGTGCGGTTATTTTGAGTGTTGCCCAAGGCCAACGGCGGCAGGAAACCGTTAGTGGAACGGTATTCGAAGCCATGGAACTCCGAGAACATGGCATTGAACTTGTCCTTCTCGCTGAACTCGTGGTCGTAACGGATGATCGGCTGGTTATACCAGTAGCGGCCCAGATTGGGATTGGCGATGTAGTTGCCGGAGATTCCGCCCAAACCTTGGCCAACGGCATTGGGCGCCGGCAAGTAGGACAGGATGGCCGTGCCGACCGGGCTGATGCGGCTGGCGGGAATCTTGTCTCCCGGAAAGGGATTTTCCCAGTATGTCGATTGCGAGCACGGCTCGGTGGCCGCGCCGCAAGCGTGGAGGGTGAGCGGGTCGTAAATCGTCATCCCATATGCGGGGTTGGAAAAGTTGCCGGTGCGCATATCCGTCGGCACCGTGGTGGTAGTGGTGGGAAACGGCAGGACTTCCTGCCAGCCCTCATAGCTGACGAAGATGAAGTCGGTATTCTTCCGGATGGGGCCGCCCAGCACGCCGCCGAACTGGTGTTGGTTGTGGTACCCCTTGGGGGTGCCGTTGATATTGTTGTTGAAGCTATTGGCGTCGAAGGCGTAATAGCGCCAGTAGTCGTAAACGTCGCCGTGCCAGTTGTTGGTGCCCGACTTGATGGTGGTGTTGACCACGCCACCCGCCTCATGTCCGTACTGGGCATCAAACGCGTTGGTTTCAACTTTGAACTCCTGGATGGCGTCCACGCTGGGCGCGAACTCCCAGGTGCTGCCCTCATTGCTGATGACCGCGCCGTTCATGAGGAATATGTTGTTTCCGTTGCCACTGCGGGCGCCGTTGAACTTATACGAGCTGGTTACATCCCAGGCGCGCGTCCCGGAGTTGCCGTTGGGGCCGAACGTAAACGTAGTAAATAGTACACCAGGGGAGAGCATCATGAGCATATAGCTCTGGCGCCCATTCAACGGGTATTCCTGGGTCTTCAGCGGATCGAACACCACGCCCCGGCTGGCATCGGCCGTATCGATGGCTTCCTGCTGGCCCGTAACCGTCACTTCCGTGTTCGACTGTCCGATGGTCAACGCCACACTCAGGTTGAGCTTTTGGGCGACCAGAAGCGTGATGGTTTGCCGCTTCAAAGCCTGGAATCCGGCGGCTGTGAACTCGAAATCGTAAACGCCAGGGTCAAGATACGGAATGGTGTACACGCCCTGAGAATCCGTCTGAACTGTTTTGGTTTCGTTTGTGGCGGTGTTGACAGCCTTCACCCCGGCGCTGGGGATAACCGCGCCCGAAGGGTCTGTGACAACGCCGGTCACGGTGGCGCGGAAATCCTGCGCCCACAGCGCGGCTGTCAAGATCAGAAGCAGCGCAAAGAAACGTCCTGGTTTCATAATACCTCCCGAGTTGTGAATCACACTAGTTCCCGCTAACCTCTTACCGGGGACTACCTTAAGACGGACCTTTCAGGTGGCGCGGGCCGGTCCCCGCGGCACCGCCTACGCCCGGCAGTGCTTCAGCCGGATCGTTCCGCCCCGGCATTTCTGTTCCTGGCTCCCGGCGCTCATGCTGAATCCCCCGTAACCTCTAAAGCGATACAATTGTCCGATTACGATCTATAACAACCCCGATGGCGTCCCGAGACAAGGGAATTCACAGGGAATTCCCCGTGACTCGTTTCAGGGATCTCCCGATTCCGCAATCACATAGCGGATTCAAAGGATTTTGATGGCAGTTCTTGGGCTACGCTCAATTGCCCGGCAGGATCCGCATCGCAACCACCCGGGCGCTTTGCGCTACCCCGGCAAACGCGCCGGATTCCAGCAGGACCTCGAAGTACGGCATTCGTCCCTTATTCCGGCTGAGCAATTCGCGGACGAGGCCGCCTGAAGCTTCGCGATTCATCAGGAACTCGCCGGCTGTTTCGGTGCCCTCCGCCGTGCTCCCGGCGATGATCAGCACATGCCCGCTGTGCCGCAGATTCGGCACCAGGGCTATGGTGCTGTAAACTTCGCCCGATTCGCCCGGGCTGGCCGCCCGGTACACCGCCTGCTCCCCGGCCTGCGGCGCGGTATTGAGAATGTAGGCCGAGTGCTTCTGCGGCTCGAAATCAAAACCAAACCGGAAGTTCAGTTGCGGCTCAAAAAGCAGGATCCATGGGTTGGAATGGCTGCTCCCCAGTAGCACGAGGTTGCCGTTCTTGAAATCCTGCAACTGCACGGTTCTGGCCGAGCGCACCAGCACCCGGCCCCAGAACTCGGTATTGAGACGGGACATCCGCTGCACCAGTCGCACATCGGTGACATCGGTGAACTGCCACCCCTGAAGAGTGTGCAGCAGCGACCTCTGGTCGGGCGTCAGTTTTGGGGCGCCGCGGCCATAGTCCCGTTGCACGTAGTCTTCCAGTGAGATGGGCTGGTGGGTGATGGACTGAGCCATCACGAGCGTGGAATCGGCGCAGACGATGGTCGCAGCCTGCTGCCCGTCGAACAGCATTTGCCAGATGGGACCGCGCTGGCCGTTTCGGCTCACTGCCTGGGCGCTCCGGTCTGCGAACTGGCCCCCGGCAGACCACCACCACACCCCGGCCGCGGCCAGTCCAACCGCCAGAAAGGCGGCTAGCCACACCGCTGGTCTACCGGCCGGAATTCCCCATCGACGGCCGGGCGCGGGCCCGGGTTCCGGCTCGGCCGGAGCCAAGGACGGCGGCACTTCCCGCGGCTCAAACTCGGGCACGTAGCCGCCTCTGTGAATCACAATCACCACCGGCTCGCCTTTGCCCTGGCCGGCAAAATACTCCTCGAGCCGCTTACGGAGATGGCGGACTTCCACCCGGACGATGTTGTCTTCCCCGGGGCTGTAGTCGGGCGCCCGGCCGAAAACCCGGCGCCCGATGGCCTGTTCTTTCAGATCCTCCAGGCGATTCTGAATCGCCTGTTCGCAAAGGTACGTCAGGAGTTCCCTGAGCCGCGGCGAACGTTCGAAGACCCCGCTGGCGCCAACCCGGGCGACCAACTCATGCTTCCACTGGGCCGCCGGGTTTACCTGTTCGCCAATTGTTCCCACTTTGCACTCCCGTTATTTGATTGGTAGACTACCACGCGCACACCCAGGCCGCAACCCCTACACGGTGCGATTCGCCAACCGGAATTCCCGGTGATTTCCCTGTGAACCATCTCCAAATTCCCTTGTGCGGCCCAGCCCGGGGGTTGCCTAATTAAGAAGTGTCTTTGTGATACATGTAAGAACCGTGGGAGACCCGATCATGTCACGTCTTCAGAAGGCTCTACCGTTTTTGGCAATGCTTTGCCTGTGCCCCGTGGGACGGCCGCAAACCACGCAGGCCCCCGATATCACCAAACACCCCACCCTCTACGTGGTGCCCTACGCGCACCTCGATACGCAGTGGCGTTGGGAGTTCCCGCAGACCATCAGCGAATACCTGCTCAAAACCATGCGGGTAAACTTCGATCTGATCGAGAAGTACCCGCACTACGTTTTCAACTGGACCGGGTCCAACCGCTACCGCCTGATGAAGGAGTACTTCCCGCCCGACTACGAAAAGGTCAGGCAATACGTCGCCGCCGGCCGCTGGTATCCCGCCGGTTCGTCGGTGGAAGAAGGCGACGTCAATATGCCGAGTGCGGAAGCCATCATTCGCCAGGTGCTGTACGGCAACACGTATTTCCGCAAGGAATTCGGCAAAGCCAGCGCGGAATACATGCTGCCGGATTGCTTCGGCTTCCCGGCCTCGCTCCCCAGCCTCCTGGCGCACGCCGGCGTCAAGGGCTTCTCCACCCAGAAGCTCTCGTCGGGTTGGCAGCCGGCGCCCAAAGTCGGCGGCCCCGATTCGCCCGAGCAGTCTCCCATGGGCATCCCGTTCAACGTTGGAATCTGGGAAGGCCCCGACGGCCAGACCATCCTCGCCGCTCTCAACCCCGGCGGCTACGGGAGCAACATCTCCACCGATCTCAGCAAAGAGCCCGCTCCCGGGGGCGGACGCGGCGGCGAAGAAAACTGGGTGAAGCGCGTCCAGCTCGACGGCGACGTCACCGGCGTCTACGCCGACTATAAATACGTCGGCACCGGCGACACCGGCGGCGCCGCCCAGGAGTACACCGCGCGGATGCTCGAGGCCATGGTCACCAAGAGTGAAACGGTGCTGCCGGTGGGTGGCCGCGGCGGCGGCGGACGTCCCGGCGCCAATATGACGCCAACCCCTCCGCCCGGGCCGCCGGTGAAAGTCGGCGATGGGCCGCTCACCGTCATACCGGCCGCGGCCGATCAATTATTCCTCGACATCAAACCCGACATGATGACGCGCATGCCGCGCGTGAAGGGCGACCTCGAACTCATTAACCACTCCGCCGGATCGCTGACCTCCGAGGCCTATCACAAGCGCTGGAACCGCAAGAACGAGTTGCTCGCCGCCGCCGCCGAAGAGGCCTCCATCGCAGCTTCGTGGATGGGCGGCCGGCCCTATCCGCAGTCCCGGCTCAATGACGCATGGAACCTTGTCATGTCCGGCCACTTCCACGATTCCGCCGCCGGCACGGCGACTCCCCGCTCGTACGAGTTCATTTGGAATGACGACGTCATCGCCATGAATCAGTTCTCGGGCATCCTCACCAATGCTACTGAATCGGTCGCTTCGGTGCTCGACACCGAGGCCAAAGGTATGCCCGTGGTTGTCTTCAACCCGCTCAACATCGCGCGCGAAGACGTGGTCGAGGCTAACCTGACTCTTCCCGAAGGCGCCACTTTTGTCCGCGTTACCGGACCCGACGGCCAGCCGGTGCCCGCTCAGTACGAAAACGGCAAAGTGCTGTTCCTGGCCAAGGTGCCCTCCGTCGGCTACTCGGTTTATGACGTTGAACCCGCCACCGAGGCTGGCCCTTCCAGCTTGAAGGCCACGGTGCGGCAGGGCGGCGGGCGCGGCGGGCGCGGAGGCGCCGCCGACAACACTCCCACTTCGATCGAGAACCAACGCTACCGCGTCACGCTCGACAACAATGGCGACGTCTCGAGCATCTTCGATAAGTCCATCGACCGCGAACTGCTGTCCGCCCCCATGCGGCTGGCCATCTCCAACGACCATCCGTCGCAGTGGCCCGCGTGGAATATGGATTTCGACCAGGAACAGGCGCCACCCCGCGTCTACGTGCGCGGCGGCCAGACCCGCATCAAGGAAAACGGCGCCGCGCGCGTCACCCTGGAAGTGACTCGAACCAACACCGAGGGCTCTCACTTCGTTCAGACCGTCAGCCTCTCCGCCGGCGGGGCGGGAAACCGCGTGGAGTTCGGCGCAGTCATCGACTGGAAGACACTTTACGCCAACCTCAAGGCCACTTTCCCCCTCAGCGCCACCAACGAAGACGCCACTTACAACTGGGGACTGGGCACCGTCCGCCGCTCGACTGCCAGCGAGCGCCAGTTCGAAGTCGCTTCCCACCAGTGGATCGATCTGACCGACCGCTCCAACACCTTCGGCGCCACCATCCTCACCGATTGTAAGAACGCCTCCGACAAACCCAATAACAACACCATCCGGCTTACGCTGGTGCGCACCCCGGGCGTCGACACCAGTTACACGGACCAGGCCAACCAGGATTGGGGCCATCACGAATTCACGTTCGGCATCGCCGGCCACGCGGGCACGTGGCACGATGGCGACACCGATTGGCAGGCCTACCGCCTCAACCAGCCGCTCATCGCGTTCCAGGCCGCCAAACATGCCGGCTCGCTCGGCAAGAGCTTCTCCTTGATCTCCATCAGCAACCCGCGCATTCAGGTGATGGCTCTGAAAAAGGCCGAATTAAGCGACGAAGTCATTCTCCGCATGGTGGAAATGGACGGCCGCCCGCAGGAGCGCGTAGTGGTCAAGTTTGCCGGTCCGATTACCGCGGCCCGCGAACTCAACGGCCAGGAACTGCCCTTGCCGGGCAATCCGACCATAACCAACGGCACCTTGCTTGCTAACTTCACCGCCTATCAGCCGCATACATTCGCCTTGAAGCTGGGGCCGCCGGCGGCTAAAGCCGCGGTTGTAACATCCAAACCAGTAACTCTAACCTACGACCGTGCGGTTTCGAGCAACGACGACACCAAGACCGCCGGCGGCTTCGATTCCCAAGGCAACGCCATGCCCGCCGAAATGCTCCCCGCGCAGTTGCGCTTCAACGCCGTTGATTTCAACCTTGCCCCAGCCGGAACCGGCAAGAACAACGCCGTCACAGCCCAGGGACAAACCATCGCGCTCCCCGCCGGTCAGTTCAACCGTGTGTACGTTCTAGCTGCTTCCGCCGAAGGCGATCAAAAAGCCACTTTCAAAGTGGGTGACCAGCCCGTCGATCTTACCATTGAAAACTGGGGCGGATTTGTCGGCCAGTGGGACACCCGCGTATGGGATCTGCCGCAACGCGATTGGGCCAGCTCCGCCAGCCACGCGGTGTGGCCCATGCCCCCTGCACCCGCCAACGCCGGACGTGGCCGCAGCGAGCCCCGCTACCCCGATGATTTTCTGGGCATGACTCCCGGATTTATCAAGCCTGCCGACCTCGCTTGGTACTGCACGCACCACCACACCGCCGACGGATTGAATGAGCCGTACCAATACTCGTACTTATTCGCCTACGGCATCGACTTACCAGCCAACGCTAAGACGATCACGTTGCCGACCAACGACAAGATCCGCGTCCTGGCCATATCGGCAGCCGACGAAGGGCCGCTCTTGAAACCGGCCCAACCGCTGTACGACACCCTGGGCCGCACCGAACCCGGGCCGATGGTGGCCGCGTCGAAACAGTAAGGGAGGTCGGGAGTCGAGGAAGGCAGAAGTCAGAAGTCAGAAGTCAAGGAAGTCAGAATGCGAAGCACGCGCGGGGTGATTCTGACTTCTTGTCGAGGTTGACAGGCGAAAGCGCCTAGCCCCACTTTGCCAGTAGCCTGACCGCGAGGAAACATTCGCGGGACGGGCACCGCTCCCTCACGGTCGCGGCTCGCATCCCGGTTGGGACGGTGTGGGGCAGCCTAATCAGGTTGCGGACCCGCTTTCCAGCGGGTCCAGCCGGCTGAAAGCCGGCTCCGGGCTGGAGTGCCCGCCCCACAACTGTTGTCAATTCTTACAGGAGACGGGACACTAGAATCCTAAGCAGCCCGCGGGCGTTGACGGCGTCACGGTCTGGCTGTTGCCATTGAGCTTCTCCAGCAAGGGTCGGTACGCCTCCGCATCGGCAGGCTTCAGAGCGCTCACGCGCTTGATCAGCGCCGTGATGGAGGGCCAGTCGCCGGCCAGCGGATCGTGCACCGTCGCCTTCCCGTCCTGCGCGCCGAACGCCGCGTTCAGCGCCAGCGCGGCCAGGTGCGTCTCCACCGACGGCTTGGCCAGCCATTTCTGGAATTGCGCGTACGCCAGGCTGGGCTTGTCCGCAAGATCCAGGTGGACCGTGTTGGCGACCAGTCTCCGCCACTCCGGGTCGTGTGCGTTGAGCACGGCCTTGCCTTTCCCACCGGCCCAGAACTTCGGCGGATCGCCTCCCTGGTTCGGACCCGTACAAACGTTTCCGAAGTTCACGCTGCTGGTAGCAGCCGGGTCGGTGATGGTAATCGTCAGCGCTTTCCCGGTCTGCGCCCATCCCGCCCGGGTGGAACCCTGCTCGGCGATGGTGTAAGTGGGAACTTCATAGATGGGGTCCGCGGGAAGCGTCACAGCGAAGTTGCCATTCGCCCCCGTCGTCACTTTGCCCGATTGCGCGCCGGCGTAATTGATCACCACACCTTCCAGGCCCGGCTCGCCGAGATCCCGCTTGCCATCGTGGTTCAGGTCGAAGAAAGCGAACCCGGTCACGGTCTTGTGCAGGCAGCCCGGCAGGCGAAACGCGCCTATCTTCGTGGTGTAAGTGGTTCCGCCCGTCTTATAGTAATCGCCCACATACCAGAAGGTGCAATCGTCGGATGGGTCCATCGCCGTGGTGGCATAATCTTCCCAGCGGAAACTGCGCGCCTGTATTGCTTCGCCGTTGACCAGCACGGTTTCGTGGACCGTCAACTGTCCCAGTGGATCGCCGGCCATGCGCGCGGCAAAGCGCTGTCCGGCGAAGTGGGGAGTTCCTCCGAAAGAGTACCCGATGCCGATATTGCCCACGTGGTCCATATCCGGACTGGCCATCCAGCGATAGAACTCATCAGGCGCATAAGTGCCTTGCTGGTAGAGCGCCGGATCGCCTTTTGCCTCCAGCCGGAATTCGTACCATCGGACACCACCGGCCTTTGCCGAAGTATTAATGGAATGGACAGCCACAATCGACTCATGGTCCGCGAACTTGCGGTAGACCAATCTCTGCATGAGCTTATCGCCCTGCGCGTCGAGCCGCACGGTGGTATCCGGCTGTGGCACGCAGTTAGTCAGTTGGCCATTGCAGAGATAGTGGTAAGGAGCCACCGGAATCCTGATCGGGCCGGCGGCGGCGGTGTTCTTGGGATTCTCCCAATCCACGTGGACCTTCCAGGCGAAGATCGCATCGTCCTCATAGACTTCTTTGAGCTGTGTTCCGCCGGCCGCCATCATGATATTGGGCGCGCCGGTTGGAGGCAGGTTCCGGCCATCGATATCGGCGTTGTTCAAAAAGTTAACTCCGTCGATGATCAGGCACTGCTCGGTCGCGTCCCTGCCTTTGAGCATGCTGGCGCGGTCCACAATGCAATCGTGTTTCTGGATGACGTTATCGCCGGTGCTCGAAGGCGTGTAGTAACCGTCCGGCCACAGGGCAGGCCGCGGGTAGTCAGGAAAGAGCTTCCGCCGGAATTCGTAACGGTAATACGGTCCTAGCGGGTCGGCCCCCTCGCTGAGGGCGTAACACATCGAGTAAGGCTCATCCGGCCGGTCTGGAATTCGCTGGAAGATCGGCATCACGTACAGCCAGCGGTCCGCCAACTGATCGTACCGAACCACTACATCGCCGAAGTTGGCGGCCTCGCACGCGCCTCCAAAACCCTTGAAGACCGACTTACTCGGGACGGCGCCGTACAGCACCTTGCCGGTGGTATCGAACATCTCGCCTTTCTTCGAGAAGATCGCGATCCCGCTCCCGTTCACGATTTGCACGATGTGATTGGGACCGATCGCCAGGCTGTTGTCGGAAGGGTTGCCGCCGCGGCCCGGTCCTTGCGGTCCGCTGAAGCCAAACCCCATGCCATCGAAGCTTGCAATCACAACCGCGGCGGGCCGCGTGCCCTGCGTTCTTTGCTCGACTGCCAGCCCGGCCGGCGGGATGGGCGGCGGTGGAGGCGGCGGGTTGGGAGCGCCGCGGCCCTGAGGAGGCGCGGCATCGGGATCATCCGGATGGTCTGGGTCATCGGACTCCGCGGCATCCTCCGGAGACGTGCCGCAACCGGACTCCGTCTTCGCGCAATCGAGTTCCGCGGGCGCGGTCTCGAATCCGCGCAGCGATCCCAAGGGCGGCGAGATATCATGTGCCGCCGCGTGATGCACCTCGACTCCGGCGGGCCCGCGCCTCGCGCTCCACCGAAAAAGGAAGGCGATCAGGATGGCGAGTGCCAGGAGGGGGAGAAGCCGGGCGATGGATTTCATGTTCTCCCTGATTTTATACTCGCTCGGCCGGCTTCAGCGCTTTGATCGAGTGATTTGGTGCTAGTGGACCTCCGCTCCCTTGCGGTCGCGGCTCGGTGCGGAGGCGTAAGCGATGAGGGCGGGGGCTCCGCAATAGCACAAAATCACCCGGTCGAGGAACTGGGCTTCACGGCTCGATCCGGAAGCCTTCGCGCTTTTCGACGGCGGCCTCAACCTCTTCCACCGCGCGCACGTCGGCCGATCTGGGCCCGCGATGCATCAGGCCTGCCAGTTCGGCGATCGCGTCCGGGTCTCCGGCGGCGTACACTTCCACGCGCCCGTCGTCCAGGTTGCGCGAATAACCGCTCAGCCCCAGTGCGGTTGCCGCGCGTTGCGCAAAGTAACGAAAGCCAACGCCCTGCACACGCCCCCTGACGAACCACTTGCGCGCGATGTGTGGTCTTGCGGCCATTCTTCGAGGAAGAATCTACAGCCCCGGCGGACGCCGCTTGTGCCAGTCGGTGCGGCTCTGAAACCCCGCTCCCACCGCCAGCAGCAGATTCTCCGAATACGCGGCGCCCACCACCTGCAGCGCCACGGGCAGACTGTCCGCGAAGCCGCACGGCAGCACGACGGCCGGCAGCCCCGCCAGGTTGCCCGCCGGAATCAGCCCAAACAGCCCCTGCGGCGTGCCGGCCGGCGGCAATGGCGCGCCCCGGTCGATTGGCTGATCGATCCTGGTTGCCGCTCCCGTTCGGCCCGGCGCCACCAGCGCGTCCACCTGCGCAAAGAGTTTGGAGAATTCTTCCTGAATCACGCGCCGCAACCGCATGGCCTTCAAGTAATCCCTGGCCGGGAGTTCCAACGCGGCTTTCAGTCCGGCAATCTGTGCCGCATCCGCCAGCTCGTCCACTTTTCCACTGGCGATCAGGGGCTCGAAGACGGACGCTTGCTCCGCCGCCAGGATGGTCGAAAGCACCGGCCCGTACGGAAACGGCGGCAGGTTCGTTTCCACCAGTTGCACGCCGGTTTCTTTCAGCGCCTCGAGCGCGGCCTGAAACGCGGCCCGCGCCGGCGATTCCGCGCGTGCCTCGAAATCCACCGCGGCGTAGCCAATCTTCAGCTCCTTCAGCGGCCGCGTATACTGCGGCGTGTAGTAAAAGCTCTTACCCGCCGAGCCGGGATCCTTCGAGTCGCCGCCCGCAATCGCGTGCAAGATGTTGCCGCAGTCCTCCGCCGTGCGAGCAAACGGCCCCAGCTTGTCCAGCGTCCACGAAAGCGCCATGGCGCCGTGACGGCTCACCAATCCATAGGTCGGGCGCAGCGCCGTGACGCCGCAATAAGACGCCGGCGTCACAATCGACCCCGAAGTTTCCGACCCAATGGCAAACGCCACCAGGCCAGCCGCTACCGCCGCCGCCGATCCGCTGGAAGATCCGCCGGACCACCGCGTACGGTCCCAAGGGTTCAATCCGGGCCCGGTCAGCGAGGCCGAAGGCAGCCGGTACCCGCCGCCACCCGCCAGTTCCACCATCGCCAGCTTGCCGGTCAACACGGCGCCCGCGTCGCGCAGTTTTTCGATCACCGTGGCGTTGTAGTCGAACACCTGGCCCGCATACGGCTTGGCGCCCCAAGTGGTCGGCTGGCCTTTGAAGCTCAGCAGGTCTTTGACTCCGTACGGAATCCCCTGCAGCGGCCCGCGAGTTCGCCCGCGTTTCAGGTCGCGATCCACCTCGTTGGCCTGGCGGTACGCTTCCTGCTGCAGCGGAAGCGCCAGGGCGTTGTAGCGCGGCCCAAGCTGCGCCAGCCGCTCCGCAAACGCGCGCGCCAGATCTTCGGCCGAAAATTCCTTGGCGGCCAGGCGCTGATTGAGTTCCGGCAGAGCCGCGAAGAAGACGTCGCTCGCGATGTTAGCCATACTGGACCTCAGGCCTTGAACTGAAAGGCCGGTTCGGTGGCCATCGGAACCTGGTGCTGCGCCAGCGTTTCGCCGTTGGCCTTGATGCGCTCGCGCGCGGCCTGTAATTCGTCCGCGGGGCGAGCGGGAGTCTGTCGGGTCTGCGCCATGGCGGTTGCCGAAACCACGGCCGCTGCCAGTTGGCGCCGCGTCAGTTTCATAAGGATCAGCTTAGCGCGAAAATCCCGCTAACTATGTTCCAGCGCTTCCATGGCCGCCTTCTGCATCACGGCCCTCGGCGCGGAATCGCCCGTCCAGATTTCGAACTGTTGAACCGCCTGCTCGATAAACATATCGATGCCCGGCACCACCGTGCGGCCCTGCTCCCGCGCCCGCTTGACCAGCGCCGTCTCCGCCGGATTGTACACCATGTCGAATACCACCTCGCCGGGAATGTTTCCGTTGAAGAAGCACTCGCCCACGTGAGGGTACATCCCCAATGGCGTGGCGTGCACCACCGCATCGAAATGGCGCGAATCGAGTTGCTCGCGCACCAGCGCTTCGGCGCCGCAGACTTTGGCGAGAGCGCGCACACGGTCGACATTGCGCCCCACCAGCGCGATCCTGGCCCCCGCGTCGGAAAGAGCGTAGGCCGCGCCGCGCGCCGCGCCGCCGTTCCCCACAATCAGCACGCTGGATTTCTGGAGCCGCAATAGCCGGCTCAGCGGCCCCGTGACGCCCGCCACGTCGGTATTGGTGCCGCGCCATTTTCCGGCCTTGCGCCATACCGTGTTGACCGCGCCAATCCGCCGCGCCAGCGGGTCCACCGCGTCGAGGTACCTGATGATTTTTTGCTTGTGCGGAATGGTTACGCTGAAGCCCGCCAGCGGCAGTTTCGCCGCCAGGGCAAAGAAGTCCCGCAAGTATGCCGGCGTCACCAGAAAAGGCAGGTAGACCGCGTCCACGCGCCGCGCCTGGAACGCCCGGTTGTGCACCGCCGGCGAAATGGAGTGCCGGATCGGGTCCGCGATCACCCCGTATATCTTCGCCGATTTCCCCAGCTTCTCCACGCGATAGAGA
Organism: Bryobacteraceae bacterium; assembly: GCA_050014595.1. GTDB lineage: Bacteria > Acidobacteriota > Terriglobia > Bryobacterales > Bryobacteraceae > PALSA-129. The sequence continues at coordinate 27,576 of JBEKDA010000040.1, forward strand.
TGCCTCAGATGCCGCGCGCTCACTTGTCCGGCCGCCGTACCCTCGGCGAACATGGGCGCCGCGTAAGTGAACAGCCCGCCGAAAACCGGCGACAAGACCCGCGTCGGAAATCCCAGTTCGCCCATCGCCAGCACCGCCAGCCGGTGCTTGGGCATGGCCTTGGCCGCCGCCAGCACCCGCAGATTGTCGGAAGGCTTGCGCGCCGTCGTCACCATCTTGTACGCGTCCGCCTGTACCTTCATCATGCGGTTGATCACCGTGTCCATGGGCGGCGTGGCTTCGTAATTGTGATAGGAAACAATCACCTGCACGCGCCCGCGGAACGCGGCCAGCCGCTCTTGCGCCACCTCTGCCGTCTCGATCTCGATATCAATGGCGTGCGCCCCGGCTTTCACCGCCAGGTCCAGAATGGCAAGCTGTTCTTCGATGCTGCCGTTGTAACGCCCGTGATTCTGATGGCGCCGGCAGGTGGCCAGAATGATGCATTCCGGGAACTGCTCCAGGAATCCGCGGATGGCTTCGGCGCCCTTGGCCGGCCGGTCCAGGAAGTCCAGCCGGAATTCCAAGAAAACTTCGCCCGCCTCAGCTTCGTGCCGGGCGTGGCTCAACAGTGTTGGAACATCTGGCAGGCCCAACGCGATGCATATGCGCGGGAGCAACCTCGTCTGCGCCATTTTAGGTAAAGGAACATTCAGAATACCATAGGCGGCCGGCTGGCTTATTTCGTCAGTAACTCGATGGCCACCTCCGCCGCCAGCCTGGCATTGGATTTCACCAGCGCGATATTTGCCGCCAGGCTGCGGCCACCCGTCAGATCCGCGATGTGAGACAGGATGAAGGGCGTAACCGCTTTACCACCGATCGCGCGCCTGGCTGCTTCCGCCACGGCCCGATCGATGTATCCGGCCATCTCCGCCGCCGGTATCTCGTCCTCCTCGCTCACCGGGTTCGCAATCACCGCGCCCCCGCGCAGTCCCAACTCCCACTGGGCGCGCAGCAGCCCCGCAATGTCCGCCGCTGAATCCATCCGCAATGGCGCCGCAAGCGAGCTCGACCGGCTCCAAAACGCCGGAAACTCGTCCGTGCGGTAACCCACCACGGGCACCCCGCGCGTCTCCAAATACTCCAGCGTTTTAGGAAGATCCAGCAGCGCTTTGGCCCCCGCGCACACCACCGCGACTCTGGTCTGCGCCAACTCTTCCAGGTCCGCCGAGATATCGAAAGTCTGGGCCGCACCCCGATGCACCCCGCCGATGCCGCCCGTGGCGAACACGCGGATCCCCGCCAACTGCGCGCAGATCATGGTCGCGGCCACCGTGGTCGCGCCCCGCCGGCGCGTCGCCAGCGCGTAGGCCAGATCGTTGCGGCTCAGTTTCAACACGTCCCCGCCCTTCGCCAGAGCGTCCAGTTGGCCTTCGCTCAACCCCACGCGGATGGCGCCATCGAGAACCGCGATGGTGGCCGGCGTCGCGCCGCGCCCGCGAATCTCCCGTTCCAGTGCCCACGCCGTCTCGACATTCTCCGGGTAAGGCATGCCGTGGCTGACGATGGTCGTCTCCAGCGCCACCAGCGGCGCGCCCGCCGCCAGCGCCTCGCGAATCTCCGGCGCGATTCGCAGCCATTTCTCAGCGCCGCCCATGTTGAATCATCCTCCGGTGCAGCAACTCCGCGGAGAGCTCCGGTGCGCGCGTGTGTTCCGATTCCACCGTGATGGCGGCCGCCGCGAGGCCGAATTGCGCCGCATCCGGCAGCATGTTCCATTGCGAAAGTCCGAACAGCGTGCCCGCCACCAGCGCATCGCCCGCGCCCGTTACGTCGCGCGGTTGCGCATCGAGCGCCGGAAATGCTTTCAAGTTGTCGCCCCACCACACGGCGATTCCCATCGATCCGCCGGTCACGATTCCGGCGCGCGCACCCAGTTCGCGCAGCGGATTGGCCGCATGCCGCGGGTGCACGAAGCGCTCCACCCCCACCATCGCCGCCGCCTGCGCCACGTTCGCAAACAACACTGGAATGCGCGGCAGCAACGGCCGCAGACCGCGCGCCCGTTCCACCGAAACCGCATCCACCGCGACGGGAATCTCACCCGCCACGGAAAGCAGCCACGCCACGCTCACCGCCGGAATGTTCGTGTCCACGAACCAGTAGTCGTGCTCGCGCAGCCGCGGCAGCCTTCTCTCCAGCGCCGGCGGGTCGAGCTCTTCATAGATATCGGCGTCCGCCAGCCCTACCACCAGTTCGCCGTTGCGCTCCAGAATCGCCGTGTAAGACGCCGTCCCATGCATTGTGGAGACTTCGCACATCGAAGTATCCACGCCCAGCTCCGCCAAGTGCTGCGTCACCTGCCGCCCCGGCTGGTCGTCGCCCACGCGCGTCACGATGGAAGCATGCCGCCCCAACCGCGCCAGGTTCTCCGCCACGTTTCCCGCCACCCCGCCGAAATCCGTGCGCAAATCCCCGCGGTTCGAAGTCCCGGGAATCAGCGGCCCGCGCAGCACGCCGTGACGGTCCAGATGAGCGCCGCCGATACACGCAATCGTCATAATCTTTGAATAGATCGAGCTTAGCACCACCGGCGGCAGGGTGTTTTCCGGTCCTTTCCGACAATAAAGGGTAAATGGATATAGAATACTGGTTTAGAGGTTGACCATGTCCGTCGCCGCCGCCACTTACAACGTGCTAGACAAGGGAGCCCGCGAAGCGCTCGCCGCGAGTGAGCCTTCCCGTTTCCAATACCGTGCCGAGGGAGGAGCTTACCTCAACCTCAAAGGCCTGCCGCTCGATCCCTTGCCCGAAATCGACGAACCGAAAATCGCCGAACTCTGCCGCGTGGTCCGCGGCTTCCTGTTCGCAGCGGTAGATGCCGCGCAATCCGGCCACCCCGGCGGCTCCTCTTCCAAGGCCGAGCAAGTGCTCACCCTTCTGTCGAGCGGCGTTCTGGGCTTCGACGCGCGCCGTCCCAAGCACCCCGGCCGCAGCCGCGTGGTATGGTCCGCCGGCCATTGCTCGCCGCTTTTTCACTCGACCGTTGCGCTCATCTACGAGACGTTGCGCCGCAAAGGCTTCACCCTCGCCGGCAAGGATGCCGGTAACGCCGTCTTCCCCGAACAACTGGCGCGCTTTCGCCGCTGGGGCGGACCCAGCGGCCACGTGGAATCCGAATACGCCTTCGCCGACACTTCCACCGGCTCCTCCGGCCACGGCTTCTCCGCCGGCCTGGGCTTCGCCGTCCTGCATCGCTCCTGCGGCCTCCCGACCAAAGCCTTCGTCATCGGCGGCGACGCCGAGACCGAGGAGGGCATGAGCTACGAAGCCCGCAATCTCGCCTCCAACCTGGGCGTCGAGAACCTGATCGTCACGCTCGACTTCAACACCTTCGGCATCGACGGCCCCATCACCGAAGCCCTCCCCGCGCCCTATCTCAACCACTGGTTCAGTCAGGGCTGGAACCTGATCGAGGTGGATGGCCAAAACATCCGCGAACTCGCCTACGCCTACCGCCTGGCCACATCCGGCTTCGGTCCCGGGCGGCCCACGGTCGTCATGTGTCACACCACCAAGGGCCTGCACTACGGGCGCCTGGAGAACACGGCCGATTCGCACGGCACCCCGCTCAAGCACGACGAATACGTGCAGGCGATGCACCATCTCGGCTTCCCGGTCGCTGGCAATCCCGACGCCGATCTGGCTCTCGTCGGCGCCGCGCTGGGCGCTGCCGAGGCCGACTATCTGGAATCCCGCCTCGAAGCCGCCGCCGCTCTCATCCCCGCCGAAGCGGACCTGGTCAACCAGATGCAAGCGGCGCTCGCCGGCCGCCCCATCGCCGACTATCGCCAGCTCACTCGCCCCGATGTCCTGCCCGCTGAGCTGATCTTCAACGAAGGCGATTCCGTCCCCACCCGCAAAGCCACCGAGGCCTGGTTCGCCTGGGCCATGAAAAACTCCGCCTTCTTTTACATTGGCGCGGGCGACCTCATGAAGTCCATCCTCACCGGCAAGGCCGAAAACGTCTACGGCGTCATGAACCCGCGCAACCCACTCGGCCGCGGAATCCGCTTCGGCATCGCCGAACAGAATATGGCCATGATGTCGTGCGCCATCGCCCAGGACGTGCTCCCCGGCGGCTTCCGCCCGTTCACGGCCTTTGCCACTTACGGCGTCTTCACCTGCATGATGGCCAACTCCGTGCGCATGACGCTCATCAATAACGATGTCAACCCCGACGCGCGCGCCTTCTTCATCATGCTGGCCGCCCACGATGGCCCCGAGACCGGCGAAGACGGCCCGACCCATCACGGGCTCTTCTGGATGTCCCTCTTCACCGCGTATCCCGGCATCAAAGTCTACAAACCGCTCGACGCCAACGAAGCCATCGAGATGCTTTTCCTGGCCGCCCAGCGCGGCGAGCCCGTGGTCTTCTCCGCCGTGCGTCCCGGAACCCCGGTGTTGAAGCGCGGCAACGGCGTTCCACCCGCGCGCGAAGCCGTCAACGGCGCTTATATCTTCAAACCGTTCAGCCAAAATGGAAAGCCCAAGAAGGTGCTGGCTATCAGCGGCGGACAGGTGATGTCCAATACACTCGAGATCCTCCCGGAAATCGAAGAGCGCTTTGACGTCAAGATCGTGGCCGTCACTTCGCCCCAGCTCTACGAAGAACTCCGCCGCGACAATCCCGCCAAGGCCCAGGAGATCCTCGCCGACGACGAGCGCCAGTACGTCGTCACCCTGCACAACGGCTGGCCCGGCTTCCTGTATCCGTTCCTGCTGCCCGCCGATTTCCAGTCGCGCGTTTTCGGCATGGACCGTTTCTCACGCTCCGGCAAACCCGGCGAGATCTACAAGAACGCCGAATTCGACACGGCTGGGTTGAAGAAGAAGATCCTAGGGTAGACCACCAGTGCCGCCGCCCGCCAAGGGCCAGGAACTTCAAGTGTGGTTTCGGAGTCGGATCGTAGTATGGGGCGTTTGTGTATTCGTCTTTAATCGCGTTCCCGCCCACCTGTTTCACTCTTCCCCGCCCAAAACATTTCCTGTACATTATGTTATATGGAGAGCAGTCGCGATTCCTCCGTTTGGCAAACCCTTGCCGTCACCTTTGGGGGTGGTCTGGCCCTCGGTGCGGTGGGGATGAGACTCACTCAAAACGTCCGCCGTCCCGCGGAAGCCCCACCCCAGCCGCCCGACGATCTTCCGTTGGCGAACCGGCTGGCTGAAATCGAACAACGCCTCGCGCGCGTCGAACACGCTCCCGCTCCAACTCCGTCCGCGCAACTCGATCACAAAGTCCTCGAAGCCATCGTCGGCGCAGTGGACGCCAAGCTCCAGGAGCAATCCCTCAAGATCGATAGCCGCGTCGCCGCCGTGGAAACCAAAATAGCGATCGAGCTCGATGCGCTGCGCGCGCAGAACACCGCCGGCGCCGATTCCGCTAAGGCCCGCATTGAAGAAGTCCAGAGCCAGTTCCTCGAACAGATGTTGGTGCTGCGCACCGCCGTGGTGGATGAGTTGAACCACTTCGGGGAAGCTGTTTCCACTCTCATCACCGATCAGGTCTCGGCGGAAGTAAGCGCCCGCGCCAGCTCGTTCGAGCAAACCATCGAAGCCCGTATCGGGGCCGCGGCGGCCGCAGCCGTGGCCGCAAGCCTCGAAGAAAGTCTCGCGCCTTTGCGCGCCGAGGTCGCGCGGAAAGAGCGGGAACTCGCCGAAATCCAAAACCGCCTGCGCGAAAACGAGCAAAACGCGCTCGAGGTCATCCTCGCCATCGGACAGGTCTGCCACCAGGCGGCGGAACGCATCAGCGGGCCCTCGCACCCACAACCCGGCGCGCCGGCCGAAGCCGGCGATGCGCCGGAACCACGCGCCCCCACGCCCATTGCTCCCGAGCCTCCGGCCGTCGAAACCAACAGCGCCACGGGCATCGCGCCGCCAGCCTTCACACAACCCGCCGCTCCGGGCCGTTTGTGGCGGATTCCGCTGGTTTCGTCGCTGCTGATTTCCACGGCGGGTCTCGTGCTGCTGCACTATCTGTAGGACAGGCCTCAGGCTGGCAACGACGGCCAGGAGGCCGGTCCCACTTGACGCGGCTTCGCCAGAATGTCCAAACTCCAGATCTGTAAGAGCAGTGCGGCTACAATGAGGGCATGGCGGGAATATTATCGATTGCCGGACGCGAGTTCCGCTCGCGCCTTATCGTAGGAACCGGAAAGTACCGCAGTTTTCAGGAAATGCAGCGCTGTCACGTGTCGAGCGGCGCCGACATGGTCACGGTGGCCGTTCGGCGCGTCAACCTCACCGACCGCTCCAAAGAGTCGCTGCTCGATTACATCGACCGGTCCAAGATTTTCATTCTTCCTAATACCGCCGGCTGCTACAACGCCGACGACGCCGTCCGCACCGCCAGGCTGGCCCGCGAAGTCGGCCTTTCCAATTGGGTCAAGCTGGAAGTCATCGGCGACGAAAAAACTCTTTTCCCCGACAATGCCGGCCTGCTCGAAGCCACTCGCATCCTGGTCAAGGAAGGCTTCGTCGTCCTGCCGTACACCAACGACGACATCGTGAACGCCCGCAAGCTGATCGACGCCGGCGCCGCCGCCGTCATGCCGCTGGCCGCGCCCATTGGCTCCGGCCTGGGCGTGCAGAATGCCATCAACCTGCGCATCTTCCGCGAGATGATCACGGAGGTCCCCATGATCGTCGACGCCGGAGTCGGCACCGCCTCCGACGCCGCCATCGCCATGGAACTCGGCGCCGACGGCGTGTTGATGAACACCGCCATCGCGGCCGCCGATGACGCCGAAAAAATGGCGCGCGCCATGAATCTCGCCGTCGAAGCCGGCCGCCTCGCCTACGAAGCTGGCCGCATGCCCAAGAAGCTCTACGCCACCGCCAGCAGCCCCCTGGCCGGTGTCATCGGCGCGTAACGCTCCGGAACAATCGCGCGACGATTCAAAAGGCCAGGAACGTCACCACGAAGATGCGCAACACCGCCAGACATGGCGCCTAGGCTCCAGGGAGCAACTTCCCTGAGTCGGCGGCCGGCTGCGCCTCTTGGCCCGCCCCCGGAGTCATATCGCGCATGCCGAACCCGACTCCGATCTGCTTGAGGAAATCATTGGGAGGAGTGCCGCCGGCAAAGATCCAGACGAAATCGTTGGCGATTTCCTGCTGAGCACCCTTGACATCGAGGATGACGCTACCTTGCGTGAACTCAACAGGACTCGAATTGAAAACTACCTCGACCCTCCCCGCATCGATACAGTCTTGCACGCGCTTGGCATTACGCTCTTTGATGCGGTTGAAACGTTCCTGCCGGTACGACAGCGTGACTTTGTTGCCGCTCTGGTACGCCAGCCCCATGGCCGCTTCCACGGCGCTGTCACCGCCGCCGACAACCAGAATGTTCTTGTTGATGTAGTGGTCCGCCTCGATGAGACGGTACATGACCTTCGACAGCTCCTCTCCTTTGACACCAAGTTTTCGCGGAGTGCCAGCCCGGCCTAGCGCGAGGACCACCGCGCGCGAACGGTAATCCGCTTGACTGGTGGTGGCCGTGAAGATGCCGTCCGCGCCTTTCTTAATGTTTTCCACCTTCTCGCTGGTGCGAACTTTGAAATCCGCGCGCTCCAAAATGCGCTGCCAGAAGGAAATGAGTTCCTCTTTGGAGAGTTGCATCTTGCTGAACCTGCCATACAGCGGGAATTCAACCGGACTCGTCATCACCAGCTTCTGGCGCGGATACTTCGCCACGGTGCCGCCAATTTCGTCTCTCTCTACCGTCAGGTAATGGAGCTTTTTCTCGATCGCGCGCAGGGAGGCGCTGATTCCAGCGGGACCGGCTCCCACAATCAGCACATCGTAGACGCCCGGAGCCGGTGGGCCTATGCCGCTGCCTGCGATGCGAGCGGCAAGGGTATCGATGCACTCACGGCCCTGGTCCACGGCGTTCTTGATCAATGCCAGGCCACCGAGTTCCCCCACAATGAATAGGTTCTGAATGCTCGTCTCATACTCGGGGGGCAGGTGCGGCATGTCGGCGCCCATGCTGGGGCTGGCCATCACCATGGTGATGGCGCCGACAGGGCACGCTTCGGCGCAGAGGCCGTGGCCGATGCATTTATAGCCGTTCATGATGACCGCCTTGCCGCCTAACATGGCGAGCACGTCGCCCTCGGGACAGACCGTCGTGCAGGTCTGGCAGCCGATGCAGTAAGTCGTGTCAATATGTGGATGCTGGGCCTTGGGCCCCTCGGAATAGAACTTCCCCTTCTCGGCCGCGGCTCTGGCCCGCACATCTCTCTTCTTGAGGCTCTTCAGGTACATGAGTAGCGGGATCGCGAGGACCACCGCGGCGATGCAACCGGTGAAAAAAGTGTCGGACATTCAGAAGTATCCCAGCCAGACCGCGACTCCGATATGAACCAACACCAGCGCCGCGAACGAATAGCTGAATGGGCGGTGCACGACGTGCCAGAGGTGAAACAGGTCGTGAATGCGGCTGAGGAACAGCATCTTTGCAGAGAACCAGGACTGGCTTCGGCACGCGGAGATGACCGTCTCGAGCTCTTGATTGGTTGAAGCCAGCCATCCGCCGGCGGTCGTGATTTTTCCCATCGGAGAAAGAAATTTGCGCCGCAACCGGCTCACCTGGAACGGGCGCATGAGGTCCAGGCGCAGGATGATCCAAAGCGCCACCAGAATGGACATCCGCTCGACTTCCTGGCGAGACGGCAGCTTCAGCAGGGGAGCAATCTCTTGCGGAGTCAGCATGGCCTGCTCGTGAAGCCGGGTTGCCAGTTGACCCGCCGCGCTTTCCAGTTCCTTGCGTGAAAGTTCCGCGGTGCTGAGGGTGCGGGGGATTTGCGCATAGAGGTAGCGGCCGACCAGGCCGCTAAGCGCTACGGCGATCATGATCCAGTAGGCCACTCCCACCAGGCCACGCAACTTGAAGGAAGCATGCAGCGTCACAACGACGGGAGCAATGATACCGAGGAGCACGTGAAAATCGAGCCAGTGCCTGGTCTGGCCAATGGCGCCCAGCCATGGCCACCGCTTGCGGATGGGATATAAGAAGAGGCCGATGAAGAGCAGCGTGGCGAGTATCCCCAACCGAATGCCAATCGTGCCGCTGGGCCGCAGCAAAGCATGATAGGGGGAGTTGGCGCGCCGGGCGAGATCGAGCTTGTAGTACGGGAACCCGTAGACGACGAGTCCAAACACAAACGCGATCGACACGAGCCACGCCGATCGGATACGTGCCCGATGCCAACCTGCGGCATCGGCGGGGCTGGCGGTGTGCCTCAGGGTCGCGGTGGCGCTCATTTCGGGATCTCCGTCTTAGTGTTCACATCCACCGCGAAGACGCGGTACTTGTCAAAAGTGTGGATATTCCGCCAGTGCTGGCGCGCTGTCTCCACTTCAATGGTGGCCACCTCGGGCAGCCACGAGGCGCCCGTCTGGTCCTTGAACTTGACGCGCGAAAAACGCACGTCGGCGGCGAGTGTTTTGAGGCCGAGGTCTTCCAGGCCCGGCATCAGACTGGCGATGATGCGGACGATCACGCCGGTAGCGGGGTCTATCCAGGCAGCGCCTTGCCAGTCCACGGGATAGTCGCGATTCTTCAGCTTGAGCACGGAGGGCGATCGCGCGCCCGGCACGTGGCGGAACCGCACTTCCAGAAGACTGCTCCCTTCGAATTCGACCGGAGTGGGAGGGGAATACTCGAACGAGCTTTGAAACGCCGGGTGAAAGATGAACGCCATGGTGGAAAACCCGTTGGTGAGCAGGAGCGGCACGTTCTTGCGCTCATCGGGCTTGGCGATGGGCACTCTCGACTCTTCCACCAGGATGTCATTGCCCGTGAGTTGGAGCGCCACGACGTAATCGAAGGAAGAGTCCTGTTTGAATAGCGCCTTGCCATTGGGCCCGAGCTTGATCTGTTGAACGCTCTCCACGCAGTTGACGTTGGAAAGCTGTTCCCAAAAGCCCTGGAGCGCTTTACCGGCGAGGCTCAGGACCTCCTGGGTGGAAACGGGCGTCGCACCGAATGCGGTGCAGGAGAGAAGTATCGCCAATCCGAGTGGTTTCATGGTTAGAACCGATATCCAAAAGTGACAATTGTCTGATTATAGTTTTGTGACTGGCCCCGATACACGGTGAAGCCGGCGTTAGTGAAATAGTGGCGTCCGAATACCCAGTCCACGCTGCCATTGACGAACAGCGCGCGCGTCTGCGAGGTCAGCGTGGAGGTGAAATTCTGGCGGCCGGCCATTATCTCCAGCCGGAAAGACTCATTCATTTGACGGCTCAACGACAGCGACTGGTAATTCCCTTGTCCGAAGGAGCTATTAAAGCGAGAGTAGTGAAGATCTCCGCGAATGCCGGAATGGAGAACGTCCGACACCATCAGCCCATACAGGTAATTCCAGGAAGGGTTGGGATCGCTGGCGCCCTTGCTTCTTCCGACGTTGGTGTAGAGGCTGGCATGATACGGAAGCGAGAGGCGAACGCCGCCGCTTAGTCCCTGGAAGAGAATCTTGTCGAGCAGTCCGGTACCCACCAGCAGAGCGTTGAAGGTGGGAAAATCGTGAAAGTAGTTGTCGTTGATGTCGAAGGAGACGAGCCGCGACGGCTCGAAGCGCAGGGTCACGAAACTGCGCGCGATGCCGGTGCCGGAGGCCGTGGGCTGCTGCGTGGTGGCGTGCCACCGGTCCACCTCCAGGTTCTGGAAGATGCTGAAGTAGCGCTTCCATGACACCGAGTTCTCGAAAAAGAGGAATTCGCGCTCCGGCAGCCAGCTCAGACGGCTAAGACCCAGGCCGGTGGTGCTGCTGTACTTGAAGCTGTCATAGCTGCCGCCTTCGAAGTTGACGAAAGAGCCGGCCATTTCGCGGTTCGGATTGTAGTTCCATGAAGTCGGATCCGGCGTGGTTCCGGCGAACATTCCTAAGGTCACGTGTTTAGCCATGCGCCGTGCGACATATCCGCCGTCGATGGTTTCAAGACTCGCCGCCCACGGCAGATAGAAGCGCCCGAAGCCCATGGTCCAGGGCGATTGCGGGTTCTGATAAGTCAACGCCATGTGATAAGTGCGGTTGAGCAGATCGTTCAATGTCTGCGCTTGCGCGCTGGACGTGCTCGAGTTGAAGAGGAGACGGGTATAGCCGTTCAGGTTCCAGTAGGTGCCGCCGATTCGCGTCATATCGGCGCGCAGCACCAGGCCGTACTCGGAGGAATTGAAGCCCCCGCCGCTTATGCCGGTATACTCGAACCCGATGCGGCCGCGAAAACGGTTGACTTCCGGGAGAGGCGGCCGCGGCATGTAATCGCGGATTTCTTCATCCAGCGGGTCGCCCTCGCTGAAACTGATGGTCTGGGCGTAGTGGGCGCCGGTGCCGGCGGCCTTGAGCATCTGTGCCTTCGGTATGTCCTCGGAAGCCAGCAAGGCTATGTCGCCGGCCTGCAGCGGGCCGGCCGCGCTCTTGATTTCGCAAACGGCCGAAGACGCGGCGACGGAAACCACTTCCAGGTCTGCCATTTCGCCGGGTTGGTCCAGGTTCTGGGGCGGCCGAGAAACCGTCAACTTCATGCCTTCGGCAAGCCCCGCCGCGCGGCCGCCCTCGATGTAAACCGCTCCCTCAGCAACATACTTGATTCGAAAGGAAGGCCGGTCCTCCTGCGCCAGGGCGGCGCCGGCCAGCAACAGCAGAGTGAACGGAATCCAACGCATCAGTGGCCTCCTGTTCCGTTAGGGTGACAAGAGTAGCAAGTCGTAGCCGCGTAGACGTAACCCTTGACTCCGTTATGGTGGGGGTCCGTGCTCGCCTCATCGTGGGTATGGCACGTGATACAGGAAAACACCTGATAGTTGCTGGAGTTGGTGTGGCAATCGGCGCAAGAGGTCCAGGCGTTCGCGTGCGTCCCCGAATAGATGGGGAACCAGCTGTGAGTGGCCGTGGCGCCCGACCAACTGGTGGTGTTGTGACATGACGCGCATGTGGTTGGGTAATTCGCCGCGGCGTGGTTTGGATTGTTGGTTGTCTGGTACTCGGTCTTATGGCACGAATAGCAGTCCGTAGGCGTGCCGGCGTACACATTATTGATGTGGCAGGCGGTGCAGGCCACGGTGACATGGGCGCCCGTAAGCGGAAAGGGTGTGTTGTTGTGATTGAACGAAGCGGGGCTCCAGGCCGTTGTGGAATGGCAGACATCACAGGTTTGCGGGTAGCCGCTAGTGACGTGGTTGGGGCTGGTGGCGTTGTTGAAGTCCGTCAGATGGCAGGAGACACAAGTCGTGGACAGGGCGGTATATTGACCATTCGCATGGCATGCGGAGCACGCCAAAGGAAGATGCGCGCCGGTAAGAGCCCAACCGGTCTTGGAGTGATCGAAAACCGCGCCGAGCCAGTTGGTGGTGGTATGGCAGAGCGAGCAATCCTGCGGGAATCCCGCTGTGACGTGATTGGGATCGGTGGTCTGGTTGAACTCAGTGAGATGACACCCCTGGCATTGGGTAGGCGCAGTGGCGAACTGACCGTTCAAGTGGCATTGCGCGCAGGGCGTGCTGACGTGGGCGCCTGTAAGCGCGAATCCCACACTGGCGTGATTAAAGGTTGAGTCGAGCCAACTGGACGAATCATGACAGAGAGAACAGGTGGTGGGGAACCCGGCGGCCACGTGGTCCGGATTCTTGGCCGAGGTGTAATCTTTGACGTGGCAGCTATAACAATCGGCGGGGATACCCAGGAATTGATTGTTGATATGGCAAGCGACGCAGGGCAGGGTGGCATGCGCGCCAACCAGCGCGAAGCCGAAGCTCGCATGATTGAACCCGTTCGTATTAACGGACAGCCAGATATCCACGCCGTGGCACTGTCCGCAGGCGATGGGGAATCCCGCCGCGCGATGGTTGATGGTCTTGGCGTTGTTATAGTCGGCCATGTGGCACGAGCCACACTGAATGGACAGGCCGGCGTACTGACCCGCCGCGGCGCCCCGGTGGCACGCCTCGCAGTCCACGGCGGCATGCCCGCCGGTGAGTTGGAAAAGGGGCGAGTGCTCGCGGATGGATTTCGCCGCCAGTTGCCACCCTTGGACCGTGTGGCACGTCTCGCATTGCGCTCCAAACTGCCGCCGGTGGAGATCGGCATGACACGCCGCGCATTGGACCGATGCCTGGCTAAATACCAGGTTGGCGTGACACAGACGGCACTCCACCTTCTTGTGCAACCCCTGGAGAGGATAGCGGGTCTCGCGATTGTGATTGAATTCGGGGACCGCGCGCAGGGGCGACCAGCTTACGGATGTGTGGCAATTGCCGCAGGGAATTTTGAGCGACCCATGCGGGTTGCTCGCGGGGCCGCGCTGCAGGTCTTGCCCGAGCATCCAGGTCAACATGCCGGACAGCCCGCCCAGCGCCAGGGTGGCCGCGTAGCGTCTATTTGTGGACAGTGGTCGCATGGCAACTGGCGCAATCCTTCGGAGTCGGCTTATACATCAGAACCAACCGGCCATTTACTTCCCGCTTATTCTTGTGGCAATCGCGGCACGCCACCTTGGCGTGCGCTCCATCAAGTGGGAAAGCGGTTTTGCCGTGATCGAAGTCAGCCACCCTCCATTTCATGTTGTTATGACAGACGGCGCATTCCGGCTGTTGGGTTGCAGTTTTGAACTGGCCGGCATGAATATCCTCGTGGCAGCCGGCGCAGGTTATGGGAGCATCGCGAAACATGACCCGGCGCAGGCCCGAGGAGAGAGGCGTGGCTTTGTGACAGAGATCACAGGCCACGCCGCGATGCCCGCCGGTAAGAGGAAAGCGGGTGGTCGAATGGTCGAATTTGGAGAGATCCCGCCAGGTCTCGAGGTTGTGACAACTCGCGCAGCCGGTGGGCGCGGCGGCCGGCTTGGCAACGAGGCCGGGGCGGAATTGGCCCCCGTGGGGATCCTGGTGACAGGCCTCGCAGGAAAGGTCGCCGAACTTGTATGCGATGGTGGTGGGATGCTCCGGACGCTTCGTGTGGCAATCGCTGCAGGCCACGGCGGCATGAGCGCCGGTCAGCGGAAAACGCGTTCTGGCGTGTGCGGTGAGGGTAAATTTGGCGGGGCGGAACCGATCGACGGTGTGACAGTTCTCACAGGGCGCATTGGCGAATTGGGATTCGTGCGGGTCGCGGTGGCAATCCGTACAGAGCCGGAAGGGCAGACGGTATTTGGTGGCCGCGCCGGCGGGCTTGTGGCAGGAAGCGCACGGCACCGCCGCGTGGCGACCGTTTAGCGGGTAGGCGCTTTTGGCGTGGGCGGCTACCGTATAGGTGGACGGCTTCCAGCCCTCGGCCGTGTGGCAGCGGGCGCAATCTCCGCCGCCGGCGCCGGTCAAGAACTGGCCGTTGTGCACGTCTTTGTGGCAGGCGCCGCATAAGTCGTGGGCCACCGGCGCTTTGAAGTCGGAGGTCTTGTGGCACTTGTCGCAGGCCACGCCGGCGTGCTTCGCGAGCAAGGGGAACTTGGTCTTGGAATGATCGAACGACGCATTGGTGTTGCGCGCGGGCTTCCATGCAAGATCGGTATGGCAGGAGCTGCAGGGCGCGGCGAAAGCGCCGTGGTGAATGTCCTGGTGGCACGGAGCGCATTGCGCGAATGCGATTCCGACGTACTTCACATGCGCTTTGCCGCCATCCTTGGCGGGAACCTCCAGGTGGCACTTCTGGCATGGCGTGCGCTCGTGAGCGCCGGTCAGGCGGTACTTGGAGGCCGCATGGTTGAAGCGCGTAACGTCCTTCCAATTCGCGGTGATGTGGCAACGCTCACAGGCGCTTCCCACCTGGCCCTGGTGCTCATCCTTGTGGCAGGAGGAGCAATCCCGGCTGAGACCCAGGTAGGTGCGCTTCAAGTCCTTCATCAAAATGCTGCGGCGGGCGGCGGGCGCGATGCCCTCGGGATTATGGCATTGCGTACACTTGAGCCGCGCGTGGCCCCCGTCCAACGGATAGCCGGTTTTCCGGTGATCGAATTCGTCGAGACTCACATCCCAGCGAATCGGCACAAAGTCCTCGCCGTTGTGGTCGGAGTGGCACTTGGCGCATTGGGCGTCCGGCGGTCCTTTCTGAAGTAGCGACGGGTGGAGCCCGCGATTGCCGGCGAGCCGCTGACGGATTTCGGAGTGGCAGGAAAGGCACCGGAACTTCCGTTCCCCGCCGCCGCCGACGTGGCAACTGGTGCAGTGGGTGGGGCCGTCGAGCGCGTGATGCGCCTTCGAAAGCGAACCGGGAGAGAACTGCGGCCATGCCGCCACCGGAGCCCACCCCATGGCGAGCAGGACTTTCAGGAGCGCTAAAGCATACCCAGATTGAAAGCCGCGCAGCCGTATCCCCATCTCCAGACCAGTTCGCCAAGCAACGGAGGGAGTTGCCTCCCCTCCGGAAACCCAAACAGCGTCTCATTTGCTTATTGGCCTAGATGCATACCCGCAAGACCCCGTTACAAGTATTTCAGCAGCGCCGCCTTCGTAAGCTATTATCGAGTCGATGGCCTCGCTTCTCGCGCAGCTCGGGCAATTCTTCTCGGGCGTGGAGCGATTCGGAACAAACATCGCCCGCCGCCAGCGCCTCGCCGCCGTCCTGTGCGGGCTGTTGGTTCTCCTCGTACGCGCCGCCGAGCTCCCACGCCTGCCGATTCCCCAGCCTTTTATCCACGACGAGTTCTCCTACCTGCTGGCCGCCGATACGTTCGCCTCCGGGCGTCTCACTAACGCCACTCATCCCATGTGGACACACTTCGAAAGCTTCCACATCGTCCAGTTCCCCAGCTACATGTCCGTCTATCCGCCCGGCCAGGGCCTGGTTTTGGCGGCCGGCCAGGTCTTCTTCGGTCATCCCTGGTGGGGAGTCTTTTTCTCCACCGGTCTGTTCTGTTGCGCGCTGTGCTGGATGCTGCAGGGTTGGCTCCCGCCCGGATGGGCTTTCCTCGGCGGCTTGCTGATAGCAATGCGCATCGGTATCTTCAGCGGTTTGATGAACTCGTACGCCGGCACTTCCCTGGCCGGAATCGGCGGCGCGCTAGTGCTCGGCGCCTTGCCCCGCGTCACGCAACGCCCGCGCGTCCGCCACGCCGTGCTGATGGCTCTCGGCCTGGCTATCCTCGCCAACACTCGTCCCTACGAAGGCTTGATCTTCAGCATCCCCGTCGGCGCTGCTCTGCTCGTCTGGATGATCGCCCGCAAGCCCGGTCTCCGCGTCTCGGTCACCAAGGTCGCTCTACCGGTGGCTATCGTTCTCTTACCCGCCGCGCTCGGAACCTGCTATTACTGTTGGCGCGTCACCCAGAACCCCTTTCAGATGCCCTACCACCTCGGCCGCGACACCTATGCCGTAGCCCCTCTCTTTCTCTGGCAACCACTGCACCCCGAGCCTGTCTATCGCCACGAAGTCATGCGCAAGTTTTACGTCGAGTGGGAACCTCGCTTTCAGAATGCTATGGGCCAGAACAGCCTGGACGGCTGGCTGCTTGCCGCCCACAGCAAGGTCTCGCGCGCATGGCATTTCTACCTGGGCTTCGCCTTGACCCTCCCCTTGATCGCGCTCCCCTGGGTCATCAAAGACCGCCGTGTGCGCTTCTTCCTCATCTCCGCCCCAGTGATGCTGATCGGCCTTGCCTTGGCCCGTTACACCCAGCCGAATTACCTGCCCCCCATGGCCGGCGTCTGCTATGTCATCGTCCTGCAGTCCATGCGTCACCTGCGACAATGGCGCGTCCGCGGCCGCCAGGCCGGGCTGCTCCTGGTTCGTGCCGCTTGCTTCGTCTGCTGCTCCGTCTTCCTTGGCTACGCCATTACTCCCTACGCCGACCCGCCTTATCCCGGCAACCTCGACCGCGCCCAAATCCTGCGCCACCTCGAAAGCCTCCCCGGCCGCCAACTCGTGATCGTCCGCTATTCCCCCGAGCATAACGTCGTCAAAGAATGGGTCTACAACCGCGCCGATATCGACAAAGCCAAGGTGGTCTGGGCCCGCGAAATGGGTTCCCCGGACGATCGGCAACTCCTCCGCTACTTCCACGACCGCACCGTTTGGCTCGTCGAACCCGACCAGCAACCACCGCGCCTGGCCCCATACGTCCCGCTTCAATGATGCGGCCCCGCCCGTGAACAAGTTCCCGCCCTTCCGTGTGTTACCATTCCGTTTTAATTCAGGGGGTTAATTCCGTGAAAGTCTACGAAGGCAAGGACATTCGGAACGTCGGTGTGGTGGGCCACGGCGATTCCGGCAAGACTACGCTCACCGCCGGCTTGCTCTTCACCTCCGGCGCCACCAATCGCCTGCTCCGCGTGGATGAGGGCAACACCATCACCGATTTTGACGACGAGGAAGTCTCGCGCAAAATCTCCATCTCCACGGCCGTCGCGGTCGCCGAGTGGAAAAAAGCCAAGATCAATATCCTCGACACTCCCGGCTACAACATCTTTATCAACGATACGCGGGCCGCCCTGGTGGCGGCCGATGCCGCACTGGTCCTGGTGGATGGCGTCGCCGGCGTCGAAGTTCAGACCGAAAAAGTCTGGCAGTTTACCGAGGATTTCAAGCTTCCCCGCGCCGTCATTATCAATAAGCTCGATCGCGAACGCGCCGATTTCGATCGCGCCCTCGCCGGTGTTCAGGAAAACTTCAGCCGCGCGGCCGTTCCCATTCAAATCCCCATCGGCTCGGAACGCGAGTTCTCGGGAATCGTCGACCTCATCCGCATGAAGGCCTACACTTATTCGCCCGATGGCGACGGCAAGGGCAAGGAAGGCGACATTCCCGCCTCGGTCGCCGACGCGGCACAGAAGGCCCACGAAGCTCTGATCGAAATGGTCGCCGAGGGAAACGACGCCCTGCTGGAAGAATTCTTCGACAAAGGCACGCTCCCCGTCGAGCATATTGTCGATGGCCTCCGCCAGGGCATACGCGAGATGCGCATCTTCCCCGTATTGTGCGCTTCCGCAATCCACAACATCGGCGCCGACCTCATCCTCAATCTGATCGTCGATAACCTGCCGTCTCCCCTCGAGCGCGGCGCCGTCGCCGCCACCATCAACGGCGCCGGAGGCGAACAGAAAATCTCCGCTGCCGGCCCGGCCTCGCTATTCGTATTCAAAACCACGGCCGATCCCTTCTCCGGCCGCATCACTTTCTTTAAGGTCTACACCGGCGTCGTCAAGAATGACGCCAACCTCCAGAACCTCACTCGCAATGCCCCCGAGCGCTTCGCCCACATCGCCAGTCCGCAAGGCAAGACTCTCCAGCCCGTCACCGAGGTTCAGGCCGGCGATATCGGCGCCGTCGCCAAGTTGAAAGATACCCTCACCGGCGACACCCTTGCCGAAAAGGGCATCAACGTCACCTATCCCCCCGTCAAACTGCCGGAGCCTTCCATCGCCTTCGCCATTGAAGCCAAATCCCGCAACGACGAAGACCGCATGGGCAACGCCGTCCACCGCATCCTCGAAGAAGATCAGTCCCTGCGCTTCTACCGCGATCCGCAGACCCGCGAGTTCCTGCTCGCGGGCACCGGCCAGCAACACGTCGAAATCGTGGTCAGCCGCATGAAGAAGCGCTATGGCGTCGACGTCGCCCTCAAAGCCCCCAAGATCCCCTACCGCGAAACCATCCGCGGCAGGGCCGACGTGCAAGGCCGCCACAAGAAGCAGACCGGCGGCCATGGCCAGTTCGGCGATTGCTGGATCAAGATGGAGCCGCTCCCGCGCGGCGCCAACTTCGAATTCGCCAACGAAATCTTCGGCGGCTCCATCCCCAAGAACTTTATCCCCGCCGTGGAAAAGGGCATCGTCGACGCAGCCGAGAAGGGCTACCTGGCCGGTTACCCCATGGTCGATTTCAAGGTGACCGTTTACGACGGCTCCTACCACGATGTCGATTCCTCGGAACTGGCTTTCAAACTGGCCGCCCGAAAAGCCTTCAAGGCCGCCATGCTGGAAGCCAAACCGGCCCTGCTCGAACCTATCATGAACGTCGAGATCCAGGCGCCCGTGGAGTATGCCGGCGACCTCATGGGAGACCTCAACGGCCGCCGCGGCCGCATCTCCGGCATGGAAACCAAGGGCTCTACCCAGTTCATTCGCGCCCAGGTCCCCATGTCGGAAATGCTCAACTACCAGAACGACCTCACCGCCATGACCCAGGGCCGAGCCTCCTTCACCATGGAGTTCGACCACTACGATTACGTTCCTCAACTCCAGTCCGATAAGATCATCGCCGCCGCCAAAGCCGCCAAGGCGGGAGAAGAGGAAGAAGAGGAGTAGCGGGCCGCTTGCCGAGGTTGAGCTGAGGTGTCTACGTCCACGCAAGCGCGAACCGAAGGACAAGGTAGTTGTGGACGAGCGGCAAATGAGCCTGTTGGCGGGATAGTTTGGGGGGTTCGTAGCCCCGTTAACGAGGATCTTCCCGACATCAGCAGATTGATGGCATGATGGAGTGATGCCGAAGTCTTCAACCGGCTTTTCTTTGGCCATCGAGTATTACCGCGAAGAGGATGGCCGTTGGCTGGCGGACATCGCGGCCCTGCCGGGCGTGACCGCATATGGACGGACCCGGAAGCAGGCGACGGCGGCCGTGCAGGCGCTGGCGTTGCGATTGATTGCGGATCGGCTGGAGCACGGCGAAACCGTGCCGGGCCCGATGAACGTCTCCTTCATTGCCGCCTAAGAACCCATCCCAGAACTGGCCTTCTACGAAGGCGAAGCAGGCGCTGGCCGCGCTGCTCCGCATCGGTTGGACCATCAAGCGCCAAGGCGGCACATCGCACCGCATCCTGGCGCGACCGGGCTGGCCGGACGTGTTATTTGCCTACCATGACCGGGTCACCCTGGGCCCCACCGCCATGAAGGTGCTGGCTAAAAAAACCGGCCTGACTCCAAAGGATTTGTAGCTGACAGAGACCGGAAAAGGAGGATGACGTCCCTAGGATGGACAACGACGCAATCGGGGCCGCCATTACTCCATTTGGTCGGTGGTGTCGGGGTTTCGTGTAGAAGGATCTCGTTGCTTCATCGCCTAGCTGTAATGCGTCACAATCTTTCCCCCCGAGTTGTAGAGCCACGCAAATATTCCGCCGCCACGCTGGCGCCTGCACTTGCGCCAGGCTGTAACGCTGGTGTAGCCTTTTAGTGGTTCAACCGGGCTTCGCCCGCGCAAGCCGTTTATTTTCATGAGTCGAGGCTGCTGATGCACGTTCGAAGGTTAACGCTCGCCGGCATCTGCGCACTAGTCGTGCTCCTCACCACCGCCGCATGCTCCCTCAACCAGCCCTCCCGGTTCCGCTCTCCATTCCTGCCTCCCGCTCCCGCGGCTCCCGCCCCGGCCCATTTTGACGACCCTCCCGAAATCAACCCCTTCGTCGACCAGATGCCGCCGCATTTGCTCGCCAGCCTCCAGCTCACCGACCGCGCGTCGCGCGCCGATCTCTCCATCCAGCGCGCCAACCAGGCCTTCCAGCGCGGCAAGCAGGCCTATCAGTCCAACGACATCCCGACCGCGCGCCGCGAATTCGATTCCGCCATCGACCTGCTCCTCGACGCCTTCGACCAGGATCCCTCCAACCGCCAGGAGCTCGACAACAAGCTCGACGAAATGGCCGACGCCATCCTTCGCTTCGACCTGGCCGGCATGGGCGCCTCCGCCATCGTTGACGACGGCAAGTTCGAAAAAGCGCCTCTCGAGGACATCCTCGATATGACCTTCCCGGTCGACCCCAAGCTCAAAGACAAGGTCCGCGAGCAAGTCGCCGCCACCGTCTCCCAGCTCCCTCTCACCGTCAACGACACTGTCCTCGGCTATATCAACTACTTCATGAACCACGGCCACAAGACCATCGTCAACGCCATCCAGCGTTCCGGCCGTTACCGCCCCATGATCCAGCGCATCCTCGATGAGGAAGGCTTGCCCCAGGAGCTGATCCATCTCGCCCAGGCCGAGTCCGGATTCATCCCCCGGGCTATGTCCCGCAAGGCCGCCGGCGGTATGTGGCAGTTCGTCAAGTTCCGCGGCAACGAGTACGGCCTCCATCAGACACCCTTGACCGACGACCGCATGGATCCCGAAATGGCCACCCGCGCCGCCGCCCATCACCTCCACGACCTCTACTCGGAATTCGGCGACTGGTACCTCGCCATCGCCGCCTACAATTGCGGCCCCGTAGTCGTGGAAGGCGCCGTCGCCCGCACTGGCTACGCCGATTTCTGGGAACTCCGCAGCCGCGGTGTCCTCCCCGCCGAAACCACCAACTACGTGCCCATCATTCTGGCCATGACCATCATGGAGAAAAATGCCGCCGAATACTCGCTCGACGGCATTCAAATGGACCCGCCCCTGGATTACGATTCCGTCGAACTCTCCGCCAAAACCAACTTCGCTTTGGTCTCCGATATCACCGAGACCCCGCTTTCCGAACTGGCTGCCCTCAATCCCGCCGTGCTGAAATCGGTCGCCCCGGCCGGTTACTCGCTTCACGTGCCCAAAGGCTCCGGCAACCAGTTGATGGCCGCCCTCCAACTGGTCCCGCCCGATCATCGCGATGCCTGGCGCATGCACCTTGTGGGCGATTCCGAAACCCTCGCCGACATCGCCAAACGCTACGGCGTCGCCCCTTCCAGCATCGCCGCCACCAACAACCTCAGCTCTCTTCAAGCCGAGGCGGGCGACCGCCTCCTCATCCCCGCCGTTCTGCGTGCTTCGCCGCCCGCCCAACGCCCGGCCGTGCGGACCGCCACCCACCGGAAACCCGCGAGTTCGAAAACCACCCCGGTAAAGACCAAGACCGCCGCCAAACCCCGCGCCAAGTCCCCCGTCATCGTCGCTCGCTCCCGCGCCCAATAACCCTTCCGAATTCTTGCGGAATTCCGTTTTTCACTATTGCCTCGCCGTCAAAAAGGGGTATGCTATGGGTGATTACGCGCTGGCTACAGGAGGCTTGCCGAAATGGCCGATAGTTGGAATCTCGCCGCCAAGGACGAAGAAGAGATGGAAGACTTCCACGACTACGAAGATGAGGAGCGCTCCGAACTAACCTCCAAACTCGACGACTATGACGACGAGGAAGAGGACGAGGAAGACGAGGAAATTGAGATCGAGATGATCGTCTCGACTCCCATTTCTCAAACGGTGCCCGTGGTGGCCGCCGATCCTCCCACCCCACCCAAGAAGCCCGTCACGACAGCCCCGGCTTCCCACAAGGCGCCCGCCAAGAAGCCCGCCATCAAGAAAGCCCCGGCTAAGAAAGCCGCCAAGAAAGCCGCCAAAAAGGCCCCGGCTAAGAAAGCCGCCAAAAAGGCTCCGGCCAAGAAGACCGCGAAAAAAGCTCCACCGAAAAAGGCTGCTAAGAAGCCCGCTCCCAAGAAGAAGGCGCCGCCGAAGAAGGCCAAGAAACGCTAGCTGATTTGTAACTCAGCGGTTGCGACGGTTTCGCGACTGCGCGGAAGGGGCCGGCTAAAAGCCGGCTGCGGCCAGAATTGGCCGCCCCACACTCGGGACCGGCCCTATTCCTTATTCAGCACGCGCCGGCAACGCTCGAACAATTCCAGTAGCGCTTCGGCGTGTTCCTCTGCCGACCGCGCCACCGGTTTCCCCGAAAATCCCGTCGAACCTTGTGGCGACTTGCCATATCCCGTGGTCACTGCGATGAACTTCATCAGTTCCACTGCCACTTCGTCCTTGCTTCGCGCCGGCGCGCTGGCCGCGTCGCCGTTCGATTCCTGGTCCGCCATCGGTCATCCTCCTGTGTGTTAAAACTCTAGGTTACTCGATTCCCATGCCGCTTACCGCTGTCCGGCACGTGCGAAAAATGCGAGGCGGGGCACAGTCCCATCTGCTCGAAGCGGATAACGGCTGCTGGTATGTCGTCAAGTTCCGCAACAATCCCCAGCACCGCCGCATCCTGGTCAACGAACTGCTCTCCTCCGTCTTCCTCGGATACCTCAAAATCGCCGTTCCCGAAACCGCCCTGATCCGCGTCACCGCCGAGTTCCTCGCCGCCAACCCCGAACTCCATCTCAACCTCGGAACGCTCCGCATCCCCATCGAGCCCGGCTGGCACTTCGGCTCCCAATTTCCCGGCGACCCCAACCGCATCGCCGTCTACGACTACCTGCCCGACGCCCTGCTTCCCCAAGTCGCCAACCTGGACGATTTCCGCGCCATTCTGGTCTTCGACAAATGGGTCGCCAATGCCGACGGCCGCCAGAGCATCTTCCACCGCGCCCTGGTGCACCGCTCCGAAGACCGTGCGCCCGCGTCCCGTCCCGGCTTCGTCGCCCGCATGATCGACCACGGCTTCGCTTTCAACGGCCCCCACTGGGACTTCCCCGAATCCCCCGTCCAGGGTCTTTATCACCGCCGTACGGTCTACGAGTCCGTCCGCTCCCTCGACGATTTCCGCCCCTGGCTCGACCAGATCGTTCACTTCCCCGAAGAGGTCATCGACCAGGCGTGGAAGCGTATCCCTCCCGATTGGATCGACGGCGAGGAAGACCAGCTCGCCCAACTCCTCGATCGCCTCCATGCTCGCCGTAGCCGTCTTCCCGAACTCATCTCCGCCTGCCGCGAAGCCCGCACCAATCCCTTTCCCAACTGGGCAGGAAGCGCTACGCGCTAAAATAGTCTTCGTGCTGCACCGTTTCGTACTTCACAATGACCGCATTTGCGAAGTCTCCGAACCCGGCCTTTCTCCCGGCCAGGTCGGCCTCCTCTCGGGTTGGGGGGTCTTCACCACGATCCGCGTCGCCGATGGCGTCCTGTTCGCTTTCGACCGCCACTGGGCCCGTATCTCCCGCGACGCCGCCGCTCTCCACGTCCCCCTCCCCACCGGGCCCGAGAATGTCCGCCGCCAGTTGCTCGAGTTGGTTGAAGCTAACAAAGCCCGCAACTCGACCCTCCGTCTTGTGATCGTCCGCAACACCGGAGGCATGTGGGCCGGCCCATCCACCGGCCGCCCCGCCGACCTGATCGCTCTCACCGCCGATTCCAAAGAATGGGGCGCCGCCGTCAAGCTGGCCTACGTTGCCAGCGCCCGCCATGCCGCCAACCCGTTTTCCGGCACCAAGATTCTCTCCTGGGCCTTTAATCTCACTTGGGTGGAACAGGCGCAGGCGCGCGGCCTCGACGAAGTCGTTCTCCTCAACGAGCACGGCCACGTGGCCGAGTGCACGTCCGCCAACATCTTCGCTGCCGTTGGCAACCAGGTCTGGACCCCTCCGCTCAGCGCCGGCTGCCTGCCCGGCATCACCCGCGAGCTTCTGCTGGGCGAGGTCCACGTCCCCGGAATTGAGCTGATCGAGAAGGATATGACCCCCTACGACCTGGAAAGCGCCGATGAGGTATTCATCACCTCCACCACGCGCAATCTGCTCCCCGCAAAGGAAATCGAAGGGAGAAAGGTGGGCCGCACGGACCTCACCCGCGCGGCGCTATCCGCCGCCTTCGGCGCGTACGTCTCCCGCTACGTTGCCGAGCATAAGACCACGCCGGTAGCGCCGTAAGACAGGCCTCCCGGCGTCTTCTCGTGTTAGAAATGCGTTGGGAGTGGTCAAACGTGTGCTGCGGGATCAGAACGACAGGCCAGGAGGCCTGTCCCACCTTCGACAAAAAAGAAACGGTTCCAAGTGATCCGATTTCCAGCCTCGCCCACCACCGGCATGCACGGCACTGAGCTTCGCGTTCAGGAGCGCCGGACGTTTCGCCTCTCTGCTCCCCTAAAGCCG